>JAWKLZ010000001.1:600826-1201653 GCA_041392475.1 Chitinophagales bacterium | reverse complement strand
TCAATAGACTCCGATCAAAAGGAAAGCCATACAAGGTAGCTAAAGTTGCTGTTATCAACAAGCTGCTTAGGCAAACTTTTGCCGTCGTTAAATCAGGTGTCAAATTTCAAGATGATTATCACAATAAATTCAAAGAACATATTGAATAAAATAACCAATTTAAAAAATAATCCGATTTTTGCTTGCTTTTTAATACAGTTCGTCTTTAACTGCTTCACTAAAAATATCCATGAGTCAAAATATCTTCTGCAAAAATTAGAAACATGACAAAAGGTAAAAAAACAATACTCCAATTCCTCGGCATTTTAGCCGCATTGCTCCTTGTTTTCGGCATCTGGTTTTCTCAAAACTGGTACCGAATGCCTGGCATAATAGCTCGTTGGAAAAACCCAATTGGTGAAAACCAATCCATAACTTGGAAACAAGGTGCTACCACTCGAACCTCCGACAAACCCAATGTTATCGTCATTTTGGTAGATGATTTGGGCTTCAATGAAGTGAGTTCTTATGGTGGTGGAATGGCGAAGGGCAAATTCAAAACGCCCAATATAGACCAATTGGCGGCAGATGGCGTGCTGTGTGCCAATGGTTATTCGGCTCATGCGGTTTGTTCCCCTTCAAGGGCATCTTTGTTGACGGGTAGATATGCGACCCGTTCGGGCTTTGAATATACGCCTACTTCTCCTGGTATGATGAAATTTGTTGCAGGTTTGAGCAAGGAAAAATGGCATCCGCCGATTTACCACGAAGAACTTGAAGGGCAAGGGCCAGAAGTCGATGACATGGGTCTGCCACTTTCAGAAATCACGCTTGCCGAATTGCTCAAACCACAAGGCTATCACACGATTCACTTAGGCAAATGGCACTTGGGAAATAGCAAAAAATACAACCCTGTCAATCAGGGATTTGATGAAAGTTTAGGTTTAAATTCGGGTAGTTTATTCTTGCCCGTAGATGACCCAAATGTGGTAAATGCCAAATTGCCTTTTGACCCAATAGACAAGTTTTTGTGGGGAAATTTGCCCTATGCTGCCAATTGGAACGGTGGACCTCGTTTTCAGCCCAAAGGACATACCACCGATTACCTCACGAATGAAGCGGTGAAAGCCATTGAAGCCAACAAAAACCAACCGTTTTTTATGTACATGGCTTATTGGGCAGTGCATACACCCCTACAAGCAAGCAAGGAAGATTACGATAAATTGTCCTACATTGAAGACCATGCCGAAAGGGTACAGGCTGCAATGGTGATGACTGTGGATAGAGGTGTTGGGAAAATCAGACAAGCTTTGAAAGACAATGGGATTGACCAGAATACGGTGATTGTTTTCACAAGCGACAATGGCGCACCAGGGTATATTGGTTTGCCAGATGTCAACAAACCCTATCGTGGTTGGAAATTGTCTTTGTTTGAAGGGGGTATTCACATTCCTTATATTGTGCATTATCCGAGCAAAATTCCTGCAGGTCAGGTCTATGAAGGACGGGTTTCCAATTTGGATATTTTCTCTACCTTTGGCGCACTTGCAGGGGCAGAAATGCCCACAGACAGACAAATTGATGGGGTCAATATTTTGCCCTATTTGACGGGCGAAAAAGAGGGAGAACCCGACCGAGCTTTATATGCCAAAATCAGCAATTACTCCTACGTTTTGAAAGAAGGTTGGAAACTTCAAATGGATGATTTGCAGCAGAGAAAATGGTTGTTTAATCTGAATATCGATCCAACGGAGCAAAACAACTTGGTGGAACAAGAGCTTCAAAAAGTGGATGAGTTGACTACTTTACTGCAAACCTTTATTGCAGAACAAAAACGGCCAATATGGCCCGCATTGCTGGACAGTCCAATTTATATTGACAAGACATTGAAGGACGAAACAACGATGGAAGATGAATTTATTTATTGGCCGAATTAACTTTGGAAATGAAAATTAAAATGAGAATAAAAATTAAAAAACTGCTTTTTAGCGAAATCGTTTAAAACTTCAAATCAAGGCCTATCTTTGGTAAGTCTTTAACAGAGCCTAAAACAAACACCATCTATGAAACTATTCATTTTATTGACAGGAATCGGAGAATTATTAGTCGGACTACTAATGTTTCTCAAACCAAATGCCATTCCACAATTCGCCAAAGCTTCCCCTATCACACGAGCGACCGCAAGAATGTATGGTGCCGCTGCTATTTCCATTGCAGTCTTCGCTTTATTGGTCGGAACAAATTTTGAGCAAATCGAATTGCACCAACCCTTTCTAACGGTATATTTGGTTTTCCATGCCCTTGTAGCAGCATCCGTTTTTCTCGCTATTCGGTCGGGTGAATCAGCAGATACAAAAGTTGGAATATTGCACACCATTTTGGCCGTAATAACTGCCTATTTTTTGTTCTCATAGGAAGGTATCTAATACCTTTTCCTGAATTGGAATAGAGGGATTCGATACCTCAGTTACCAAACTATTTTTTATTCTTCAAAAAACAAACAACATTAAAATGAACCTAACCAATCAAGTTGTTCCTTCAAAAGAAGAGTTTGTCGACTTCATCAAAAATTACCCCCCGAATACCCCCGTAACGATGGTGAACATCCTGAAATTCAAAGAAAAATCGGGCAATGGCGATGAATCTGGAAAGGCTGCCTATTTGCGGTACAGCAAAAACGTGGCCTCTTTTTTAGAAAAAGCAGGTGGAAAAGTCTTGTGGATGGGCAACATCACCAAAACCATCATTGGGGACTATGATAATCAACCCGATATGATTTTGATAGTGTCTTATCCTTCAAAAGAATCCTTCATCGAGATGTCGACTACACCAGAATATGAACTGGTGAGCAAAGACCGAAAAATTGCATTGGAGTATGGGGCATTGTTGGCTTCAAATACAATTCAATAATCTGAGTTACCCTATACCCCATTCTAACCAATAAATCATCCAAAATGAAAAGGAAACTCTTAATAACTTTCGGTATCCTACTCGCCATCATTGGCATATTTGCACTTGCGCTACCTTCAATCTTACATTCCGCAGGTCTGCATCCAGACCATGCGGATTCAAAACAATACGACCTCAAAGGCAAAAAAGCCTTAATCATCACCACAAGTCATGGCGTATTGAGTGGGTATGGTGAAACAACGGGAAAACCAACAGGTGTTTTTGGATCAGAAATGACCATTCCTTATTACGAGTTTTTGGATGCAGGAATGGAGGTCGACATAGCAAGTATTGAAGGAGGAGAGATTCCAATTGACCCACAGTCTTTTTTGTACATGATAAAATCGGATGCCGATGAACGCTATTTGAAGGATATAGCTTTTCAGGAAAAAGTCAACAATTCCTCTAAAATTGACGATGTAGATTTCACTCAATATGATGCCGTGTGGCTAGCTGGCGGTTGGGGTGCAGCGTATGATTTGGGCCAATCGGAAGTATTGGGCAAAAAATTGAGTGAGGCTTATTATGCTGAAAATCCGATTATTGGAAGTGTTTGTCATGGTGCATTGGGCTTGATTCAAGCGAGGGACACACTGGGTAATTTTTTAATTACTGGCAGAACCATGACAGGCGTAACGGACAAACAATTGAAGGAATTGGGCATTACACAAACTCCCTTGCATCCCGAAACAGAATTGCGAAAGCTGGGTGTTAACTACAAAAGCAATACCGCCAAACGAGATATTTTCGCTACAATTACGGTCATTGATGAAGAACGAAGATTTGTGACAGGACAAAATCAAAATTCAGGACATGAAACAGCGCAGAAAATGATGGAGATTTTGGCGACTAAAGATTGACTTTTATTTCATTTGATAGCAACCTCATCAAAAGTCATTGGTATCAGCAGTCTTTTTTACTATATTGTAGGCACATTCTCCATCTTCAAAACGATGTTTTCGAATCACACTTAATCTAAACAACAAGATGCAAAATCAATACAACTACATCATTATCGGAGCAGGTTCGGCAGGCTGTGTGCTTGCCAATCGATTGTCTGCTGACAGTTCCAAAAAAGTCTTGCTCCTGGAAGCAGGCGGAAAAGATAACAAACAGGATGTGAAAATTCCCGCTGCATTTCCAAAATTATTCAAAACCGAAGTTGACTACGCCTTGCATACGGTGTCGATGTCGAGTATGAACAACCGAGAATTATTCCTCCCTCGTGGAAAAATGTTGGGTGGTTGTAGCAGCATCAATGCAATGATTTACATCAGAGGAAACAAGCAAGATTATGATGAATGGAGTGCATTGGGCAATAAAGGCTGGTCATACAAAGAAGTCTTACCTTACTTCAAAAAAGCAGAGAATCAAGAGGTCATCAAAGATGAGTTTCATGGAACAGGAGGTCCTCTGAATGTCACCAACAGGAACTATACCAATCATTTATCCGATCTTTTTGTGAAAGCAGGACAAGAATTGGGATACTCCAAAAACGATGACTTCAACGGAGCAAAACAAGAGGGATTTGGTTACTATCAAGTCACTCATAAGAATGGCGAGCGATGCAGTGCCGCCAACGGATATTTGCATCCAATTGCAAAACGAACAAACCTGACAATCGAAACCAACGCCAAGGTAGAACGGATTTTGATTGAGAACGGTGTCGCAACAGGCGTAGTTTACCATCAAAACGGAAAGTCTCACGAAGTCAAAGCTGAGAATGAGGTCATACTGAGTGCTGGAGCCTATCACAGCCCACAGATTTTGCAGTTGTCGGGAATCGGAAACGGAGACGATTTGAAGAAACATGACATTCCTGTCGTGAAACACTTACCTGGTGTGGGGCAAAATTTGCAAGACCACATGGTTTACTTTGCCATATTCAATTGCAATTACAAGGACTCCCTTGATTCGGCAGAGAATTTTCCAGTAGTATTGAAAAACCTATTCAATTACCTCATCTTCAAAAAAGGCCCTTTCAGCAGCAACGTTGGAGAAGCAGGAGCTTTCGTCAAATCTTCGCCCGACCAACCTACAACTGATATACAATACCATTTTGCTCCCAATTATTTCGTACAGCACGGCTTTCAAAACCCAAAGAAAGGTAACGGTTTTTCTATTGGAGGAAAAGTGCTGAATCCAAGCAGCAAAGGAACAGTCAAATTGCGCTCTGCCAATTTCCAAGACGACCCTACAATTGACCACAATTATATGAGCACCGATGATGATGTTCAACGTGCCGTTTGGGGATATAAAATGGCAGAAAAACTGGGTATGTCCGATGTATTCAAATCCTACCGAACAGGATTGTATTTGCCAGAAAAATCACTTAAAGACGATGCTGCCATCGCAGATTACATCCGAGCAACAGGAGAAACCTTGTACCATCCCACAAGCACCTGCAAAATGGGCAACGATGATATGGCTGTCGTGGATAGTGAATTAAAGGTTCATGGCATTAAAAATTTGCGGGTCATTGATGCCTCCATTATGCCAAATGTTACACGAGGGAATACAAATGCTCCCACTATTATGATTGCAGAGAAAGCAGCAGATATGATTTTAAGTTGATGCTATCTAAATTTGAAAACATAGTGAAAAAAATAATTACTACAATACTTTCTCTCTTTTGGGCAACCTTCCTGTTTGCCCAAGAAACGACAATAGAAGACTCAATCAGTCAAGATCGCCCCAACATTGTCCTTATTTTGGTAGATGATGCCGCTTTAATGGACTTTGGCTGTTATGGAGGTGAGGCAGCTACTCCCAATATTGACCGATTGGCGAAACGTGGAACGATGTTTACCAACTACCACACCTCTCCAATGTGTGCGCCTTCCCGTTCGATGTTATTGACGGGGTATGACAGTCACTTGACGGGTGTACCCAATTTACCCTTGTTTTTGCCGCCTGAATATGCTGCAAGACCCAATTATGATGGTGTATTGAATGAGGAAGTATGGACCGTTGCCACCCGATTGAAGAAAGAGGACTACCATACGTATGTAACAGGCAAATGGCACTTGGGACATTCTGAATCCAACTTGCCGAGCAAGCGAGGATTTGACCGCACTTATATTTTGGATGCTTCGGGAGCAGACAATTACGAGCAGCGACCTTACTTACCCACTCAAGAATCCAAACCACCGTGGTACAAAGACGGACAGCTCGTTGATTTGCCCGAAGATTTTTATTCTTCTCGAAATTTGGTGGACGAAATGATTCAATTTATGGAGGAAGCTCCAAAAGATGATAATCCATTTTTCTCTTTTCTTTCCTTTCAAGCCGTCCACATTCCCGTACAAGCTCCAAAAGAATACACCGAAAAGTACATCAAAACCTACGAGAAAGGTTGGGGAGCGATTCGACAACAACGCTACGAAAAAGCCAAAAAACTCGGAATCATTCCTGCTGATGCCCCCTTGGGGGATATGTTGCCTGTCCTCAAAAAGTGGGACAACTTGAGTGAGGAGGATAAAAAATTCAAAGCCAAAGCAATGGCGGTCAATGCGGGTATGTTGGAGGCAATGGATTTCCATATTGGTCGCTACATTCAGTATTTGGAAGATAACAATCAATTTAACAATACGGTATTTATCATCACCTCCGATAATGGTCCAGAAGCAAGTTCGGCGGGAGATTCCCGTTCTATGCAGTTGTGGATGAAATATGTTGGTTATCACCACGACTATGAGCGATTGGGGGAAAAAGGTTCGTTCAATTACATTGGCCCTGAATTTGCGAGTGCGGCAGCTTCACCGAGTGCGTACTTCAAATTCTATGCTGGCGAAGGTGGTCTGCGTGTTCCGTTGATTTTTTCGGGCCCTAATATTCCAACCACACAATCTATTCCCGCTTTTTCGATGGTTACGGATGTCACGCCAACGATTTTATCCATTGCAGGAATCACACAAGTTGCCGAAGCTCCTGCGGGTCCAATGACGGGCAAAGATTTATTCCCTTTGATTCACGGAAAAACGGACAGTGTTTATCGTGCAGATGAAACGATAGGGATGGAAGCAGCTGGACAATGTGCGCTCTACAAAGGAGATATGAAACTGGTCAGAAATGGCAGACCTTACGGCGATGGTGTTTGGCGGCTGTATAACCTTCAAAATGACCCAGGTGAAACAAATGATTTATCTAAATCTTCTCCAAAGCTTTTTGCAGAAATGATTCGACATTATTCAGACTATACAACTGAATTTGGTGTGTTGGAAATGGGTATCAATTATGAACCGCTTCAACAAATCCAAACCAAGCTAATGGCCCAATTGAAGACTGCTGCCAAACCGTGGTTTATTGGTTTTGTGGCATTGATGTTGGGGATTTTTGTTTGGAGGAGGCGGAGGAAATTAGTGATTGGTGATTAGTGACTGGTACGGTATAATTTACCATACGCCTTACAAACTCACGCAAGTAAACCCTTATTTTTGAAATCATCGAAATTAAAGACGAGAAGTCAAAGCATGATTCCTTTCTGTAAACGACAGGCATATAGTATTGAGCATAGACTGCCCCAATGAAAAAAACGAAAGGCTATGCTCGATACTAACAAATGATTGATTAGAACGGTAGTCAAAGATTTTCAATGGAGTGCATTGTTGCAGAAAAACTGGATTTTATCAGCTGCAAGCTCAAAACCCATTTCATCACTTTTTTCTAAATCCTCACAAGCCTTATTGTCTTCATGGATGATAAAGTAGGCAATCGAACGGTTGTAATAAGCTTCGGCAAGGTTCTCATCCAATCGAATTGCCTTTGTAAAATCTTCTACAGCCCTCTCGTATTTGCCAAAAAGCAGGTAGATATTGCCTCTATTCTTATAGACTTCGGCTTTGTCAGGTGAATTGTTTACCACCTTGTTCAAATCTTCCAATGCTCCATCATAATCACCAAGCAATTTGAGGGTCAGTCCACGATTTAGGTAAGCCTCCATATACTTATCTCCTTGCATCGCTATCACCTTGTCATAATCCTTCAAGGCTGCTTCTTTGTCATCCAATATTTTGGAAATGAAGGCACGTTCAAAGTAGGCTTTCGTCAAATCACTACGCAGCGCAATCGCCATATCAAGACATTCTTTTGCTTTGATGTATTCTTCCCTCCCTTTGAACGCAATGCTGAGGTTGTACCAAGCAATGGCAAAATCGGGTTCATCGGCTACCAAGTTGCTCAACAAACTGATGGCTTCGTCATACCTTTGTTGCATTGTGAGTATTACTCCCTTCAAATCCAAGGCGATAGGAGAATATGGCTCGATAAGCAATATCGAATCCAACTTAACAACAGCGGCATCGAGTCTTTTTTCCTCTATGTCCTTGATCGCATTGCTCAAAAGACCATACACCATGTTGTTTTCCTCCTCCTTAATTTCGAGGTAATGAGAGGAACTGTAATAATAGTTCATTCGCTGGACAATGCTCAAAGTTTGCATATATTTACTTGGAGTGCTATACAATACATTGAGTCTATTCTGCAATCCATTGAAGCCATACAAATCAGCCGCATAAGGGTTTATTCTACTTGCCTGCAATAAATGTTCGGAAGCTTCACTTTCAAAGCCCGTCATTTGCTTGAATTTTGCTACCTTCAACAATGTTTTTGCAGATTCGGGATATTGAGCCACTTCATTGTTCAATAAAAACAATGCGTATTCAAGGTCATACTGCAAATAACCTTCTACATGCTTTGACTTTATTGGTTGTGCAAACAGTTGGGAGGAAACGAATGTGAAAACTACTATATTGATAGCAATACTTCTCATGATAAGGTTCATCATAGCGATTGGGTTTTAGGCGTGATTATTTACTATTTCGACAGAACATTTGCTTATATTGTCCTATTGTAAAGCACTATATAGAGTTGCTAATAACAGACGATTCAAAGAAAAGTTCAACAAATCCAAACCAAAATGGTCGTACAAGTGAAACCTACTGCCGAACCGTGGTTTTTGGATTTTGTGGTTTTGATTTGAGGCTTTTTGTAGAATTAGTAGAAGGAAAAAGTACAATTGAATTTTGAACATATTTGACAAAAAATAACAATGAAAAAACTCCTCACTATCATTTTTTCTCTGTTTATTCTACTCACTGCAATCGGCTGGATTACCATCACCTTTTTCCCTCAAAAGCTCGTACCAATGATGCTCAACCAACAAATGAAACGCCTCAATCAAGGTGATGATTTGTTGAAAGACACCGAAAGCATCACCATTTATACAGTCGGTACTTCCTCACCCATGCCTGGCAATAGAGCGCAAATAGGTACCGCAGTATTGGTAAACGGTCATTTTTTTATGTTTGATGTGGGCGTTGGAGTCGTCCAAAAAGCGGAGAATATGGGCTTGCCTTTGAACAAGATAGACGGTGTTTTTATTACGCACTATCATTCCGACCATTTCATGGATTTACCCTATCTCATTAGCCGTTCTTGGGTTTTGGGTAGAACGAATGATTTGCATTTGTATGGTCCCGATGGTTTGGACACACTCACTCATGCCATTGACCAACTCCTACACATCGAGAACCAACACCGAGTAGCGCATCACGGGGCAGAACTGATGGATATTAGCAAGGCGAGAGGGATTCCGCATGAGTTCAAGAATGTGCAAGGCGGCAAAGAGGTGGTCTATCAACAGGATGGCATCACGATTACGGCTTTTGATGTGAACCACGAACCGATAGAACCTGCTGTGGGTTATGCGATTGAATACAAGGGCAAAAAGGTGGTCATCAGTGGAGATACGAAGAAAAATGACATGGTGTTGGAGATGGCAAAGAATGCGGATTTGTTGCTACACGAGGTTTTGTTGGTGTCGTTATTGCAGCAAATGGAGGCGAACCTTGAAGCGAATGGTCAAAGTAGAAATTCCAAAATCATCCACGATATTCAAGACTACCACACAAGCCCTGCGGATGTTGCGGAGATTGCTGCAAAGGCGAAGGTGAAACGCTTGGTTTTGCACCATTTTGTGCCTGCGCCTGATTTGAAGGTGGTGGAGAATTTGTATCGAAGGGAGTTGAAGGAGTTTGAGGGTGAGGTGATTTTTGCGGAGGATGGGGATGGGTTTGTGGTGGAATGAAAAATATCATTATGGCATATGTTTCAATCCTAATTTTTCTAAATATTTATTAGCTATTCAAAAAATCACTAATTGTCTTTTTGTCAGTTTCATTAATTGGTCTATTGATTGCAAATAATTGATAAGGCATATAATGTTGATGAATTTCTCTATCATCAAAAATACCAGTATAATTAACAGATTTTGTTAGTTCTAAATCAAAATCTGATTCAGTTTTTAGTAATTCAACGACAGGTCTAATAAACCCTAGAACACCTTCGCCAAATTTCATACAATCTTTCTTGGTAGGTAAATATCCTTTATGAATCACATTATTTCTTAACTGAATATTACTATTGCTAAGTAATTGCGGTTTAACTCCAAATTCCTGCAAATAGATGAATATGAAAGCCCCTAACTGCCTCTCAGATTGTTTGGCAATATTTTTCCATGCTTCTTCAAAAGAAGATATTTTCACACCTCTTGAAATTAGTACTATATTAAGAAAATACTCAATAAATCTTTCATAACATGCAGCAAATGAAACAAAGGACTCAATAAAATATTTATTTGATAGTGAGTGAATTGCATTTTCAAATAGAGTTTGGAAATGATGTGACAAGATATCAGTTTTAAAGATATGTCCTTTAGGACAAGTAACCTCGTAAACACCATCATTATTTGGAGGCAGGTCAACTATAAATTGTTGAAAATCTTCTTTCAAGCATATAGGACAAGATAGGTGGTATTGCATTAAATTATTTTTTTAATAAAAATTCCTAATTGTAAATAGTGCCTGAACGGAAACTCTCAATCATTTGACTATCAAAACATAACTAATTGTTTAAACAAGCGAACTTTTTGCCTATATTTCACGAAGATTCTATATTCTTGTAATAACTTGTTCCTAATTCATTAGGAATTTATTGAAGGTATTGGTATTCTTGAAAATCCAAAAAAGTTCAAATGATTTTTTGCATCCAATAGTTTGACTGTGAACTCCTTGCAAGATTCCGTTCAGACACTAAATACTTCAAAATATTGAGTTGATGTTTTTATAGAAGTCAATTATTCAACTCGTTTTTCATGAAAACAGTTCCATAGGATAAAATCTTATTCAAACTTAGAAAATAGATTATAGGCTTCTTTCTCCATAGTGCCAATAACTATATTCATTCCATAACCAAGAACTTTTCCTTTTTCATTATTTTCTCGCCCTATTTCATCATCCCCCATATTCCCTTTTCACCTGCTCATTGCTCTCAAACAAAATCCCTCTAATCCCATTTTTTGCAGCACTCTCTATTTTGTGTGGACTATCATCAATAAACACCATCGACTCTTTTTCATACTCGTTGATTTGCTCCAATAATTTTTTGAAGAATAGGGGATTGGATTTAACTATCTTGTAATCAAAGGAATAAATTTGGTGGATTGCCCAAGTATCGAAAGCGTATCTTTTGGAAATGTATTCAATAGCCTCTCGGTAATGGTCACTCACAATGACTATCTCGCTGTCTTTTCGGATGAATTCAATCAGTTCTGTGTTTATCTTCAAGGTGTTAAATAGCAATTGAAAGAACTCTTCTCCTAAGAGGGATTGCTGAGTCAATTCATTGTATTCACCCATGAAATCTGGAAACTTACTCACTCCAACATACAAATCTCGTCCATACTTGTGGTTCAATTGGTGGATTATTTCCCAATTGATTTTTTCATTTGAAGTTCCTGTCGATTGGAATACGACTCCGCCGAGGTCTAAAAGGGTTATTTTTTGGGGTTTCATTTTTGGACTGTTGGTGTTGTCTATGAGTTGCATTTAAATAAAATTAGGCGAAATCATTAATGTCTATCAGCATCAAATCAAGATAGACTCCCTGTAGATGATTGAAATCTTTGTCAATGGTTACCAATGTAGCATTCAATACAGAAGCAGTTGAAGCAATCCACAAATCGTTTTTGCCCATATTTCTTGCACTTGTCATCAAGTGTCTGCTTTCGTGTTTTCCTTGACTGAAGGTATCTATTTCTGCATATTGCTCGATAACTCTTTCTGTTTTAATGGGATAAATAGCCATTCCTTCCAACAAATAATTCAAATTGCGTATTTTTTGGTCTCCCCACTTTCTCTGGCGCACAAAAGATTTTAACTCTCCTTCTACCACTACGGAGGTGAAAAGGATGTTGTCAGGGCGTGCATACATCCGATTAAAGTTCTTGGCAAATTGCGGCTTCCTAACCATGGTAAGAAAAATATTGGTGTCTAACAAATAGTTCATGCACTTAGAGTATTTAACATATCTTCCAAGGTTTCATCTTGAAAAAGATGATATTCTATTTTATCAACCGCTTGTCCGAATTTTTTAGAATCGTATTTTTGTTCTTTTACTAAATCTTCCAGTGAAATATGATAGGGCGTGTATTGTAATGAAACATCTTGGAGGTCTATTTCTCCTTTTTTCAAATATTTCTGTTTGGGCTTTCGTTTGTAACCTGCAATGGCTTGTTCAATCAATAGGGTGATTTCATCCAATAGTATTGCATCGTCTATTTGAAAAAGCTTTTTGGCTAACTTTGCCTGTTTAACTGCTATACTCATATCGTGTATTTTTTATCTAAAAAAGATTGTAATCAATTAGCAAATAAACAAATCGCATTCAAATTTGGTTTCCCTATCCTGCGATAATGCTCCCATCAAATCAGGGTGCATCCCAAATTGTCATATTTTGAAAAATTATTTGACAACTGGTGACGATGCTACGCACCTCAAAACATTTTATCTTCCACACTCTACAAACAGAGTCGGAGCTATGCTCCTGATACGCAATTTCTTAGGAGCGTAGTTCCGACCCTGTTTGTAGGACATTATTGAAGGAGTCAATAAAAGGTACAGCGTACCGACACCACCTTACGACAATTTGGGATGCACCCAAACTAATTGAATCCATATTGTTATCTTGGTTTATTCGTTTTGTAATGAGAGTTGATTTGAAAACATTCTTCTATGTCCAAAAGTTTCCAAATTTCTTTCTTTATCTTCACCTCCAAAACAAACACCATGTCACCACAACTTACCTCTTGGAAAAATTCGGGCGAATACATCCCCTACGGCCCTTTCCACCACCAACTATTTGTCAAACAGTTGGGAAACCCTGCTGCAATGGCTCAAAAAACCTTGCTACTCATACATGGTTTTCCAGAATCGTCTTATTCTTTTCATGGAGTAGTCGAGGGAATGTTGCAGATATTTGACCGCATCATTTTGTTTGATATGTTGGGTTATGGACTGAGCGACAAACCCACCGAAAACTACACCTATTCCCTTTTTGAGCAAGCAGATACGGTTTTTGAAGTGTGGAAACATTTTGGGGTGAAAGGAGGACACATGCTTTCACACGATATGGGCGATAGTGTGGCGACAGAGATTGTGGCAAGACATGAAAATGGGCTGATGCCCGCTTGGTTTTCAGAAGGGCTGCAAAGTTTGACCTTCACCAATGGAAGCATGGTTTTGGAGTTGGCAGACTTGCGGATAACCCAAAAAATCTTGCTCTCCAATTATGGGCATTTGTTGAAGAACCTCACGACTTTCAAGCTTTTCAACCAACAAGTTCGCAGCGCACACGGCAATCAAAATTTGTCTAATGAAGAAATCGACATTCTTTGGGAATTGAACAATTTGCAGGAAGGTCGCCAGAAAACCCACCTGACCATCAAGTACTTGAACGACCGAAAACGCTTTGAAAAGACCCGTTGGTTGCCCGCTTTGGCGCAGACCAAACTGCCTGTGCATATTTGTTGGGGGGATGAAGATGCCGTTGCAAAGATCGAAATGGCGTTTTACCTCAAAAAGAATGTTTGCAAGAATGCTAAATTGACGGTTATGGAGGGTTTGGGGCATTTTTGCCAAATAGGGAGTCCAGAGAAATGGGTGGAATATGTGGGGGCGTTTTATAAGAAAGTGATTGGTTGATTAGTGACTGGTGATCTACAAAAAAATGGCTTCAAAGTTCGAGAAAAATTGAAAATCAAAATTACAAAACATAAAACATCTGGTTCATCGAAGATTTTAGTGTAATGAGACTTTTGTAGTTTACCCTTAAAGATATGGAATGTTTGAAAATCAGTATGCTCTCAAAAGAAAACTACAAAAGTCTTTGACTGCTCCACTAAAAGTATCCATGAGCCAAACATCTTACAGATTAAATATGATTCACCAAAACTTCAAATTCAGCAAATTCCTATTTTTTGTTATTTTTTTAGGATTGACCTCTTGTCAAAGTGATACCGTTACTATTCAAACCCCATCGGGGCAAGAAAATATAGCCTCTGATGAACTGTTGAAGATTGTGGGAGAAGCCTACATCTATGGCTACCCTTTGGTTTTGATGGACTTGACCAAAAGAGTCACAACGAACGTAGAAAAACCGCATCCTGTTAGACCTCTCGCTCCTGTCAATCAATTGGGGCATTTTAGAAAGTTTCCCGACCATACATTGACGGCTGTGGTCAAACCGAATGTAGATACTTATTACTCAATTGCTTGGCTGGATTTGGCGGCAGAACCTCAAGTTTTGTCCATGCCTGCAACAGAGCGTTATTATTTGCTGCAAATGTTGGATGCCTATTTCAATGTTTTTGCTTCACCTGGCACTCGTACCACAGGTACAGAGGCACAGACCATCTTGATTGCTGGCCCCAATTGGCAAGGAGAAACACCCGAAGGTTTCGATTTGATACAAGCACCTACGGAGATGGTTTGGATGTTGGGCAGAATACAAGTCAACAATCCAGAAGACGGCGCAACAGTCGTGAGGGCTATTCAAGATAGCATGAAGCTTGTCCCGCTAAGTGCTTATGGCAAAAAAGATTACACTCCTCCAATCGGAATAGTCAAACCTGAAAACAAAGACATTGTGCCTGTCAAAACGATTCGAGAATTGGATGTAAACACCTATTTCAATCGAATGACAGAACTGATGGTGCAAAACCCTCCTGCGGCTGCGGATTCTGCAATCGTGAAAAAAATGGCAAAAATTGGTTTGGTGGCAGGTCAGTCCTTCAATTTGAATCCTGATGACTTTGTTTTGAAAACCAAGTTGAATGCTCTGCCTAATTTTATCCACAAAAAAATGGAGGAAAGACGTGCCAATCCCGACACAAGTTTGCTGACCAATGGATGGATGTTTGTACGTGAAGGCATTGGTACTTATGGAACAGATTATTTGCGGAGAGCCTATATTGACTTTATTGCATTGGGGGCTTGTATTCCAGAAGATGCTGTTTACCCCAATTGTACCTTAGATGCCAATAACAAACCCTTAGATGCCCAAAACAACTATCAAATTCATTTTGAAGCCAACCAAATACCTCCTGCTCGTGCTTTTTGGTCTTTGACCGCTTACAATGCCGATGAGTTTCTGGTCGAAAATGAGCTGAATCGCTTTGCTTTAGGAGATAGAGATGATTTGAAGTACAACAAAGATGGGTCTTTGGATTTGTACATTCAGTCAGAAAGTCCTTCAAAGGAAAACTTATCCAATTGGTTGCCAATTCCCCAAAGAGGAGCTTTTTCTTTGACTTTGAGGGTGTATTGGCCGAAAGAGGAAGTGCTGAATGGAGATTGGGAAATTCCCTTTGTAGTTCCAGTAGAATAGTAGAATTGAAGTGAGATAGTCGTCCAAAACTCGTCAAAAAAATAGGTTCTGGCTGTTTATCAAAATAGATAATCGTCCAAAACTCCTAAAAAAAGGCAGTTTTGGACGATTATCTCGTTAAAAAACTTTATCTTGTAAGCATTATTTTCACTAAATAAGGGCTATGACTGCAAGAGTAATAGGACGAGAAAAAGAACAGTCTATCCTCCAAGAATTGTTGTTGTCAGAAGAAGCAGAATTTGTTGCTTTATATGGCAGGAGGCGAGTAGGCAAGACTTTTTTGGTAGAAACAGTTTATAAGAAAGAGATTGTTTTTTCGATTACGGGTCTGAATAAAACGGGGAAAGACCTGCAATTGGAGAATTTTATGAATGTACTGAATTCTAAACTGAGCGGAACAGCACAAATTCCGACAAGACCCAAAACTTGGCTCAAAGCTTTCTATATTTTACAGCAATATTTGGAAGGATTGAAGCGCAAGCATAAAATGGTGGTGTTTATTGATGAACTACCGTGGTTGGCAACCAGCAAATCTGGTTTTTTATCTGCTTTAGAAAATTTTTGGAATAGTTGGGCTTCCAAGAGAGCAAATATTATTGTTTTGGTTTGTGGGTCAGCGGCATCGTGGATGATTTCAAATATCATCAAGAGTAGAGGGGGGTTGCACAATCGAATCACAAAGAGAATCAGACTATTGCCTTTTAATTTATACGAAACCGAAGCCTATCTAAAAAGTAGAAATATTCAGTTAGAACGATACGATTTGCTTCAATTGTATATGGTAATGGGGGGCATTCCTCACTATTTGAAGGAAGTGAAAAGAGGGAAAAGTGCTACTCAAATTATTGATGAGGTGTGTTTTAGCAAAGATGGGCTTTTGCGAGATGAATTCATAAATTTGTACGAAGGTCTATTCAACAAGGCAGAAAGGTATATTAATGTGATAAAAGCTTTGGCAAAGAAACCCAATGGTTTGACAAGAAAAGAACTGATACAAGCGACAAAACTTTCGTCAGGAGGAACTACTTCCAAAATATTTGATAGTTTAGAAGAGTCTGGTTTCATCGTAAAATATTTGCCCATAGGAAAAAACCTAAAATTGGCACTTTACAAACTGAGTGACCCGTATTCAGCTTTTTATCTCAAGTTCATTGCCAACTCTAGAGCAAGCGGAACGGGTAGTTGGATAAAAAAATCGGAACAAAGCACTTGGAAAAGTTGGAGTGGTTTTGCTTTTGAAAGATTGTGCTTGGCTCACATTCCACAAATCAAAGCAGCCTTGGGAATAAGTGGAATTTACACAGAAGAATCTTCGTGGCGAAAAGCAGGAACAGAAGGTAATATGGGTAGTCAAATAGATTTGGTCATAGATAGAGGCGACAATGTTATCAATATATGTGAAATCAAATTTTCTCAATACCCTTTTGTGATTAATAAAAATTACGCTGATGAACTGCGAACCAAATTAACTATTTTTAAGCAAAGTACGAAATTTACCAAATCGCTTTTTCTGACAATGATAACCACTTTTGGTTTGGTAGAAAACAAATATAGCACCTCACTGATACAGCAAAGTATTGATATGGATGCGCTGTTTAAGGAAGAATCGAAAAGTTAAAATAAAACCAATGTCCAACAATTCTACAAAACTCTCCGCCCCTGCAAGACAAGGTGAAATCTACATCAAAGGCATGATGGGCGCAAAACCGATTGTTCCGTTTGACCCCAAAAAACTGGAAGCACTTGCCAAAGAGAAAATGACTGCAAAGGCAGGCGGCTACATCATTGGCGGAGCAGGTACAGATGATACCGTTCGGGAAAACTCGGATGCTTTTGCCAAATACCGCATTTACCCTCGAATGTTGCGGGATGTATCGGTGCGAGATACAAGCACGGAATTGTTTGGAGTCAAAATCCCCTCCCCGATTTTGACCTGCCCGATTGGCGTATTGGAAATGGTGCATGACGAAGCCGATAAAGCAGTGGGTCGAGCTGCTGCAAAATTGGGTATTCCGATGATTATCTCCAATCAGGCTTCTTACTCGATGGAGGAAATCACCGCAGATATGGGCGACAGCCCTCGATGGTTTCAACTGTATTGGAGCAAATCGAATGACTTGGTAAAGAGCTTGGTACAACGTGCTGAACGCTGTGGATGCACTGCAATTGCGGTGACTTTGGATACGACAATGTTGGGTTGGCGGGTACAAGATTTGGACTTGATGCACCTTCCATTTTTGACAGGTCAAGGCATTGCTCAATATACAAGTGATCCCGTTTTTAGGCAGATTGTGGCAAATATGGATTTTGGAGCGGATGCGCTGCAAGTACCTGGTGTAGATGCAGAAACCTTCAAAATGGTGCAGGCTTTTACGGGTATTTATTCCCGTCCGTCTATCACTTGGGAAGACTTGGCTTTTTTGCGGACTGTGACCGATTTGCCGATTTTGTTGAAGGGAATTTTGCATCCTGAAGATGGTGCTTTGGCGGTGAAATACGGCATGGATGGCATCATTGTTTCGAATCACGGTGGGCGGCAAGTAGATGGTGCGATTGCTGCAATTGATGCTTTACCGAAGGTGGTGGAAGCAGTTCGCAAGGCGGGCAGTGATATACCGATTTTGATGGACAGTGGGATTCGGACAGGCGCAGATGTTTTCAAGGCTTTGGCTTTGGGTGCAAAGGCAGTTTGTGTGGGTCGCCCGCATGCTTATGGCTTGGCGATTACAGGACAACAGGGCGTGGAAGAGGTTTTGGTGAATTTGATGGCGGAGTTTGAGTTTACGATGGCTTTGGCGGGGTGCAAGGATTTGGGGGAGATAGGAGGAGAGTGTTTGGTTTGATAACTAAATATTACTTAAAAATAATTAATTTTTAAATTAATGCAATTCAACAACCTTCAATTCCTCCTCATCCTCCGCCAATGTAAATACAATCTCTCCATTCCGTACAAACACACTTGCGCCTAAGCCTCTCAAAGATAAGTCATTCAAAGAATTTGCAGCATTGATGTTTAAGATGGGAACGTTCAGTTTTTGAGAAAGAGTACAGCCTGCTTCGAGATAATCTATTTCACCTAATTCCAGTTCACTATCCCACTTGATATAACTGGGCCAAAGAAGTAAGTTGAGATTTGTATTGTGATAATCTTCAATGAGTTCCTTTGCATCTTGAATCTCTCTGCAAAAAACAATGCCAATATTGAGGTCGCCGATTTTGAAGACTTCTCTCTTTTGTCCTTTGGTAAAAAAAAGGAGTTCTGTCTCCGTAAGTCCAATTTTGGAGGTTATTTTATAGCCTTTGGAGTTGGGATTGAAGTAGATAGCACTGTTGAAGATGCTTTGAAGAGAATCGGCTTTGATAAATGGAGTACCAACGATTACTGCAATTTGGTTTTCCATTGCAGCAGTTTTTATTTTCTGATGGGCAATTTCAAGGCTTTTTGAGCTAACTGTTTGAGGCATTTTTCGGTGATAGCCAGTGATTGCACATTCCATAAAAACGGCCAAATCCGCTTCCTCTTTTTTAGCTTTCCGAATCCATTGTATAATATTTTCTACATTTTCTTCAATCGTCCAATACATTGAAGCCTGACATACAGCAATTTTCATATTTACAATATTTTAAACACCATTGAATTGTGTCATGAGTGATTCACCAAACAAAGGACTTCCATTGAAGGATTCGTTCAGTCTTTTGATTAGCTTTTCATAGCCATCAAGTTTAGTAATTAACATAAGCATTAAGTCTTGAACAAGAACAAATAATAGAAAGGGAGCTTTCTTATAGTTTATGTGTATAGTGTGCTTCTTTTTTATTAAAACTTCCTGTTCAATGCTGTATGAGAAACAAGCAAACCTTAGCTTGATGGCTATGATTAACTTTTCTATTTTGGCATCCATTTGTCACTTTTTGAAACTCCATAGCAGGGGATTTTGTAAACTACTGCTATGGAGATTTTTTTTGAAAATCAGTTAATTCGCACATTCCACCTTTTGAATCGTTGCCTCTAAACCCAATGCTGGTTCGCCGCCTTTCACTACCGCTTTGTCATCCTCCAGAGCAATCTCTATGCGAACTGTTTCCGTTGTGCCTTCCTGCTGAAAATTGTATTCTCCTTTAATTATACTGTCTTCCAACATGCCTCGAATAGCTCCTTTTCTTTGATCTTTAAAGGCTGGAAGCCAATTGTATGCCCCTGTGACAGTATTGCCCTTTACCTCTATTTGCAGCTCTAACACATCTTTATCTTCGCTTCCTTCATGCGGATATTCATTCCGAAAGCAGTAGTTCTTTTGAGAAGTTACTATTTCATCCTTATGCTCTGTTTCCGTTTTGGTTTGCTCCTCCGATTCATTTGAGTTGGAGTTATTGCAACCAACCAAACCAAGCGTCAGCAAACATAAAAATGCTACTGATTTTACCAACATTCGAATGTCTTTCATGTTATTTTATTTGATTTTAAAAAAAAGCAAAGGTACGTTTTTAGAATAATCTGGATATAGATTTAACTAAGACTCGCCAACAAAATTACTTCCACATTGATGTTGAGGCTTTTGAAGTTTAATCTTTGAAAGATATTGATTTTCAATGCAATACAGAGCCTTTGAAGCAAAACTTCAAAGGTCTAAATCGGTAAATTATTTTATTGACGTTCCTAAACCGAAAGCCGCAAATACGCCCGCATCCACCTATCGGGAATTTCCTCTTTGCAGGCCAATTCGTAGTCCGAATAAGAGCAAGGAACGAGTTCATAACGTTCTTCCTGCAGTTCGCCTTTGAACTTCAAAACGGGTACACGCATCCACCATCGGTCACTTCTTTTGCTTTTGATAAACACAATTTCGTGTTCATTTTCTTTGAAGTTGACGATATACTGCAAAAAGCCTTTACTTGATGCGCTCGGATGATCGTTTTTGCGTCCATAAAATCCATCCACAAAATACCAAATCATCTGTGCCACCAATTTGGCGGTTTGGGCATTTTGATCGAGAATAGGATTGAACTGATACAAACCAAAGGAGGAAACATGGTCACTTAATCCCACATAACGTGCTATCTGGCAAGCTTCTTCTCCAAAAAAACCATTGGCACTCAAGCGATCAACAGCAGGTGCATCTGATTGGCGAATGGCAGAAATATCGAAAGAAACTATGTCGGCATTTCGGACAATAGGTTCGACTTCTTCAATATTGTTGCGGATATGCCCCAAACTGTGACATTCAAAATGCAGGTCTTCTAAGGTATTGACGATGTTGGGGTCGACCAAAAAATGTTGGAAACCGACAAGGTTGAAATTGAAGAGGTTGGGTTGTTGGGTCAAGATTTTATAGAGAAACGAGTAAGGCCCCATGGCATGACGCTGCGACGAAAAGAGGTCTATTTCTTGGTCGAATACGGCAATGTTCACAAAATCAGACGACTGACTGCCATAGCCCAAAAACTGACCATAGGTGACATCATGTGTGCCTCCAATGATGATGGGAACGACTTTTTCGGCCCGCAATGCCTCTACTACCCTACCGACTCCAATGTAGGTATCGTGCTGTGTGCGCCCCGCCTTGATGTTGCCCAGATCGGCTACTCTGAAACGCTTTTGCCATTTGTACAACTTGTAAAGTTCCAAACGAACTGCATTTGCAGCCTCTTTGCAGCCTGCTTTGCCGTGGTTTCGGCGGTCTTCTTCCACTCCAATGATGGCAATGTCTATTTCACTGCAATCGGGCAGTGTATCTATGTGTTTCTCAATGCAATTTCCCCATTGATTTTTGGCGTATTGCTGCGGTTCTACTATATAACTGATGTCAATGGGGCTTAAAAAATCTTCGAGCATTTTTTTTAGGGATTGTGTTAGTGTATTGGGGTGTTAATGTGTTACCTATCTTTCGGTCACTATTCACGTAAATCCTTGAACAAGAATCGGCTACGAAAAAGAATATGCCTGTATTAAGTGAGATTTCTTTCTGTAAACGATTCTTGTTCAAAGCTGTATGAGGATTATCGAACTTAGGGGTGTTAAGGTATTTTTGTTTTGAAGTCTTTTGTCTTTCTTCAAAAGTATTGAATTTTACTATGATAAACAACCATCGCTAGAGTGAAAATGAAAATAGCCTGTATTTTCATTTGTTCCAAAGGATTTGTAAAATTAAAATAGGTCGGTAGGTCTTTAACTACTGCAAAGCCGTAACTTTGCCGCCTAAAAACAAATAGCTTGTATGAAAAAATTGCAAAATGGGTTTGAAACCCTGCTCGATAAATTCAAAAACAAAAAAGCAGCGATTGTATTTGAGTGGCACGATACCGAAACGGAAGCGATGGGATGGGTAGTTATCAATTCGCTGAGAGGTGGTGCTGCAGGCGGTGGTACAAGGATGCGAAAAGGCTTGCACAAGGCAGAAGTTGAAGCATTGTCTAAGATTATGGAAATCAAATTCACCGTTTCTGGTCCACCCATTGGAGGTGCAAAATCGGGTATCAATTTCGACCCCAACGACCCACGCAGAGAAGGCGTTTTGCAGCGATGGTTTCAAGCAGTTTTTCCTTTACTCAAAAATTACTACGGCACAGGAGGCGATTTGAATGTGGACGAATTGAAGGATGTGATTCCCATTACCGAAAATTTGGGACTTTGGCATCCGCAAGAGGGTGTGGTGAATGGACACTTCAATCCGCACAAAAATACCAAAATTCATTTTATCGGTCAGTTGCGACAAGGTGTTTCTAAGGTAGTAGAAAATCAAATATTTACCCCTTCTTCCAGTACTCAAAAATACCACATTGCCGACTTGATGACAGGCTATGGAGTGGCAGAATCTGCTCGCCATTTTTACGACATCTATGAGCGTTCGGATGTGAAAGACAAGAAGGTAATCATACAAGGATGGGGGAATGTGGCAGGTGCGGCAGCTTATTATTTGGCGCAGGAAGGAGCAAAAATTGTGGGAATTATTGACCGACACCACGGTATCATTGACGAGAATGGGCTTTCTTTTGAAACGGTGAAACAGCTGTTTTTGCAGCGAAAAAACAATGCACTTCCAAGTGATATTGTCACTACTCAATCATTTAAAGAAGCGGATGCAAAAATTTGGGATATGCCTACCGATATTTTTATTCCAGGGGCAGCCTCCAATTTGGTTAAAAAAGAACACATTGAACGTCTTTTGGTTGGTGGTTTGAAACTGGTGACGTGTGGTGCGAACAATCCTTTTGTAGATACAGATTTGATTTACGGCAAAACGCAACAGTTTGTGGATGAACATTGTAGTTTGATTCCAGATTTTATCGCCAACTGTGCGATGGCTCGCCTGTTTGCTTATTTGATGCAGGAAAATGTGGAAATTACGGATGAAGCTATTTTTGCAGATGCTTCCAACACCATTCGAGATGCCATGTTTGAAGTCTTCAAAAGAAGTACTGCGAAGGAACAAATTACCCGCAATGCACTCTACATTGCCTTGGAAAGAACGATGCAGGAAACCTATCCTAAAGTAAAAGTGACTGATTCAGATTTGAGAGCTTTTTGATTGTTTTGTGTTGGGATTTTAAGGTGTTGGAGTGTTGGTGATTGTTTGTATTGAAGAGCAAGACTTTGGAAGCTTTCTTTTGAGAGCATACGGATTTTCACACATTGCATATCCATTTAGGAATAAACTTCCAAAGTCTAAATCGGGATTTTATTTTATTGGCAACCCTTATTCATTTATTTGGCGTAATTTTGGGCTTCAATAAATTTGATAAACAAGAGAAAAAATGTTTGACAAAGAGCGAATTATATTGGTAACGAATGATGACGGCATTACGGCGGGAGGTATTAGGGCATTGATTGAAGTGGCGAAAGAGTTTGGAAAGGTCGTAGTTGTTGCACCTGATAGCCCTCAATCTGCAATGGGTCACGCAATCACAATCACCAAACCCCTGCGATTGAAGCAAGTAGATATTTTTGAAGGAGTAGAAGCTTATGCTTGTTCGGGAACGCCTGTGGATTGTGTGAAATTGGCAACGGATAAAGTGCTGCACCGAAAACCTGACTTGTGTGTATCGGGTATCAATCACGGTTCCAATTCTTCTATCAACATCATTTATTCGGGAACACTTTCGGCTGCAATGGAGGCTTCGCTGGAAAACATCAATGCGATTGGCTTTTCTTTTTTGGATTACCGATCGGATGCCAACATGGAGGTTACCAAAAAATATGTACGCATCATCATTGACCAAGTTTTGACCAATGGTTTGTTGGACCATCAACTACTGAATGTAAACATTCCTAATCTACCCGAGAAGCAAATAAAAGGCATCAAAATTTGTCGGCAAGCAAAGGCAAATTGGAGTGAGGAATTTGACGAACGCATTGATCCACAAGGCAGAAAATACTATTGGCTGTCGGGAAAATTCACCAACGAAGACGCAGGAGACGATACGGATGAATATGCGCTGGAAGAAGGATATGTGTCGGTTGTGCCTGTTCAACACGATTTGACGGCCTACAATGGCATTGCCTTTTTGAAGGAGAATTGGGAGGGGATTGATTAATTGCTATATGGTCATACTGCTTTATTGTTGGTTTGCTCAAAAACAGCATAAAAGCATTCAACCATAAAACCATCATAAAAAATGGATTCACAAGACAATTTTTTCAATGGCATTACAACTGCCATTGCCACCACTATTTTGTTCTTTTTTGTGTGGAAAGGACTGAGTTATGTACTGTCCAACTACATTGTAGAAGATTGGGGTGGTTTTACATTGAAGTTTATTTGTATAGCAGCAGTCGTTGCCAATGCGATTCCCATGTACTTTTTCAACAAATACGAAAGAGGATTGGCAATGCGTGGGTTGGTTACAGGAACGATGTTGATAGTAATAGGAATTATTATTTATTTTTGGGATAGTTTTTTGCGGTAGAAAATGCAAGTTATCAAGTCTCTTTTTATAACAAACATCTCTCCGTTTCATAAAAAGTAATAATAGACGAATCCAACCAATCTATAAGAGCAATTATTCCTTTTGAAGAAGGCTACTATACAATCAAAATATCTAATATAGAAGACAGGTTTATTCATTAGACTTGCACGACTATGGCAACCAATCATTTATTTGTTTTAAATTTGTTACGTGCAATAAATAGATTGTTTGTTACAAATAAACAATTATCTTTAAATTGACGTTCTGTAGTTATTTGTCGGTAATTCATCATTCCTTTTTTTTGCAATTTACATAAATTCCTATAATTTATAGTCGAACAGGTCTAATGAGAACATTAATACGAATCTATAAATCCATCACCAACTGCACCCCCTCGGCTTCTTCCTCCTGCAAATTAGAAATGCCTACCCCCAACAACCTCACCGATTTGGTCGGTAATTCGGGCTGCTGCAATAAAAATTCTACAATTGGGAAGATTTGCTCATAAGATTGAAGAGGATAATAAACGGTTTTGCTGCGGGTTTGGATTTGAAAATCGTGGTATTTGATTTTGAGCGTTACCGTTTTGCCAAACGAAGCGGTGTTTTTCATGCGCTGGGCTACAATCTCGGTAATCTTCTGCAATTGCTCCAACATTACCTCCAACTCCGTCACATCTTCTGCAAAAGTATCTTCCGCACTCACCGATTTTCTGGCACGGTTCGGTTCAACAGGTCTTTCGTCAATGGCCCTGGATATTCGGTAAAAATGCCCTCCAACTTTTCCAAAGTGTTGTATCAAAGCCTTTTCTGTCCATTCCTTCAAATCTTTGCCAGTCAGAATTCCCAAATTGCTCATCTTTTTGGCGGTGACTTTGCCGACTCCATGAAATTTTTCGACCGCCAAAGTTTCGACAAACGCAACGGCATCTTTGGGGTGAATGACCGTCAAACCATTGGGTTTGTTCATTCCCGAAGCGATTTTTGCCAGAAACTTGTTGAAGGAAATACCTGCTGTTGCAGTAAGATTGGTTTCTTCAAAAATGCGGTTTTTAATTTCTTGAGCCACATAAGTAGCTGAGAGGGTGCCTTTTTTGTTATCAGTCACATCCAAAAATGCTTCATCAATAGAAAGCGGCTCCACCAAATCCGTATAATCGTGGAAAATTTGTCGAATTTGACGTGAAGCCGCTTTGTAAGCATCAAATCTGGGTAGCACAAAAAGCAATTCGGGGCATTTGCGCTTCGCCACTGAAGAAGGCATCGCAGAACGCACCCCGAATTTTCGTGCTTCATAACTCGCTGTCATCACCACACCTCTATCACCTCCCCAACCTACTGCCAATGCCTTACCTCGGTAAGCAGGGTTGTCCCGTTGCTCAACAGATGCGTAGAAGGCATCCATGTCTATGTGGATGATTTTTCGGTGATTCGGTGACTCATACATACTAAAATTAGGGTCGAATGAAAATTAAAATATCCTACACAAAATCCTTAGAAGCAATACAAATGGTTCTTTGACAAAATCTATGAAAGGAGACTTCGGAAGTTTTTCTCTAAAAAATAAGCTGTTAATTCAATAATTTTGAATCTTTTAAACAATTAAACTTCCGAAGTCTTTCATCTAAAGTCTTCTATTTGTTAGACAACACTACATAATCCCACGGCTTCAATTCCATTTCCATTCCTTCGGTCAAACCCATTGCAGCTTTAGAAAACACATTGGTATAATCACCCACATAATCAGTTCCTTCCAATTTGGCTTTTTGTTTTGCAGCCGATAAGTTGATAATCACCACGACTTTATCACCGTCTTTTTCACGTGTAAAAGCATACACATTTTCGTCATTGCCTGTAGGGATTTTGACCAATTTTCCGCCATATTCACCATTCCAAAGAGCCTTGTTTCTGTGCTTCAAATCCAACAAGGTTTTGTAAAAATCGGTATAACTCTTATCGCCTTTTTCCCAATTAATCAAGTCTTTTTCAAAAAACTCCAATTGTTTGTCCATCCCAATTTCTTGACCTGTATAAACCAATGGCATACCATTGAAGGTAGCGGTTAAAACTGCAAAAGCTTTGTGTCCAGCTCCCATGCGATCAAATTCAGTTCCTGACCAGGAGTTTTCGTCGTGATTGGAGGTGAATTGCATTTGATAACCTTTGGAGTAATCTTTGGCTTTTTTCGCCAACATTGCGTCAATGTCCAAAGCATTTTTCTTGACTTCCTCAGCTTCCTCACCTTCTACCTTGTTGCCTTGCACCAGTTTATCTCCTTTTTTGCGGTTTGCCCCTTGTGTTTTGGCAATCTCGTTCAGTAAGTGGTGCATTTCCCAGCCATAATCCATCACAAAGGCTCCATTGTTCACAATGGCAGGCACTTCTGCCTCTGCCAACATAAATAGCGGGCGAATAGCATACAAAGAATCCGAAGCCTGCGCCCAAAAATCGACAGGCACACCATGTGCTACATCTACTCTAAAACCATCAATACCAACATCTTTAATCCAAAAAGTCATTGCGTCAATCATTGCAGCTCGCATTTCTTGGTTGTCATAATTGAGGTCTGCTACATCTGTCCAACCCCAAGATTTACCTGTGTTGTAGTCAATTGGGTCAATCACATTGCCGTCTTCGTCTTGTGTGTACCAATCGGGATGTTCTGTAATCCATTTGTTATCCCATCCTGTATGGTTCGGCACCCAGTCAATGATACAGTGCATACCTGCATTGTGAATGGCTTTGAGCATCTGTTTGAAGTCGTCCATTGTGCCATAGTCAGGATTCACTCCTTTGTAATCGGTTACAGCATAAGGGCTTCCCAATGTTCCTTTGCGCTCTTTTACACTAACTTCGTGAATCGGCATAAACCAAAGAATATCAATTCCCATTTCCTTCAATCTTGGAATGTGAGATTCAAAAGACTTGAAAGTGCCTTCATCCGTATAGTGTCGAAGATTCACCTCATATATAGTAGCGTTTTTGTGCCATTCTGGAACAAGGGGTTTTTCGATTGCAGGAGCTGCTATTGGCGTATCAGCCGTAGCAGACGTTCCCTCGGCGTTCTCTTTAGCAGCGTTTTGACAAGCAGCCAAAAGAAAGATTATACCTACCAACAAACAGATAAGAACAATGTAAAAACTCTTCATTGATTTTTAATTTTTTGTGTTTTGAATGAAATTGTGTTCACAAGATAAGAGTTTTTATTTTTTTGTTCTTTGGTAATTTTAGTTTGTAGGGTAAAAACACCACAAAGGAAAATACAGATAACCGAAATTTCATAAATTTCGGTTATCTGCTCAGTCAAAAAAATTATCCTAATTCACCGACAGTTCCATCGCTTGCTGAATCAACTGTCGTCCAAACGCATTTACTTGGAAATACATCGTTCCGTCGGACGTATTTTTAGCAAAAAGATAGTTGCTAAAAATGTTGTGCGCTACTTCAATCGTGCCATCCTCATACGCAATCACCCACACCGCCGAAGCCTCGGTTCCATCGCCCACTTCTTGCAACAGTGCATAGCCCAAATTGAAGGCTTCAAAACGCAAAGCTTGTATCAAAGTTGGATCGTGAATCGGTAAGGCAAAGTCATTGTCAAAAGTAGGAATCGCATCATAATTAGGCGGATATATTCCCAAAGCAATGATTTCTTTCTGCAATGGCAGTTGGCTATTTGGCTGCATTTCATTGCCTTTTTTATCCGCACTTTTTTTGTCGGTTTCTTCCTGTGTTTTGTTGTCCGTTGAAGTGTCACCAGGACGCACTATCCGAATGTCATCACCCAAATCGTCTAAATCCTCGTTGCCATAGACACATCGAGTGGGCGCAATGACTGTCGCATTAAATCTATTGGCAATAAACTGCATTTTCTTCAAGCCTTTTTCACCACTTCCCACATCGCAACCATTCAAGAAAATAACCGCACTATCACAAAGTGCTTTCTTCAATTTGTCTTCCAAAACGGTCAGCCAATCTTCCGTATTTCCATTGATGTACTTACATTCTTCGGTCACTTGACCATCTCCTACCGAAATTTTTCCATTCGTGCCATGTCCCATAATCGTCAGTGTATCAATGCAACACTTGGCATTGTCGGCAAATTTACAGAGTTCAGCCTTCAAATCGTGCTTGCTCGATACCAAAGCTGCATTGGGAAAATGCGCCAAACGACTCAACAAATAACCATTATCATATTTTTCTACATTCGGACATCTTTTTTTCATGGCGTTCCAAACTTCATAAGAGGTTTTTGTACCATTACGGACGGCTTTTTTTTCTGCATCGGTGATGCAATCTTCGAGGGCTTTGGGCCAATCCAATACATCCAAGTTTTTTCTTTCGACTGTTGGAGTAGGCTCAGGTTGGGGTTCAGGCATAGATTCTTCTTCACAACTACTTAATCCGATTGCAACTATCACACACAAGAAAAGGAGGCGTTGAAGAATCGCAGAAAAAGAAAAGTTTGACTTTTGATTTTTACAAAATGTTACGTGTTTCATTTGTTAAAAGGTTTTGAGGTTTAATAAAATATTGTGATAAAAGTAGAAGGACAATAGGCCTAAGACCATTGACTCTTACTTTATATCTAACTGACAATGACAAATTTACCATCATTGTCATCCAAAACCTATTACTTTTCAGGTACAGAATCGGAGGGTAGATAGGGAAGTATTTTTGTTGAAAAACAGCACTTTAGCTGCAAAAGGTGTGTAAAAAAGGGCGAATTTGATTACCCAAAAGAGCGATAATCGGTCGGACTTCACTATTTGACCAGTTTTCCTGCGCTTATTTTTTGCTTTTTTTGCTTCAATTGGTAAAAATAAATGCCTTGCGGCAAATCTTTCGTATTCAAATACAGGCTTGAAGTGAGAAAATTTTGCTGCAAAACGAGTTCGCCATTCGCATTGTAAACCATCAAAACGCTTTCTTCAAAAGGCATATTTTTTCCTTCAATGACCAAATATTCGACAAAAGGATTGGGAAATACATTGATTTTTATTGCAGTAAGGTTTTCTTCAATGACATTTGTAAAACAGCTATCTATCGGGATGATGTTGATATGCACGTTGGTAAATGCAATTTTGTTTGCGCCAAAATCACCATGCGCTGTGCACAACAATCGATGTGCATTTTGAACGTCCATCCAAAAAGTTTCGCAGCAAGTTTGAATGTCTTTTTTCACATCATCTACCGTCACGACCGTAATTTGGCTGATGGCACCTTTAGCCACCAAAGACTGTTTTTTGTCGCTGCAATTGGAGGACAATTGAAAAGTATGGGTGCAAACGGCTTGTAGTGGAATTTTGAAGAAAGTTTCTGTGGTTTGAAAAGTCATTTCACCTCCAATTTCTGGCTCATAAGCAATTGTATAGGATTCAGCTCCTTCAACTGCCTGCCAAGTCAAGATTATCTCATTGTTGGTCAGCGATTCGATGACAAAATTGGTGGGAATCGGGCAGTTCAAATCAATGTCTGAGTAGGTGAAATCCAAGACCAAAGAAGCCCCAATTTGCTGCAATTCGTTGCTGCAAAAACTTTCGACAGTGAATTGATGGTACAAGGCAAGTGGGTCGAGATTCAAAACAATTTCCAAATCATTGGCGGGGAGTGTTTGCACAATAGTTTCTTCTCCAATGACATATTCATGCACAATTTGGTAGTTTACCGTATTTTCTTCCAAACTCAGGCCCAAGCCAATTGCCGTATTTCCGTCATTGTGGTTGTAAAACAGCAGTTGAATATTGGCGGCTTCACACGTAGGTTCAGTTTGGGCAGACACAACATTGGAGGTAAGTATCAAAAAAAATAGGATGGCGTTGAGGTAGTTTTTCATGGATGTATCTTTTTTTAGACTTTGGACGAAAGAAGCGGGAAGTGAGAAACAAGATATAAAAATGTGATAACCATAAATTTATTTTATCAATACGATGAAACCCCAATTATTGATTACCAAAATCTATGTGCCTCGAAGCCTCTGTGCTTTGTTCAATCAAAAACATTCTGCTTGCTCTCTTGGTTTTCAAATAGAAAAAAACGAGTACAATGCACAAAAAATTAATCACTTTACTTCAACGGCTTGATGCTAACGAAATCAACAAGTTAGAACAGTTTCTGCAATCACCTTATTTCAATGAGAACCAACAACTAATTGCGCTTTTTTACTTCCTGAAAAACCATTATCCCACTTTTGACGAAAAACACTGCTCCGCAGAACAAGCCTTTGCAGCCGTTTTTCCGCATCAAAAAATGGACAAACCCAAACTCAATCGCCTCAATTCTGAGTTGTTCAAGCTCACAGAAAAGTTTTTGGTGCATGAATTTGTGGAGAAAGACAAGGGCAAGTTTCAATTGCAGTTACTACAAATTTACCAACATCTTTCGCTACCCAAACATTTTGAAAGCACCTACCAACGCCTTCAAAAACAGCAAGGTAAAGCTTTGGAAAAAGATGTGGAATATTATGAACGTCAATTTTGGATGGAAAAAACACTGGCAAATTTCCAAAGCCAAAAGGATGATAGAACGGGCGACATCAACCTACAAGCCATGACCAATGCTTTGGATGTTTATTACCTTTTGCAGAAATTGCAGCATTGGAGTCAGATGTTGAACCGTCAACAAATCGTAAAAATTCAGTACGATTATGCATTGAAGGAGGAAATTTTTGCCTTTTTAGACGCAAGTGAATGGCAACATCTTCCAGCGATTGCCTTGTATCGGCAGGCATTGTTATTGAAACTACATCCTTCAGAATACAAGCATTACGCCCGATTGAAGGAATTGGTAGAAGAATATGGCGGTCAGTTCAACGCCTTTGAAATGAGGGCTTTTTACACCTACTTGGAAAATTCGGTGAAACATGTATTTCCGATTGATGAATATTACGATGAACTTTTTGAATTGTATAGCAGGCAGTTGGAGCAGGGCATTTTGGGCAAACAAACGCCTTTGCACCACAGCGTTTTCAAAAATGTGGTGACGGTGGCTTTGGCATTGCAGAAATTTGATTGGGCGGCAGATTTTATTGAAGCCCATCACTCTCAAATCATTCCTGCATCGTTTCGACAGGATGCTTATTTGCTGAATGTTGCCAACTTACACTTTGCAAAAAAAGACTACGAGCAGGTTTTGGATTTGCTTTTGGAAAGCAATAGTTCGGATGTGTATTACAAATTGGGGGAAAAATTGTTGTTGGCGAAAAGTTATTTTGAATTGAAGGAATTGGAGGTTTTGGAGAACTTTCTGAACAGTTTTACCAAATACATTTTTGATCAAAAGGACAAAATTGCAGCCAACAAAGTCGCTTCTTATCGCTTGTTTATCAATTTTTTACGAAAGTTAATCAAGATATTGATGGCGGAGATAGACACTTATCAAGCATTCATTGGGGATATGCACATTATCCACAAAAAATCGAAACAGGATTTGAAGCGATGGAAAAAACAGGTGAACGCTGCCAGCGTTTTTTATGGACAGCAATGGTTGGGGCAGATTGTGGGTGGATTGAGGTTTTAGACTAAAAATAAAACATGGGTATCAATAAAGTTGCCAAGCCCCATATCAGCAACATCAAGCCTCCGCCTACTTTCACAAAATCGGCGAATTTGTATCCACCTGGACCATAAATCAATGTATTTGTCTGATAACCAATTGGAGAAATATAACTGGCACTTGCCGCAAACATGACGGTGAACAACAATGGGCGAGGATCAATTTGCAAACTTGTAGCTATCGAAACGGCGATTGGAGCAATCAATATGGCAGTGGCATTGTTGGAAATGACTCCACTGAGCAAGGCGGTGAAAATAAACAATATACTCACCAATATTCGGGGAGAAACTTCGCCCAATACTTCTACAAAAGTGCTGGCAATCAACTGACTCGCACCTGTATTGTCCATCGCAATCCCCAAAGGAATCACCCCCGCAAGTAAAAAGAAAACGCTCCAATCTACTCGCCGATAGGCTTTTTGCAAATCTAAACAGCCTGTCAAAAACATGGCAACACATCCCGACAAAGCACTTACCAAAATCGGCAATACATTGGTGGCTGCCAACAAAATAACTGCAACCATAATTATTGCAGCGATATACCTTCTATCAGATTTTGAGGACAAATCCTCATGTTCTTGTAATACTACAAAATCGGGCAAATTGTAAAACTGTTCAAAATCAGCTTGTTCTACTTCCATTAATACCGTATCACTAGACTCTACCTTTATCCGTCCTATCTTCATGAAATAGTACAACTTGTGCTTCTTGATGGCAAGTGGTAAGGCGTTGTACTCCTTTTTCACTGCAATTCGATTCAGGGATTTGCCAATCAACCGTGAACTTGGACGTACGATTACCTCGCAGAGAGTTGTCTTTTCCTTGCTTTCTTCTTGGTCACTTTTGGCCATTTGACGACTGAGTAACCTAACATCGTCATTTTGATGCAATTCTGCTATTTTTTCCACACTCGCCTTCACCAAAAGTAAATCATCTTCTTGAAGAATCAGCACTTCATTTGGCACATAGTATTGACTGTTCCTTTGTTTGATTTCGAGGAAGTTAATTTCTTCATCTTGGTAAAAAATCGTTTCATCAATGCGTTTTCCAATCAAATTAGAATCGGGTGGTATCACAATTTCGGTCAAATAACCCTCCATTGCGTATTGACGAGTAGAATCCGCTCCAATAGGTGTTCGATTTGGAATCAAATGTCTGCCAATCAGCACCATATAAGCGAGTCCTGCTACAAAAAAAATCACTCCAATAGGTGTAAACTCAAACACGCCAAAAGGCTCTAATTTGTAATCCTTAGCAATGGCACTTACCAGCAAATTTGTGGAAGTTCCCAACAAAGTACATGAGCCACCCATGATGCCTGCAAAGGAAAGTGGCATGAGTATCTTGGCAAGATTTGCGGGCATTTTTTGCGACAATTTTATCATAATTCGCAGAAAAACAATTACTACTGCGGTAGTGCTGATAAATGCCGAACAAGTACCAACAATCAACATCAGTACCAATATAGTTACCCACTCTGTGCGCTCAAATAAGAGCTTGATTCGCTTACCAATGGAGGTAATCACGCCTGTTGTTTCCAATCCCACACTCAAAATCATCAGTGCCAATACTGTTACTGTTGCCTGATTGCTCAAACCAGAAATTCCCTCTTGCGGGGTCACAAATCCGCATACCATCAATACGACCATCAGTGCTACGGCAAGTGTATCTGAAGGTAAAACTTCAAAAATGAGCATAATAATTAGCAACAATATTATTCCAAAAAGTAGTGTAATGGATATAGTCATAAAACATGATATTGGTTTTTACTTTTCCAACTTCCCTAATAAACGCTCTAAATCTGATAAGTTTTCAGGAATTCAAAAGTTTCAGTAATAAGTATCCTTCTTAATTTTTATTTAGTGCTAAAGTTAATCACTGTTAAAACGTTGTAAGTTTTGCCTAATTCACCCTATTTTCACTTTTATTTTTGGTATTCACTTCAATATCTTCATTATGCTGCAAAACTACTTCAAGACCGCTTTCCGCAATTTAATGCGAAACAAAATATTCGCCCTGATCAATATATTGGGTTTGGCGATGGGAATGACCTGTTGCTTTTTGATTGTTTTGTTTGTCAAAGATGAATTGAGTTATGACCAATTTCAGGAGAAATTTGAGCGCATCTATCGGGTCAAATACCAGCCGAAATTTGCAGGGGATGGAATGGAATTGGCACGCACTCCACCACCTCTTTCACCGCTTTTGACTGACTATTTCCCAGAAATCGAACAGACAACTCGGTTCTATTTGCGAAGTGCAAGCATTGAAGTGCCTTCCTCCAATGGCGGTGAAAACAAGCAATATGAAGAAGATAGGGTCTTTTTTGCAGATTCTACTTTGACCGATATCTTTACATTTCATTTTCTCAAAGGCAATCCCAAAACTGCCTTGAATGCCCCTTTTTCAATTGTTATTGCAGCATCAATTGCAGAAAAATACTTTGGGGAAAGTAATCCGATGGGCAAAACTATTTTGATGAGTGGTCAATATGCTTTCAAAGTAACGGGTGTTTTTGAAGATTATCCCAATAATTCACATGTTCACTTCGAGTTAGTTGCGCCCTTTGAGAACATGTTTGACATTGAAAATGAAGCTATCCGTGCAAACATGAAGGACAACCTCAGCAAAAATTGGGTTATTTCGCATCTTTATACCTATGTCTTGCTTAAAGACAATCAATCTCCTGAAAGTGTAGATGCTAAAATGCCTCAATTACTGCAAATACATGGCAATGAGAAAGTGAGGGACAAACAAGCGTTTGTTTTGCAGCCATTGAAGGAGATACAACTGCAATCGGGTATTGGTTTGGAAATTGAGCCTGTGGGAAGTATGCGGAATATTTACCTGTTCAGTATCATTGCTTTATTGACCTTATTGATTGCTTGTATCAATTTTGTAAATCTTTCTACGGCAGCTTCTTTGAAAAGAGCAACCGAGGTGGGCATCCGAAAAGTGGTGGGTGCAAATAAAGGAAATTTGATTGGGCAGTTTTTGAGTGAATCGCTGCTGCTGAGTTTTTTCGCCTTTATTGTTTCGCTTTTGCTGCTCGAATTCACCTTGCCAATATTGAATGATTTGACAGCTAAATCGCTGCAATTTAATCCATTGCAGCACTGGCAAGAAATCTTGATTTTTATTGGTATTTTTTTGGGAGTAGGTATTTTGGCTGGCAGTTATCCCGCTTTTTTTGTTACCCGATTTCAGGCGGCGAGTATATTGAAGGGAACAGGTTATCAAAGTATTCCGAAAGGAGTTGCTTTGCGAAAAGTGTTGATTACCACTCAATTTTTCGTTACTATTGCACTCATTGCGGCTACTTTAGTGGTGTATCAACAATGGCAGTTTATGCGAAATCAACCGATGGGCTTTGCTCAGGATCAAGTGCTTACGGTGCGTTTGTTCAGCCAAAACATGAACACGATTTTTGGAGGGGTGACGGGTGAATTGCGTGCCAAAATGAATGCGTTTGAAGAAAGCCTGCAAGAAAATCCACATATTTTGGGCAGTACACTTTCTTCGGCATTGCCAGGCATGGGTTCGGTTCGTCGAAATGTGACGACCGATTCTATCAAAGCAGAGGATAATATGTATATTGGTTCTATGGCAGTTGATTACGATTTTGCAGCTACCTATGACTTGCAAATCATTGAAGGTAGAGATTTTGACAAATCCTTTGGAACTGACCATCTAAATGCTTTCATTATCAATGAGAAAGCTGTTGAAACTTTGGGGTGGAAAAATGCTATTGAAGCAATAGGAAAGAACATCAATATGGAAGGAAAACAGGGGACGGTTGTGGGTGTGATGAAAGATTTTCACTATACAAGTCTGACACAACCCATTGAAGCCATGACTATTCAGGTCAATGCAGGCACATTTACTACTTTTTCGATTCGGATTCAAAATACAGAGATTCCTGAAACGGTAGATTTCATTCGCCAAAAATGGGGAACATTTTTTCCTGAAAAGGTAATGGATTATGCGTTTTTGGACAGTCAAATTGAGGATTTATATACCACAGAAAGTCATCTAAGTCAAATCGTTGGCTACTTTTCTTTCTTGGCAATTTTGATTTCTTGCTTTGGGTTATATGGTTTGGTGATGTATGCGGCGCTTCAAAAAAAGAAGGAAATTGGCATCCGAAAAGTATTGGGGGCTACTGTTCCAAATATCTTGTCTTTACTTTCTAAGGATTTCCTTCAATTGATTGCTTTGGCGAGTGTATTAGCGATTCCTTTGGTGTTTTATGCCATGAATCATTGGTTGCAGGATTATGCCTATCGAATTGAACTGTCTTGGCTATTGTTTGTGCTTCCTGTTGTTGTCGTCTTATTGATTGCTTTGGTCACGCTTGGTTTTCAAACAGTTCAGTCGGCCTTGGCGAATCCTGTGGAGGCTTTGCGGAATGAATAGGCGAAAATTGAAGTCATTTAGCACCTATTCAAAAACATATACTTCTGCACAGTATTGTTTGCTGCAATCGGTAAGAGAATTGGTTGCTGTTACACAAAAGCGATACATTCCTTCTTTGCTGTATTCATGTGTTGGATTGATTTCTTCTGATTGAACTTGATCACCAAAATCCCATTGAAGTTGATTGTAATCCCCCATTGAAGCATTGTTGAACTGCACACGTAGATTTTCTACTGCATATTCGAAGGCTACTTCAATTTGACACTCGGTTTCGTTATTGGTTTTGGGAGTATTGTTGGTCAATGCAATTGAAGAAAGACTACAGAGGAAAAGGGCAATTGTGAATTTGGTTATTGAGTATTTCATTGTATTTGTGGATTGAGTACGGATAAGTATCATTTGCCAAACCTTGTGCCAAAATTCACTTGAATTTGAAGAATGAGATAAAAATGACAATATTATGACGTGTTGATTATTTATGCCTTTAATTGAACAATTCCAATTGAATTATTATACAAATATCTTCGTGCCTATTCATTTATTTTCTTTTTTATTGCATCAAGTTAAAGCGACAAAAAAATCTACAACAAAATAATAACCAAATAGTTAGTCATTGATTCTTAAATCAAAATCTTTTTCCATGACACTAAAATGACTTTTCTGCAACATTTTTTTGAAACCCTCCGTACAACTAAGCAGAAACAACGCAAAACATTTTTAAAGCCCAATAGTCATGAAAAATTTCATCTTCCATATCATCACAACTTTCACCTTAGCTCTTTTTATCACAATTACTACTTTCGCAAGTGTAGGTATTAACAATACAACGGAGGAAATCATTGACTTAAACATGGTTGCCGAAACAAGCAGCGCATTTTTGGACAAAGCACCGATTTATGACAAAGAAGTGTGTGATTTGGATATGTTGTTTGATTTAGAAATTGAAGGTTTGACTGTTAGTTTCACAAACAAAGCAGTAGGTGAATTTTCGAGAGTAGAATGGACTTTTGGCGACGGTGCTACGGCAGATTTAACTGATGCCGCACATACCTACGAAAAAGCAGGCATTTATTACTTCACTGCCATCATTCACAATCCTGAAACTGGCTGCGTTGATTTTGTAGGTGGCAATTACTACATCCAAAGCAATAAATTGCAGAAAGTAACCCAAGAAGATGTTAATAGTACAAAAGTTGTGAATCTGTTTGAGTAAGATTTGCGCCCTACTGGAAAAATTAAAAATTTAATCCACCTTTTTTAATAAAATTGCAATTTTTTGACTCTCATCAATATCAACGAATTCTTTTTTGATAAGTCGTGTGGTGATACTGAGGATTCGGGATAAATAGTGGTAGGTGCTTTGGGTTGCCAACTCCATTATACATAGTATTTTGTGTTTAATTTCTCACCTAATTTCAGTATATCTTCCATTCTTGCAATTGAAGCAATCCAATATTCTGGAATTCCTTTTTGTCCATAATAAATTCCAGCGAGACCTCCTGCTATTGCAGCAGAGGTATCAGTATCATGTCCAATATTTATTATCGACAATATTATTTCTTTATATGAGTTTTTATTCAGAAAAAACCATATACTCGATTCGAGAACTTCAATTACATATCCTCCTGATTTCAAGTCATCTATTTCCACTTCTCTTATGTCTTGCTGAACTACTCTTTTGAAGTGTTGTCTTTCTATTTCTGAAAAACCCATTTCTTCCCAAAATCTTGATATGTCATTCCTCATTTCTGAATAGGCAATTTCTTTGTCTTTTCCTTCAAGTAATTTTTCTGCTAACTTCAAATATATTAAGCAACTCATTGCTGCCCTTATATGTCTGTGAGTTAATGCAGATATTTCCCATATGACTTCAAATTGTTCTTTAATTGGTTTAAGTTTCGCATCGCCACTTAAAAAAGTAAGCATTTGTTAGTTAATTGTTTTTATGTTTTAATATAAGATATTTATAGATGTTGATAGATTATAAATAATTGTAAATAAGCCACTTAGTTATGTTTTTCCATTTAGGTTCTAAACAAATGCTTATCTCCTATTCATCTTGTACTTTAAGCTGCACCATACCCGAAAATAATTGCCTGAAATCGTTGTCATGAATAATTAACTGCAAGACCAGTTCCATATCACATTCTATCTTTTGAACCAATCGTGTGAGAATAGAAATCATGATTTGCCACAGCCTTTGAGCAATCGTTGCTTGAATATATTGGTCTCTGATAGCTCTGAATAAGCCGCCAATCGTTTCATAATCTGAAAAGCGTTTATGCAAACTCAACATAACATATTGAATCAAAGTTAAAGTGGTATGAGCAATATGAGCATCAAAATCTCTGGAAGCACATTTTTGAATACCTAAAAGTTGCTTTACTTCTTTGAAAAAGACCTCAATAGACCATCGAATAGCATAGATTTCCATAGCCTGAGTAAAACGAAGGCTTGTTTGGGTAGTCAGTAAAAGTCTCCATTTGCTTCGTTTAGTATACCTAACAAAAAACAACTTGACTTCCATACCTTTATAATCCACCACCACGGTATAATAATAACACCCAAGTAGGCGGCATCTTTTGGGCTTACGTTTATGAACTTTTCGCAATGTTTTTAAAATCTGCCCAGCTGACATTTCTTTGGATAAATAGTTGTATTTGGCATTGCCCATTTTACAAGCAGCCACTATGTGAATGACTCCTTGTCGAAGTAAACGGATAGCCTTCAATGTTTTTTCGCAGCAGAACCAAGCATCAAACAACACATAATCAGGTACATATCCATGTTTCAATGCTCTTTTTATCATGCTGATTAGTTGGCTATTCTTATCCCTATCCAATTCCTTAAACCGTTCATAACCTGCCGATAATTTAGCTCTAATTTTACGATATTGTTTTTTGAGCGCCCTAACAGGTAAACCAAAACGATAGCGTTGGCGATTTTGCCCTTCTCGGTGCAAGGAAAAATCTAAAGGTCGAAAGTTGATTCCATCAAAATAGCCTAAGACCAAGAGTTTGAAGCCCAAAACAGTACATTTGAGAGAATGGTCATGAACTTTACTGATACCTTCGATGGTTTTGCCTGTATGGTTCACTGGGCTATCATCAGCAGTCAAACACTTGTACTTCGGTTTCATCCCTTTTCTTTCCTCCTCACTCAATTTCACCATATGTTTGTCAGCCAGCTCATTATAGCGTTTATTAAATCGGTATAGAAGCTTACGCCAATTTATCCATTCATTGTTTTTTAAACGATACAAACAATCTTTTGCTCCTTCAAAAACATGACTGTAAGCACCATTCGAGAATCCATGAATACTATCGACTCCCAAAAAAGGAAGCAGCAGCAGTGTGAGCATTAGCACAGAAATAGGATAACCTTGGGTTTTGAGTAAGTCTAAGGGATAGCACAAGCTTTTCAATTGAAAGGGTTCATAAGCTCGGGCTAAAGCATCTACAATATTATTTTTTTTCAGTAGGCTTTTAATTTCGTGTACTTTTTGTATCTTGCAATCAGGCAGCATAATTTTTGTATTTTGTTTATAGTGAATCAAATATACATATTTTATGCTGTTTTTCCTCTTTAACAAACAAGTTAATTTTCTTCAAAACACTTTGTATGTAAATAAATTATAAATATTTATTTACAGTAATTATAGTGACGGAAAAGTGCTTTCCTTAAATGGAATTCGAGATTTAGGAGAGTAATTTACAAAGATTTAGCTCATTTAAGCCGATTGTATATAATTGTTTTAAGCCTCTTTTTCAGTAAAAAAGTAGGTGCGAAACTTAAGTAATTGGTTTTCCTTTTATATAAAAAAGTAAAGGAATTATTCGCATTAATGAGCCATTGCCGTTATCATACTCATTTCCATGATACTTTTGCTTTTTTAATTCCTCTATATCACCATCTTCTATTAACTTCTCCAATCTTGAAATCGCTTTTGCTGTTGTCATTCCAATATCAAATACCTTTCCTCTTGCAGACCAATACGCTTCATTTTTCCATCTAATGAATTTTTTTGAAACATCTTCTAAATCATATCCATTGATTAAGGATTCTGCTAAACAAAAAGTCAATGAACTATCATCAGACCAAGTTCCTTTTGGTAGATTGTAAGTTCCATATCCAATCATTCCCTTGGCTGGATTGGATTTCATTTTATCTTTTGAACTAAATTCAAATGGAACGCCAACGGCATCGCCTATAGCAACTCCTAATAATGCATCTATTACTTTATTTGATTCCATTTGTTTTCGTTGTTGTGTCTAACGGTAGTCTATGAAAAAAATTAGCTTTTACACCTTAAATATACCCGATTGTTGAAAAATATCGACGACAGGGCATCACAAAAGTGCAAAAGATGTGGTAAATGGGGAGTCTTAGCAAGCCTTTTAGTAACAAAAAACGCTAAAAAATACGAAAGGAACTGCTCCGATAAATCGGAATCACAGACTTGTGGCGAAAACAGCTTAGTGCTGTTGTTAAATTCTCTTGTCGTTATTTAATAGTTTGATTAAGAATATATTGAATGAATTTATGTTGCACACTACTTACTTAATTCAGTGCTATTATTATCTATTTTAGATTTTTTTAAGCCAATTAGTAATTACGTTTAAATAATCGTGTGTTAATAATTGAAAATAAGGAAATTCTTTATCTAAATACATCATTGAATGTGTAGTGTTTTCAAAAGTCAAAATCTCGTAATTTTTTGATTTAGATTTTTTTAAAGCATTTTCTATTACCCTATAACTATCTTCAGGTATTATTTTATCCGATAGCCCTTGAATTACTAATATAGGCTGACTGATTTTTTTAAAATAAGGCAATCCACTAAAGTTTAACTTGTAATCTTTTTGAATATTTTCGTCAGGAATCCAAATATATTTAAACCAAAACTGATTCATATATTTAGTTTTAATTGAATTTAATTTTTTGTAGCTTAAATTATTTGCCAAATAATCATATCCTGCTTTTTGAATTTTTGCAGCTACATCTATATTTTCTTGACCAATTTGAGAGGTATTTGAATTTTTCCAATTGTTTAAATCACTCTCTAAAAGTGTTCCTCTTGGGCAACTTATTGAAATTCCAAATTTGAGTTCAGGTATTTTTGACAATATATATGGTATTTTTATACCGCCTTGACTACTTCCTTTTATTCCAATTTCAGAGAGCGGAAGCATTGCAGCTTTTGCAAAAAAGGCAATAGCATTCATATCGTCTGAACACAGTTCTTCTATGGTTGCCGATTGCCATTCGCCTTCTGATTTTCCCGTACCTCTTTTATCATAATTAAAAACGGTATAACCTAAATTAGTGAAATATGAGGCTTCTGCGTTGGTTCCACTTCGGTCATTACCTTGAGAAGAGGTCACGAAAAACAAACCCTTATTGATTGGATTTTTCGGTTTCCATAATGTGCCATAAAGCTTAATATTATTTGAAGTGAAGGTTAATTCCTGTTTTTCAATTATTTCAGATACTGTTGTGTTTTCTCGAATCAAGTTGGTTTCAAAGGTGTTTAATAATTGTTCTGTTTCATTTGAAGAAACTTTTAGTTGTCCTTTGAAATCTTTACCATGCAGTAAGAACTTATATTCATAAGTATAATAATCACTAATCACATAAAACTTCAGCGAATCTTTGTCAAAAGTTGTGTTTTGACAAGGTATTTCATAAGCATTCATCTCTATACTTGAAAAAAATGCCGTTGTCTGTTTTTCTATTTCTGTAAGCTTTATATGATAGTTAAAGATTGTTTGTTCATAAGCAATACTGCCTGTAAAGGACTGTGCCTTTAGTGTTATCGTAAAAAACATAATTGCTAAAATTCCAAAATACTTCATTGTTTTTTGATTTTTTTTTAGATGGCATAAAATAGGGGATTTATGCTTCGTGGTGTATTTAGTAGACGAGTCTTTCTGTCTCAATTAATATTTATTTGAAGGGAGAAAACTTCTCAAAAACCTACTTTTAGCTATTGTTTTTATACAGTTTGAGTAGTTTTTATTGCAATTTCACTAGCAATCTTACTGAGTTTAAAAATAAGTCTGCATTGTTACAATCGGGGTCATGAATAGTGATAGGAATCTTCTCACCATCAATAAGTAAATCTAAACTTCTAAAAATGCCTTGGTCCGTGCATACGATAACTCTACCTTCTCCAAAATCAAAACCAATTATTCCAGTGTATGAATCAGAACTTTCTTTAATGTCTATGCTTCCATCATAGCAAGGAGTGAAATTAATTGTATTCTTTGGAAAGGGCAGAATATTGTCTTCAGGGTTTCTAAATATAGCTGCTCCGCATAAAAATTTTATTGTGTCTGGTGGTGCAATGTTGTTTGAAAATCTTGAAGCTAAAACAGGATGGTTAAACCTTTATAGAAATACTTGGTAATAGCAATGGTCTCAGCATCGCTTAAAGGTGATTTATACATCACCTCTTTTTCTTTTCCATTTTCCAACATAATTTTATTATTTGGCATATCATGTAAAATAAGCTTGTATAGGGGATGTTATAAATACTGGGTATCTATGTGCTTCTACACTCTATTATAGGCAAAGGCTATGCCATTTAAGTAAGTGTTTGATAGACAGTAGTATGTACTGAAATTTATAGCTTTGATGAAAAGCAACTGTTTCAGAGTGGAACAGTTTTGTGTCTCAGAGTGGAACAGTATTTTGGGAAGAAAAAATTTTCAACAGCATGATAAAAATCCAAGGTATAGATGATTTTCTTGGGTTTAATACCCGCATATTAGCAACTTGAAACCCATATTTTTGACTTGAATGACTTAATTCAACGAATCAAAGAAGGACTGCCAGACCAAAATATTGCAGAATGCCCAATTATGATTCAATACTTTATGAAAGAAGCTGAATTCTCAATTATTCGTGGGTAGTAGTATAGTCGAGATTAATAAGTAGCTAATCAAAATTATTTGTACATTTCAAAAATCACAAAATGTTTATTATTAAATTCTTGTGAAGATTTTAATATCCTTTTAAATCTGGTTAGGTACTTATTATTTAGTTTATATTTATACAATAGAAATATATGTATTAGATTATGTGAACCAAGTAATTGATATTCCCATACATCAAAACTCCTCACCTCTCAAAGCTATAAAAACAAGCCCAAATAACAAAGTTTTTCCCGCTCAAAATAAACAGTTTGGATGGAAGAATTTGAAGAAAAAAAAGGCTTGCAGAATCCAAATTCTACAAGCCTCACAAAAAATAGTATTTTGAGTCTCAATTATCTCAATCCACCTTCTTCTCCAAGACCAAAACCACCTTATTGAAGTCAGCCGCCGCATTGATGACCTTGCGGAAATCTTCATACGTTTCTTTCGGCAAAGAAATCGTGTGATAGAATTCATCCGCATTGATAGTCACCGTATTTCCTTCAATCGTATAATCCGATTCAAAACCATTCACCTTTTCGCCATCAATCTCGACATAGGTATTGATTTTGGCATCCTCCAAACCTTCCACCGTATAACCCTCTGGAATCTCAAAAGAAATAGAACGGTCGTAGTAGGTAGGATACTGCATTTCGATGGCATTTTGGCGTTCATGCTCCTGATAGAGTTCGACTTGTGAGCCAATTACCTCACCCAAACGGAACAAGTAACTATTGCCCGCTTTTTCGACCAAAGAACTCACATCCAATTCAGTGTCCGACTCAAAGGTTTTGCCGCCTTTGGCATTATCCGCCAAGTCTTCATTTTTCACCGCAAGATTCAGCATTTTTGCACCTTCCAAACCCGACAACACCCGACTTTTCATGAAGTTTTCGTCGTATTTGTGGATGGTGCGAAACTCCGACGCACGGTAGCCCGTCCACGCATTGAAGACATTCATTTTGGCATTGAAGTCCTTGTCGAAGGTAATGTGTGCATCTATTTTATTGACGCTTTTATCAGCTCCTGGCATCGAGATATAGCGCACTTCTGGAGAAGGGTTTTCACCCAATTTGAAGAACAAACCATAGTTTTCCGCCATTTGATAAGGTGCATAACCATAGCGGTATTGAATCATCGGTGCAGTTACATAGCTATCATATTTTGGAAAGTAAAAAATGATGTCTGTGAGGTTGGTCCAACTCGTGAAGTCTTTGTCAAATTTAGACTGAAACCGATTGCTGGTCAGCACTACTTCAAAATCAATCTCTGCCACCTGCAAAAAGGCCGCAAAAAGGCGGTTCAATCCAAACTCACTTGCAAATTTATTGACCAAAATTTTCTCCACTTGACCGTATTCCGCTCCCGCATTCGCCTCCAAAGAAAAATTGTCTTTCACATAGTTTTCGATGGTTTTGATTTTTTGCTCTTCACCCATTTTTTTCACTTTCAGTGCTTTCAGTTCTTTTTTCAGCATCTCGGTAGCCTCCTCAGAGTCATTTACCAAGATACTTCCAAAATACTGCGCTGCTTCTGTCCACGAATACAATTCTTTTTTCTTCAGTCCTGCATTGTTGTAAGACAACTTGTAATCTACCTTCATCAAGTTGGATTCATAGGTTGCATAGTCTTCTTCCAAAAGTGCGGGAATGTCTTTGACAGTTGCCTTAATCGTGCGGGTTTCTTCGCCCTCGGTTTCGGTCAATTTCGGGAAACCATTGTAGGATTGGGTTTCAAAAACCAAATTAGAAGGAGAAATGAGCTTGAACACAACTTCTTTTACTTCTACATCTGACTGAAATACAATCCTGCCAAAAGGTTCTCTCACATCTTGTTTGGTTGTGTAGATGTATTCAATTTCACCTCCTTTTTCTACCCCTTCAATGGCAAAAATTTTGAAAGCACCGTAGGTTTCTACATCCTTCAATTCCTTGATATTGTCACGGTTCAGTTCCGTAATCTTACCATCTGGTGAAATCGCCCGAGCTTTTAGAACGGTGAAATCTTCCACATCCCGCATTGACACAAACACCTTATTGTAAGCTTCAATGGCTTTGTCTTCGTTCACCTTCACGATTTTGTGTTTGGTTTCAAAGAGGTTTAGATCGCCTAAATCGGTGTACACAAATTCCAAAATGCGCACATCTTTTAGGATAATGGCCGATTTTTGCATATCTGCTTCTGAAAATGCGTGCAATTCAGGAGTTTCTGCCCAATCGTAGTCTTGATGGGTATATTTTTGCGCCATTGCAGAAAAAGTAAGAAACAATAGCACAAAAGGGAAAATGATTTTTTTGAACATGGTTTTCATCTATTATTGAATTGATATATTTTAATTTACTACTTACAATAGTTCAGGTAGTTTATATTAAACGCAGAGACAGAGAGGCGCAGAGGTTTGATTATCAAATAGTTATGACAATATGTCTTTTTTGTAATTAACTGACTATCAATTTATTAGAAAAAAACTATGGACTATTAACTTAGTCAGTAACCACTGAAGTCTTGCGCTTGTTCCATTGGCAAGACTTTAAATTTTCTTACCCAACATCAAGTGCGGTTTTGAATTTGATACTTGAGTTTGAATTTTATGGTACTAGCTTCGCCAGATTAGGAACACTTCAGAAATAAATTTACAAAGTTCATTTCATAAATAGCTGATTGTAAAGTGCATTTTAATTTGCCTTACCCATTATCCTTCATATTCTTCAATACTACCACATCTTGATAGGCCTTTGAAATGGCATCAATCATTTTGTTCCATTCCTCAAACTTGCTTTTTTTGAGCATCAAGTGATTGATATATACTTCAGAATGTAGGGTAATCATATTGTCCTTTTGTTCATATCGAATGTCAAAACCAAACTCTTCATCTTGAAAACTACTCGCTTCTGGCAAATATTCAACCGTATAACCGTCAGGGATATTCAGTTGATAAGTAGCGCGTTCTATTTGTTTGAAGTCCCGTTCTTTGTCCAGTTTTCGTTTTTCCAAGTCAATATCTTGGTCGCTATACTTGCGGTTCAGATTGAGATTCACATACAGTTTGTCACCTGCTTTTTTGACGTAATCAGGTATCTTAAAGTCATACTTTAGATCAATATTATCGTTTCGACTGTAAAAACCACTTTCTTCAATCTTGGTGATTTCAAACTTATTCGTTCCTTTTTGGAGATAAGCGTTGAAAAATTTGTCACTCGATCCATCAGCCTCAGCTCTCAATCGTGCATATTCTGCAAATATTTTTTTGTAACCAATGTACTTCGAATCCGCCGAACCTTTTAGATCCTTTCCTTCAATGCTCACTTCTACCGTTTCTGAAAGTACGTTTTTCTCTTTCGGAATGATAGGTACTTTGATAATCTTGAAGTTATCAGCATCAATGCCGATGAGAGCTTCCTTACCTTGAATCATGGAAGTAGGATAGCCAAAAGACAAATATTCACCCGTTGCATCCAAAAACACCATTTCTCCGTTCAGTTCTATCGCTGCAATCATGTGGTTGTCTGCAATAGGAGTTGGTACATCGTAGTAAGAATAAGGCTTGTCACGAGAGCCAATCCAAGTATGGTAGGCTTTCAAGCCTGCAATATCCAACATTTTCACCAAAATATTGCTCATGTCTTTGCAGTCACCGTATTTTTTGGTGCAAACATCTCCTGCACCTCTTGGAATAAAACCGCCCAAACCATCTTCAAAAGCTACATATTTGATATTACTTTGCACCCATTGAAAAATCTTTTTCACCTTTTCTTCCTCCGTTTCTGTTCCGTCCATAAGTCCATTCACCACTTTCTGCAATTGAGTATCTTCTCCATTATCGGTTTGGGTCACCAAATAGTTGTACCATTTGTACAAACCCGAAACATCTGTAATAATTTCTTCTGTTTGGTCAGCATACGTTCCACTTTTGATATAAACTACTACATGAGGTGCATAATAGCTTGTACTCGGTGCATTATCCTCACGCTCCAGTTTTGGAAGATTTTTTGCCGTCCAAGTGTAATGCCTTATGTCTCCTTTCTTGTGCTCTGCAAAATGTATGTTTTCGGTGTTTTCTCCCAATACCTTATAGGTGATTTCTATATTTTCGGGTACACTTACGGTGAAGGAGGAAGAAAGTACAGGGATATAGGAACTAAAGAAAAATGCACCCAAAAGTCGAGGCTCATCCGTTTCTTCGGTATAAGAAACCGACGTAATTGCTCCTTCTTTCACGGCTGGAAAGGTGAATACTTTTTCTTTGTGGTCAGAATAGAAAATACCGCCCATCATCACATCTTTGGTATCTATCTTTTCTACGGGAACTTCGTTGTAAAGTGTCTTTTTACCTTTAGCATAAGGCACTTTTGTATAGGCTTTTAAATCCTTAATGTCTTCAAAACTGGTGTAGTAAATAGACTTTTGCGAAAACATCTGTCCTACGTTTTCAAGGTAGAACATTTCCTCACTTATATGACGTTGAATATTCCATTTATCTACTCCATAGTTTATTTCAAGCGTTTCATGTTGTTTCAAAAACACTGCTTTTGCATCGGGGAATTGATGCTTGATGGCTTCTTCACTAGGCTCTTGAGCAAGCATGTTGGCTGCAAAGAAAAAACAGAAAGCCATTGAAAATAAATAACTTACCTCATAAAAGGTTTTGGAAATTTTCTTTTGCTTAGTCATGTATTGAAGTTTAAAAATAGCGTATTAGGTGATGAAAATAATAGTAGTTTGTAGGTTTTCCTCTTATGATTTATTAGATGCTAATGTGTAACGGAGTTTGAAGCTGAATAGTTTGCAAATTCAGAGCTAATTCTATCAGAATGTAATTTTATTGTTAAATTTGAAAAACCATTGTTTTGTATCTATGCAAGAAAATCAACAATTCCATGTCAAAAATACCAACCGACCAGAATGGCTGGAAAATTTGGAGCGAGAAAGTTGGCAACCAGAATTGCTCATATCAGGCTTGGCTATTTTTGCAACTATGCAGTTTCCTGCTCTTATAGCAGACTTTCAACATTATGTGGCGTTTAATTTTGACGCAGATATCCTCATGTATGCGGCGATTCTCACTACTTACCTAAGCATTGCTTCTTATGCCATAGCGGTTAATTTTTCTATACATTTTGTCTTACGGGTCTTTTGGATAGGGGTGTTGGGCTTGATATCGGTTTATCCTAAAGGTATTGATTATGACAATTATCCGTATGGGGGTAAAAAATTTGTTGAGAAATTGCGGCAAAAAATCACCAATTTAGAAGACTTTAGCCTGCAAATTGACCGCCTTTGTAGCATCATTTTTTCGCTTTCAGGGTTGATTGTCTTGTCGTTGGTAAGTGTTTGTATTTTGGTAAGCTCTATATTCTTATTGAGTTTGCTGGTCAAATTTTTACTGCCCTCTTACTACGATGGTCGCTATAACCAAATCACCTTCATAATATTGGGAGTTGTTATAAGTTTGTTTGGAGTTCTCATTTCCCTTTTCAACTATACCAAACTCAAACACACTACTTTTGCAGATAAATACCACTTTTTTATTTATTGGACATTTAGTGGATTGGTTTTCAATGTATTGAATCGTCCATTTCATTACCTTTCTATGACTTTTTCTACCAATGCTTCGGTAGGAAAAATGAATGTGTTTATTGGTGTTTACATCTCTTTACTTACCCTTTTCATCTTGCTAAATGCAAAATTGCAGTATGAAGGTATCGAAACCCGACTCTATTATGCTGAAGAAAGCAACGAATTTGCGCTCAATCCGATGTATTACGATAGTTTGCGTCCCAAACACCGTTATGCTACCCAACCTTGTATTCCTTCTGATGTGATGGAGGGAAAATTTGTAAAATTATTTATCCCTTATGTCAAACGTTTGGATGCAAAATTGGAAGAGGTTTGTAAGAATTCTTCATTGAATAAAGAGGAATCAATAAGCAGTTTTCAATACGGTCAACTTCAAAATAAGGCTTACCTGCAATGTTTTGAAACGTTTTACCAAGTGTATTTGAACAACGAAAAATATACAGACATAGAATGGCAGTTTTACCAACATCCCAATAAAGGAGAGCAAGGTATCATTAGTTATATTTTGACAGATTCATTGCAGGTTGGCAAAAATGTTTTTCGGATTGAAGAACGGAAAAGGGAAGGGAAGGAGGAAAAGAAAGTGTTTGAGATACCTTTTTGGCTGGGTCGGTAAAAATAGTAGTAGGTGTGTTATTATCCTTAAGATGAGGTTTTGCCATTATGCTGTCCTTCTAAAAACACCGAAGTCTTTGAAGAAAACCGATGAAATGGCTATATTTGGCTTTTTGGATGTTTACAAATATAGTAAAATGAAAAATATATTTACCCTATTGTTTTTGTTTGTAATAAGCACTCTTTCTGCCCTTCATGCACAAAATTCTATTGCACGTCAATGGAATGAAAAAGTATTGGAAGCTATTCGAGTAGATTTTGCACGCCCCACAGTGCATGCCCGCAATTTGTTTCACACCTCAGCAGCGATGTACGATGCTTGGGCGGTGTATGATAGCATTGCAAATACCTATTTTTTAGGAAAAACAGTGCATGGTTATACCACTCCCTTCAGCAGTGTTCCGCCTCAAGAAGATGTGAAAGCTGCACAAGAAGAAGCTATGAGTTTTGCTGTTTACCGCATCATGCGACATCGTTTTAAGAACTCGCCTGGTGCCGAATTGATATTTACAGATATAGACCTTTTCATGGAGGAAATGGGCTATGATATCACAAATACTATTGAAGATTATGCTTGTGGTGCGGCAGAAATGGGAAATTACATTGCCCGACACATTATTCAATATGGCTTTCAAGACGGCTCGAATGAACAGGGGCAATACGCCAACCTGCATTATGAGCCAGTAAATCCTTCATTATTGTTAGAACTTTCTGGAAACGTCAATATTGAAGATCTAAACCGTTGGCAACCTCTGAGATTTGCCCAGTTCATAGATCAATCGGGAAACCCTCTTGGTGATACTACACCACCATTTTTAAGTCCAGAATGGGGACAAGTGAGTCCTTTTTCACTGCAAACAGAAGAATTAACTGTTTACAATCGAGATGGATTTGATTATTGGGTCTACCATGATCCAGGTACGCCACCCCATTGGACTGCTGATGGAAGTGGTAATTCGAATGAATACAAATGGAGTTTCGCTTTGGTATCTATTTGGTCTTCTCACCTTGACCCAGCAGAAGACGTATTATGGGATATTTCTCCTGCTTCTATCGGCAATATGTCTGTGGAAGATTATCCTACAACGATTGAAGGTCTACAGGATTTTTATGATTTGCTGGAAGGAGGAGATAAAAGTACAGGGTATTCAATGAATCCTAAAACAGGTTTACCTTACACTCCTCAAATAGTCCAACGTGGCGATTATGCAAGGGTGTTGGCTGAGTTTTGGGCAGATGGCCCCAATTCCGAAACGCCACCAGGACACTGGTTTACCATCCTCAACTATGTGAACGACCATCCTGATTTGGTCAAAAAAATGCATGGACAAGGTGAAATATTAGACGATTTGGAGTGGGATGTCAAAGCCTATTTTGCTTTGGGAGGTGCGATGCACGATGTAGCGGTTGCTTCATGGGGTATCAAAGGTTGGTACGATTATATTCGCCCGATTTCAGCTATTCGGGGTATGGCAGAATTGGGGCAAAGTTCTGACCCCAATTTGCCGTCTTATAATGCAGGTGGACTGCCTTTGGTTCCGGGATATATAGAACTCATTGAAGAGGGTGATCCACTTCAAGGGTTTGCAGGTCAATATATTGGGGAGGTGAAACTATATGCTTGGAAAGGCCCCAATTTTATTGACAATCCCAAGACAGATGTTGCAGGAGTGGGGTGGATACGTGCCAAAAACTGGTTTCCCTACCAACGACCAACCTTTGTGACACCTCCTTTTGCAGGATATGTATCGGGACACTCTACTTACAGTCGTGCGGCAGCAGAAGTCTTGACTACCATGACAGGAGACCCCTTTTTTCCGGGTGGAATGGGAGAATTTTCATGCCCTCAAAATGAGTTTTTGGTCTTTGAAGACGGTCCGAGCACGAACCTGACCCTTCAATGGGCAACTTACCGAGATGCTTCTGATCAGTGTAGCCTTTCTCGAATTTGGGGAGGTATTCACCCGCCTGCTGATGATATGCCAGGACGTTTGATAGGCATAAAAATAGGCCAAGAAGCCTTTTCTTTTGCAGAATCCTATTTTACAGGAAAAGAAACCTCTTCTGTTGCTGCTGACTTCCATATTTTCCCAAATCCAACTGCTTGTGCGCTTCAAATCGAGTATGACTTGACGAAGATGAAAACCATAGAAGTGTACCACATTGATGGACGTTTGCTAAAATCTATCGAATTGACTAATTCTGACAATCGGGTTTCTGTGGATTTGGGAGATTTATTGGCTGGTGTCTATGTAGTTGTTGCAAAAGATGCATCAGGAAATAGGTTAATTGAAGAAAAGGTAGTGCGGTTGTAGCGGTTTGGCGCAGGATTCAATTCTAAAATACATGCAACAATATTGAAAGCACAGGCAAGTGCTTAATGATTTGATTGATAAGTCAATTGAAGATGAGTGAGTTATGCCTGTGTTTTTGTGCCACACAAATTTAAATATATTTGCAACCATTCTGGAATTGATTCTCTCCAAATATACCTATCTTAGAGCCAACAAAATGCACAGTCCAACGCTCAGTTGTGATTCTCGACGTTATTCCTTTTATTTTTTCACTAATAACAAACAGTTACACTACGAACAAACTTTACTTCAATGCAAAACAACAACAACAAAACGCTTTTTTGGTCAATCACCGTTGCGCTGGCAGGTTTCCTGTTTGGCTTTGATACGGTTGTTATTTCGGGCGCAAACTTGCCCATCAAAGAACTTTGGCAGACTTCGCCGTGGTTTCACGGAACGTTCATTATGTCCATGGCACTTTGGGGAACAGTGTTAGGGTCATTGTTGGGAGGTATTCCTTGTGACAAATTGGGCAGAAAGAAAACCCTATTTTGGATTGGTGTTTTGTATTTTATATCGGCTGTCGGTTCTGGATTGGCAACCGACCCTTACCTATTTTCTTTCTTTCGATTCATTGGCGGCATAGGTGTTGGTGCCTCCTCTGTTGCAGCCCCTATCTATATTTCCGAAATTTCCTCTGCCGAAAAAAGAGGGCAATTGGTGGCGTTGTATCAATTCAACATCGTTTTTGGGATTTTCATCGCTTTTATCTCCAATGCTGCAATTGCTTACATATCAAATACTTACTTTGTAGATGCTACTGCAATCATTGGAAAGAATGGCTGGCGAATCATGTTGGCAATTGAAGGTTTGCCTGCTTTGATTTATATCTTGATGGTCATGAAAGTACCAAACAGCCCCCGATGGTTGATTTTGCAGAAAAGAGATGATGTTGAAGGTAAATCAGTTTTGACCCAACTTTTTGGTGCAGCCGAAGCAGAGCATTTGTTGGTAGAAATTAAAAAAGATTTGGTGTCTAAAACCGAAACAATTCAGTTTTTCTCCAAAAAATACAGCTTACCCATTACCCTTGCTTTCTTGTTGGCTTTCTTCAATCAGTTGTCGGGAATTAATTTCGTGTTATACTATGCCGCTGAAATTCTTGAAAATGCGGGTTTTGCGTCACAGGATTCGTTGATGAGTTCAATTTCTATTGGAGGGGTTAACCTGATTTTTACGCTTTTAGGGATGTATTTAATTGACCGAGCAGGGCGGAAACAGTTGATGTTGATAGGTTCGATTGGCTATATTGTCAGTTTAGGTATGGTATCGTATGGTTTTTACTCGGCTGCTGCACCGACTTTTACCCTTACCTTTATTTTGATGTTCATAGCCTCTCATGCGATTGGTCAAGGAGCGGTTATTTGGGTGTTTATCTCCGAAATTTTCCCTAACAATGTGCGGGCTTCTGGTCAGTCTTTCGGCACAGGAACACATTGGGTATTTGCAGCTTTGATTACCCTTTTTGGGTCGGTCATCATGAACAGTTTTGAGCCGTGGAAAGTGTATGCCTTTTTTGCAGGATTCATGGTCCTTCAATTGTTGTTCGTCATCTTTATGATGCCTGAAACAAAAGGCGTTTCTTTGGAAGAAATTGAGAAAAAAATGATAAAAGAATAATGGTAAATCCAACAGTAATGTGTTTTGGTGAAGTCCTCTTCGACCTTTTGCCAACAGGGAAGGTCGAGGGTGGCGCACCCATGAATGTAGCAATTCAATTGAACAATTTGGGCGTATCTTCTGGAATGATTAGCCGAGTAGGGCGAGACAGTTTTGGGAGTGAATTATTGTCTTTTTTGCAAGAAAAAGGCTTGCGAACCGATACGATTCAAATAGATACGGTGCATCACACAGGTATCGTGGATGTTGACATGAGTGACCCAACGAATGTGCAATACGACATTGTTAAACCTGTTGCTTATGATTTTATTGAAGTAGAAGCGGGTCTGGTAAACTTGGTTCAGCAAGCGGAAATATTTTTGCATGGCAGTTTGATTGCAAGAAATGAAACTTCAAAAAATACCTTGCTGCAATTGTTGGAGAGGGCAAAGATGGTGGTTTTTGATGTCAACTTGAGAAGACCACACTACTCCAAAGAGATATTGGAAGAGTTGCTACAAGAGGCAGATATGGTGAAGATGAATGAAGAAGAATTAGAGACTGTTGCAGGCTGGTATGGTGCTTACAATGAAGAAAAACAAGCGATGAAGTGGCTGAAACACCAATTTGATTTGGAGGCAATTTGTGTCACCAGAGGTGAAGATGGGGCAGCGTATTTGGACGATACGGGTTTCTATGAACATGCTGGTTTTGAAGTAATAGTAGCCGATACGATTGGCAGCGGTGATGCATTTTTGGCGGGTTTTTTAAGCCAGAAATTGGTGGGTAAATCTCCAGAAGAATGTTTGGAATTTGCTTGTGCTACGGGGGCTTTGGTAGCGACTTTTAGAGGAGGAACGCCCAAGATTGACGAGGAAATGGTGCGGAAGTTTTTGAAGTGAAAAGGATAAGTAACGAATGAAAATGAAAAATAAACTCCAAAATCAATTTTATGAGATTGATTTTTTGAAATAAAGACTTCTGAAATTTTTGTTTTTAAAGATGTTGATAATCAATTAAATCAATCACTTTTAAAGGCTAAATTTCAGAAGTCTATTTTATTTTAGGTATTTTCCTAGTACAGCATACGATAAATAAGTGACAACTTGTTTTTGACACAAAGAGCTGACAGTTAATCGTCTTGAAAACTAATAACTAGTCACTAACTTACCAATCACTGTACTAATATTCCCAAGTTTTAATGTGCTGCCGAATGTCCATCCTTCAACAATTCCGGGAATTTCTGTTTGAAGCGGTTCAATCGAGGAATGGAAACATGTTGGATGTAAGAATGTGTAGGATGCAGTTTTTCATAATTTTGGTGGTAATCCTCTGCTACCCAAAACTTTTCAAAAGGCATCACTTCGGCTGCAATCTCAGCATTCAATTCCTTGGCAAGTGCTGCTTTTTTCTCTTCAATGATTTTCTTTTCCTCCTCATTTTGATAGAAAATAATGGAACGATATTGAGAACCTCTGTCTGGTCCCTGTCCGTTGACCTGTGTAGGATCTTGTGAACCAAAATACACATCTACCAAACTACTGAAACTCACCACAGAAGGATCATAAATAATCTCTACTGCTTCGGCATGACCTGTCTTTCCAGTGTTGCTATCTTCATAAGTAGGATTCTTAGTGTGTCCACCCGAATAGCCAGAAATGGATTCCTCTACACCTTTGACCGACTCATAAACCGCTTCAACACACCAAAAGCAGCCACTTGCAAAATATGCCTTCGCTTTTTCACCCTTTGTAGTCATTGAAGCGGCAGTACCTTTTGGTATAAACTTCAAGGCGGCAGAATTAATACAGTAGCGCAAATTGGTAGGTGCTGGACCATCGTTGAATACATGCCCAAGATGTAATCCAGTTGATTGTTCTACAACTTCATCTCTGGACATGCCCAAACTGTTGTCTTTTATCCACTTCACAGCTCCCTTTTCGATAGGCTTGGAAAAACTTGGCCAGCCTGTACCCGAATCAAATTTATCGGCAGAACTAAACAAGGGTTCACCCGTAGCAGCACTCACATAAATACCTTCTTCGTGGTTGTCAAAAAAGGCATTGTAGAAAGGGGCTTCGGTGCCATTTTCGACCATAATCTTATATGCTTCAGGACTTAATATTTCCTTCCACTCACTATCTGACTTTGCCATGGGGAATGGCGAATCCTGCTGAACTTGCTGGGTTGAATTGGTGCTTTTAGAAGCATTGCAACTGAATCCCAAAAAAGTTATGGAGGCGATAATAAATAATATGTTTACTAAAATACTGCGATTCATGATTGTTAAGTTTAAAAATGTAATTGGGAAAAAATCAGAAATTGATACGGATTTGTGACCGTGTTCTTAAATATTTAAACGATTGTTTTCAATTCCTGTTCGCTAATATATGGGGGAAGATGTAGAAACGAGCCTTTTTTGTAGCCATTTGTCGCCAAACGACAAAGTGTTCGGGTTTTAACCATTTCTCAACATAGTTGATTGAAGATTTTGAAAGCATGAGGCTTTTTAATTTTACTCTTAAAGCAGCTAAGGTATTGGAAGTAAATTTCTTATCAGAAAAAATAAAGTCTTGGTTTCTCCACTAAAAATTTAATTCCTCAAAAATCCCTTTATAAACTCCCTTCAACTCTCCTTCGAGTCCATCAATAAATAAACTCAATTTCACCTTATCCGTAGCCGTAAACGATTGTTTGGTAATCCGTTGCATCACCCCACCTAATCGCAGAATCAAACCTTCATTGTTTTGATAGTCATACAAAAACTCCGAACTGCAAAAACGCTGAAAGAACAACCATAAATTTTCCAAATCACCTTCGACAGCGGGAATATGGTTGAAATAATTCATAAAAATTAACTTGTCAGTAGCGTTTAATTTGTAATAAAAAGTAAACGCAGTATTCAAATCCTCCTTCAATAACAAGCGATCCAGAAGCATCTCTATCAAAACATGTGAAATAAAATGCCTGTATTTAGTGATACCTTCCAATTCTATTTGCTGCAATTGTTTGAATGTCTTTTTATTGTAGGTTCTAAAGAAGTTGGAACTGTGAAACAATTTGTCAATATGGTGGTGTTTGTTCACTCCTTCCTGCAAATTCCTTATAGGTACATCCCAATGTGTTTCAATTATTTGAGGTTGCAGCCTTTCCCGATTGAAAGTACGCACCAAATCAGGGAGAATCAAGCCCAAAATATAGTGTGGACGGTCATCGTCTTTGTCAAAATAGTAATGTGAAAGGTAATTCATATTGCTGTGTTGTTAGATGGTTGAATTGCTGAATGGCTGAATTGCTGAATGGCTGAATTGCTAAATGGTTGAACTGCTGAATGGTTGAATTGCTGAATGGTTGAATTGCTGAATGGTTGAATTGCTGAATGGTTGAATTGCTGAATGGTTGAATGGCTGAATGGTTGAACTGCTGAATGGTTGAATGGCTGAATTGCTGAATGGCTGAGTTGCTAAATGGTTGAACTGCTGAATGGTTGAATTGCTGAATGGTTGAACTGCTGAATGGTTGAATGGTTGAATGGCTGAATTGCTGAATGGCTGAGTTGCTGAATGGCTGAATTGCTAAATGGTTGAACTGCTGAATGGTTGAATTGCTGAATGGTTGAATGGTTGAATGGTTGAATGGCTGAATTGCTGAATTGCTAAATGGTTGAACTGCTGAATGGTTGAATGGTTGAATGGCTGGACTATTGATTGTGTATTTTGTTGTTTAGTAGAGTTATAAAACCATGAAACCATGAAACCATGAAACCATGAACCCATAAAACCATAAAACCATGAAACCATAAAACCATGAAACCATAAAACCATAAAACCATGAAACCATAAAACCATGAAACCATGAAACCATGAAACCATGAACCCATGAACCCATAAAACCATAGAACCATAGAACCATAGAACCATAAAACCATAAAACCATAAAACCATAAAACCATAAAACCATAAACCCATCATTCAAACCGCCCCTTATATTTGTTGTAAATCGAATTCATCAGCAACATCACCACACCCGTTCCCACAAACACCAGCGCACGAGTTAGCCAATTCGTCTGAGCCAAGTCGTAGAAAATCAAGCGCCCCACACACAAAATCACTCCCCCCAAAGCCACATACCGAAAATATTTGTCCCTCAAAACGACGCTCAATACAAACAAGCCCAAACATTCGACCACCCAAAGGAAGGTCAAAATCGCTTTGTCAAACGACCAAAATAAGAAAATTCCCACGCCAATAAACAAGGGATAAACCAACAAAGGTAAAATATGGCGTTTGACCAAATTGGCGAGTGCTTTCATTCCCCCCATCAAAAAAGGCGGAAAATTAAGCGACTGCAATGAGCGATGTGGATAAAAGTACGCCACAAAACCAAACTGCAAACCAATGGCAATCAAACCTCCCCACCATGCTTGATCTTGCCAACGAACCGAAGGGGTGATGTAATTAGCACTCACAAACACCAGATGGAAAATACTGGCATACAAAAACAACAGACCATAAAATTTCAACCTTGCGATATGCTCAAATTTCAAGCCCAAAGCCAAAGCAACAAAAGCCGCAACTGCCCATACAATCGGAAACCATATTGTATTGATTTCTACACTGAAAATGGTCACAACAAACCACAAAATCAACTCTAAAAACAAAGGATGAAAATGTGTCCAAGATTTGTAAAACGGCTCGCCTTCAGGCTTTTTGTAGCTTGCCCAATAACCAAACACCCCAATTGCCAACAATTCAATCAACATCCGAATTTTGATGAAGCCAATGTATTGTTCCACTTGCAAATGCACCACCAAATGCCGAATCAAAAATGCCAAAATAAACGCATATCCAACGTGCAGCAAATAGCGGTCAGTATAACCTACATTCGCCATTTCGCTGCCATGTTTTCGGCGAAAATACATCGCTAACTCCAAAGCTGCAATGGACAAAAACAACCATGCGACCCCTGCAATCAGCAAAGAAGCGGGTTTGGTGAGCCAATAAATCGAAGCTCCCAAATGCGCTGCAAAGAGGTAAATACCAAACCATTGGAAGTGATTTTTTGAAGATTCATCGTAAGACAAAACAGCCGCCGCAAAGGAAGCCAATAGGAGAGGAGCAGCATACCAAATTTGCCCAGACACTGCAAATGCCTCTTTTTCTATGAGCTGAAACCATACTAAGCCATGCAAACCTGCCAAAAGCAAGGCAAGACTGTAAAACAATCCTTCCGACTGAATCCTTTGACGCAGCCACAAATACATCACTGCCAATCCAACAGCTGCATAAACCGCCCAAATCTGATTGAAGTAATGAAAAAACAAAACCAAAATCCAAACGCTGATATATGTGCCTGTGATGAGATTGCCGCCCAAAACAGTGAAAGAAAGACTGTTTTTTTGGCGAATCAATCCAACGTGAAAAACACTGATTGCAGCCAAAGTCACCAAGCCAGTAATGCCAATTTGAAGCTGCGCAAAGGTGTTCACATAGCCTCCATTTTGAAAAGGCAGCGTTATAAAATACAAAAACGCCAATCCTGTTACTGCAAAAAAGCACATCCCAACTGCATACAACCAACGTTCTTTTTCCCAAACCATCAAAGCCGTAAAACCCAAGACTTCAACGAGCATTACCGCACTGACAATAAGCGAATTGACCTCCCAAGCCTCCAATGCAAGAATGGCTAAAAACGCCAAAATTTGCGCTACAATTGTATCGGTGTGGTAGAGCCACGAAATGCCCAAGTGTTTCGCTCGGCGAGCGAGAAAAAAAGCTATGACCGCCGCCAAACTGATGAACACAATACGCCACTGTCCGCCCATAGAATGAACCAACAAACCCATTCCAATAAAAATCCAATTGAGCAGGTGAACACCCAAAGGCAAGGCTTCCATTTTGGGAGTGACATACAGTTCTCGGTAGTGCATCACCGCCACCGAAGCACCTACCAACACAATGCCGATGATACCCCAAAGGTGTTTGGTGGGAGTAAATTGAGCCAAATCTTCAAAGTGAAAATACCATTGAAGGTGAAACAGAAAAAAGGCAATAATCGTCACCAAAATGTGCCAATCCCATTTTTCAGGTTTGTAAGCGAGCAAGATGCTGAACAGCGTTATTCCAATACCAATGCCCCAACCCAAATCGGACGCAGGAGCAAGCCCCAAAGCCAATAAACTCAATACAATGTGTAAGGAACTAAATACCTGTTTTCCGCCTATCCATGCCAAATACAAATTCACCGCAACACCTACCAACAACAGAATCAATGCCCAAAGAGGATGATAAATCCATTGCAGCCCAGGCACTCCGCCCGAACCAAAACAGGCAAACAAAAAAATCGAACCTGCAGCACTTCGCAGCCAAGAAGCCATTTTTTGCCAATTAGGAAGCCGATTGAGATAATAATAACCCCCAAACAATGCCGCCGCTATTGCCGAAATAAGGAAAAACCGAATTATCGGATCCATACGCAAAGCCGCATACGTACCTCCAAAACCCACTCCAATCACCAACAAAATCGCTCCAATCACCCCTGTCCAATTGTCTGCAAACTGTTCTTCAAACTGCGCCCAAAGTTTCTTGATTGCAGAAAAACTTTCTTCTTTTGGAGTGGTCACTTCTGTTTCTTCAAAATGGATAGGTTGTCGCTTCACCATTTCGATGAAAGGCACTTCCAGTTCCAAAACCTGTTCTTCTTTTGCAGTCTTTGTTTCTTCTTCAATAACAGGAGTTTCTGTTGGAGCCAATTCGGGGGTAATGATAAGGAAATCTTGTTTTTCTTCCGTGACAGTTTGCAGAGAAGGAGTCTGTATAATAGACTTATGATGAAGTTCTTGTTCTAATTTTTCTGCAATGAAATCCTCACGTTTGGCAACTTTGCCACTTTCCAAAGACTTCAATCTAAAAGCCATTTCCTCCAAATGTGCTTTTAAGGTGTCAATATATTTCGCCTGTTTTTTAGTGCGTCTAAACAACACAAAAATGAGGATGAATGCAATAATGGAAAAAAAACCTTCCATACCGAGAATTGATTTTAAGTGAAGGAAACAATGTGATTTTTAAATATGTTAATGCCTCATGAATAGTTTAAATCACCAAGTTAATTGTCTATGCAAATATTTTGAAGGGAAATAGAGCTTAGCTTCAATCGGAAATGACTAATTTTACGGCAAACTAATTTGAAGCTCATACTTCCATCCTTTTAAAATTGATAAAAGCATCATACAATTTTTGGGTTCAAAACAAGTTTTTAATTTATAAAAACTATTGGATGAATTAGTTTTATGGTAATAAGTGTAAAATTGTATTTGATTTATCAATAAGAAACTACCCAATATTTTTAACCATATTTTGTAAAGCCAGAAGTCATAGAAATGAATATTACTATCAATATACCCCAATTTTTTAATATAGACGGTAAAAGCGGACGAAATTTTAATTATTTATATCCTCTCAACAATGGAGATACTACCGACAGTCGGTTATTTATTTTGTGCGATGGATCGAGTGGAGGAGTAAAAGGAGATGCATCTTCATTAGTAACAAAAGGATTTTATGAATATTTTACCCAAAAAAGACCCCCAAAAGACAATGCCGTAGGACAGCTCTACATGAATGATGCACTTCGATTTGTGGAGGGGAAATTGCGAGAATACGTCCAATCCAACCCAAAAGAAAGAGGCATGAGAAGTACACTTGCTTTATTGTACTTCAATGAAAATGATACGCTTACCATTGCATGGGTAGGCAATAGCCGCATCTATCATGTGCGAGGCAATCAAATCATCACTAAAACCCAAGACCACACTGTAAATGCCTATAAAAATGGCAAAACAGTCGTTGTTCCAAGAGCTATTTCGGGGATAGAACCAGCTTACCTTAGTCTCTCGATTGTCAAAGACATACTGCCTGGTGATTATTTTTTGATGTGTAGCGAAGGAGTAGTTGAAACGTTGGATGACAGAAATATACGGTATTTACTATCACAAGGAGATGGAAATATCAATAAAAACAAGGCGATTGTTGAAAAAATAAAAGATTTGTGCAGTACCCATTCCTACAAAGGTTGTGGACTGTATTTACTTCAAATAGACAGTACAGCAGAAGGGAGTATAGAAAATATGCCCATTACAACAGTAGCAAATACTGCTAATTCTTCGGATGTGAGCATTGATACGGGGCCGATTCGCAGAAAAAGCAGTGGTTTTAAAACACCTTCGATTTCTAAAGCTTCACGAAATGCCTTTTTACTCTCACTACTCATTTTGACAGTAGTTGCCATTGCTTTTGCCTACAAATTACAACAGTCGAAGCCCGAAGTAGTCTTTGAGCAGCAGATGATACAAGCAGAAGAATTGATAACAAAAGGAGCGTATCAAGATGCCATTGCTCTTTATCAAAGTAGTTTGAACTTGGCTTTGGAAGATACAAGTGTTTTTGCTGGTGTGAGAGCGAAGATTCGACAAGCAGAAGAGCAACAGATGATTGGCATTGCTGACAAACTGTACAAAGATGGAATGTTGCTGAAAGCACGTGACGAATACAAAAACGTGTTGACTTTTCACCCCAACAGCGAATATGCTAGCAAAAAATTGCAGTCCATTGAAGATTATTTACTCAAAGAAAAAAACCGCTTGATAGTTGAAGCTGATTCGCTCATGCAAGTAAATGGTTTTGAACAAGCCAGAAACAGTCTTTTTGAAGCTTTGTATTTGGCACAGCAAGACACCCAACTTTTGTACCGTATCAACAACACTTACAAAGCATTGAAGGAAGATACACTTGACATGGCACTGGCAATAGGAAAGGCTATACAGATTGGTACTGCTCCTCCTGCAACTGCTGAAGAAGAGGAAGATGATTTGTACACGGATGTGGAGGAAGAAACACTTGTGGAGGAATATAAGAATGAACCCAAAATAAGAGAAAGAAGGCCAGTGAAAGTCGAAGTGCTAAAACCTGATACAGATGATTCCATTATCACCCACCAAGAATACAAAAACTTGCTGGAAGAAGGAAAAACGGCTTATGATAAGGGAAATTTGGAACTTGCTGCAACGAAATACAAGGCTGCATTGGAGTACAATAGTACAGAAGGGGTAGTGAATAAACTCAAGGAAATCAATGAAAAATTGAGTAGCAAATCAAAATACAATGACTTGATGCAACAAGCGGATGCGGCTTTTCAGTCCAAAAAATATGAAGAAGCGCAGCGATTGTATCAAGAGGCATTGAAGGTGGAAAAAGACGATGGATATGCGGCCCAGCGTATCGAAATTGCCAAAAATATGATTGAACAATCTCAAGCCAACAATGCATTTCAAAAGTTGATAACAGATGCTGATAAAGCTTTCGATAGCAATAATTTTGCTACTGCAAGGGAATTGTACCAAAGGGCTTTGAGCGATGCTTCTGACCCTGCTGCAATCAATGCGAAAATAGCAAAATGCAACGAAAAAATAATTGAAATGCAAGCAGACATTTCCAAAAAACGCTTGCGGAAAGGTGAAAAATTATGCGAAAGCACGAACTACAATAGCGAATGTTATTACCATCTACGAGACAACAACTTGCTATATAGCGTTAATCCTCAGGTTCTCTACAAATTGGGTCAGCATTTTGAAGGCAAAGACACCAATCGTGCAAAGGAATGTTACAACATTGCAGCAGGGAAAGGTTCGGCTCCCGCAGCGGAGAAGTTGAAGGAGTTGAAGTAAGGAGATTACGTTACCAAACAAGAATATATATTGCTCCCATAAATAGAAGGATGTACTCCAATTTTTTCGATTTTTTTAAAACCCAACTCTAAAAAGAGCTCTCTTAGATGAGGATAATCAATTGGGAAAGGAACCCAAGAGTTAGTGTTTAGTGTATCATATTCTACAATGATGAACCTACCATTTGTATTGAAGTGAGTTTGTAACCTTTCCAATAGACTCTTTTTGTCTTTCACATAATGTAAAGAATTTGCCATAAGGATGCCATTCAATGGAGGTAATACCAATACATCTTTCTCAAAATTAGCTTGTAAAAACTCAATCCTTACGCCTGTTGAATTACTTTCCTGCAATAGTTGATAAGACTTATCCACTGCAATAATGGTACTTTGTTTGGGTAAAAGGTTTGCCAAAGCATAGGTGAAAAGACCACTTCCACAACCTAAATCTGCCCATATATTGGGATGATTTGAGAAGGCGGTATCTCCTATTATCAATTGAATGGCTTCTGAAATATTCATTATAGTTGCTGTTTATTAAAAGACTGCGAGAATTTTGTAAAAATAAAAGGAAACCTTAAAATTTTGTATTTTGCAGTAAAATAACTAAAAATCAACAACAACCATGTCAAAACTACAAAATTATATATTAGGACAATGGGTAGAAGGAAACGGTGAAGGTGAAGCCCTACACCATGCCGTAACAGGAGAAGTAATCACCCATGCCACAACAAAAGGAATTGATTTCAAGGAAGTTTTGGAATATGGACGAAACGTGGGAAACCCCATTCTACGTAAAATGACCTTCCATGAAAGAGGCTTGATGCTCAAACAACTGGCACTGCATCTATACAAAATTAAAGAACAATTTTACCCCATTAGCTACCAAACAGGCGCAACCCGTTCGGACAGTTGGATTGATATTGAAGGAGGAATTGGAAACTTATTTGCCAATGCGAGTTTGCGTAAAAAATTTGGCAGCGAAGCCTATTATGTCGATGGTGAAGCGGTTTCACTTTCCAAAAATGGTAGTTTCATCGGACACCACATCATGGTTCCCAAAGAAGGTGTAGCTATTCATATCAACGCCTTCAACTTTCCTATTTGGGGAATGTTGGAAAAAATAGCTGTGAATCTTTTAGCTGGCGTTCCTGCAATCATCAAACCCGCAACGATTACCTCTTTCCTCACCGAAGCAATGGTCAAAGAAATCATCGCCTCCAATATCTTACCCGAAGGCGCACTGCAATTGATATGTGGCTCGGCAAGAGGCATTTTAGACCACACGATGTCACAAGATGTGGTTACTTTTACGGGTTCTGCAACTACAGGCAGAATGTTGAAATCCACGCCTCGAATTTTGGAGGAAGCTGTTCCCTTCAATATGGAAGCCGATTCGCTCAACTGTGCTGTTTTGGGTGAAGATGCTACACCCGATACCGAAGAATTTCAGTTGTTTATCAAAGAAGTTGCCAAAGAAATGACCGCAAAATGTGGACAGAAATGCACTGCCATTCGTCGGGTAATCGTTCCCGAAAATTTGGTGGAGGATGTGCAGTTAGCTTTGGGGCAGCGATTGGCAAGTACAGTTATTGGCAATCCCGAATGGAAGGAAGTCAGGATGGGAGCATTGGCTGGAAAAGTACAAGTTGAAGAAGTACAAGAACGCATTGCAGAATTGTCTCAAAATGCTGAAATTATTTACGGCAATCCCAATTATGTGGAAGTCGTGGGTGCAGATAGCCAAAAAGGATCTTTTATTTCACCCATTGTTTTGCTTCAAAACCAACCATTTACCCACCGAGAAGCACACAACATTGAAGCCTTTGGACCCGTCAGCACGGTGATGCCCTACAAAAACATGGACGAAGCCATCGAACTCGCCAAAATGGGAAAAGGTTCACTTTGCTGCTCAATTACTACGAATGACAACCAAACTGCCCGAAAATTTGTGGTGGGTGCGGCAAGTCATCACGGACGTATTTTGATCCTCAATCGAGCTTGTGCAAAAGAAAGTACTGGTCATGGTTCACCTCTTCCAATGTTGGTGCATGGCGGCCCTGGACGTGCAGGTGGAGGCGAGGAAATGGGCGGTGAAAGAGGGGTAAAACACTACCTTCAACGCTGTGCCATTCAGGGTTCGCCCACCACGCTTACCGAAGTTACAAACGTCTATCAAGTTGGTGGTGAATACAAACTACCTACCCAACATGTTTTCCAAAAGCACTTTGAAGATTTGCAGATTGGCGAAACGGTCATTACCCACAAACGTACTGTGACAGAAGCGGATATAGTTAATTTCGGCAACATCAGTTGGGACCATTTTTATGCACACACCGATGAAACGGCTTTGGAAGGAACGACTTTTGAAAAACGAGTAGCGCATGGTTATTTTGTCCTATCAGCCGCTGCAGGTTTGTTTGTGCATCCCGCCAAAGGGCCTGTTTTGTTGAACTATGGTTTGGAGGAATGTCGCTTTACCAAGCCTGTGTATGCAGGCATGACGATTGGCGTTCGATTGACGGTCAAAGAAAAATTGGAGCAAGAACCTCGTGATGCGGAAGACATCCCCAAAGGCATTGTCAAATTTTTGGTGGATGTCTATGACGAAACGGGCGAAACGGTGGCAATTGCAACCATTTTGACGATGGTGAAGAAAAAGGCGAAAGTGCAATGATATTGGTATAACCGCTTCAATGGCAAACTCTTCCACCAAATGTACAAGAATAGTTGGGGTTTGTAGTTAATTGAAAACGGTAATTTCTAATATTGAATTTATACCTGAGTTTTTAATTTGCCTTAGTGATTTGAAATAGAAGCTATTTTGATTTGTTGAATAAATTGGCTGCAAGCATCTGTGGGATTGACTTGTTTCATGAATTGCTCACCAATCAAAAAACCTTGAAAGCCCACCTTTTGAAGTTCGAGAACGGTTTGGGGATTTGAGATTCCACTTTCCGAAATTTTGACAAGCTCATTTGGGATGTCATTCACCAAATCTTTTGAAGTTTGTACCGATACTTCAAAAGTTTTGAGGTTGCGGTTGTTTACGCCTACCATATCGAGGTAGGGATTTAGGTGGCTGTCGAGTTCGGCTTTGTTATGGACTTCCATCAGCACTTCTAAGCCGATGGACTGTGCCAATTGTGCCAAAACCATGAGCATATTGGGTTCTAAAGCGGCAGCTATCAATAGAATAGCATCTGCTCCAATGGCTTTTGTTTCAATGACTTGGTATTCGTCAATGATGAATTCTTTGCGTAGAAGAGGTGTTAAGACTTCTTGACGAACGGAGGTCAGGATGGCATTGCTACCTCCAAAAAACTCTGAGTCGGTTAAAACAGAAATAGCGGATGCACCTGCTTTGGTATATCCTTTTGCAACTTCCTCTACTACAACGTTTGCATTGATAATTCCTTTAGAGGGAGAACTGCGTTTGATTTCTGCAATGATACCTGATCCGTTTTGGATGCTGTGTTTCATCGAAATGCTTGACCTATTGAAAAAAGGACTGCTTTGAAGCTCTCGAATACTGCGCTGTTTTTTTGCGTATTGAATTTCTAATTGTTTGTGGTGGAGGATTTTAGTTAGAATATTCATGCTTTTATTGTTTTACTGTATTGTCAAAAAAAAAGGCTCACCGTGCGAACAGCGAGCCTTTCAAGAAAAAAAGATAGACATCAAATTACTTTGTATAATTGTATCATTCTCTACAGGACTGAAAAGGTGTGTTCGCACGATGATTTTTTACCGTACGCCACCAATTTTTTGCAGTATATAGGTTTTGTAAACGCATTTTTGTTTTACTTGAATGATTACTGCAAGTATAAACCATTTTTGGGAAAAGAAAAAAAGTATTTTTGAATCCATTTTGTTGTATTATTTATTTGTTTGAAAGTCAATTTATTGGAGTATTTTCTTTATTGAATTCGTCCTCTGAATTTCTTGAAGTATTCTTCCATAAACGTCAAGTCCTGCTCAGAATGGTCGGTAGGGTAGAACGGTTCTCGAAAAACAACGGTTTTGGAAGGGTAATCAAAAGAAACCAATACAATGGGAACACTTGCGTTTTTTGCGATGTGGTAAAATCCTGTTTTGAGGTGAGAAACTTTTTTGCGGGTTCCTTCTGGAGCAATGACTACTATAAAATGCTCATTTTGATTGAAGTAATTGACCACTTGCTGTACTTGATTGACCGATTGAGAACGTATGAGTGGATAGCCGCCCATCCACCGAAACCACCATCCAATGGGGGGACGAAAGAGTTGTTCTTTCCCCAAAAAACGCATCCATTCTAAGGACATCATTTTTCGGAGAGTAATGCCGATGAGGAAATCCCAATTGCTGGTATGTGGCGCAACTGCAATCACATATTTGTTGAGTTGGGGAAGAGTTCCTTTGACACGCCATCCTAAAACTTTGAAGAAAACAAAACGGCAAAAAGTTTTTAACATGATGTTCGTATGTGTTTGAATGATATACGAAAAATTGTAGGTTAATTTACGACAAAAAATGTGAAAAAATGCCAACACACAACCACAATTACTATATTTGTGTTGTAAGTTATGTTGTCTTTTACTTCAATTATGAGGCTGATGAATACTGCGGAAACCATTCTTACTTATCGTCCTTTTTTAATCTCGATTGCCTACAAAATGCTGGGGAGTTTGGAGGACGCACAAGATATTGTTCAAGATACGTTCTTAAAATGGTTGGGTTTAGACCACTCCAAAATTGAAAATACAAAATCTTATCTTGCCAAATCTACCGTAAATCGCTGTATCAATCACCTCAATAATGCCAAAAAATTACCTATTACTTACATTGATAATTGGCTCCAAGATTCTTTTATTAGCAAATTTAATTTTGAACTTGATTTAAGTGAAAAATTGGATTTCGACTACAATCTGGAAGCAGCTATTTCACAATTACTGCAAAAGTTGAATCCATCCGAACGAATTGTATATGTGTTGAAGGAAGTATTGAACTTCGATTATACAGAGATAGAAATAATTGTAGAAAAGAAGAAAGAAAATTGCCGTCAATTGTTGAGTCGGGCGAAAAAACGAATGGAAGATGAAAAGTTTCGTTTTCACTTAGATACCATCAAATTAAGCCATTTTTACAACAAATGCGTGGATGCTTACAGGTATGGAAAAATGAATGGTTTGATTGAAGTTTTGAAGGGAGATTTGAAGGATGAAAAATATTGATGCGTTTATGGACAGCATTATTGGAACTAATACCCGCATATTGTAGTTACTTTGTGGATGCTAAGGATTGCCAACAAAATAAATACCGCATTTGAGGTGGAGACCTTCGAAGTTTACTATTTGAAGAATATTGGTTTTCATTGCAATAGAGAATCTATGAAGCAAAATTTCAAAGGTCTGAATCAAGAAATTATTTTATTGACGTTCCTAAAACAAAAAATTAACACAAAAAAGAGAAAATATTGAGTGAGACAACCATAACAATTGAAGGCGTTAGTTTGGTAGAATTTTATGGCTCCAACAATGCCAAATTTGATGTATTGAAGAACTCTTTTCCGAAATTGAAACTGATTCCAAGAGGTAGTAAGATTAAGGTCATTGGAAGTAAAGAAGACATCGGTGTTTTTGAAAGTAAAGTAGATAGTATTGTAGATTTCCTACAAAAATATGGTGCTATAAAGGTGAGTCATATTGAGGAATTGTTGGGAGGTTTCGAGCCTACTAATATTCCACAGCGTAAGGACAACGTTATTTTGTTTGGCCCGAATGGTAATGTTATCAAAGCCAAAACGCCGAACCAAATGCGGATGATCAGTGAGTCAGACAAAAATGATATTGTTTTTGCAATCGGACCTGCGGGAACGGGTAAGACATACACAGCAGTGGCTTTGGCGGTGAAAGCCTTGAAAAATAGGGTGGTGAAGAAAATTGTTTTGACCCGTCCCGCCGTTGAAGCAGGCGAAAGTTTGGGTTTCTTGCCTGGTGATCTCAAGGATAAAATTGACCCTTATTTGCGTCCACTATACGATGCTTTGGATGATATGATTCCTGTCGAAAAACTGAATTACATGATGGCGAACCGCATTATTGAAATCGCACCTCTGGCATACATGCGTGGGCGAACGATTGACAATGCGTTCATTATTTTGGATGAAGCTCAAAATGCTACTCGCTCTCAACTGAAAATGTTCTTGACCCGTATTGGGCCGAATGCTAAGTGTATTATTACAGGCGATTTGACTCAAATTGACCTTCCTCGAAATGTGAAATCAGGTTTGAAACAAAGTATTCATATTTTGGAGCATATCAAAGGGATTTCACACGTTTATTTGAGTACTGAGGATGTGATTCGACACAAATTGGTCAAGCAAATTATCAAGGCTTACCAAGATGCTGAAGATGCTGAGGAAACTGAATACTTGAATAAGAATGAAAATAAAGGCAAGCCAAAAGAGGTAGTTAAACCAAAAGAAGACAAACCCCAAAAAGTTTAAGAGAAGGAGTAAGTCAAACTCCAAATCAAACAGCAATCGGCTGAACTTTCTCTTCCAATAAACTTGAAACAGGAAAGTTCAGCCGATTTTTTTTATACAAAGCTCAAAAAATAATTTTACTTTACTTTGAGTATTATCTGTTTGTATGTAGATGCGCCTAAGTCAAGACTTCTTTGTGAAGGAACAGAGCCCCCAACAGATATTTTAAAGTCTCCTGTCTCAAGTTTTCGCACTCCATCATTGTCAATAAGTTCAAGGTCTTTTGGCATTATTTCAAAACGTATGGTTTTGGATTCTCCAGGTTTGAGGCTAACTCTTTGGAAACTTTTGAGAGCATATTGGGGTACTTCTACAGAGGCAGCTAAGTCTGATATGTAGAGTTGAACAACTTCATCGGCAGTATAACTACCCGTATTTTTGATGGTAGTTGAAACACTGGTATTTTCTAATTTTTTGATGTTTGATTTAGTAAGAGAAAGGTCGCTATAAGAAAAGGTTGAATAACTCAATCCAAAACCAAACGGAAATAACGGTTCTTTTTTCATGTATTTGTAGGTGCGATTTGCCATGTTGTAATCTTCATAAGGAGGTAAATCATCAACTGACATCGGGAAAGTGACAGGTAGTTTTCCTGAAGGAATTGCCTTTCCGAAAACTACATTGGCAACTGCCAACCCACCTTGCTCACCAGGATACCAAGCATAGATCAGTGCATCTGCCATTTCATATACTTCAGGGCAGGCTATGGCACTTCCTCCAGTCAGTACGACCACCAATTTTTTGGCTTTGGCTCTTATATTTTTGAGAAAATCAATTTGACTTTGAGGTAAACCAATGTCTTCTCTATCTCCAAAATAATTGGACATAATGGACTCACCTTCTTCACCTTCTATCAACTGTGATAAACCCAAACAAGCAATCGTTACGTCTGACATTCCTGCAACACCTGAAAACCAATCCTGTGGGTTGTTGTTGGCTTTGTCCAATAGTGCACCTTGTCGGTATTTGACCGAAGTGTGAGGGGCAGTAACTGCTACTACACCTTCCAAGATGGTTTTTAAGTCTTCACTTACACCGTAATAATTGGCGAGTAGTGCCTGAACATGGGCAGCAGTAGGTCCTGTCACAAAAACACTGTTTACATTTGGATCAACAGGAAGAGTATTGTTGGCGTTTTTTAACAAGACCAGTGATTTTTCGGCGGCTTCAAGGCTAAGGTCAATATGTTCTTTTTTTCTAATCCAAGATGTCCCAATCGTATCGAAGGGAACGGTATTGGGAGGGTCAAACAATCCTAATTTGAAGCGAGTAGGCAATAACTCTCGTAAGTTTTCATCTACAACCGCTTCAGTTGTCAGTCCTTGTTCTATGGATTCCAATAAGGCAGGGTAATACGTACTTCCACAGTTCAAATTAGTGCCAGCATTGATTGCCATTGCGGCCGCTTCAGTAGGTGTTTCTACCACTTTGTGACCTTCATAAAAATCCTTCAATGCCCAACAATCCGATACAAAATAACCCTTGAAGCCCCATTTTTCACGCAAGACTTCATCCATCAAATAAGGATTGGCACAGCAGGGAATATCATTGGTACGATTGTAAGCTCCCATTACTCCTTCCACTTTTGCTTCCACGACCAAGGCTTCAAAAGCTGGTAGGTAGGTTTCCCACATATCTTTCATACTAGCTACAGCATTGAATTCGTGGCGTAGTTTTTCGGGGCCATTATGAACTGCATAGTGTTTTGCCATGCCCGCTGCTTGCATATACTTAGGGTGATTGCCTTGCAGCCCTTTCACAAAAGATACACCTATTCGAGAAGTAAGGTATGGGTCTTCTCCGTAGGTTTCCTGCCCTCTTCCCCATCTTGGGTCACGAAAAATATTGATATTGGGAGTCCAAAAGGTCAGACCTTGGTAACGTTCTCTTTGGTTGTGGGCGACCGAAACATTGTATTTTGCACGGGCCTCCATCGAAATAGCCCGTCCTACTCGATACATCAAAGAGGTGTCGAATGTTGCCGCCATTCCAATTGCCTGAGGAAAAACGGTTGCTCGTCCATTTCGAGCAATTCCGTGCAAACACTCATTCCACCAGCCATATTCAGGTATATCCAATCTTTCAACGGCCGCTGCACCGTGCATCAACTGTTTTACCTTTTCTTCCAAGGTTAATTTTGAAATAAGGTCTTCAGTTCTCTCCTCAATACTTAAATTGGGATTTTGGAATTTGTGTTCGTATTCTTGTGCAAAAATACTAATGCTACACAGCAATAGTACAAGTAGGAGATTGTGTTTGTTGATTCTTTTCATTTCTTGGATGTTGAAAGGCTGATAGAATTATTTGATAGTATTGAAGTGATTTTAATGGTTTTCAACTATTTGTGATAGCATTTTTTGGATTCCATACTCCAATCCTCGAAGCTCTGCCAAGCCCTTCAAGCGACCAATTGCAGAGTAGCCAGGATAGGTTTTTTTGTTCAAATCATCAAGCATTTTGTGTCCGTGGTCGGGACGCATCGGGATATTTCTTTGCTCTTTGTACATCAATTTAACCGTTTCAGTTAGAATGTCATACATGTCTGCATCTCCTTCAAGGTGGTTGGCTTCCATAAAGTTGCCATTTTCATCTCTCTTCGTATTGCGGAAGTGTAGAAAATAGATTCTTGAACCCCACTTTTTGACCATTTCCACTAAGTTGTTGTCTGCTCTTGCGCCGAAAGAACCTGTACAAAAACACAATCCATTGGCAGGACTCGGAACGGCGGTCATGATGTCTGCTACATCTTGGTCGGTACTCATAATCCGTGGTAAACCCAAAACACTATAGGGCGGATCATCGGGGTGAATCGCCAATTTGATGCCCACTTCTTCGGCAGTTGGAGTGACTTCTTCTAAAAAAGCTACTAAGTTTTTCTTCAATTGTACTCGGTTAATGTCGGCATATTTTTGCAGCAATTCCAATACTTGAGGAATGGTGAAAGGTATATCGCTGCCTGGTAATCCCAATAAGACATTGTGGTAAATGCGTTTTTTTTGTTTCTTTTTCAAGGAATTGAAGTGAGCAGTATAACGTTTGAGTTCTTCCGATGTATAGTCGTTTTCTGCGCGTGGTCTTTTCAATAAAAACAAATCAAAAATGGCGTAATCTGCTTTATTGAAGTAAAGAGCTTCTGATTTGTTGGGGAGTTGGAAGGCAATATTTGTTCTTACCCAATCCAAAACGGGCATAAAATTGTAGGTGACGACTTCAATACCACATTTGGCAAGATTTTTTAGGCTTTGGCGGTAATTTTCTAAATAAGTTTCATAATTGCCACTTTGGATTTTGATGCCTTCATGCACTGGCAGACTTTCTACAACTGTCCACGAAAGGTTCGCTTTTTTGATGTTATTTTTGTATGCTTTTATGTCCTTAACTGTCCATATTTCACCGACAGGAACATGGTGTAACGCTGAAACAACTCCACTACAACCTGCTTGCGCAATGTGTTTCAATTGGACTGGGTCACTAGGGCCGTACCATCTCATCATTTGTTGAAGAGCAAATGTTTGGTTCATTTTGAGGATGATTTTTGTTTAAAATCCAATGGAGTTTCCGCCATCTACCTTGAGGGTAGTGCCTGTGATAAAAGCTGCTTGGTCTGAAGCTAAAAAATAAACAGCATTTGCTACATCTTCAATGCTACCAAGTTTGCCCATTGGCGTGCGGGATATGACTTTGTTCTTTCGTTCGGGGTCATCGTCTAAGGCTTTTGAAGACATGGGGGTTTTGATGAAGCCTGGGGCAACGCTGTTGATTCTGATACCCATTGGCGACAATTCTACTGCCATTGCACGGGTCATTCCCTCCAAAGCAGATTTTGAAGCAGTATAGGAAATCACTTTTGGAATGCCGTAGTGGGCAGCCATTGAAGTGATGTTGACAATTGCTCCTTTAGATTCTTGTTTGAGCATGACTTTCACCGTTTCTCTTGAAAGTACAAACAAAGCTGTTTGATTGATGTTCACAATGTTTTCAAAGTCTTCATTGGTTGTTTCGGTAAAATCTTTTTTTTGATTGATACCTGCATTGTTAACCAACACATCAATTCGACCATAAGTATTTTTGATTTCCTCAACGAATAAAGATGTTTTGTCTATCCAAGCCATATCGAACTGAATCCCAACGGAAGTTCCTCCTAAATTTTCAAGTGCTTTGTCGAGTTTTTCCATGTTCCTCCCTGTGATGATGGTCAAGTATCCCTCTTGGAGGAATCGCTGGGCTATGGCATAACCTATTCCCGACGATCCGCCAGTTATGATTGCTACTTTTTGTTGAGACATGTATTGTTTTTTTTGGATAAATAAAAAATGCTATTACCACTTTGGGCGAATACCCGGTGCATAAGGGAACGTCAATGACTGGTAATAATTGGTGTCATGTTCGGGCTGTTCCAAATCAGCAGGAATAGCCATTTTAGAGAATGTTTGAAAATAGGTCAAACAAGCATCTCTCCACCATTTTGATTCTTTTTCTTGTATATCGAGGTGCATTTTTACCTGTTGAAAACGTTCTGGGTCAATGTGATTTTCAATACTCAACCAATTTTGTTTGAGTTGAGTGACTTCGGATGCTCCTTGATGGTATTCCCTACAAAGTTGTTCCCAAAGTGTATTGCCTGTTGGCATTGTATGGTTCCAGGGTACATGGTGAAACCACAATAAAAATTCAGATGGGCATTTGTCCATGTCGACATATTGGCTGCTAAAATCTTTGTGGTACTGAGATAAGGCATCGCTACCACTTGCAGTTCGGTCAAAGCCAATGCCTTTTTCATCGGCTTTGTGGTAATACACTGATGTCCAATCTGCTCTTGACATATTACTTACCCATGGGCCTGGTCCATAATGGTGTCCTGCGGCCATAATGTGGTGAAGTCCCAAAGGAGTCCTGTTGCGTACACAGGTTTCATGTGAACTGTTCAGCATTTTCTTGATGACCTTCAATGGTTCATCCGTTTGGGTAAAAGTCATTTTTATCCATTCGTCAAAGATGGTTTCGGAACTTAACTGTGGATTCCAGGCGAATCTTCCAAAAGCGTACCAATCCGCTTGTCCAAATAAATTTCCCGTCCAATTGCGGTCAGTGCCTATATTGGCAACCCCTGCCATACCTGTCAATTTGTGTTCATCTAGCGAACCATCAATAATTTTAGCCACAGTTGAGCCTTTACCTTTGGCGTATGTATCAGTTTGTAGAACCTCTTCGTACATTTTTGCCAAGCCAACCAAGTGTGTTCCTTGGCCCAAGTATTCTTTTGTGACTTGAAATTCCATCATCAAAGGAGTTTTAGGCATTGCTCCAAATAATGGGTGAACGGGCTCACGAGGTTGAAAGTCAATCGGGCCATTTTTGACCTGTATCAATACATTCTCTCTGAATTGTCCGTCCAAAGGCACAAATTCATTGTAGGCTTGTTTGAATCTATCTTCGGGTTCTTCCTCGCTATATACAAATGCCCGCCACATAACTATACCTTTGTGGGGTGCAAGTGCATCCGCCAGCATATTTGCTCCATCTGCGTGATTGCGTTTGTATTGTTGAGGGCCTGGCTGACCTTCGGAGTTGGCTTTTACCAAAAAACCGCCAAAATCTGGTATGAGTTTGTAAATCTCATCTACTTTGTCTTTCCACCATTTTTGAACACTTGAATCTAATGGATCGGCAGTTTCTAACCCCCCCAATTCTATCGGTGAACTGAATCGAGCAGTGAGGTAAATTTGGATTCCATATGGTCGAAAAACGTCTGCCAAGGCTGCCGCTTTTTGAAGGTAGTCTTTTCTGAATATGAGCGAATTGGCGTTTACATTGGTGACAACCGTACCATTAATACCAATAGAAGCATTTGCTCTTGCATAGTCGGTGTATCTCACATCTATGTATTCGGGAAGTTGGTGCCAATTCCATATCGAAAAACCTGCATATCCTCTTTCTACTGTTCTATCCAAATTGTCCCAATGATTCAACAATCTGATTTTAATTTGAGGGTTTTCGATTACTGCAATAGAAGTAAGCGGTTGTTGCATTTGCATCATTTTCAGTAAGTAAAAAACACCATATAAAATGCCTTTGTCGTCTTTTGCAGCGATGATAACTGGGGCATCTGATTTTTCTTTTTTGTAAATATAAAATCCTTCTGATTGGAGTTTTTGTGCCTCTTTTTGGGGAATCAAATCGTCAATTGATTTCGATTGACCTATTACTCCTGCAAGAATTCCTTGCTTTTTGTCCCATTTTTTATCTACTTCAATATCTTTTCCGAGCAATTCAGACAAACCATTGGCGAGTTCTTTTGCAGCTGTATTCAAAATAGGACTTTCTCCTTCTATGCATGCTTGATTGATTTGATGGAGATAAGCTGCTCGGACTTCTTCATTTTTAATTGTATTGTATTGCAGCCAAAGGTGATAGCCATCTTTGGCAAAAATATTGTTTTGAAGAAAAGTAAGTATTAAAAGAAGATTTACAACGATTCTAATCATTTTTTATTCGGTTTAGGTTTTCGTTTAGCAGAAGCATTTGGGGTCAAGAAATGGATGTTTGCCAAGATTGCTAAAATGAACATTAAATTTGAAATTAGTTATTTGCATTGTTGTACCAAATATTTTGTGTCACTTTCCCAATTATTTCAAAATCATACAGGAGTAACCCACTTTTCCTTTTTTCTGCTAAAATGTTGAATACCGTAAGCCTGAAATATACACATTGGAAAAATGATAAAAAACGGTTGGAGTTTGTTTATGATATCCACAAAACTCCGACATTTGAAAGAGCTTGGATGATTGATCTAAAACCTATTGTTGGTCTTAGATTCATCAAGCTGCTCTATATTGAATTTTGATGCAGATGCAACGATTTTGGTATTTACTGAAATACAGTACTATGCAATAAACAAACTTTTTTAATAAATTTATTTTTTGCATAATCGTATGTTAATGTTTTTTTAATGAAATATTTTTTTCTAATATTTTATATTTTCATAAAGTCAAATTTTATTGAATCAAAGTCAATATTATTAGTAATAAAAGGGTAAAGTAATTTATTCAATGCGAATATAAAATAAAATTACTGCTTTACGCAATCGATTGCAATAATATTTTTTGGGAATTTGCGCTCTATTCACTACTTTTATTACCTTATATTGTACCTTTGTTTGGAAAATGCAGATTATCAATTATTTAAGAAATATTTATGCCCAAAAAGAATAAACGTGTTACCATACACGATCTTGCTCAAGAATTGAACGTTTCTCCTTCAACTGTTTCAAGAGCCTTGAATGATCATGATAGCATAGGAAAGGAGACCAAATTATCCATTAAAAAACTTGCAAAAGAGAGACAATACAGACCAAATACACTTGCTTCGTCTCTTAGAACTAGTCGCTCAAATACCATAGGCGTAATGGTATCTTGGATCAATAGGCCTTTCATTTCTTCATTGATTTCGGGTATTGAAAAAGCGGCGAGAGATGCAGGGTATCATGTTATTATTTCACAATCTTATGACAGTGTAGAACTTGAAGAGGAGAATCTTTTGGCACTTTACGACAGTAGAATTTCTGCGCTCATTATTTCCCTAGCGATGGGAACGAAAGAATACAGCCATTTTGATTTGTTTACCCAAAATGGTATTCCAATCGTATTTGTAGATAGAATTCCCTACGCAAAGGAACTCAATAAAGTCTATATCAACAACTTCAATGCTGCTTTTGAAGCTACTGAACATTTGATTGAACAGGGGTGTAAGCGCATTGCCCATTTTGGAGGAGAAAGCAAACAACGTATTTATGAGGATCGAAAGGCGGGATACATTGCAGCTTTGATGAAGAACAATTTTGAAGTCGATAATTCCATTATTTTACAAGCAAATTATTTACATGCTGAGGAAGGTACAAGAATGACCGAACAAATTCTCAATATGGATAATCCACCCGATGGATTGTTTTGTGCCAATGATACTTCGGCGGTAAGTGCGATTCAATGTGCCAAGAGAATGGGTGTAAAAATCCCCAAAGAATTGGCAGTTATTGGCTTCAACAACGATCCTATTTGCGAAATTATTGATCCTGCTTTGTCTTCTATCTACCACCCCGCCGAAGAAATGGGACAGGCTGCAATTACCCAAGTGATAAAGATGCTGGAGGGGAAAATTGATACAGAATCTCCGAGTAGAATCATACTCAATACTCATGTCATCGTCAGGACTTCCTCTAATAGAAAAGGAGTAGATCTTGAGTAATTATTTCGTAATCAATATTTTATGAACATTCGTCAATCTATCAGGAAAGGTCAAGATACAAAAATATATACCTGTACTCAAAGCAGGTAAATCCAATTTCCAAGTATTTTGCTCCAAACTTGACTTACTCAATTCATATCCATAGATTTTACTACCGTAGGTATTGAATATTTCTATGTTTAATGATTCAATTGATACCAACTCGTTGTTAAGTCTGCAATACAACACATCATTCGTAGGAATGGGCCAAAATACGATGTCTTTTGAAGAAGGGTCTGGAAGGGGAGAGGTATTTCCTTTTTTTTCATACGAAATAACAAAACTCTTATCACTCCAATCATACACGGCCAATGTACTTTGCTCTACAATTTTGATTCTAAAAGCGTTTCCCTCCATATTCGTTAGTATTTCCCACTCATATTGCCCATCGTTTGGTGTATTTTCTGCAATGGTGTATTCCAAATTATTGCCATTATACAGGTAAATAGCTACTGCGTCATTTACTGAATTGTTCAATACATTCCAAGTAATTGATACAATCGGCTCATTGACTAACAACTCGCCTCCGTTTGGAGAAAGTACTTGAACGTAGCTTTTTGAAGGAGGTAAAATACTGAAATAGCCATTGGTTACACCTTCAAAACTTGCTTTGTGAATTCCCTCAATTTTAACAGAATAAGTTTGCCCTGCTTCCAAATCATTGGGTATTTCCCATTCAAACACTCCATCGTTTAATGTTTGATTCACAATGATTCTATCTTCTATTCCTTCTGACAGCAGTATAATTTTTACTTCCTCATTTTCTTCAAAAACTGACTTCCATTGTATAATCTGTGTTTCCTCTTGCTGCAAAAATGCTCCTTCTTTTGGAGAAAAAACATAACATGTAGGTTCGTATAATTTGAGTCTTTGATTGGCTTCAAAACTTCCATAGTATTTTACAATTCCAGATGGCCATTTGATAGAAACTTGAAATGTTGTATGTTCCTTTAAACCAAAATAAGCGGCCATATCATCCCCTCCACCTAAACTTGAGCCACTGTAAATTTCATCGTATTGTTGGAGTTGATCTGGAGTGGTCAGTGTGATCTTTGCGCCAATGCCGTCCTTGTTAGAAAGGGGAGGGCCTGCACCAACTACATCAATGATTGCCCAATTGTAGCCCGTCGCATTGTTATTTTGAAGTAAAGAGGAATTGGTATCAAAATTTACTAGATAGACATCAGGATCGCCATCCATATCATAGTCTGCTTTCACAATCGTTCTAGTTTGTCGGGCATCAGCCGTACCCGAGATTTCGTCTGCGACCTGTGTGAAAACGGGCGTACCTGCAATGGAAGAACCACCGCTGTGGTACAAAAAATTAGGTTGATATACCAATCTAAGTGAACCAGAAGCCAAGTAAATATCCTGCCAAGTGTCCAAATCGTAGTCCATCATAATCGTTCCCCAAGTAAATAACAAACCCGATTCTGGTTCGAAGATATCCTTGTCCAAGCCTGCTTCTTCACTGACATTCAGCAGATTTTTGCCCGTGTTTTGAAGCAACACACTGTTGATGCCATGGTAGTGAATATTGGAAAAGTGGTAGTCCAAATATCCATCATGGTTCATGTCTCCTCTTGATAGCCCCATGGCAGAATGACAATCGTATTGTCCAGATACTTTTCCTCTTTTGAAAGGACCGATTTCTGTGCTAACTTCACTGAAGGTCATGTTGCCGTTGTTTTTAAACAACTTGTTGTCTTCTGGTCCCAATGGGCAATCGTTTGCCAAATAAATATCCATTGTGCCGTTGTTATCGAAATCCGTAAAAATGCCAATAAAACCGAAGCCCATCAAATCATCCGTTCCATCTGCGTCTGTATCACCCGCCAACAAATCACTTCTATCCGTAAAAGTAACAGGATTTCCGCCGTTGTTGATATACAAAAAATCTTTGGGTGTAATAGGAGATTCAAAACTGATGATGTGATTGGAAACATACAAATCCAACCATCCGTCGTTGTTCACATCTCCCCACGAAGCAGATGATCCAAAACCAAGTTGAAAATCCTCATCTGCGCCAAAGGCTTCAAAAGTTGCATTTGTAAAATGTTCATTCCCATCATTTCGCAAGAGTATATCTTGATTCAAATTTGCTAAATAAAGATCTTTATCTCCATCGTTGTCATAGTCTGCTGCCGAAACACCAGAGCCTTTGCATTGCAAACATAAAGCGTCTCCGGTAGTAACATCTGTGAAATCGGCAGTACCCAATCCTATTCGATTGTTCCGAAACAAGTGGTTTCTATCATCGTTGTTGGTCACATACAAATCTATGTCACCATCATTGTCGTAGTCGAACCAAACGGCACCAGTTCCAAAATTTGCTTCTCCAGCAGGAACATTGTGTAGAATCAACACCCCTTGTTCTTCAGCAACATTGTTGAAGAGTGTTTGCCCAAAAATAGAATGAATCGCTAAACTACAAATTAAGAATAAAAGTATCTTTTTCATATCTATACTTTTAAAATAAACTAAAAACACCAGTAGCGTAATAGCATACTGGTGTTCAAATAAACATTAATGATGGTCTGCAGTTAATTATTTCAGTTTTGTTATTCTCAAATCATCAATCCAAAAAGTCATGTCCACATTTTGTGCTAAATAATACTAAAATTTAACGCATATAAAATAAATCAACAGTAGTGATATTTTCTATTGTTTTAATGTTTCAAGACTTTTCGCTTATATCTAAAACTTCTACTTCCAATGAACTATTACCACTGAGAACGATATCATCCACCATTCGTCATCAGGGTCAATTGGTAGCCACAATTCGCAAGTCGTCTAGATAGAAAGTACCACCAATATTAACATCTCTTGAAAAGTGAATAGGTGTTCTAATCATATTATCTTCAGCACCCGTAGTAAATTCAAACGAAATTTCCTCCCAATCACCAGACAAAGTTGCTTCTGATCTATTGAGCTCTGAGAAATCAGGTAAACCCAATGTAAAATCAACTCGTGAACCAGCTGGCCCTTTTACTTGAATGGAGTAAAGGTAAGTCGTAGCGGGAGCTACTTCAAATGATTCTTCTCTGATTTCAATGTTCCAAGGATTTGCACCTACATCCAACACTTCAATCTTCAATGCCTGTCTTCCACCTCTTGTTGAGCCATTTCTGAAAGAAACGACCTCTACATTTGCCAAAGAACCTGCTCCAGAAAATCCCCAACCAGGAACAGCAACAGTCGTTGCATCTCCCAAATCTCCCTCCTCAAAACTACCATTGATATTCAATGCAGGCAGACAAAGAATCTCTTCAGGTGAATCATCACAAAGGAATAATACTTCGCTCGAACTGACTACTCCAGCAGGTGAAGACAAGGTAAACACACTGCCTGAAACCGCACCATTAGGTACTGTAAATGCAATAATGTCTTTTTCAGAACTATTAATGCTTGCAGGAACATCCCCAATTAACACACTTTCAACAATGGAGAGGTTGTCACCAATGATTATGATTTCATCTCCAACATAAGAAGCCAAAGGCCCTACATAAGAGATAACTGGTAAGGCAACTACTTCAATGCTTGCAGTAGCTCTTTCGTTGCCTTCAAAAATAAAAGTCACCTCTTGAACACCCAACACCACTCCAATAGGTACTGTAAAGGTGACAGAAGACTCAGATGCTACAACCGAAGGGCTGCTATTGCTGCCCATAAATACTCTTTTCACACCAGAAAGACCGCTACCCAAAGCAGAAAGGGTAGCTCCTGCCCCTGTAACAGATGAATCAAAACCTGTGATTCGGCTGCTCACATCCACCGCATTTGCAGCACCAATTTCGCCTGTCAACTTGTCGGTATCGTCTTTTTCACAACTAGAAAAAGGCAATACCAAAAACAAAGAAAGCAATAGCCACAAAGAAGGCTGAATGATATTTTTTATTTTGGAAGAATTGTATTTTATCAAATCCATGATTTGTTATTTTTAATATTTAAGATTAACAATGATGAAAAAATAACTTTACATTTTTTACTGAATCTATTTCGACTCCTTCAAAAAGCAGAATTAGGGTTGTAAAGTTATTTTTTCTTTGTTCCATAGGATTAGTAGCCCGGATTTTGAGGATACTTACTATCAGCCGTAGTAGGGTCAATTGCAAGGTCAATATACCCCTGTGGAATAGGCCGTAATACATGGTGAGGTTGAATATTCGGTCCTCCGTCGGGATTGTATAACTGGACTCTTTCTAACAGCTTACCTGTTCTCACCAAATCAAACCACCTCATATACTCTCCAGCCAATTCTCTGGTTCGTTCTGCCAGAATGAAATCAATATCTACGTTTCCGGCAGTAATTTCCATTAGAGCAGGATTCGCATTATTCCAAGCGGCTCTTCGTCGAATCACATTGATATAATCAGCTGCCAATTGGGTATTGCCTAATTGAAGAGCTGCTTCTGCGGCAACCAAGTAGGTTTCTGCAAATCGGTAAACAGGATAGGGGCGATATGAAGATACATTCGCATCGTCTTCCGTTCCTGGCTGTGGTCTTTCTATTGCATTGAATTTGCTTAAACTTGGATATTGTTCTTTCTGCGAACTGATAAATGCAGGGGTGAAAACAATAAAACCTCTTCTGCCTATGTCCTCTGCTGTCAAGTTAATGTGGTCTTGTGGCATCCATACACAAGTATCACCAAGAGAAAATTTGGGTTGTCCTTCCATATCTGGACTCACATAACCTGCAGCTACATCCCCTGCTGTCCAAAGAGGGTAAGTTGAAGCATCTGTATTGTTGGCATACCATACTGTTTGAAAAGATTTATCAAATCTTGAATCTATGGTTTTGTTATTGAAGGCTTCGTTTAACAACCAATCAGTCGGTTTGAATCGAATCCAAGGTCTTCCATTTTGTACATCTCTAACAAGTGCATCAGATGCTCTTTCATAAAAACATCTGAAGTAATAATTCGCTCTATTCATTTGAAGTGCAACCTCATTCGGAGCACCATTTGCAGTAATGTCTGTGAAATTGGGATCTCCATTTCGTTGAACAGAGAATAAAATCTCAGCATTGTCGTCATTTCCTTCTCTATGTACATCTGCAAAGTCTGAGAGTAAGGCGACTCCATAGCTTCCCGCATTGTTGATTAGATGTTGAGCTGCATCCAGAGCATTTTGGTAATCACTTGACTGTGCTGCTTCCGAATATGCTCTTGCTAAATATACTTTGGCAAGTGTGTGATAAGCGGTGGCTTTCCATGCCCTGCCTGGTTCGCTTGGTGTATCAGACAGATCGATTATTGCATCTTCTAAATCGTTGATAATAACATTGTAAACTTCTGAAACAGATGCTCTTGAAAAATTATTTACTGGAGATCTATTGAAGGCAAGCGGCCCTGAACCTAAATCAAGAGAAACCCCGCCAAAAGTTCTCACTAATATGAAATACCAGTGCGCTCTTAGGTATTTCGCTTCTGCAATAAGTGTTCTCCTTTCGGGAGTCATATTGTCGGTAGTTCCCAACTCTATAACCCCATTGCAGGTGTTGATGGCGGGGTATGCTCTATTCCATGGAGTTAAAATGTCACCATTGTTGGCATCTAAGTTTTGATAATTGTTCAATGGTGGGTTAGATACTTGATTTCCATTTGTAAATTCGTCGGTTCCATAGACGGTCATGTTGTGCGTTCCTTCTGGGCCATAGTAGAATCGAAGATAGGCATACGCTGCTACTATTCCTCCTTCAAGTCCTTGGTCGGTCTCAAAAAGGTTTGGAGTTAATAATGACCGTGGTTCCTCCTCCAAGATATTAGAACAAGCTGAAAAAATCATGAGGGAAAAACAAAGTAAAACGATGTGTAAAACTTTTATTTTTTTATATATAATGTTCATAATGATTTATTTTACAAGGTTACATTTAATCCCAAAATCAAAGATCGGGTAGGTGGAGTGTCTGCACTGACGGTCAATCTACGTCCAAAGCCAGCTGCACCAATAACATCTCCGCCTCCATTAGCTCTACCATTTGGCTCTGGGTCAATACCGCCCTGATCTACATAGTCAGAGAAAAATGCTTTGAATGGATTGTTTACAGTAAAATACAATCTGGTGGCTTGTAATCCAATACCAGACAATACGCTTTGAGGAATGGTATAACCAAAGTTGATGCTTCGGATTTTCATGTAGGAAGCATCAAAGTATCCAACTGTAGATCCATAAGGAGTTATTTGTCTTCCTGTGCGAGGAAAATCGTTCGTCGCATTGTTGGGAGTCCAATAATCTACATCTGGACCATTTCTTCTACCTTCCAAACTATTAAAAGGATTTCCTTGATTCATTTGATATAAATTGGAGACAAGTGTTCCTCCGACTTTTGCAAAAGCAACCACAGAAAGATCAAAGCCTTTGAAGTTGAATCTGGAAGAAATACCAGCAGACCATTTTGGATCTAACTGTCCAATAATGGTTCGGTCTTCAGCATCGATAGTACCATTGTTGTTCAAATCGGCAATTTTGATATCACCTGGTGCAAAGTCACCAAAACTTGAAGCCAATTCTTCTTCGCCCAACTGCCAAATACCAATTTTTTGGTAATCATAAATTACATTTACAGGTTGTCCAACAAACCATCCATTTCCTTCATCTTGAGTGACTCCTTCAGAAAGTTCAATGATTTCTTCTTTGTGGGCAGTAAAGTTTATGTCTAGTCCCCATTTGAAGCCATCACCTGTATTTCGTACAATGTCAGTAGATAACATTACTTCTATTCCTTTACCTTCTACTTTACCGATATTTTCTTGGAAACTACCCGGTACACCAGAAGTAATCGGCACTGCTCTTGACTGCAATACATCCTCGGTCGTGTTTTTGTAAACATCTATGGAACCGCTAATTCTATTGTTGAACAAACCGAAATCAATGCCCACATTTCTAGATGTAGTAAACTCCCAAGAAAGTTCAGCATTGGGAAGTGTACTTACCAAAAATCCGTAAGTACCGCCATCAGGGCCAAAATTATAAGGTATTCTTGAAAGGCTACCCAAAGAGGAGTAAGGGGAAATAGATTGGTTGGAAGTACGACCTACTCCCAATCTCAATTTAAGAAGGTCAATGGTTTCGCTACTTTCTAAAAATGGTTCATTGTGTATATTCCAAGCTAAAGCGGCGGCTGGGTAAGAAAACCATTTATTTCCTTCTGCCAATCTAGAAGACCCGTCTCGTCTGATAGTGAATGTAGCGAGGTATTTGCTTTTGTAGCCATATTCAATTCTTGCCATGAATGAGAGCAATCCCCATCGTGAATATTGGAAGGCTGGATCGTTAGGATTGTTTGGAATGGTAGTAGATTCTGCAAGTGCAAAGTTGTAATATTGAAGAAAATCTGCAAAAATAGCACTTGCATTTACACCGCTTCTATTGGACTCTTCTTCTTGTGCACTGTATAAACCAGTGAAAGAAAGATTGTGGTCTCCAAACGATTTTTCATAGAGTAATAAGTTTTCAATGGTATAAGACCATGAATCTCTATTCCGAATGGCCGCAGTGCTACCACTACCATTTTGGAATGGTGTATTGGAAGAATAGAATTGACCATATTCATCTTGCCAGTAGTCCAAACCAGCATTCAATCGGTACTTCAATCCTTCAATGATTTCAACTTCTCCATACACATTATTAAAAGTTCTTAATCTTCTTCTTTCTTGACTCCAAGAGTCTTTTTGGTATAAGGTCAAAGGTGAACGAGTATTGGCATCTACGGATCCAATTGCAGGAAGTTCATTTATTGTGCCATCTTCATTGTAGGCATTGTAAAGAGGGCTTAATGTAAGTATTTGAAACATTGGGCTAGCATTTTCACCATCTCTATTGGATACAGAGTTAATCATGGTAGCACCAATTTTGATGCGCTCACCAATTTTTTGGTCAATTGCCGCACGCAATGAAAATCGCTCAAATTCTTGACCTGGTAATACTGTGGTTTCGTCAAAATACCCAGCAGAAATAGAATACTGTGTTTTATCTGTTCCGCCAGTTACGCTCAATTCATGGTTGGTGATATATCCATCTCTATACATCACATCTTGCCAGTCGGTTGATCGACCTGAAACCATATTTTCAATTTCAGTGGGAGTAAAAGAACCGCCTGGTGCGCCAAAATTGGATACTTGTTTAGCATCTGCATATTCTTCGGCATCCCAAAGGTCATATTTGTCCAAAGCCGAAGCTATACCCACATATCCATTATAAGTCAGCCTTGGTTTTCCTACACTTCCTCTTCGAGTGGTTACTAATATCACCCCATTCGCACCTCTTGATCCGTAAATAGCTGTGGCAGAGGCATCTTTTAGAATGTTCATGTTCACAATGTCGCTTGGATTGATGTCATTTATATTGCCGCTAAATGGAATACCATCCAGTACAACCAAAGGGTCGTTTACACCAGATTCGTCCGTACCAAGTGATCTGTTTCCTCTGATACGAATCTGAGAACCTGCACCTGGTCTTGACGAGGTTCTTTCAATTTCTACTCCTGCTACTCGGCCTTGTAGTGCCATTACAGGATTGGATACGGGTATTTCCCGTAGTTCTACTTCTTCCAAAGCTACAACGGAACCTGTAACGTCACTGCGTTTTCTTGTACCATAGCCTACTACGACAATTTCATCAAATAGGTCAGCAAAAATTGCCATTGAAACATCGAGTTGAGATCTACCACTGATTGGGATTTCTTGTGCAGTATAACCTACAAAACTGTAAACAAGAGTGGCATCGGATGGGGCCGAAATGGAATAAGAGCCATCTACATCAGAAACGGTTCCTTCTGTAGTGCCTTTTATGACAATGTTAACACCAACCAAAGGCTCGCTATTCTCTTCTGAAGTTATAACTCCTCGCACAGTCGTATTTTGTGCTAGTCCAAGGCTCGATATCCCAAATAAGAAGAATAACACAAATATGGGTTTGTGCATTCTTTTTAGGCATCGTTTGATTTGTAGTTTTTTGATCATCGTTTTTAATGATTTTTTGGTTATTATCAGAGTATTCCAAAAATTACAGGAACAGAATGTGTTTGTCAGAAACAAAAATAGAATTATTTTCTAAATTTATGCAATCGATTGTGTATTTTTTTAAAAAGTCAAGATTTTTCAATGAGAAATTGAAGGAGATTATCTTGTTTTAAAAATTAGAAAGCAAATAAAATGATTTGATTATTATTGTATTAAGTGAAAATATAGACAATGTTAATTTTGCTGGTAATTGATAGAATTATTTTCAAAATCAGTAGTATTATTGATGTTCTATCGATATTAATTGGCTAATTCAAAAGACTGAATAGGGAGAATACATAGGATAAGTATATTTTTTGAATTTAGGTCTTAGTAGAAAGCGTTGCCAAATTTTTGTAAAACATGTAGGAGCAGAATGGTTGTTAAGGTTGCTGATTTCTATTAAATTAGATGATACGACAGTCGTTTTTGGTATGCGAAATTTTTTAAAATACTTATTATAAGTATGTTATGAATTATTTTATTTTTATTTAAAAATGTTTATTGAATTACAAAGACTGCGGTGGAAAGAAATATTTATTACTTTTGTTTCATTATCCGAAACCTAACTTACGACAGCAATGACAAATTTTCATTTGAATTTTATGCGAGGATTATTATTGATACTATCTATTTATGCTATCGGTTGCATAAGTAGAGAAGATCAGCCTTTACAAGAAGAAGATTTAGTAGGTGAGGTATATTTTGAACTAAAACCAAGTGAGGAAACGGGAGTTAATTTCAGCAACAATATCAATGAAAAGTATGAAAACTTTTTTGAGTTTTTTGCTTACATATATAATGGTGGTGGTGTAGCAATTGGAGATGTGAATAATGATGGTTTACAGGATATTTACTTTACAGGCAATGAAGTAGCAGATAGATTGTATGTCAATCAAAGCAAATTTACGTTTAAAGACATTACACCTACAGCTATTAAGCAGGGACAATCTGGATGGCACAATGGGGTTTCTATGGTTGATATAAATGCGGATGGATGGTTGGACATTTATGTTTGTAGAGGAGGATGGCAAGATCAAGATAAGGATAGAACCAATTTGTTGTATATCAATCAAAAAGATGAAACTTTTGTTGAAAGTGCTTCTGAATATGGACTGGATGATGTGGGGTATTCGATGCAAGCTGCTTTCTTTGATATGGACAACGACAATGATCTTGATATGTACCTCATCAGCAGACCCGATTCCTTTTACCTCCCGTTAACACAGATGATTGCGGCAAAGGCTATTTCACCAGATAAAAATAGAGACAAACTGTATCGTAATGATAACGGAAAGTTTGTGGAAATTGGCAGGGAGGCAGGCATTGTGAATTATGCCTATTCTTTGGGTGTTTCTACTGCTGATGTGAATAATGATGGTTATATGGATATTTTTGTCGCAAATGATTACTCTACACCAGATTATTTGTACATCAATCAAGGGAATGGAACTTTTAGGGATGCAACCCAAGAAGCTATGAACCATCTTTCTTTGTTTTCGATGGGAACGGACATAAGCGATGTCAACAATGACGGTATGGAGGACATCCTTGTGATGGAAATGCGACCTGTGGATTATGTGCGTTCGAAGGTTTCGATGCCCTCAATGGATGTGCAAGGCTTCAATGCTGTGGTAGATGCAGGAATGCACAAACAATACATGCACAATATGTTGCACCTCAATCAGGGAAATGGACATTTTAGTGAAGTTTCCCAATTGGCTGGTATTTCGAAGACCGATTGGAGTTGGTCGTGTCTTTCAGCAGATTTTGACGCAGATGGGAATAGAGATTTGTTTGTCACCAATGGAATGCGTAGAGATTTGTTTGATGGAGATGTGCAGATTCGTTTGTCACAATACATACAAGAAAATAGGGCTAAATTCAAAACGCCTCAAGATTTGTTCGGACCTGGCTTCAAAGGGATTGTGGATTCTTACAAACCTATAAAAATTAACAATTTTATCTTTCAAAATGAAGGGAATCTACATTATAAAGATAAAAGTGAGGCTTGGGGAATAAATCAATCAAGTTTTTCTAATGGCGCAGCAATTGCAGATTTGGACAATGACGGGGACTTGGATATTGTAGTGAACAATATTGACGATCCAGCATTTATTTTTGAAAACAAAACGAAAAACAACAACTCATGGCTTAAAATCGACCTAAAGGGGCCTAAAGGAAATAAAAATGGAATTGGGGCGAAAGTATGGGTTTATGCTCCTCAAAAGATGCTGTATCAACAACAAAAGTTGGTAAGAGGTTATTTATCTTCTCAAGACCCTCATGTGTTTTTTGGGCTTGGAAATACACAACAAGTAGATAGTGTGGTAGTAGTTTGGTCGGATTTAAAGTCCAATGTTATAACCAATCCTCTTATTAACCAAACCATTGAAATCCTTTATAGCGATGCAGTTAATAAAGATACTCCAAAATATTTGGATGCTTCAATGTTTAAAGAACTTACCGCTTCTTTGCTTGACAAACCGTATATACACCGTGAAAATTTATTTGATGAATACAAAGATCAGGTATTGTTGCCTCATAGATTTTCTACCGCAGGCCCCAAACTTTCTTTTGCAGACATCAACGGAGATACAGTGGAAGATTTTTATGTTGGAGGTAGTAAGGGAATGGCAGGAGTTTTGTATTTGTCTGGGGGCAAAGGTTGGACTGCAAGCAAACAGCCTGTATTTGAGACGGATGCAATGTATGAGGATATGCAATCTGTTTTTTTGGATTATGATAAGGATGGCGACCAAGACATTTTTGTGGTAAGTGGTGGCAGTGAATACGCTGATGGCAATGAAAACTATCAAGATAGATTGTACCGCAATGACAACAATATTTTTGTTAAAGTAGAGCTACCCAAAGTTTTCTACAACGGGTCTGCTGCCATTGCAGAAGATTTTGACGGTGATGGTGACTTGGATATTTTTGTAGGTGGATTTGTAAAACCCAATCAATATCCTTTGTCTTCAAAGTGTTACTTATTGAAGAATGAAAATGGAAAATTTACCGATGTAGGGTCAAATTGGTTGGGCGTAGAAGGGCAAGATTTGGGTATCGTTTACGATGCCATTTCAATAAATATTGACGGTGATCCTCTTAACGAACTGGTTGTTGCAGGAGAATGGACACCTATCATAGTGTTGGATTGGGATGGTTCTAAATTTCAGAACAAAACGCAAGAATATGGTTTGGAAAAAACGAGAGGGTGGTGGGCATCCTTGCAGTTTGCAGATATGGATGGAGATGGAGACCAAGACATTATTGCAGGAAACTTGGGCGAAAACTACAAATTTAAAGTAGGGAAAGGCAGTGAATTCAAAGTCTTTGCTAATGATTTTGACGGCAATGGTACCAACGATATTTTTCTCGCCAAGGGTAGTCACAACAAACTATTGCCGATTCGAGGGAAAGAATGTTCATCACAGCAAATGCCCGATATTTCGGTACGGTTTCCCACTTTTCAGTCCTTTGCCCAAGCAGACATTGACCAAATCATTGGCACAATGATAAAAAGTTCGATAAACAAGGAAGTAGATATTTTTTCGAGTGTCATTCTCTACAATGAAGGTTCGAATTTTACCTTGGAAAATTTGCCCACTGCAGCACAATTTTCCATCATCAATGGTATTGTTGCTTCGGACTTCAACAAAGACGGAAAGACTGACTTGTTTGTGGGAGGGAATAGGTTTGATAGTGAAGTAGAAACTACTCCCGCCGATGCTTCAATGGGCTGCTTGTTGCTCAACGATGGAGAGAGAAAATTTCGTTCCATTGCACCCAAAGAAAGTGGTTTGTATATGGGGGGTGATGTAAAAGATATTTACCTGACTACTTATAGAGATAAACATGTTTTCTTTGTGTCTGAAAACAAAGGACCTTTGACTATATGGATGGAGGAGAATCAGCAAATTGATGTCCAATAAGTTGTTATTATGAAATTTATTTAAGTATCTGATAGTCAATTTTTATGAAAAGAAAATTTCAAAAATAGCAGTTTTTCTCCACTAAAAACCTACATGAAATCAATTGTAGATAATCACAATAAATTGACGATAGGAGACATTGTTTTGGATTTAATTGTAAAATCTTACTTATAACTATAAATTTACGCAATCGATTGTTTTTTGTCGATTAATTTACACACTAAATATTCTAAAATGAAAAAGATATTTTTACCAAGTTTGATATTCCTAATTTGTAATTTGTTCACGAGTTTGTTTGTACAAGCCCAGAACTCACCAATTGTTTTGGAAGTAGAGGACGCTACTGTTGGCAGTGACTTCAATGTGGATCAAGTAGGGGATGTGCGTTATGTCACTATTGGTACTAATGGAACAGCGAATAATCCACAAAGTGCCAGTCGTGTATTGAGTTTTGAAGTGACTTTTTCCAAAGCCCAAAATTATGAGTTGTATGTCAGATGTAGAGTTGGGGCAGGAGCTGCAGACGATGATAGCTTTTTTTATGGCAATGGTTTTGGAGCAAAATCACCTTCTACTGATGCAGATTGGATAAGAGTAAACAATATTTATTCAGTGGGTTATGTAGGTGGTGATCAGGTTGTAGATGGACAAGGTATTGCGGGTACAAATGTATGGAAATGGATTAATTTGTCGGAATTTACAGGAGATGCTACTCCTCGAATATTTGAAGTAACGGAAGGAGCTTTGACCCAAACATTTCAAATTGGCGCACGAGAAAACGGGTTGGATTTTGACAAGATTGCTTTTGCTCGAGCAGACTATTTCTTCACTGTCTCCAATCTCGACAATATAGAAGAAGGTACGGACAATATTGGAGGTGGTGAAAAAACTCTCCCAATTGCAGAAGGAAAACCCAAATTTTTAGGCAATGTTTACAGTGGTTCACAAGTACCTGCGTTTACGAATTATTGGAATCAGGTGACTCCCGAAAATGCTGGAAAATGGGGCAGTGTGGAAGGGACACGAGACAATATGAATTGGGGAGAATTGGATGCGGCTTATGCTTTGGCAAAAGAAAATGGACTTCTGTTCAAATTTCATGTCTTGATTTGGGGCAATCAGCAACCTTCTTGGATTGAAAATCTCCCTGCAAATGAACAATTGGAGGAAATCGTGGAGTGGTTTCAAGCGGTTGCAGCACGTTATCCTGATATAGATTTTATTGAAGTGGTGAACGAACCTATTAATGACCCTCCAAATTCTGCAGGTAGTGGAGGAGGAAACTATATCAATGCTTTGGGAGGAACTGGTGAGACGGGTTGGGATTGGATATTGGAAGCTTTCAGAATGGCGCGGCAGTATTTTCCAAATGCACAATTGATGATTAATGAATACAACATAGTGAACAATCCTAATAACATCAATACTTATACAGCTATTCTCGGTTTAAAATAATTTTAATATGACAATATACAAAAAAAAGCTTTTATTTGTGCTAAAAAGTTGAATGATAGATAATTTAATCGAAACAGTACGTAGTAATTTTGAGGAAATAAAAGACCATAGAGCATCTAATTCGACCTATACTTTGGTAAATTTACTAATGACAGGTTTTGCAATGTTTTCTCTCAAAGACCCTTCCTTATCGCACTTTCGAGGGCTATACCCTATTCGTTCAGCCAACCTTGAAAGAGTGTATGGTATAGATTCATTACCTCAGACATAGCTCTTCGAGAAGGCTTAGATGGTGTAAGTCCATCCGATTTGCAATCGAAATTCAAAGCTCCAATTGATTTATTATCAAAAAAAGGAGTGTTTAAAAGCCGTTATGTTTTAGATGGTTATGTAGCAATTCCTTTCGATGCGACGGGTCATTATTGCTCAAATAAAAAAGGTTGTCCTCAGTGTTTGGTAAAAAATCATAAGAATGGGAAACAAACATTTTATCATCAATTATTGGGAATCGCAGCGGTACATCCTAAGCAATCTACTGTTTTTCCAATTGCTTGTGAAGCAATCGTTCAGCAAGATGGAAATCAGAAAAATGATTGTGAGTTGAATGCTTGTAAACGCTTGATTCCTAAGGTGCGTAAAATGTTACCCAACGAGAAAATCATTGCTATATTTGATGCCTTATACCCCAATGGTTTTCATATCAAGGAGTTAGAAAAAGAAGATATGCGATATGTGATTGGCATTAAAGGTCAAAGTTATGTCAATATTCAGGTTCAAAGACTTCGGGAAGCAGGCAAGTTACAAAGCCGTACTTGGCAAAAAGACAATAAAACCTGTACTGCCTACTTTACAAATGGTCTTATTTTGAATGGAACTCACTTAGATGTTAAAACCAACTACTTTGAATATAAAGAAGTAGATAATCAAACAGGAAAGCAAGTTTTCTATAGCACTTGGATAACAGATATACCTATTAATGAGCAGAATATAGAGGAATTAGTTGCAGTAGCCAGAGCCAGATGGAAAATCGAAAATGAAACTTTCAATACCTTGAAAAATCAAGGCTATCATTTAGAGCATAATTATGGGCATGGAAAAAAGCATTTAACGACCAATTTTGCCTTGCTGACATTCTTAGCATTTTTAGTCGACCAAATAGCTCAACATATGGATACTTATTTTCAAAAAGCAAAGGCTACTTGTGGAACTTTCAAAGCTTTTTGGGAGAGAATTAGGGGGATTTTCTATCTAATTCCAGTGAAATCAATGAGGGCAATTTATAAATTTATTTGCCTTAATAAGCAGTTAAATATAGTTCCTTTAGAGTAAAATATATTGACCTTTTTATAAACCGAGAATAGCTGATACTTATAAACAAATCATCACTTTGTTGCAAGCCGAAAACCTCATTGACCAAGTCGGAGTACAAGCACATGCTTTTTCGACTAGAGGAAGTGCAACGGCCATAGAAGCCAATTTGAATAACTTGGCTACTACTGGTTTGCCGATTTATGTCACAGAGTTGGATATTGATGGACTTCAAGATGCTGTTCAACTTGATGATTACCAAAGATTGTTTCCTGTTTTTTGGGAACATCCTGCTGTTCAAGGAATTACTTTGTGGGGTTATCGTCCTGGAATGTGGCGTACTGATCAAGGCGCATTCCTCATTGAAGAAGATGGTGTAACAGAACGACCAGCACTCGAATGGTTGCGGTCTTATGTAGAAAGCACTTTTTTAGGTACTTATGAGTTGAGTGCCTCAGATCATATCACCGTTTTTCCCAATCCGATTACATCAAGGGAGGTAACTATTGAAGGTTTGACAAATATTGAGCGATTAGAATTATTTGATATAAGTGGTAGAAAAATTTGGGAATCAAGCCCTTCAAGCAATCTTATTTCAATAGACACAAAAATACAATCAGGTATGTATTTTATGTTTTTTTACAGCGAAAATAATGTGTATGCGAAAAAAATAGTAATACAATAGAGTAGGATTTTATTCAAGAATAACCATTGATTTTCCAAGCAGCTGTTACTTATTTCATATTGTCCTTCCCCGTATTTAAGTTTGGGTTTTTCCCAATAAAATATGGGGATTTATATTTTACATCAATAACCGAAAATAATATCAAGTGAATTCAAGACTTTTTACCAAATAACTTCCTAACTCCGCCAATAGGAACTAACTGCCAAGCACGTTCATGTAAATAGTAGATAAAAAGTTTACCAAAAAACTCAATAAAACCAATCTTAAGTGCATCCCCAACTTGACCTGTAATGATATAAGCAATTGTAATAGTTGTGCTTGTAGCAATTATTCGCCATGTAAAACCTTTGAGAATACTTCGCAAGTGCGATTCTTTTTGCGTGTTCATCGAACAAAAATAAATTTTAATTTCAAAATATTGTGTTTCAATGCCCCAAAGATAGGGCAAGTTGTCTCCTTCACCCATATCTGTACTTTAACTTTCCAATATATTTTTGCAAATTTGTGCATCCTACTTCAAAAAAACAAACAATAACTTTCATAAAAAAAGATAAACACTTATGGCAAACAATATGCAAAATACCAACTTCAATTTGGCAAGTTGTCTCGAATTTGCGGGAAAATATCACGGAAGGCAAAAGGTAGTCACCAGATTGGTTGAAAACGATGAAATTCACGAAACAACATATAGCGAAATATTGCTTCGCAGCCGAAAGTTTGCCAATGCACTCAAAGGCTTGGGTGTAGAATTTGGTGATAGAATAGGAACAATTGCACTCAATACTTACCGACATTTAGAGGCGTGGTATGCCATTTCAGGACAAGGACTTGTTTGCCACACCATCAATCCTCGATTATCACCTACTCAGTTGATTTACATCATCAACCATGCAGAAGATCAATATATACTGATAGACCCCATATTTTGGCCCATCGTTGAAAACATGCACCAACATTTTCCAAAAGTGAAGGGTTACATTGTTTTGACCGAAGAAGCCTATATGCCAAAGACTGATGTGGCGAATGTATATTGCTACGAAACGCTTTTGGAAGGGCAGTCCGACCAATTTGAATGGCCTGAATTTGACGAAAACAGTGGCTCTTCTTTGTGTTATACATCAGGAACGACAGGTAATCCCAAAGGAGTCATGTACACCCACAAATCCAACTTGTTGCACTCTTATGCTGGTGGACTGTCCGATGCCATCGGAATGACTGCAAGAGATACCGTTTTGGTGGTCGTACCTTTGTTCCATGCCAATTCATGGGGAATTGCCTATTTGGGCCCCATGACAGGTGCAACACTTCTGTTTCCTGGCAAAGCGATGGATGGTGCAAGCACTTTTGAATTGATAGACAAATACGAGGTTACATTGGCGGCAGGTGTTCCGACAGTTTGGACAAATTTGTTGGATTATGCCGATAATGTAGGTAAAAAAATGGAGTCTGTCAAAGAAGTGATTGTAGGCGGTTCTGCTGCTCCAATGTCTATGTTGAAGGCGTTTAGGGACAAGCACGATATTGATTTACTCCACGCTTGGGGCATGACCGAAATGAGCCCTTTGGGTACACTCAACCGTCCAACTCCGCCAATTTCGGCAATGCCGAAAGACCAACAATTGCAGTACCGAATCAAACAAGGTCGTCCTGTTTTTGGGGTAGATATGAAAGTGGTGGACGAAAATGGCGTTGAACTGCCGAGAGATGGCAAATCAGTTGGACACTTGTTGGTGAAAGGGAATTGGGTAGTTGATACCTACTACTTAGCCGAAGAAACTGCTTTGGACGAAAAGGGCTGGTTCGATACAGGTGACATGGCGAATATTGACGAATATGGTTATATGGAATTGGTAGACCGCTCCAAAGATTTGATCAAATCTGGGGGTGAGTGGATTAGTTCGGTGGATATGGAAAATACTGCAATGGGGCATCCCGAGGTGTTGATGGCAGCGGCTATTGCTATTCCTGACGAAAAATGGAGTGAAAGACCTTTGTTGATAGTAGTCGCAAAAGAGGGTAAAAATCCTTCAAAGGAAAGTATTTTGGAAGTTTTGGCAACGGAATTTGCTAAGTGGCAATTGCCTGATGATGTGGTCTTTGTAAATGAAATTCCATTGACCGCCACTGGTAAGTTTAGTAAACTGACCTTGCGAAAGCAGTTTGCAGATTATAAAGGATAAAGAAGTGTTGAGGTGTTGAGGTGTTGAGGTTTTTGGGTGTTGAGGTTTTGAAGTGTTTTGGACGAAAGAAGCGAGATCTAAAAAATTGATAATCACAATCTTAATCGATTAACGTAATTAAGTGCAAATATTTAATTATCAATAAATTAAATCCCTACCTCCTTTGTCCAAAGTCTAAAAGTGTTAAAGGTAAAAAAATGACAAAAGGTAAGATAAAACAACAAAAAATAGCAAGTTCAAGTGCTTGGCTGCAACAAAACAAATGGTGGCTAGTGTTGGGCATTGTTGCCTTTACCTCACTCGTTTTTTTACCTTCCCTTCAAAATGACTTTGTGAACTGGGACGACCCGGATTATGTTCTTAAAAACGACTTCATACAAGAAGCCTCCAAAGAAAACATCCTACACATTGCGACCAAACCGATAGCCTACAATTACCATCCGCTCACGATGTATTCCTTGATGTTGGACTACCAAATTTGGGACAAAAACGCCTTTGGCTACCATCTGGTGAATTTAATTATTCACTTACTCAACACCTTATTGATTTTTTATTTCGCTTACCTGTTGAGCCGTGGAAGGGTTGAAATAGCTTTGATTACTGCCTTGTTGTTTGGCATACATCCGATGCACGTAGAATCGGTGGCGTGGATTTCGGAGCGAAAAGATGTGTTGTATGTATTCTTTATGACTGCCAGTTTCATTGCTTACCTTCAATATCTACGAAAAAAAGATTGGGTGTATTATGGTTTAGCGGTTTTATGGGCAGCCTTGTCTATGTTCAGCAAACCTGCGGCAGTGGTCATTCCTTTGTTGTTGATTTGCATAGACTTCTACCTCAAACGCAAAGTTCGTCCAAAATCCATTGCAGATAAAATTCCCTTCTTTGTTTTGGCACTCATTTTCGGGATATTGACCATTGAAGCACAGACCTCGGGAGTAGCATTAGTAGGCAAAAATTTCACCATTTTGCAGCGAACGAGTTTTGTGGCTTATGGTTTTGTCATGTATTTGGTCAAACTCATTGCTCCTTTCAAATTGGCCTCGTTTTATCCCTATCCCATCAGTAGCGCAAAGGAAAGCCTCCCTCTTGTTTTCAAAATAATGCCTTTAATAGCAATGATTATTTTGGTAATAGTTGCGTGGACTTGGCGATTTACTCGGTTGATTATCTTTGCGTTTGCATTTTATTTCTTCAATGTTGTTTTGGTACTTCAATTTGTATCAGTAGGGAAAGCCATCGTTGCAGACCGATATACGTACATGGCTTACACAGGTTTATTTTTCGCCATTGGATACGGTTTTCACAAGTTGTACCACAGTCAACGAGCCTATCAAAAGCCTTTGCAAGCCATCTTATTATTGAGTGTGTTGATTTTGGGCTTGTTGAGTTTTCAGCAAACGAAGGTTTGGAAAAATGGTGAAACGATGTGGGGAAATGTGATTGAAAAATATCCGAACAGTATGGTTTATACGACTCGTGGGGATTTTTATATGAATGCCCAAGAATACGATAAGGCATTTGCCGATTTTAGTAAAGCCATTGCGCTCAATCCCAACGAATACGATGCCTACAATTTGAGGGGAAACATTCACCGCCGTGAAAAAAGATACGATGAAGCCATTGCAGACTACCAAAAAGCATTGACGATTCAGCCTCGAACACCAAAACCGATGCTCAATCTCGGTAATACTTATTTTGAACTGGGGAAAAATGATAAAGCATTGGAGCTTTACAACCAAATTATTGCAGGTGAACCCAACAATGCCAATGCTTTGTGCAATCGTGGGGCGATTTATTTTAGGCAGAAAGAATACGATAAAGCTTTGGCTGATTTGACGAAAGCCATTGCTATTGATGAAGATTATTTTGATGCCTACATGAATCGTGGAGTTGTGTATAGTGTCACGAACCGTTTTGATGAATCGCTACAAGATTATGGAAAATGCTTATCTTTGCAGCCCAATAATGCCAATATTTTGCGGTTTAGAGCCATTGCGCATCAACAACTTCAAAACCATACGGCTGCAATCAAAGACTTCAATCAATTGTTGCAGCTTCGACCAAATAGTGCGTCATTTTATTTGGAGCGTTCCAAATCTCATTTTGCAATGGGAAACAAGGCATTGGCATTGAAGGATGCAGCAAAGGCAAAAGAGTTGGGGGCAGTAATTGAGGAGGCTTATTGGCGGTCATTGCAGTGAGAAAAGTAATTGATTTTTTATTTTGATAATTTTATAATGATTTGCTTATCAGCACTATTTGTGAAATCTTTAAAATCTGAGATTAAAAATTATGGCAAAATTAAAATCAGAAGGTAAATGTTTATACTGTGATAAAGTGGCAAGTAAAGCGGGCATTAGCAAACACTTGGAAACACATTTGAAGAAAATGGAAGTGACTCCAAAAGAAGGAAGGCAATATTTTCATATTCGAGTGGAAGCAGATTTGATGTTTCTGCAATTGTTGATTTCGGGCGATGCAACTTTCAAGAAATTAGACAGCTATTTGCGTAAAATATGGTTGGAATGTTGTGGACACATGAGTCAATTTGGTGGTTGGGGCAATAAGATTGGAATGAGCAAAAAGGTGAAAGACTACTTTTACCAAGGCTTCAAAACCGACTATCAATATGATTTTGGGTCTACAACTGGACTCACCATCAAAGTCATTGAAGAACATTATCTTTCAGAAAAACAGGATATTGTATTGATTTCTCGCAATGAACCTTTGGAAATATACTGTCACACTTGCGGAAAAAAACCTGCAACCCAAATTTGTACAGTACATTTGGGCGAAGGAGAAAGTTTTTTTTGTGAAGATTGTGTAAAAAAGCACGAAAAAGAATGTGAGGATGCAGAATACGCCTTGATGCCTGTGGTCAATTCTCCGAGAATGGGGGTTTGTGGATATATGGGTGGTTCAATAGATGAAAAACGAGATGGCGTTTTTGAAGTTTCCAAATAATTGGAACTAAATTCATTTCTCTCATTTTTGAACGAAATTAGTGCATAAGGTGTATATAAGAGATAAAAACAACGCAAAACTGACGTATTTTTCATCAAAAAAGATTAACTTAGTCAATTGCTGCAAAAACAACAGCGAATTAAATAACAAGCTAAAAACTAACAAACATGGTTCCTGAATCAATAACTGCTGTGGCTAACCCCTCAAAGTCACGCACTTCAAAGTTGGACATAGACATCATCAGAGCAAAAAAGTCTAGGATTTCGGAAGTCGACTTTCACAATATCCCTTTTGGACGTATCTTCTCCGACCATATTTTTGTAGTAGATTACAAAGATGGTCAGTGGCAAAAGCCGCAAATCAGACCTTTCGACAATATGAGCATTTCTCCTGCTTGCTCCGCCTTACATTATGGGCAATCTATATTTGAAGGAATGAAAGCCAACTTGGATGAAAGCACAGGTGAAGTTTTGTTGTTTCGTCCTGAGAAGAACGCTGAACGCTTGAACAATTCTGCGATTCGTATGGGAATGCCAACTTTACCCGTAGAAACCTACGTTGAAGGCTTAAAAGCATTGATTGACATAGACCGTCAATGGGTGCCAGATGTAGAAGATACGGCATTGTATATCAGACCTTTCATGTTTGCGAATGATCATTTTATTGGCGTAAAAAAAGCTGCAAATTACCGTTTCATTATTTTTACTTGTCCAGTAGGAGCATATTATGACAAACCTGTAAGTGTGTGGATTGAAAAAGATTTCAAACGTGCTTTCCCCGGTGGAACAGGGGCTGCAAAGGCTGCTGGCAACTATGCTGCAACGTTGTATCCTGCAAGTTTGGTGAACGAAAAAGGCTATGACCAAATTTTGTGGACAGATGGTTTGGAATCGAAGTATGTAGAAGAAATTGGCACAATGAATGTATTCTTTGTAATTGATGGTAAAGCAATTACACCTGAATTAGACGGTACGATTTTGGAAGGAATTACCCGTGAAAGTATTGTACAATTGATGAAAGACCGAGGCATTGAAGTAGAAGAAAGAAAATTAAGTGTCGAAGAGATTTTGGCAGCACACAAAAATCATACACTACAAGAAGTATCTGGTGTGGGAACGGCTGCAACGATTACCCACATTTCGGGCTTGGGTTACGAAGATGTGCATTATGAATTGCCGCCCGTGGCAGATAGAAAAATATCTAACAGCATTAGAGAAGAATTGGTGAATATCAAGTTGGGTATCGCAGAGGACAAGCATAACTGGATTGTGCGGGTTTAGATTACAGACTCTTTTGATGGAATATACAGCATAGAAAAGCAAACAGTATACATTGACGTATTTTGTTTGCTTTTTTTTGTGTGGCCAAAATAGAATAACTCTCCAATTTCATTTGAGCTTCAAATACAAAGCCCCGTTTACAATTTTGATGGTAAACGGGGCTTTGTGCTTTTACTATTTATTCGATGAATGACAAAAGGTTACTTCCCTTTTTCGAGCCAAATACCCACAAAGAAAGAACCGATAATCAAAAAAGCGATGGTTGAAAATGCCCAGACCATAGTGTTGTTATTTTAAGTGATGAAATTGTTTTCTTCTTATTAAGTTCTGCAAATTTAACCAATTGTCAGTAGTAAGAACAAAATTTTCAAAAAATAGTCGTGCCTCACCTTCAAAAGTTCTAATTTGAGCCACGTTTTATTATTTCATTTCTAAAAATTCGTTGAATAACATGGAAGAAAAATTACCGATTATCGCTCAAAAATCTCCCTTCAAGATTGATATTGAGGCTGATAAGAACTATGCGTGGTGTACTTGTGGCAAAAGCGACAAACAGCCGTTTTGTGATGGTTCGCACAAAACCACTGAGATGCGCCCTAAAGTGGTCAAATTTGAAGAAGCCAAAACAGTGTTTTGGTGTGGTTGTAAGCATACAACCAATGAATTTGGATTGTGTGATGGCACGCACAAAAGTCTATAAAAATGGACAGCTGCTTTCAAAAATGATACACTGTGTATAGAACCGATGACAAAGTATATCACTGCAAAGATTAATAGGTCATAGTAATATCATAAAAAATCTAAAACTGATCCTATCTAGTCAAAATAGTCATTTTCTCTAAAGTTGGCACATGATTTGAAATAGATGAAATGGTTTTAGATTTTTATGGTTAAGTAAATTAGTGGTTAATTTTAGGGGTAGCTGGTAACTACCCCTTTTTTTATTTCAAAAAAAACTCAAGGACAAATAGAATAATTGAGTTTAAGATTTAGTTCTTCAATAACCTACTTGCTGTACTTCTACTTTGTTGAACCACCATCTTCCGCCATTGTCTTCATTTTGTATATCCAAATTGATATAACCACTTCCTTCTGCTAATAGAATCACCTGAAATTCATACGGTTCAGCATTGCTACTTTTTGCCGTTTTGGACAAACTAATGGCTGTATTTTCTCCTCCAATTGCATAATTCAAATTCAAAGAGACATCTCTACTTCTTTTGTCAGGCACCATTCGGGTAATAACTGTTACTATATAACTTTTCCCTTTTTGTGCTGCAAAAGAAGCAATTGCACTACTTCGGTACATCATCGCTTCGTTTGCCAAAAAAATCACCTCATAAGGAGACTTCAACAACAAGCTTGCTTGTCCTTGGACAATTGGCTGAAGAACAGTTAATTCAATCGTTTTGCTCAAAGGTTTTAGTTGAGTTGCTTCAACTCTTCTGAAAAGCATGGGGGATTCTTTTTTCAACGCCATTGCAGTAGTTGTTCTGTTGGAGGCATCTCCTTGATTCAATTGTCGGGTTTGCATTTGGGCTGGATTGAAGTCAGGTATTGTAGCAATGGGTTGCGTACTGATTAGGTTGCTCGCTACTTTTAGCACCATTAAATCTTTGTCGTGTCCGCTTGAAGGTACGGTATTGCGGCTTGCCAAAATTTTTGGGTCGGGATCTACTTTTGAAGTGCTACTCTGTTCAGAAGTTCTCTGTGCTTGTAGATTGTGGGAAAAAAATAATCCTAAAAGTATAATCCAGCAAAAAGATAAAGATACATTGAAGGAAAGTTTCATGGTTTAAATGGTTTGTTGATGATGAAATAAAAAATAGAATTCTATCGAAGTTAACGATTTTATCCAACTAAACATTGTTTTTCCCTCCTTAATGAATCAATAGTTGAGGATGTTACCGCTTTTTGTAACTTTGTTTTGATTGAGTTGATTGTGAATTGGTTTGTAACAAAAAAAGGATTTTTATCCAATGCAACTTTTCATTTTAGATAAGTCATTAGGTCAAAGAAAACCTTTCTGTAAACAAAATATAGTCTCTACAATAATGAAAAACCTTCAGCCAAAGTACCATCATTTTTGGATAGCATATTTTTTGTCATTATTCTTATATTCTTGCAATACAAATAGATCAGGTTCTATTGCTCCAAAAGTTGACCAAAAAGAACCCAAAGATTTCTCCAAACAATTAGACTCTTTAGATAGAGATTTAGCTTCTATCCAAACAGAAAACAAATTGCCAGGATTTGCAGTCGCTATTTTCGACAAAGACAAAATATTCTACCAAAAAGGGTTTGGTTATGCAGACCTTGCTGCCCAAAAACCCTACACTCCCGAAAGTGTTCAAATCATTGCTTCTGTCACCAAAACCCTGATAGGGGTTTCGCTGATGAAAGCCGTTGAAGCAGGGTTACTGTCTTTAGATGATGAAATCAACGACTACCTTCCCTTCAAAGTAATCAATCCCCAATTTCCTGACGACCCTATCACCATCAGACACTTAGCTAGCCATACTTCCTCGATTGCAGACACCAAAAAATCCGACAAAGGCTACCGATTTGAAAGCCCATTGAAGAAGGAGGATTTTGCAGAAGCCTATCACCCCATTTTAGCTTTATACAATAAAACCGAGAAGATTTCGATGGCAGATTTTCTGCAATACAAGTTGGGTGACACTGGAAAATGGTATGAAAAAGAAGTGTTTACTGCAAATAGGCCTGGCACTACTTACAAATACAGCAATCTTGGAGCGACTTTGTTGGCATATATTGTGGAATTAGTAACAAAAGTACCTTTTTATGAATATACAACACAGTATATTTTTAAGCCTTTGAATATGAGTGCTTCTACATGGAATTTGAAGAAAGTCAATCCCCAAAAACACGTTACCTACTACAACGAGCTTTTGAATGAAGTGCCTAAATACCACATCATTACCTATCCCGATGGGGGCTTGTATAGCTCTGTTGCCGATTTGACCAAATACTTGCAAGAAATGATAAAAGGCTATAATGGGGAAAGTGAATTGCTGACCAAAGATTCTTTCAGAGAAATGATGAGTAAACAATCAAAAGTGGTGGATTTGCCCGATGGCATCTGTTGGGATTTGTCTTTTTCTTGCTGCATTGGTCACGCAGGCAATGATTTTGGGACGAATACGCTGATGTATTTTGAACCAGAAAGTGGAATTGGTAGAATTCTTTTCACCAACATTTCACTTGAAAAGGAGGAATTGGAGGAAGCTTTTTTTGAGATATTCAATACCCTGTTTAAGTATCAGTTCAAGTAGCTGCAAATAGACCTACTCAAAAAGCACCACCTTCTCCCATTGCGGCAACAAATTGACCTTCAATCCATTTCGTTTTGCAACCTCTCGCTCCACCGCTTCAAAACTTTTCATTGTTTTGCCCGCAACCCAATCCGCCAACAACATTGGCCCTCGAATCGGTTGGCGAATCGAACTTACAAAAGCATCCCAATGCACCAAATACACCTGTTGGGCATCCAACTCATCCACGATTTCTTTGAAGTAAGTAGCATGATATTCTGGCGTTTGTGCGCCCAAACCACCAATTCCTATCAACACAATATCCGTTTGAATCCCCTCCAAACTGCCTTCCAACCATCCTGCACTGCTCTGCAAGACAAAGCTACCTTTGGGATGTTCGAACAACAAAGTGTAAGCCCCGCCCATTTTGTAGTCCAAAGCTGGAACAGGAGGCACAAGCGGCTCGGTAATTTCTTGTTTTCCACCCAAAGTACGCTCTCTTAGTTCAGGGTTGGCAAACTCAAAATGTCGGGATAGAATCGGTGTGATGGTGAATTGACCAATTTTGATGGGCTGTTTGTTCTCAAACAATTGCATCTGATTTTCGGGCAAATTCCAACCCCGTCCGATGTTGAGCGTAGATTCAGAGCCATACATTGTGGCTCCTGTCAATCGGGCAACTTCGGGGGCATCTATGGCGTGGTCAAAATGGGAATGTGTCACAAAAACAGCGTCTAATTCATTCAATCCTAAACGCTGCAAACTCCATCGAATGTCTGTCGTATCAGGTTGGACTACTCCAAAAACCATATCTATCGCAGTAGGACGAGTAAAAAATCCATCGGTCATCAAAGTAGTCGAATCGTCCGAAATCACCACCGTACTCACTCCCACAAACTGAACCGTTACCGCACCCATTGAAGGATTGGGAGTTGGTGCAACTTCCCATTCTTTGTATTTCCCGATGTCGACAAAGGTGTGGATGGAATAGAAAAAAATGGTGGATGCGATTGCAGCCAAAACAAGGAGAAATAGGATGATTTTTTTTAGGATGTTCATGTTGTGATAGTGATTGGTAAATGGTGACAAGTAATTTGGTAAAGAAATGATATTTTTTCACCATTGCCAAATCATTTTCAATTCTTGAAAGCACAAATTGCAGGCACTCGTTCCTCCCATTTTACCACTTTCTCCATCTGATACGCCAACTGAAATAAAGTCGTTTCGTCCCCAAACTTCGACACTATTTGAACACCAATCGGCAAATTGTCGCCATTCCAAAACGTAGGAACAGAAGCGGCAGGTTGTCCAGTGATGTTGAAGATAGCGGTCATGGGTGAAAATTCCGAAGCTTTTTTCATCGCCGCCAATGGGTTATCAGCATTTTGTTGGATAAAACCAATCGGCACAGGCGGCAATGCCAAAGCAGGACTCAACCACACATCTATTTCCACAAATTGCGTCATTATGCTGCGAGCAAGTTTGTGCATTCCCAATCTCGCCAACTCATAATCCGCCGCATTGACCTGCTGCGAAAGTTGGTACAAGCCCCAAGTCAAAGGCTCGACCATCGTTTTGGGCGGTTCTTTGCCTGTCATTTTTTTCATCATCGCCAAAGCCGAAGTTGCACCAGCCGCCCAGAGTGTGGTAAAAATTTCTCCAATTTGCCGACCATTGAAGGGCATCTTCAATGGCATTTCAAAAACCTCATGCCCCAAAGACTGACACAATTCCACCGCTTCAACGGTTGCTTTTCTGCAATCGTCATGCACGTTTCCGCCCATTGGTGTATCCAAACAATAGCCGATTTTGAGTTTGCGGACAGGCTCACTAAGTGCCTCCAAATAGCTCTCCGATTTGGGAGGAGGGTAATAAATGCTGTCGATTTCGTTGCCTTCGGTGAGGTCGAGAATTGCAGCAGAATCCCGCACACTTCGGGTCAAAACGTGTTCTGCCACCAAACCACTTATGAGTTCACTAAAATTGGGACCCAAGGGATTGCGCCCCCTTGTCGGCTTCAATCCAAACAGTCCACAGCAAGAAGCGGGAATCCGAATCGAACCACCTCCATCGTTGCCATGTGCCACTGAAACTATCCTTGCCGCAACCGCTGCCGCAGAACCTCCACTCGAACCGCCTGGGGTCAAATCGGTATTCCACGGATTGCGGGTTGCACCAAAAGTATGGGGTTCGGTGACAGGCATCAAGCCAAATTCGGGCATGTTCGTTTTGCCAATCACAATAAAACCTGCATTTTTGAAGCGAACCACCAATTCGCTATCGTATTGTGCCACAAAGTTTTGAAACAATCCCGAACCACTTGTCATTCTCACCCCTTTGTAGGCTGCAATGCCATCTTTCAAGAGCATCGGCACACCTGCAAAAGGTGCGTTTTTGTCCACATTTTCGGCTGCTGTCCTCGCTTCATCATACATTGGAGTAATCACTGCATTGAGTTGAGGGTTCAATTCTTCAATGGCATCAATGGATAAATTGACCAATTCTAATGCCGAAATTTCGCCTTTGCGAATCAAAGCTGCTTGTGCAGTTGCGTCTAATCTGAGAATCGTATTCATGTGTTTACGTTGATAGTTGTGTTTGGGTGTTTGGGAATATGAGTAAAATCATCAATCAAACATACACCCGTTTTGAGCATCCAAATAGGCATACACACTATATTTTTAGACTTTGGACGAAAGAAGTAGGAAGTAAGATGCAAGATATAAAAAGTTGATAATCAAAATTTTAACTCATTGACGTGATTGGGTGCAAATAATTGGTTATTAATCAATTAAGCTCTTACTTCTTGCATCTTTGCTCCTTCGTCCAAAGTCCAATATATTTGGATTTACGATGAAGGATTACATGATTTTTGATTTGTAAAATACAATCTCTTACCGATTCCTCCCATATTGCTCATGACTCGAAACCCATTCATCTGCTGCAACGGCTGCGCCTAAAGACAATTCGCCACACAAGACAACAGCGGCAATAATTTCCGCCAATTTATTGACCTTGCCAGACCCGTAGCAATCCATTATTTCCAAACACTCTCGTTGAGTCGGCAAACCCACGCCACCACCATAAGTTGCCACAATCAAAGCGGGAATGGTAATCGAATAATAATAGTCACCATTCTCCAAAATTTCACCATAGTAAAAACCTGCCGAAGACTCTGCCACATTCGCAACATCCTGACCCGTAGCAATAAATAGTGCTGTAATACCATTGGCGAAGTGTGCGCCATTGCTGACCGAGCCAGACATGAATGCGCCTGTGCTGGACAATTGACGGAGGGCAAACAGTTTTTGAGGCGAAATATGAAGGACTTCCTCCATCAGTTGTTTGGACAAAGTGATTTCTGCAATGACCCTTTTTCCACGCGTTTGCATGGCGTTGAGCATCGAGTGTTTTTTGTCGGTATCGAAGTTTGCAGCCAAAGAGAAGTTTTCGATGCCTTCAGGGTTTTGGTCCAGAATCCAATTGCAGGCATGTCGAGTCGCTTTTGTGACCATGTTTTGACCAGCAGCGTCGCCCGTTGAGTAATTGAAGCGAAGCCAACGCATTTTGCCGAGGGCATATTGACCAATATCCAAGAGTTTTCCGAAGCTTGTCGTTCCTTCCGCTTTTACCTTGATTTCATTGAAGTTAGCCGTTACCCATTTTCCAAATTCTCGGGCATATTGGGCATTTTTGAAGATGAAAACGGGCGCACGATTCATGCGGTCGTCCACTACACAGGTCGTAATTCCACCTGCCAAGCGAGCGATTTTCATCCCACGATTGTAGCTTGCCACCAAAGTCCCCTCGGTGGTCGCCATTGGCACATAAAATTCACCTTTTGCAGCTTCGCCATTCACCAATAATGGGCCTGCAAAGCCCAATGGTACTTGCACAACACCCGAAAAATTCTCAATGTTTCCCGATACTTTTTCAGGATGGAAGGAGTATTTTTGGATATGCTGAAAAGAGGTGTTTGTTTCGGCTTCAACGGTTTTGCGGCGAAATTCAGCTTGTTCGTCGGTGTAGTCGTTGGTTTTGGAGTAAGGGAGTTTGGGGAGCATTTTTTTGTAATTGTGAAATGGTTGAATGGCTGAATGGCTTAATGGTTTTATGGTTTTGTGGTTTTGTGGTTGAATGGTTGAATGGCTTAATGGTTTTATGGCTTAATGGTTTTATGGTTTTGTGGTTTTGTGGTTTTGTGGTTGAATGGTTTTGTGGTTGAATGGTTTTGTGGTTGAATGGTTGAATGGTTTTGTGGTTGAATGGTTGAATGGTTTTGTGGTTGAATGGTTGAATGGTTTTGTGGTTGAATGGTTTTGTGGTTGAATGGTTGAATGGCTTAATGGTTGAATGGTTGAATGGCTTAATGGTTTTATGGCTTAATGGTTTTATGGTTTTGTAGTTTTGTGGTTTTGTGGTTGAATGGTTTTGTGGTTGAATGGTTTTGTGGTTGAATGGTTGAATGGTTTTGTGGTGAAATACAATTATACAATTTTGCAATTTCACCATTAGGTAATCACTCATTTAGACCTCCGCAGCACCATAATTTTCAATCAAACCAAACTGCCATGCGTGGTAGCGAAGGTGTTGGTAATGAAACAACTCCAGCTCTTCAAAACTCAACTCACCAAAGAAAGGATTGTAGGAAAGTGTATCAGGATGTGCTTCAAAATGTGTGTAAAATCGCTCTACTGCAATTGGTACTTGCTCCAAAGCTTTTTCCAGTGAACTGTACTTCAATTCGGGTAAATCCGCTTTGGATTTATCACTTGGACGGTGCTGCAAAATCGCTCCGTTTGCAATGAATTTTTTGAAGCCCAATTGACCTTTAGTAGGCGGATTTTCGGGTTCACCTGTTCGTTTGATGCTCATTTTTACCACATAAGCAATGTGTTCAATCATGTGTTGAGGAGTCATCAAACCAAAATTGGCTTCAGTATCTATTTGCAGTCCCTTCAATAATTCGGGGAGTTCTTGGGTCAAAAACTCTTTTTTAGTTGTTGCGGTCATTTGTAGAATTAATTTATTGTTTGAAGTGGCTAAATTAGGGATATTTTAACAACAATTCTTATCCACATAAGCAAAATCCTTTGATTTCAAAAAAATGCTCACCTCCCAACTGCTACTTTCAAACTTTCTCGAAGATTCAAATATATCGATTAAAGCTGTAAAAAGTACACTCCAGTTTTAAGCACACAAGCTGCAAAATGATTTTACAACCCCTCAAATCAAGCTATACGAAACAAACAACTTTCTCTTTACCACTTCAATTGCTTAGATTATCTTTGACCTTTAATATGTTTTATGAGCTAACTTTAGCAATACCGAATGGAAAACAAACAAACTGACATCGTTCACCCAATAAGTGAACAGCAACTGACATTGAAGCAATTGCAGGAAATAAATCAAAACGACTGCAAATTGCAATTATCCTCCAGAGCTATCCAAAAGATTACGCATTGCAGGAATTATTTAGACCAAAAACTGACCTATTCTGAACAGTCTTTTTATGGAATCAACACAGGCTTTGGACACCTCTACAATGTATCCATTTCTAAATCCCAACTAACTGAACTTCAAAGAAATTTATTGCTTTCTCATACTTGTGGAATGGGCGAAGAAGTGCCGTTGGAATTAGTGAAATGGATGTTGTTTTTGAAAATTCAATCCTTATCCTATGGACATTCGGGAGTTCAACTGCAAACAGTGCAGCGGCTCATAGACATGTACAATTACAATATTTTACCTGTTGTCTATCAGCAAGGTTCATTGGGCGCATCAGGAGACTTAGCTCCTTTGGCGCATTTGGCGATTCCGTTATTAGGAGAGGGAGAAGTTTGGTATCAAGGTGAAAAACGACAAAGCAAGGAAGTATGGCAATCATTGAATTGGAAAACCATTGATTTACAAGCCAAAGAAGGTTTAGCACTCATCAATGGTACACAGTTTATGGGAGCTTATGGCGTATGGCTTTTGCTAAAAAGTGAATACCTTTCCAAAGTTGCCGATTTTTTGGCGGCGGTTTCATTGGAGGCTTTTGACGGGCGAATAGAACCTTTCTTGGCATTGAGTCACCAGATTCGCCCCCACAAAGGTCAGCTTGAAACAGCTCAACAAATTCTTGATTTCTTGGGGAATAGCCAAATCATTGCACATCCCAAAGCGCATGTACAAGACCCATATTCTTTTCGTTGTGTGCCACAAGTGCATGGAGCGAGTAAGGACGCAATAGGGTATGCACGAGCTGTTTTTGAAGTAGAGATAAACTCCGTTACTGACAATCCCAATATTTTTCCAGAGGAAGACCACATTTTGTCGGCAGGTAATTTTCATGGTCAGCCATTGGCATTGTCTTTGGATTTCTTGGCAATTGCTTTGGCAGAGTTGGGAAGTATTTCGGAGCGAAGGACTTACAAGCTTTTGAATGGTGAAAGAGGTTTACCTTCCGCTCTAAGTCCTATTGCAGGTTTACATTCGGGTTTGATGATTCCACAATACACCGCCGCTTCCATTGTCAGCCAAAACAAACAACTGTGTACACCTGCTTCAATAGACTCGATTACATCCTCCAAAGGTCAAGAGGATCATGTAAGTATGGGTGCAAATGCAGCAACAAAATGTTATCAAGTCCTCAACAATTTGGAGCGAATCCTTGCCATCGAAATGCTGACCGCCTTTCAAGCCTTGAATTTCCGCAAACAACAGACAATGCTTTGCAGTTCGGATTTGATTGAAGCAGTATTTGCGGCTTTTCGCCAAAAGGTAACCTTCAATGATGGTGATAGATTGTTACAAACCGATTTGAGGGAAAGCCTTCAATTTATTCAAGAAGAACTTAGAAATTATTTGTTATTTTAGCGGTTGAAGCAATTTTTTGGAATGGCGAAAAAATAACTTTACATTGTTTTAAAGTTATTTTTTCCTTGTCTCTTACTTGAAAAAATGGATATATGTCCGAAGATTCCGAAAACAAAATCATCATCGCCATAGATGGACACGCCTCTTGTGGGAAGAGTACGCTTGCAAGAGGTTTGGCAAGAGAATTGAACTATTTATACATCACTTCTGGTGCAATGTATCGAGCTGTCACGCTTTATTTACTTGAAAATGGTATAGATTACAAAGATAAAAAGACTGTTAAAAAGAGTCTATCCGACATTCATATTTTCTTCAAATACAATCCAACTACCTACAATGCAGATACTTATTTGAATGGCAAAAATGTGGAAGCTCAGATTCGAGACAAAGAAGTGTCAGATCATGTAAGTCCCGTCAGCACTATCAAATCGGTACGTACTTTTTTGGTAAAACAGCAACATGCGCTTGGCAATAGCAAAGGAATCATCATGGACGGTAGAGATATTGGCACTGTTGTCTTCCCGAATGCCGAACTCAAGATTTTTTTGACCGCAAGCCTCGAAGTGAGGGCAGAAAGACGTTATAAAGAATTGAAGGAGACAGGTATGGAAAGACCCTTTGAAGAAGTCCTTCAAAACGTAACCGATAGGGATAGAATTGATTCGACACGTGCGATTAGTCCTCTCAAAAAAGCAAAAGATGCTGTTGTGGTGGACAATTCTAATATTAGCCAAAGCGAACAACTATCAATGGTGCTGGCTCTTGCGAGAAAAAGAATTAAAAAAGTAAATAATCCATAAGAAAATATCATGAAACAATTGATTACCATATTCCTGGCAGTTTTTTTCTGCTGCAATTTGTATGCACAAGAAACCGTCAATTTAGACGAACTTTTTGCAGATAGGGTAGAGGTCTATTTTGAATTTGAAGTAGCCGAAAAAGCAGATTTGGCAGCCGTTTCCAAATTGGTGAGCATAGATCATGGTGAATGGGGAAAAATGGCGAAAGCTTATGCCAATGAGCGAGAATTTAAGGCATTTTTGGCCACTGGTTTGCCCTTCAAAATTTTGCCCCCGCCCAGCACACTGCACAAGCCTAAGATGATGAATGTCAATGAATGGAAAACAAAAGGTGGTGTAGCCTGTCTCGAAACTTGGGATTTTTACCCCACATACTCTGCATACGAAACTATCATGGCAGATTTTGCAGCCGCTTATCCCGATTTGTGCCGCATTGTGGAGTTTGGACAATTGCCGAGTGGACGAAAACTGTTGGCAGCCGTCATTTCTGATAATGTAGCAGAACGTGAAGTCGAACCCCGTTTTTTATACACTTCCTCCATTCACGGTGACGAAACCACAGGTTTCCCGTTGATGCTGCAATTGATAGACTATTTGCTTTGTGAATACGGCAGCAACGATATGATTACCAACATCGTAGATGGTATGGAAATTTGGATCAATCCGCTTGCCAATCCAGATGGAACTTATACAGACAACAACGAAACAGTTTTTGGTGCAACTCGCTACAACAGCGAAGGGCACGACCTCAACCGCAACTATCCCGACCCGATTATCGGAAATGTGCCAGTGAATCAACGCCCTATGCAGTTGGAAACTTCTCTTTTTATGGCATTGGCGGAGGAGAATCATTTTGTGATGTCGGCAAATTTTCATGGCGGAACAGAAGTGGTGAATTATCCGTGGGATACAAGACCAGAACTACACGCCGATGATGATTGGTGGTTTTGTGTGTCTTCAGAATATGCAGAAAGTGTTCATACCAATGGACCGAGCAACTATTTTGACGGTTTTGGGGATGGTGTCACCAATGGTTATGAGTGGTATGAAGTAGATGGTGGTCGTCAAGATTACATGACCTATTATCAGCATGGGAGAGAAGTGACTATCGAACTATCTGACCAAAAACTACTGAGTGCCAACAAAATTGCAGCACATTGGGACTATAATCGGGACGCACTGCTCAACTATATGGAACACGCTATGCATGGTTTTCAGGGAGTGGTAACGGATGCTTTGACGGGTGAACCCATTGAAGCAAGGTTATTTGTACGCAACCACGATTTTTTCAATTCCGATGTTTATTCCAACGAGTTGGGTTGTTATGCCCGACCCATTATTGAAGGAACTTATACGCTTCTTTTTTCTGCCGATGGATATTTGGATGCAGAGTACAAAGATTTGAAAATAACCAAAAAACGCCAAGGTTTTCGATTGGATGTAAGCCTTATGCCCGAAATCACGAGCATTGAAGACCGACTGAAAACGGATGATTTTGTACTGTATCCCAATCCTGCAAAAAACACGCTTTTCTTGAAGTTTGAAAAGACAGCCATTCAACTACAATTGTTTGACATGACTGGAAGAATAATTTACAAAACAAACCTTTCAAAAAAAGAAACGACTTTGGATATCAGTGATTTGGAAGCAGGTATTTACTGGGTGAAAGCTATTGGAGTGGATTGGAGTGGAAGTCAGAAGATGGTGGTAGGAAAGTAGTTTGCGAGTAAAATGTTCATGTGCTTAAATGCCTTGAGGATAATCATGGCTCAAAATTGAAACATGCAAATGGTCATCCGTTCCTACATGTCTCAAAGTATTGAAACCCATCGCAGAAAAATACGTCTTCAGAAGAAAATTGCGGACTGCAAAGTGTCCTTTTGTGCGAATATCCACTGCATGAACATAACCATCTTTTTGTGGATAATGCAGGGAACGTTTTTTGGAAGGCAAACCCATTTTTCGGTAATCTTCGGGTTGTCGTTGGGCATCGGTAAGCATTACATCTTTGTCCAAAAACAAAACCGTGCTGATACCCAAACGCAAAATCGGATGCAGCTGCGTAAATTGTTGTTGAATAACAGGCGTTTTTGCATTGTGTTTCGCCAAAAAAAGCAGTGCATGAAGCGCATAAGCACCCACCAAAAATAGCGCAATCCAAGCAATTTTTTTCAAAGTTTGCAGACTCGTCCAATATCCTGTGGCGTATCCATATACAAACACCAAATAGATAATGACCAGCAAAGTAGCCAAAATCATTCCGCCAACAATGGACATGGAAGTATAGGTTTGGTGGTGAATATGGAGGTAAATAGCTCCTCGTATCAGCAAAATGAAGGGAAGGGTGAGAATCAGCAAAAATTTGGCAATTGACCAAATTATATATTTGATGGACATATACTGTATAATTATTTGTTTAAGTTCCTTCTTCTGAGATTTCTATTCATTCATCCAAAGTCTAAACAACTTGCCCCAACGAAAAATAGTTCCCGAGTACTATCGCCTTTCGTATTGAAGTTTATTCCCTTTTTCTGTATTCAACAGCACTAATGAATTAGTGTTCAAATCCGCAATTTCATAACAAATTGTATCAAGAGCTGTTCTCAGCCAAATAAAATGGCCATTTTCGTCCACTATTCCTTTTGCAGAAGGGCAGGCATTGTAGATGTCGAATTTCATTTTAGAAACCTGACGACCCTCATACAGTTCGTAGTATTCATTTCCTGATATGACAAACATTTTTTTTGCATTATTGGAATCTTGCCAAGTCCCATCTATTTGCATCTTCATTTTGTTCATAGAAGAGGATGCTCCGATGTAAGCAGGAGATTGATCTATCACCGTTTTAGAAATGGCTTCACGTTTTGCAGCTTGTGTAGATGCCTCATTTTGGGAGGAATAATTGGTACAGGCATTCAACAAAAATATGCAGAGAAAGGCGGAGGTAAATTTGATTATATAATTCATGGTATATAAGTATTTATGGTATTTTCGCAACATTGAAGTATTCATGAAGCCATAAAAATACACAATTTTAAGACAAACAAAACGATGAAAAAACGAATAACCCTCACTTCAATTATACTTTGTGCTGTTTTTGGTCTTATCTACACAGGCGTAGAATATTTCTATTTTCCGAACAATTATGCAATTGGCGAAGCTATAGACAGTTTGAATGGTGTGAAAGTGTATTTCAATGGCAAAGTCGGAAATGTGCATGGAAGAAATGTGAAGGAGGGTTACAATGTCGGTTTGAAGTACCAGTGTGTGGAATTTGTGAAGCGTTATTACTACGAATATTTGCAGCACAAAATGCCAGATAGTTATGGTCATGCCGTGAGTTTTTTTGACCCCGACATTGTAGATGGTGAACACAATGCTAAACGGAATTTGACTCAATTCACCCACCCAAGTACTTCAAAACCAATGGTCAATGATTTAATAGTGATGGATGGTACTCGCTTCAATCAATACGGTCATGTGGTCATTGTGTCAAAGGTGATGGATGAATACATTGAAATCATTCAGCAGAATCCTGGTGCTGCTGCTCCTTCAAGACAAATCTACAGATTGAGTCAAAATGCGGAGGGCAAGTGGGAGATTCGTCATAAGCGGATATTGGGTTGGTTGAGAAAGCTTTGAAATTCAAATGCAAAAATCAGCTTCCAATTCAAAGGGATTTTGTAAATTCATCGTCTGTTATTTCTTGAATTTGAGCTTTTCACCATCATCAAACATCTTATGAAACTCTGCATACTTCACGACCTTCAAGACGATTTTTATCTCCAGCAACTCCTGAAACACCTGCATCCTCTTCAACAACTTGACTTGATTGAAGTTTGGCATACGCAACAGATTTTGGCGGGGCGAAAAATGGAGGAGGTATTGCTGCAAGAATTGAAGGCTGCAGATGTGGTGATGCCCTTGTTGAGTGCGGATTTTTTGGCGGGAGAAACATACCTCAAAATGACCCAAACTCTTTCGACCAAACATTCCCAAAAAAAAGAATTGTCGATTTTACCTGTTTTGCTAAGGCATTGTCAGTGGGATATGACCTTTCTAAAAACCATCAAAATACTTCCCAGCGCAAAGTATCCTCTCAACGATGATTTTTGGAAAAGCAGTGACCATGCTTTTGATGTGATTGTAGAAGAACTGAAACGCCTCTTGCAATCCGAAGAGCCAATGGGAGAGGAGCAGGCTGCAAAAGAAGGTATGGCATCTCCCAAACGAAAAATGGCTTGGGTCATCAAAAACCTGCAAGTACGCTCCGAACCGAATGAGCGGGGGCAATTCGTGCCAATTGTGGTGTCCAAAAAAGTGGAGGAAAAATTAGCGGAATATGTGGAAGCCACTGAAAAAATGGAGGTGCTGGAAGTCGAAGGCATCCGTTTTACCCGAGCCGAATTACTCACCAAAAAAGCCGTTCTTGATTTCACCGAAGCCTATGTCAAAGGCTGGAAAAAATACATCGAACTGCAAAATCGCTCCTTCTTTTCGCTTACCAAAGGCCTCGAAAACCTCGGTAACACGGGCTTGATGCTCTACAAACGCCGCCAAACCAATATGATGCTCAAAGAGGCAAGACGCTTAGAACCTCAAAATGTGGAAGTGCTGTTGGCTTCTATGCGCTTTCTGATGCTGACCCAAACCAAAGATGTCAAAGGCAAATCCGCCTATCTTTCCCAAATCGAACAGATTTTGACTCCACCCCAAAGCGATACCCAACGCTTTCAATTGGCAATCGCTCGTATGTACCAAGCCCTTGAACCCACTGGGCTCAATCGTTCTTTACTGCAAAAGGTGCGTGCAGACTTTGAAGCGATAGGGAAGTTGAATTATGTGGCGTATTGTGATGGTTTGTTGATAGGTGGAGAGTATGTTGGGGGGTGAATTGAACGTGCAAAATTTTACTACATAACCTAAAAAACAAAAGCCGATCCTTACAGAATCGGCTTTACTAAATTAAAAATACATGAACTATGCTTATAAATTAATTTGGTTCTGTGACAATTTTTGTAGAAGCAATAAAGACTTCGGAAGTTTCATTTTATAAGAGGTTAATTTTTAGCGAAATAGTTTTTTGATTTTGTAAGCGGCAAACTTCCGAAGTCTCAAATCACAGATTTTGTCAAAGAACCATTAATTTTAAGGCTCTAAGTTCTCCAATTTCTTCATCAACTCTTGTGTTTCTTTCGCTTCAATGCCATCCTTTGCAGCCAATTCCAAAGCCAATTTTGCAGTTGTCAAAGCCTCTTGATTGTTGCCCAACTTGTGAAGCAATGCTGCTTTAGTGTCGGTATTGTAGTAATTCTGCTCCAGCTCAATAGAACGATTTGCCCACGTCAAAGCTTTGGCTAAATGTGCTTTATCTTCAATGTTTTCGAAAAAACCCCAAGCGATTGTATTCAACAAATTCCAATCGTCCATGCCTCCTTCTTTTTCAACATAGGCCATTGCAGTGCTAACATATTGGTCCCAATCATCTGTATTCTCATAGTAGGTTAGAGACAAAGAAGCGTTCATAGATTCCGCTTTTTTGGGATAATATTGATTCACCAAAGCCATTGTTGATTGCAGTCCATCCATATCTTTGTCTTGCCCTGCACGGTAGGCCGCATTGTGTAGCAATTTTTTAATGGTTTTAGCAGCTTCTTTATCACCCAGACTTTGAGCAAATGCTTCTTTGTTTCCCAAAATGTAGTCCAAACCCAAACCACTGTCATAGGTGATTTTGGTAACTAAATTTCTTGTTTCTTTGGGTTCCATTTCTTCCTCAATAGCAGCTGTGATGGCTACTTTTGCAGCTTCAAGAGCTTCTTCATATTGCCCAAGTTTGAAGTGCAAAGCTGCTTTAGTGTCTGTATTGTAGTAGTTTTTCTCCAATTCAATCGAACGGTCTGCCCATTCCACTGCTTTTTGAAGATGAGCATTGTCATCAACGTTTTCATAGAAAACCCATGCAATGCTGTTGAGGGTTTCGGCATTGTCCATCGCATGATTTTCCACATATTTTGAAGCAACATTTGCGTATTCCTTCCAATTGTCCGTTTGTTCATAAAAACTCATGCTCAATTTGGCATTCCACTCATCTGCTTTTGCAGGAATGTTTTCACTGATGAATGTAGTTGATTCCCTCAATGCCTTGGCATCATCATTTTTTGCAGCCATCGCCACTTTACTTTTCATCATGCCCAAAAACTTGTTGTCAACTTTCTCAGAAGTGTAGGCCTTTACATATTTTTTGCGGTTGTTGAGCAACAATTGAGCCGCAGTACCATCGTAGTTGATTGGAATGGTCATCACCATATCCATTGTTTTCTGACTTTTCAACTCTTTTTTATCGAGTTGTTGGAGATACTCGTCAGCTACTGAACCTGATTGATAGTATGCGTCCGAACCATACATGGCCATTGCATAGTTGTATAAAACCGAAGGAGTCTTGTCCCCTGCCTCATATTTGGCTTCCAAGGCATAGTATTGTTTGTTTTCATCTATCCCGTCTTTGCCCACTTGCACAAATTCATTTGCAGGTCGGTAGCCAGCTGATTTGTGTAGTGCTTCACCTTCGGGGTTGATAAACAAGAAAGTAGGATAAACACGTACACCGTATTTTTTGGCGAGTTCGATGCCTTCACCCTTTTCCATATCTATTTTTACGCTCACATATTTATCATTGAAGTAAGCACCCACATTTGCTTGGGGGAATACATCTTTAGACATCATTTTACAAGGTTTGCACCACGATGCATACGCATCCATAAAAATGGGTTTGTTGGTTTTTTGTGCTTCTGCCAGCACTTCTTCCCAGCTTCCTTCAAAGAAGTTAATCCCCTCAGATTGTTGGGCATAGCTAACCGTACATATAAAAAGCAGCAGTACGGTAAATAGTTTTGTCAATTGGTTCATAAGCATTTATTTGATTGATTTATAAAGTAAAAATTAGAAATCGAATATACTTGTTGTGTTGTAATTCTTTAACTGCATAATGGGGTAGTAAGTTATGGCAATGACGAAAAATAACTTTTTAGTCAAAAAATCTTATAATTTACATTAAAATGACAACCTAAGTAGTCAAGAAGAAGTAAAAAGGATTGATAAGCGCAACATAAAAATAAATGGAAATAAAATGCATATTAATTACCACACATTTCATATCATCCAATACTACCACAACACCTACCAGTAAATTTACTAAAACCCGCCATTGTAGTAGGCATGCCTACTGATAATTGATAACCTCAGAAATTTACTAATAACTTCAATAGGTTTATTTAGCTATACAGAAATTACAATAGAACCAGTGAGGCCTTGGCATTGCTGGTTTTTTTTGTTTACAACAAATGAATGCCATCTGCTTCAATGCGAATCTTGCGCTCACGGTACAAAGCCCCAATGGCTTTTTTGAAAGTTTTTTTACTCATTTTCATTCGTTTGTAAATCTCATCTGGGCTACTTTTATCATTGAGTGGCAGAAAACCCTCACTCTTTTGAAGTGCATCTATGATAGGATCAATATTGGAAATCACATTGCCGTAACCCTGTTTTTGAAGGCTGAGGTCAATTTTATTGTCTTCCCGAATTTCTTTGATATAAGCTCTCAGTTTGTCGCCAGGATGTATTTTTTGGAAAATTTCGTTTTTGTAAATCAATCCCTTGTGCAGGTCGTTGATAATGGCATTGTAGCCTATATCCGTTTGTTCCCAAATCACCACATCGACTTCCTCGCCTTGTGTCACAGTCAGATTTTCTTGGTCTAAGAAATGATGCAATTTGCAAGAACCGACCAAACGTTCTGTCTGATCGTCAATGTACAAGTAAACAAGATAGGAGGCATTTGGACGCATTTTTTTGTTTTGTTGCGAATAGGGAACCATCAAGTCCTTCTCTAATCCCCAATCCAAAAATGCCCCAAACCTATTCACATCTTTCACCTTCAGATACGCAAACTGATGCAGTAAAATCTTTGGGGTCAAAGTAGTTGCTGTGATTCGGTCTTCCGAATCTTTGTAAATGAATACTTCTATTGTATCGTTTTGACCCAGATTATCAGGCACATATTTGTTGGGAAGCAGTACCTCATTGAGTTCTTCTTCGTCACACAAATAACAACCGTTGTCAGTCTGTCGGTAAGCTTTTAGGGTATTGAATTCTCCGAGTTTTATCATGTATAAAAAATTTTAATTTACTGCAAAAGGGTATATACTTCAAAAGTGTGCGTCTATACAATTTCAGCCACCACAAAAATACTTCCGCCAATATAAATCAAATCTTTGGCATCCGCCGCCAATTTTGCCGCCTTCAATGCTTCACCAACCGAAACATAAGCCTCACCTTGCAGCCCAAACTCTGCCGCCTTTTGCTGCAATTTTTGAGCATCTAAGCCACGAGGAACATCCGCTTTGCAGAAATAATAAGTAGCATCTGTTGGAAGTTGTTGCAGCACTTGATCAGGTTTTTTATCGTTTACCGTTCCGAAAACAAAATGTAGGTGCTGGTAATCAACCGCTTCAATTTGCTGTATGGCATATTGAATACCTGCAATGTTGTGTGCGCTGTCAGCTATGATAATAGGATTTTTTTCGGATAAAATATGCCAACGCCCCAATAAATTGCTGATTTTTTTGACCTCCTTCAATCCACTATATACATTTTCTTCCGAAACTTCAAAACCCAATTGTGGCAAGAAATCAACACATTGAAGTATGGTCACCATATTTTTGAGCTGATAGTTGGTCTGCAAATCCGATTGAAGATTGGGGTACTGAAGGGCACCATTTTTATATACATCAAATTGCTGATAGGTCAAAAATTTTTCAACATTATTCAACAAATAAGTTTGTTCTGCAAAATGAATAGGAGCATTCATTTCCTTTGCTTTGGCTTCAAAAACGGGACGTGTTTCGGGGTGAATTTCCCCAATGACGACAGGTGTATTCGATTTGATAATCCCCGCTTTTTCGGCTGCAATGAGTGGCAAAGTGTCACCAAGCATATCGGTATGATCGAAACTAATGTTGGTGATGACGGATAGAATGGGAGAGAGGATATTGGTGGAATCCAAGCGTCCACCCAAACCTACTTCAACAATAGCGATATCAATGGATTGCTCGGCAAAATAATCAAATGCCAAGGCGACGGTCATTTCAAAAAAAGAGGGCTTCAAATCTTCAAAATAAGCCCGATGCACTGCCACAAAATCTACAACGGCTTGTTCGGTGATGTATTCACCGTTGATTTTGATGCGCTCCCGAAAATCTCGGTAATGTGGCGAGGTATATAAACCCACTTTGTATCCCGCTTGTTGTAATATAGCAGACAAGGCATGAGCAGTTGAGCCTTTGCCGTTGGTGCCTGCAATGTGGATGCTTTTGAAGGATTCTTGGGGTTGCCCCAAATGTTGGCAAAGAGCAAGAATATTGTCCAAGTCTTTTTTGAAGGCTTGTGGCCCAATGCGTTGAAACATGGGCAGTTGATGGTATAGGTATTGAAGGGTTTGTTGGTAGTTCACGTTTTTGGTAGTCAAAATGAGGGTTATAATTAAGAATCATAGCCGTCAAGTTTAGTAATTAATATAAGCATTAAGCCTTGAACAAGAACAAATAATGTAAAGGAAGCTTTCTTATAGTTTCTCTGTATAGTGTGCTTCTTTTTTATTAAAACTTCTTGTTCAATGCTGTATGAGAAACGAGCAAACCTTAGTTTGATGGCTATGAATTAAGAATCAAAGTTAGCAAAAAAGATACGAGAAATTATTTCACGAAAGTCAATAAAAATGTGATTCAAGCGGTAACATTTTTTCTGACGAATCATTAAGTGGTGTTCTGGCAAAAGAAGCAACTTTGGATAGAAGGATGCTTTAGCATATTTGCTGAACATCCTAAATAAAATTGCAGTCTAACATCTTATTTTTTAAACCATTTAATACCTATTTATTATGAGATATTTCACTTTGCTTTTGTGTACGTTGTTTTTTTGCTTTGCTACCAACTCTGCCGATGCTCAAACAAGAGGACGGCAGCCTTCGATTCAGAAAAAAACGTATGAAACAGTTCCAAAAACAAGCACAACAAACCGAACCTACCAACCCATTAGCCCTTTAACAATCCAACAAGAAGACTCTGATAATCCTTCCGAAATTTTGTTTAGAAGTTTACAAACACCTGTTAAAGCCTTAGAAGATTTGCCTTCAATGGAAGGAGCTAAGACAGGTAGAACCATACAATTCTCTAAACAAACTTCTACTATCAGCAAAACGATTTCTGCAAACGCAATACCTCAAATTGCAGCAGATTTGCCTCTTGCTCGAACCATGAGTGGGAGTTTTGACAGTGCTTGCACCGAACCCGATATTGTGATTCCCGAAAGTGATTGTTGTAGTTATACCATTCAAGACCAAAAAAACAGTAAAAACGTAGCCTACCGACAGCCAAAGCACGTTTTTGGAGATGAAGCAAGCGCACGCAATTTTGCAGCTTCTGTAAAGGCAAGTTTGCCTATTTATTTGCCCTACAAAGAAAGCAGCGTGTATGCTGGGCAAGGCTGGCATTATGATTCAGGAAGTTTTCATGGAGCAGTGGATTACAGTAAAACAGCCAATTCGTATGGTTCGGGAATTGACCCTACCTTTATGGTCTATTCTGTGGCAGATGGTGTGGTTGTTACTGTCACATGGCTGGATTTGATGGGAAATGTGGTGGTAGTCGAACATACTGCTCCAAATGGTGATAAATACCGCAGTGCTTACATTCATGTTCGGAATGGATTTGACCATGACTTGCAGAAGGCAAAAAATATTGCAATCAGTGACCCCAACGATGCAAATGCTCGTGATGTGAAGTACAAGAAATTTGCCAATTTGAGCAATCCAAGTACCCTGCTTTGGGGTACGAATAGCCAAACGATTAAGGTGAAAGTGGGCGATAAAGTTTCGGCAGGTCAGTTGATTGGGTATAGCGGTAATACTGGCTATGGCGGAGCAGGTTGGGGTTTGAATACCAACGGTACGCCTACCAATGCGAATACAGCCAACAATCATTTGCACTTTATGATGTGTGTGCCTGATCCTCGCCCAAGCAATCCGAGTGATTGGGTGCAAGTTGATCCTTACGGTGTGTATGAAACCGTGGGTGAGCACAAAGAATGTTACGATTTGTTGTCAGATACGCCTTACAATAGGTTGTTTGCGCCTTTTTATCCTTCTTTCCACAATGTGCCTGCGGAGTATGTGAGCCACTATTGGGCTTATTACACAGGCATGGGAATGGCATTGCAGACTTTGAGTATTCACCGAAAAGGCAATCAATTGCTGGCATCTGGTTCGTTTCAATGGGGTTTGTCGAATCAATGGTATGCAAGATTTTTTATGACAGGAGCAGATTTTCAAAAATACTTCAATGAGTACCACAACAAAGGTTTTCGACCAAGACAAATTGATGTGACCAACGACAACAGCGGCAATGCACGCTATACGGTTATCTGGCAAAAGAGAGGAAATGAAGTGTATTATACTTATTTTGGTTTGACAGACAACGGATTTAGTGAAAAATGGGATGATTTGGTCAAAAATAAAAAATACCGTGTTGAAGAACATGTTATTTATACCGACAATGGACAAACCCGACATGCTGCCATTTTTGTGAATACCAATTCAGGTGGTTTTTATGCCTACCACAATATGACTGCCAATAGCTTCAATGACAAATTTGACGAATTGCACAAAAAAGGTTTTATGCTACACAGTATGCACGCTGCTTCAATTGGAGGACAAACTAAGTACGATGGAGTTTGGCTTCCTCGAAATCAATCTTACTATGCGTATTATGGCTTAACGCCGAGTGCTTACCAACAAAAATTTACGCAACTGACGCAGCAAGGTTACCACTTACACAAAATACAAGGATATGAAAATTCTGGAAAGTTTGCGGCTATTTGGGTGAAATAGAGGTTGGATTGAAGGAATTGTAAAATGCCGTGATTGAGAGACTTGTACTCTTAATCACGGCATTTTTTTTTGAATTTGCAACAAGGTTTGCATTTGAGTTTTCAATTTGAATTTGCCTTAGACAAAAGAAGTAAATGTTTACTTAATTTATTTGCTGTCAATGATTTAAAACTCTTTGTCTTATGTCTTTAATCTTTCGTCCAAATTCTAAATTTAATAGGAACTTCCCTAAAATAAAGAAGCGCAGGAATTTATTTAAAAATAGTCCTACGCTCTTTAAACCACGAAATTACCACCTAAAAACCTAAAGGTAGCATACTATACACCAGTATCTTTAAGTCAAAATATATAAATATTCTTAATGCACACTGATATTAACGCAATCAGCATTTTATTAAGATAGACTATTCAATGTGAATTGTTTATAAGCAACCTTTCGTATTGCTTACAATCTATTAATACGGCAATATTGAAGCTTGGTTACATCTCACATGATTTTTTTGTGACAAAACGTAAAAAAAAATAAAAATGACTACTTTTGAAGCTCTTTTAATGGGCAAATATCAATACTTAATTTAGTGGTAATTATTTAATTTTCAGTTGTTTAGTGGTTTTTGAAAACAAAATTAGGGGCTGTTAAATGTTTAGATAAAAAATCGAAAACATTTGAAGTCAAGAATATATTTTTTGTCCTTTCTTGGAACAAGTGTAGTTTTTTGAAGTATTAATTCGATATAAAATAGTTGTTCAAGCCCGATATATTTTTTCTATATTTGGCATTTTGTAGCAAAATGAGTGGATATTCTATGCGATTTATGTATAAGTACTTGCAGGTGATGGCGATTTTATGGATTGGATTTGCGTGTGCATCTCAAAATCAACAAGAACAAGCGGCTACACCTCAGGCTGAGGTGGCGGAAGATGGACTGGAGTATATTACCTTAGCATCAGGAAAAAAAATTCCGAAAGCAGAAAATGGGATTACAGTAGTAAATCAGACGGGATGGACAAACGATCAGATGGTGTTTCAGCAGGATTATTGTGAACAGAGTGTGGCGAGTGTAGCGGAGGTGATTCACCCTGCCAAGTTTTGTAGTTGTTTTTTGAGTAAAGTGCAGTATTATTATGACCCTATTTTTTTGAAGGAGGCGTATGCGGATCAAAAAATGTGGAATCAGGCATGTTATGATGAGGCTTTTGTAGAATAATCAATGGTGATAATATTAAATAAAAATATAAACAATCAAACAAATACAATATGAGCAACTTACTTTTGGAAGTCAAAAATTTGAAGACCTATTTTCATGTAGAAGCTGGTACGGTGAAGGCAGTGGATGATGTGAGTTTTAATTTGCATCGAGGTGAAACACTTGGGATTGTAGGGGAGTCGGGTTCTGGAAAATCGGTAAGTTGCTTGTCAATTATGCGTTTGATTCCTTGCCCTCCAGGTAAGTTTGACGGAGGAGAAATCATTTACCACGATAAGGAAAAGGGCCCTGTTGACTTGTTGAAGTTGCCGATTGAAGAAATGCGAAAATATCGTGGAAATGATATTTCAATGATATTTCAAGAACCGATGACCTCTTTGAATCCTGTTTTTACCTGTGGTTTTCAGGTGATTGAAGCAATTCAACTGCACCAACACAAATCGGAAGCAGAGGCGAAGCAGATTACCTTAGACCTCTTTGAGCAAGTGCGCTTGCCGAATCCTGAACGCATTTATGATGCCTATCCGCATCAACTTTCGGGTGGTCAGAAACAAAGGGTGATGATTGCAATGGCATTGTCTTGTGAACCGAGTATTTTGGTGGCGGATGAACCAACAACGGCTTTGGACGTGACGGTGCAAAAGCGGATTCTAAAACTAATGTCTGAATTGCAGGAGCGCAAAGGTGCTGCAACGGTTTTTATTACACACGATTTGGGTGTGATTGCAGAGATTGCAGATAGGGTAGTGGTCATGTACAAAGGTAAAATTGTGGAGCAAGGGCCTGTTTTGGATATTTTCACGAATCCACAACATCCTTACACCAAAGGTTTGTTGGCTTGTCGTCCACCTTTGAATCGCCGATTGCGTCATTTACCCGTTATCAGCGACTTTATGGGATTTGATAAGGAGGGTAAAATGATCGAAAAAGTGGCTTCGGTAGAGGAGGCTTTGCGGAGTGTGGAGGTGAAACCTGAGGAAACGAAACAACGGTTTTTGGAGCTTCAACAAAACAAGCCTATTTTGGAGGTAGAAAATCTAAGAACTTGGTTTCCTGCAAAAAAGAGCTTTTTCGGCAAAGTGTTGTCTTGGGTGAAAGCGGTGGATGATGTGAGTTTTGACATTTACCCTGGCGAAACTTTGGGCTTGGTGGGCGAATCTGGCTGTGGTAAAACGACGCTTGGACGGACGATTTTGCGCCTCGTAGAAGCAAGAGAGGGAAAGGTAATCTATGATGGAAAGTCTATTTTGGAATTGGACAAAAAAGACATGAAGGATATGCGTCGGCACATGCAGATTATTTTTCAAGACCCTTACTCCTCTTTGAATCCGAGAATGACGATTGGAGAGGCCATCATCGAGCCTATGACGATTCACAATATCATGGATAGCAAAAAGCAACGGATGGACAAAGCGGCTGAACTGCTCGAAATTGTGAGTATGCAGCCTGATCACCTCAACCGTTACCCACATGAATTTTCGGGTGGTCAACGTCAGCGTATTTGTATCGCTCGTGCATTGGCCCTTGAGCCTAAGTTTATTGTGTGTGATGAATCGGTTTCGGCTTTGGATGTATCCGTTCAGGCACAAGTGCTGAATCTATTGATTGAACTGCGTGAAAAATTCAAGTTTACTTACATCTTTATTTCGCATGACCTCTCGGTGGTCAAGTTTATGAGTGACCGAATGGTGGTGATGAATGGCGGTAAGATTGAAGAAATGGGCATTGCAGATGAGATTTACCACAACCCGCAACAAGAATATACCAAAAAATTGATTGAAGCCATTCCTCAGGGTCGAGTCGAGGATATTATCGCAAGGGTAGGGAATAGGGTTTGAGCCTATGAAAAGGAATTTGCTACTCCAACGGTTTCGACTTCTTTGGCATCCAAGATTGACAAAGTTTTCGTTCGTTTGGGTGAGTGAAACACTTTTATCGCTGACAATCATTGCATTAGGTGTTTCGCCCCATATAGGAGTCCTACCTGTTCCAAATACCCTGAAACACTTTTATTGCTGACAATCAAAGCGTTAGGTGTTTCACTCCACAAGTGAAACTTTGTAAGCGGTTGGAAACTCTGACAACAGTTGAACGATTCTCCTGAAATAGATGAAAAAGTATCGCATCACTCCCCAATCAATAAATACCCCGCCCAATGTATCGGTGCTTTTCCCTGCAAAATCAACTGTCGTTTGGCTTCCTTCAAGGAAAAAGCGTAGGGTTTTTCCTCCAATATGTGCTGAAACAAATGCTTGGTCAATTGACAAGAAGCTTGGTCATAGACTTTGAAGAGGGTGTAAATCACGTTTTTCGCACCTGCATAGAAAAAGCCACGATTCAATGCCATCACTCCTTCGCCTTTAGCAAGTTTGCCGACTCCTGTTTCGCAGCAACTGAGGACGACCAAATCAGCATTGAGTTGGAGATTGTAGGCATCGGAGAGATAGAAGATGTTTCCTCCTTTATCACTCCAAACATCGCCGTGTTTTTCAAACGACGGCGAGTTTTCTGCTCTTATTGGCGAAGACTTGGCGACATCCGAAGGATTCGCAAACGTCTGATTATCATCAGGCGACAAAATAATCCCTGTCAAATCGGGTTGTTTTTCATTGTAGAATCCATGTGCTGAGATGAGGATGTACTTGTGTTTGCCGATGTTTTGGAGGAAATTGTAGATGTTGGCTGCTTGGTGTAGATAAGTTTCGGCAGGAATATTTTTGGCATTGAAGTAGGATTGTATTGAAGTAACTTCTTCTTCGGAATAAATCAACTCACTGAATGTTTCTTCTCCAATTCGAATAGAGCGAGTGGTTTCTTCGTTGTAAATGCCTCTTTTTATGATTTTCTCCAATGGTTGATTTTGCTCTCTTTTGTAAACGGGGGCGAAGCCTATGAAACTGGATTCGGTTTGCTCGTTTTTTCCTGAATGGGTTGAAAATCGTTCTATATTTTGGCTCCAAAGTGTTGCGGAATAGTGGTAGCTGATATTGTATTGAAGTAATAAATACGGCAAGTCTGCATATTTTGCATTGGTTGTTACTTCTTCTGTCAACAAAGCTTCAAAAGGAATTGTACTGAGAATTCCAGAAGGAATGATTTTGAAATTCGTTATTGGTGCTTGGTTACTGGTTATTAGTTGATTTGTTGATGTGAGTGGTTTTATTAACAGTTGATAGAGTTCAAAAGCTAATTCGCAATATTCACTTTTGTCAATTTCGTCAATTGAAGCTTTGTAGGCTTCGACTAAATCTTCAAAGTCCGTAGGTTTTTCTAATTGAATGAATTGGGTATCATTGGAGGTAATAGCAAAGAGATAGAGGTGTTTATCTCCAATGAAGTATTCAACTAGGGCAGTTCTGGAGAGAAGTTTTTGTTGGAGAGTTTTGATAGTCACGGTTTCTGCTTGGTGCTTGAGTTGGTAGTATTGGGGGTAGTTGGTTTCGAGTTGTTGCACCAATTGGTCATATTGCAGTTTGTGGTTAGCGTATTCTTGTTGAAGTTCAATCAACTCTTCTGATTCTACTTTCGCTTCTTGTGCTTGTAAACGACTGATTTTTTGACTCAATGCAGTCATTTGTCGGTTCGTTTGTTGTTCTTGTTTCAATAAATCATCTGGGATATTGGCGGTGATTTTGGCAGCTTGGTTTTTGAGGTTAGAGAGTAGTAAAACGGATTTATCTTGCTCAAAGGTTGTAAAAGCATTTTCCATAATGTCAATTTTAGCCAATTCTTCCAACGAATTTTTATCGGACTTGGCAAATGTTTTGTCTTGAAGCAGTAGCCGTATTTGCGTCAAGATTTGCAGTAAAAGTGCGTGGACATTTCTTGCTTCACTCGCCAAGTGAAACTTACTTTCGTCAGCTTTGTAGGTCTTTCTTATTTCTTGAATCAATCGGGTAGCCAATTCAATAGTCTCAAAGGCAAAAAACAAATCTATTTCCTTTCGATTTCGGTAGAATTGCACCAATAAATTTTTTGATTTTTTGACCAAAAATAGGGTGACTCGTGGTGGAAGATACTCTACAAAAAGTTCCATTTTTTGATACGGGTCTATCCAGTTCTTCTTGCCGATGAGGTAGGCTATTGCCTTTTGATGATATGGAAGAGCCTCTTCCCACCTGTCCATATCTTCTAAGCAAGCGGCTATAAATTGGAGGGAAATAGCAGTATTATAGACATCATAGTTTTGGATTTTTTTATAGACCGAGAATGATTTTTTATAATATGCTAATGCCTTTTTGGGGTGTCCATTTCCTTTGAAAAAATTGCCCATCGCAAAGGCAGTTCTACCCGTAGAAAAATGTGATTCACCGAAAATTGCGTGTGAATTTTGATAGGCTTTTTGATAAGCTTTAAGGGCTTTTGTCTGATTGCCGATGTTGGCATAACAGTCTCCAAGATTGGCATTAATGACAATCGAAACGCTCGCTTTGTCGAATGTTTTTGGGTCGTGTAGTTCAATCGCTTTTAGGTAGTATTCAATCGCCTTCTCGCTATTTTTGAGCATTTTGTGATTGAAGGCAAGATTGTTGTAAGTTCCCACCAATTGGATTTTGTCCTCTGATTTGAGGTAATAGGGTAGATTCTTTTGAAAGTAGAATATGGCTTGTCCATAATCTTGTTTTATGGAGTAGAGCCACCCAATTGTATTGTAGGCAGTGTGCAAGAAATATTTTGGAATAGCATCGTGTTTTTGACAGAGAGACAGCACCTTATTGATGAATCCAAAGGCTTTATCTACTTCCCCTTTATGGGCATAGCTCGTACTTAACCCTTTGTAGGTGTAGGCAAGGTTATCATATCCAACTTCTTGGTCTGTTACTTCTATTTGTAGGTTATTTTGCAGCAATTCAATTGCCGCTTCAAATTGTCCCAAGTGAATCAAACAGTCGGCTACTTTGTTTTGGCAAAGTGCGTATTCATACCATTGATTATGTGTGCGATACAGCTCAGATGCATCTTCCAAAATGGGGAGTGCTACTCGGAAGTCAAACTTGTCAATAAGTTCGAGACCCTTTTGTTGGAGGATATTGGCTTTGTGGAGTTTAAAGTTAGAGTGTTTCACTTTCTTTTTTTTTGTAAAAGTAAAGTATTTGGCTTCAATCTCCATGAATAACAAAAAGGACTTTTAGTCGAAACCAAAAGCCCTTGAACATATTGCTTTATTGATTTTTTTTTACCTTCTTTGCCAGACGGTATTATCCGTAGCTATCATGCTTGGTTGTCCATTGACACGTATTTCTATGGCTTTACCCGAATAACGATTATGAGGTTGAAATGTCAAACCCGACCTAGTATTTGTTCCTTCCATTGCAGTGCCATCCATTCCAATAATCCAAGGAAGTCCAGAGCCATCTACGGCAAGGTCTTTTGCCTGTGTTTCGGCGACAGCTACCCAACTACTGCCCGTTCCTTTCCAAACTCTGTTATCCATACCGATTACCCAGGGTGTATTATCTGGACCAACGGCAATAGCCAAGCCTTTTCCACCACCTGCATACTGCTGCCAACTGGTGCCGTTGTGGAAAAAAATATCATTGTTCAAATCAATAATCCAAGGATTTCCATTGGAACCTACAGCGATATCTATTCCCTTTTTATCTAAAAGTAATACCCATGAGTCACTCCTACCATTGTTCCTAACTGTCCAAATACTGTTATCCATACCAATTACCCACGGAGTATTATTAGAATCGACTGCAATAGCCAAGGCTTTTACACTCCCTATATACTGCTGCCAACTGGTGCCATTGTGACGAAAAATATCATTGGTTGAGTTAATTATCCAAGGATTGTTACTGGCATCTAAAGCTATGTCTATACCAGTGGTATTTCCCATAGTACTCCATGCTAGTGTTGAAGTGCGTGAATCTCCTCCAGATGGTAATTGCAGAGCACGATTTGATGGTTGTGCTTGGGTATGTTCTGTATCTAAGAGCAAAGCAATTGACAACAAGCTAAAAATACATACAAAAATTCGATTCATGATTTTAATTTTTTTGAGTTTAATAACTAAATAATGTTTACAATTGAGTATCTGATTTTAGAGTAAGTGCGTTACAAATACATCTAAAAAACTTTCAAAAAAAAACAAATCATTCTCCAATCAACAAATACCCCGCCCAATGTATCGGTGCTTTTCCCTGCAATATCATCTGCCGTTTGGCTTCCTTCAATGCTGACACATAAGGCTTTGACTCCAATATATGCTGAAACAAATGTTTTGTCAATTGGCAAGAAGCTTCATCGTAAACTTTGAAGAGGGTGTAAATCACGTTTTTCGCACCTGCATAGAAAAAGCCACGATTCAATGCCATTACTCCTTCGCCTTTAGCGAGTTTGCCGACTCCTGTTTCGCAGCAACTGAGGACGACCAAGTCGGCATTGAGTTGGAGATTGTAGGCATCGGAGAGGTAGAAGACGTTTCCTCCTTTATCACTCCAAACATCGCCGTGTTTTTCAAACGACGGCGAGTTTTCTGCTCTTATTGGCGAAGACTTGGCGACATCCGAAGGATTCGCAAACGTCTGATTATCATCAGGCGAAAAAATAATCCCCGTCAAATCGGGTTGTTTTTCGTTGTAGAATCCGTGGGCAGAAATCAACACATATTTGTGCTTGCCAATGTTTTGGAGAAAATTATCGGTAGTAGCGTGGGCGTGTAGATACGTTTCAGAGGGAATAGTTTTCGCTTTGAAGTAGGATTCTATTGTCTTTACTTCCTCTTCCGAATAGACCAATTCACTGTACGTTTCTTCTCCGATGCGGACAGAACGGGTATTTTCTTTGTTGTAGAGCGGATCAAATCCTTTTGTTATACATCCTTCAAATGTCTGTTTATTTTTATAAACAGGTGCAAAACCTATAAAGCTTTCATCTACTTCAATACCCTGTTTGGGTTCAGATTGCAGACTTTGACTCCAAAGGGTTGCACAATAGTGGTAACTGATGTCATATTGAAGCAGTAGGTAAGGTAAGTCGGCATATTTTACATTTCCTTCGACTTCTTTGGTCAATAAAGCCTCGAAAGGAATGGTATTTAAAATACCTGTTGGAATGATTTTGATATGGTTTATTGGATGTCCTTGAAGTATTGCTTCAGTTGGAGCAATGAGAATTTCGTAGAGTTCAAAAGCCGATTCACAATAGTCCGCCTTGTCCTTTTCTTCAATAGACAGTTTGAAGGTTTCTATGAGTTCTTCAAAATCAGTTGGTTTATCTGTTTGAAGGAGGTGGGCATCCTTGGAGGTAATCACAAAGGTGTAGATTTCTTTGCTGCCGATAAAGTATTCTATGAGGGCGGTATTGAAGGACAATTTTTGTTGTAGGATTTCAATCGTGACCGTTTCTACTTGATGTTTGAGTTGGTAATAGTCGGGATAATCGGTTTCAAATTGTTCGATGAGTTGGTCATATTCCAACGTATAATCAAAATATTTGCTCTGTAGTTTCTTTATGTTTTTTTCTTTTTCTACTTTTTCGCTTTCTGTCACAGCAGGTTTTGCTTTTAACTGACTGATTTTTTTGTTCCAAAAAGCCAATTCTATCCGCAAATCGTATTCTTTTTGTAAAAGTATTTTGGGAATGTTGGAAGTCGTTTTGGAAATCTTGTCTTGTAAAGTGCCGAGCAGCAACATGCTGCGATTTTTTTCGGCGAACGTAAAGGCAGTTTGTAAACAATCGGCTTCGTTTTGGACTGATTTTGTGTCTTTGGTCAACAATAGCTCCCCTTGGTGCAAGTCAGTAATCTCTTGATTGGCAGCTTGAAGTGCCTTTGTCTGCTTTTGGGCTGCAATAAAGGCAGCATAGGCAACTGTTATAGCTGCTTGGTAAATTTCAGTAGATGCTTGGGCTAAATCTAATTTGCTGTCTGTTGCCTTATAGCTATTTCTCAAAAGGTCTATCTGTTGACTGCACAATTGATAGTTTTTAAGGGCTATGAGCAGTGCTTTTAAGTTGCCATTTTTGAGGTATTTTTTTTCAAAAAAATGGGCTTTGGCTTTTAACACCGATAAAAGTTCGGGGGAGGACTGATAAGGTGGTTTTAAGACAGGGCTGTGATAGCCATTTTCCAATTTGACATTTTCAAAAAAATAAGCAAGTGCTTGTTGATAAGTCTTCAAAGCAAGTGCATCTGATTGTTGTTCAGCATAAGCATTTCCTAATGCTACTCTACTTGGGATAAGACTAATGTGCTGACTCCCATAATAAGCCTCGTTTGCAGCAATGGATTGATGGTAGTATTGAACTGCTTTTTCATGCTGCCCTTGCTTCTGTTCACATTCTCCAAGTAACAAATAAATAGCTCCTAAATTGCTTTCATTGCTGCTTTTGAGACAAGTCTGTAATGCCCTTTGTGTGTAAAAAAGAGCCTGTTCAAAATCTTCTATTTCTCGATAACACTTACCCATTTGGGTAAAAATATTGGTCATCCTTAAATGGTTCCTCGCCTCATTATTGGTCGCAAACCCAAAAGCTTCTTCATAGTAATGAAGTGCTTTGGTATATTTTTTTTTGGCTTTCCAACAATTCCCTATGTGAAATAAGGAGGTCAATAGGGCAATATCTTTAACACTATCGCCAAAAGATTCGTTGGAAGCACTATCCAATGATTTAAAAATATACACTCCCTTCTCAAAATAAGACAAAGCCATATCTATGTCTCCTTTGTAGAAAAAACAAATGCCCATTTGAGAAAATATACCAGCTTCATTCAAGGGAGAAAAATTGGGATCTTTATGGTTTTTTAGTACCTCCTGTGCCAAAACAATATGGGTCATGGCTCTATCAAAATCCATTTTTTCAATATAGAGATCAGAAATTTTGATGTAGCTCATAAATGCTACATTGGGGTCATTTTGTATCCCTCCCTGTTGTAGAATATTTAGTCCTTCTTGAAAAAAAAAAAGTGATTTATCAAATTCCCCTATATGCTTGTATATATCTCCCAAATGATTGTACACACCGACCATCTTACCTATTCCCTCCCTATCACAAATCTCAATGGCATGGTATAGCTGTGTCAAAGCCTGTTCGTATTGGCCTAATTGTCTGTGGCAATAGGCTATTTGTTGCAAGTAGGCTATATAAGCTCTGTCTTTTTGATATGTGCGATCACAATAGTCTTTTGCTTGTTGCAGTAATTCCAGCGCAGCTCCAAATTTTCCTTGATATAATTTTTCTAATCCTTGTCTGCCCAGTAGTTCGGCTTCTTGTTCCATCATAGGTTGAAGGTATTATTGGGGTTACTTCTGTAAAAATAAGAGATTTTTTCTAAAAAAAATGCTCTTCAAGACACAAATGAGCGTCAAAAATATACCTCAAAACTGTACAACAAAAAAGGTCTTTTAAGCAAAAAAACACTTTTTTACCTAAAAGACCTAAATCATCCAATCGTTTCAACAAGGATTAAACAGGCTTTATTGTGCGCTTTCTATAAGCCACGCTGCACCCATGCTATCTAATAATACAGTATCGTCCGTACTACTGACTGCGATAAAGCTACCCGTTCCACCGCGACCAGTCAATCTGGTTTGTATTCGATAAGAACTACCATCGGTTTCTATTTTCCACATGGTTTCCAATGCTGTGATGTCTGATACAGGTCCACATACCACTTGACCATTTACTGTATGTAAATATTGGTCGGGTTTCCATCGATTCCGTATGTGTACAAATTCAGTTGTACCTGCTACTGGCAATATCTCCCACATAGCACTTAGCCAAGCTGGGTTAGCATTTGAAGTAGCCTGTAGTGAACCATATTCAATGTGAAGGGATTTGGTAGCCCTCGCAGCGGTTCTGAAGCGCATATAACCATTGAAATTTGTCACAGCATTATAAGTAGTAGTAGTTCTACCAGACCCAGTGGGAAGTGCAAGGGCACGGTTTGAGGGTTGTGCTTGAATTTCTACTGTATCAAAGAACAGAGCAATGGACAATAAGCTTAGAAAAATTACAAAAATTCGTTTCATGATATGATTTTTTTTTAAGATGAAAGATTCAATATAGATTTCACTTGAGTATCTGGTTATGGAGTGGATGCGTTACCGTTTTTTTAAAAAAAATAAAAAACTTTTTCGCTTTTCTCCAATCAACAAATAACCAGCCCAATGACTTGGTGCTTTTTCCTCCAATATCAAAGCCGTTTGGCTTCCTTCAAAGAAAAAGCATAGGATTTTTCCTACTCTAAGATTGAGGGCTTTCGTTAAAACAATCTAGCGCGCTTGCCAGATAGCATTGTCTGTACCAATGACACTAGGATTCCCTTGTGGATTGACGCTAATGGCATTGCCTGCACCGCCAATCGAATAGTTTTGGAAACCTGATGCGGAGCCTTGCATGACATTATTATTCATATCAACTATCCAAGGTATTCCGTTTTTGTCCACTGCAAGGTCTTTGGCTTGACCACCTATCTTTACCCATCCAGAACCTGTACCTTTATAAACAGCATTGTCTGTACCAATCACTAAGGGCGTACCATTTGCTTCTACGGTAATTGCCTTACCCAAACCACCACCAGGATATTCCAACCATTTTGCTCCATTATAGCTATAAATCTTATTGTCTGTACCAATGACCCAGGGTGTTCCATTTCCATCCACCGCAAGGTCTATGGCTTGCCCACCTATACTCGTCCATCCAGAGCCTGTACCTTTATAAATAGCATTGTCTGTACCAATGACCCAGGGGGTAGCATTGTCTTGTACTGCAATTGCCTTACCTGCTCCACCACCTGTATATAGCTGCCATTTGGTTCCGTCATGGTGATAAATTCCATTGTCTGAAGCAATTATCCAAGGATGTCCATTTCCGTCCACCGCAATGTCTTTACCTTGTTGGCCCAAAGATGTCCATTTAGTAGCAGCTCCATCCGACTTAAAAGTAGCACAGGGGATTTCAGAGGGGTTGCAACTTGTTCGTTTGCTGATAGCTGCAACAGTACTAGGGTCGTTGGTAGGACAATTTGCACCTATAAATACATACCAGATATCTCCGTCACCTCCAAGGGAAAATTTCCCATTTTGGCTGGTCCAACAATCGCAATCACCAAACGTTTTGTCTGTTTTCACATAGACTCCATCATAATCTGGAAAACTTACTGATGGGCATTTCGTTAATTCGATTGTTGGAGGAGCAGCGGGTGTAGGTGTCGGCTTAGGCTGTGGTTCAGGTGTTGGTGTTGGTTTAGGTGTTGGTTCAGGTGTTGGTTCAGGTGTTGGTGTGGGCGTTGGTGTTGGTGTGGCAATAGGGGGAGTTACTGCTTCTTTATTGCCACAGGCTACAAATTTAAACATCTGTGCTGCTTGGTCGCTTTTGGGCGAAATCACTAATTGATTACTGGCAGATACACCGACTACGTCTCCTGGGGTTTTTCTAATTTCTAAATAATAGTAGCCATCATCTGCATCTACAAATTTGAATTGCTGGTGCAATCCACCATTTTTGTCCCATTGTAGCATTTCGCCTGCCCAATCTGCTACTTTGCTGCTGCCTACGTTTTTGAAATAATGGTAGTTATTGTCGCTGGCAATGATTTCAAATTGTTGATTGGTTCCCTTGTTTTTTGTCCACATGACTATTTTGCCGCCATTGTCTCTGGAATGCCCCGACACATCCCACACGCTTCCTCTATTTGCTTTGCTTTCGATGTAGTAACAGCCATTTAGGTCTGGAATAGTGGTCGCTACGGGAAGCATGAGCGTTGGAGTAGTTGGTTCAGTCGGAGTTGGAGCAGTCGTAGTCGTGGTAACAGGGGGGATAGGAGTCGTTGGCTTTTCAAACACTCGAATAAAGGTGGCTAATTTTTCTTTATATACCTTATCTGATAGGGTTTTGCAATCATCGGGATGAATGGGGAGTTCTTCATAGACAATAGAAGCGTTGTTATAATAGACCTGTGTGCTGACGACTTCGCCCTCTATGGCTTTGCCATTTTTGTCGGCTCGCCGGAGGGTGATTCTTGTTGCCAAACCATAGACTCGACCTTTAGAACAAGGAGTAACATTGAATGACTTGGCTTTTTCTACGGTTCGAGTGTTTTCAGAAAACCAACTTTTGCTAAAACCCATAGAAGTCGTAATTTCGATAGTGGTGGTAGATTTGGCAAAAATAGCTCCTGCGGTTAATTCATTACCAACCATGATTTCTAAACCCATTTCTGTGGTACTGCTACTGCCTGAAGTAGTGGAGTTGGAGATGCTCTCTGAAAAAGAGATATTGCTTGCCCCTTTGTTAAAGGTCCATCCGTCTTCTTCGCCTCTGCGAAATACAAATTCTTCTCGATCAAGAACATAGATAGGATAAGTTTTCATGCGTTCGTTGAAGGGATATAAGGGGTCATTGACGACATAAAAAGGCACTTTCATGGACATTTTTTTGTGGGCCACTGTTTCATTCTCTACAAAGTCTAACACACTATATTGCTCCTTGGAGGGGGTAGGGTCGTCCTTAATTTTTTCAGCAATAGTTTTCTCTAAGGCTGCGGGCAATTCTTGTACCAATTCGGGTCGCCATTGTTGGAAACAGCTTTTGCCTCCTTGCTCAAATATTGGTGATTCTGTACTCTGTAGGTGGTTTCTGTGGTCAACGGTCACAAAAAGGTAGTTGTTTCCCGAAGTTTGCATATTGAATAAATTGTTGCCTACTGGATTAAATCTAAATCGACTCCATTTATCGTCTTGAAAGTTTTCGCTACCCAATCTGTGTCCTTTTTCCAATTCATAACCACCGCTAGCCGATTGTTGTGGGCGGAGGTTTTTGCCTGTTGCAGTAGAAATAATGGTGTAACTTTTGGTGTCTTGGTTATAAATCATCAAAAACTTGTAGTAATCTGAGTTGGGTTTGCTATTGTATTGGTCGTTTCGGACGCTGACGTAACTGCCACCACTATTGTATAGATATTGGTCACGGTAGGGGTTGTGAAAAGTATAAATGCCAGTTTTAAATATTTTTGGTTGGTTCCAATTGTATGGCAATTTGACTACTTCAAAACTTGAGTTTTCATCCTCCCAGCTTTCACCGTCTGTTTTTCGACACATAAACAGGTTGTCACATTCGCCGACAAACTCCATAGAGTAACCGCGTTGGTTGGGGTGTTCCCAGAGGGTCAGTTTGTAGCCCTCAGACACTTTTAAGGAGCTAAAAGTATCGTCGCCCCATTCATTGGTAGCGGGTCCTTTTGCCCAAGAGGGGTCAAGTTTCCACTGGTCACCGCCATAATTTCTGTGTGGATAGGCATATATTTCTTGTGCAGATAGAGGGGTAAAATAGCCTAATAAAAGAAAGCAAAGCAATAACTTAATCGCTTGTAATTGGAAGTTTTTAGAAGTGATTTTTTTTGAGTAAAGCATAAGTTTTTGATATTTAATATTAAAGAAATAGGGATTCAAAAGAAAAAATTAGGTCCAAAATTTACTCTGTACACTTAGGAATCTGAAATCAGAATAGGAGCGTTACAATTTTTTTTAAAAAAAAAATCACTTCCCAACATTCGACAAAGCAAAAAACTGCGCCCGCACATCGGCTATGTTCACCGCATCGGTCAATGCCATTTCTACGCTTTCCAATTGACTGCGAAGTGCTTCAATTTTTTTATCGATTTTTTCGGCATCGCCCAGCGTTTTAGCTTTCGTCAAAACGTCTTCGATATTGGTTTGATATTCCTGCAAAGCCAGTACATATTCTTGGCTCAAAGCATCAATTTCATCAAAAATAAATCGGGTTTGGTTCAGTGCATAAGCAGGATAAAAAAGGCGTTGGTCTGCCAAGATTTTCTCATACTGCAATTCACCATTTTCGGTGTAAGCCACCTTCAATTTTTCAACGTGCTGCTGAATGTCTCGCACATCAAATTCTTTTTGAATCAGCTGCGTCAAAGTCAAATCACTTTCTGCAAAACCTTGGTCATAGAGTGTGCTGACCCGCTCTCCTACAAAGTTTGCCATCAACTGCTGCAAGGCTTCAATTCGGGTTTTGATGCCCGTCAATTTGTGTTCGAACTGCGTATTGGAGTGGCTCAAGGCTTGATAATGCACCACATACTGCCTCAACTTCAATCGAAACGCCTCCAAATCTTCCACACTTACATCGTCCTCCTCCAAAGCAGCATTGGTCACCATTTGATCTACACCAGTCAAGGCAGTCACTACGCCACTCATTCCGAGCGTAAAAGTTTGGGTGATGGGATTGTTGATAAGGCTACTTACCACACCCAAAAATTTGCCTTTCTTTTTGTCGCCCACTTTCTTTTCATTTTTGAATATGTCCTGTTCCACCATCTGTATGACCTTTTCAGTGATGGAAAAACCCAAATCTTCATTGGTAGGATTGTTGAGGTCGCTGACCTTGTTGAGGTAGTCGGTCAGCGCATTGGACAAGACCAAAGTATTGAGGCTCACATTGGCGGTTTTGATAAAAGCAGCCGTTTCGACAACCTGATGGCAACGTTCTTCCAACTCTCCTTTCATTTTCGCAGTTTGTGCATCCAAAATTTCCTGCTGTTGTGCTGTCAAAGTTTGTAGTTGGGCTTTGCTCGTTTCGACTACACTACCAAAGTCACTTTGTTGGTTCTGAAGGTTTTCAAGTGTGCCTGAGATTTCTTCAAAGTTGCTTTTCAAGCCTGTCACCGTTGAAGTGATTTCGGTGGTTAGTAAGGAACTTTTGTTTTCCAACTCAAAAAACTTGTCGTAGAGTTGGGTAATTTTAACCACTGTTTTACTGCTGTCTGCCACTACTATTGTGTCGGACTTGTAGCTTTCTTGTGCGTATGAAATGGTGAAAGGGAGTAGGATGGATATCAGAAACAAAAAACAAGTTGTGATTTTCATGAGATACTATAATTTTAGGTTGTTCAATTACCTTAGTATCTGTTTTTGTTTGTGGGGCGTTACCGTTTTTTTTGATTTTTTTTGTATAAAAAAGAAATCACTCTCCAATCAGTACGACCAATGACCAATGTATCGGCGAATTTCACCACTCCAACAAAAAAAAAGCACCCTATCAAACGATAGGATGCCTTAACCTTACCAATAGGTACATGCCAAACAAAACACTCCTTGTACTAAACAGTCAACAAGTCAAGCACTTCCTGATACTCAGGTACCAAGTCATTGAGTTTGTCAATCTCTCGATTCAACTCCTCCACTTGACCAATCATATAGTCATTGGTGCCATAGTCTGCCTCGTTTTGAAGTGCGGCAATCACCGACTGTTTACCAGATACATGCGTAGGAACTTCCGCAATTTTGCTCTGATAACGAGCAACCAGTTTTTCCTTTTCAGTAGCCATAGTACGAAAAAATTTAAAGGGTTAAAAAATGAAACATCGTTTTGTTTTATGCCACTCGGCTATAATCAAAGCGATTTCTGATAAAATCATTGAAGTAAGTACCCACCGATTCCGCCACCAACAATTGCGTCCAAATAGTAGTGGGAACAGCTCGATAGGAATAAGTCCTTCCATTGTGAAAAGTAAGGGACAAAACAGCCAATTCCGCATCATAAGACATGGCAGAAATAGCCGTAGAATCTACCTCCAATCTTTGTGTTGTCATGAGACTGCAATTTACGAATTATACAGGAATACTACAAATAAATTCTATAAATATTAACACTTTATCTACTTTTTTTGTTCCCTGCGAAACCAAAAAAGTCCGCCAACAAGTAGCACCGAAAAACCCACCACCACAAAGCCATGCCAAAGCGTCAAACCCTGCCGATCCTTCGACCTATCCGTATATCGAACCTCCACCGAATCAATGCACTCCAAATCGTCAAACACCACACTATTCACATTCCTATTGCGGTCTTTGCGCTTCTCCACCTTTTTTACCTTAGTGTTATCAGCAGCAGGAATTACCTCCTTACCCAAAGCGCAAGCATTCAGCAGCAGCACCCAAACCAACAAGCAGATGCACCTACTCATGACTTTTGTTTGTATTCACCCATCCACAAAATGTGTTGCGCCTTAGCAGGGTCGGCACACAGATGAATGTGTTGAGAATACACTCCTATACGGGGAATACCGACATAGATCGCCGCCTCAACGATTTTGTAGCGTTCAGAAGCGTTGCTCACCCGAATATCCGCACAGTAGCCATACAAATGACAGCTATTCGTCACGCCCCCCACAGCCGCATTGTGCGCCTTCGTGCGAAAACCACCCGACACCACAAACGGAATTTGCGCCCTCTCACGAGCCTGCTCCAATAAATACAAAAATTCCCAGTCCATGCGCTCACAACCCCGCCCCACATCAGGACTATTGAATTCTTCACATCGAAAATACTTCAAACTTCGGAACACCTCCTTTGAGTAGTCCCAATCGGGTATTTGCTTTGTCTGTAAGGACTTTACGCCCTTGGCAGCTACCTCCACGGATACAGCAGCAGATGGTGGAGGACACAAGCATAGCCCTACTGCCATCCACACGAAAAACATCAGTTTCATGGTAAAAATATTTAATGAGTAATGAATAAATAAAGATGAAAGGTTTTGGGAGTATTGTGTTGGCTTGGTTTGGAAGTTTTACCCAGGTAGGTTTGAATACACAATATACGAGTTTATCTGTTGATAATCAAACAATTATCATTAAAAATAGGTATTCCGCTCGATAAGTGAAACTTTGTAAGCGGTTGGAAACCCTAACAACAGTTGAACGGATGCCACTTCAACTGTTGTCAAAGTCTGCGACTGTTGACAAAGTTTTCGTTCGTTTGAGTGAAACACCTTAATTGTTGGAAATCAAAATATTAGGTGTTTCACCCCAAATAAGAGTCCTATCTGTTTCTAATAGGTTGAAACATCTTTGTTGTTGATAGTCATGGGGTTAGGTGTTTCAGGTTTTTGGTCCACTTCAAGGTCGTTCAAACGTCGACAAGTTTTACAAACGTTGTTGAGTTTTTCACTCACTGTTTTCTTAGAATACCGCTTGTCATTGGTATTGTTTGTTGAAGCTTTTGTAAATGATTAAAAAAATCAATCTCCTATAGGCAATCACCACATTCAGGAATATTGATTCTGCTGTTTATTTTTCTTACCCCTTTACAGTAATGGACAAGTGGCTTGTGGTCTTTAGAAACCACTTTCAACATGTTGATTGTATATGAATGACTCTCTTGCCTTTTTTCTTCAAATTCTGCAATATGGCTACAGTTCGATTTATGAATCATGTATTTCCTAGGGGTTTTAGCTCTATCTATGTTTAGAACGTATCCATCGGGGTTGTCGTCCATCCATTTTAGGTAAGATTCATCGTCGTTGTCGAAGATAATATAATCGTGTTTATTGTTTAATTCGCTCATTTTGTTTGTTTACAGGTTTTTTGATTGTTAGTTAAATCCAATATACAACTGATTTGCGAAAATATGGACGGATTCGGGTGGATTTTGTCGGATATTGCGGTATTTTTATATCGCTTGGTCTGGGTCTGGTTATTCTTTATACATTAATTGAAGTCACTACCACTCCAACTGTTGTCAAAGTCTTCGACTGTTGACAAAGTTTTTGATAAGTGAAACATTGTCAGTATTTAACAACCATAGTAATCAAAGATTTAACCTCGACCATTGATAATGGTTTTAGCCGAAGTAATTTACAACGAATGAGGCAGTTTTATTTGTAATATCCATAATGTGCGGAGCTTCCGCACAAATTGTCTTGGATACATTTCGTAGAACTCTTAAAAATCTACTTCTAATACCTGACCTTTTTCTTTTAGCCATTTTTTCGCTTTTTCATAATTCGTTATTTGAATGGATAGAATATTCCAGAATTTAGGTGTTTGGTTGCTTTCCATTAGATAAACCAATTCGTATGAGATCAAATATTCCAATACATACATTGGTGATTTGGTTTGAACCTAAATTGCCCCTGTATTTAATTGTCGTTGCTAAGTATCATAATTACTTTCTATAATTTTCTTAATTGAATATCTATTGCACTTGGATTTGCTTTAATAAAATACTTCTTTTCTAACTGCCCAAAAACATTCACCGTGTCATGTCCAGTAATGTAGCTGTTATCATAAATAAATGAATCGTTATTGAATAGAATTCTTTCAAGTTCTGATGCTTTTTTTATAAATGGATTTCCAAAGTTTGAAGAATAAGAGTTCTTTATTTTATTAATAAAAGGGTTGTCAGAAATTTCAGAAAATGGATGCAATATTATCAGATAATCTTTGGCACGACTAATTGCTACATTATAGATATACTCTTTAGAAAGCAAACATTTAGGATGACCTGTGTATCTATAACTATTTGGGTTTGAAATAAAAAACACAATATCACATTCATCACCTTGAAAACCATGAACAGTGTCTGCATAAATTTTTATTTTATCAGAAATACCAAAAGACGCAATTAGTTTGTTCATCATAACAGCTTGGGCTTTATAAGGTGCAATTAATCCTATTGACCAACTTTCTCTTTCATTAAGAGTAGTATCAAAATATTTAATTATCTCACTTAAGAGGATTGCACTGTAAATATGATATGAGCTATAAAATAATTGTCTGATTTTGTAAATAGAATCTTCATTATTAAGTGGAATATCAATAAACATTACATTGTTGCTTACTAATTTCTGAAAATCGTCAGGTAATTGTTTGGGAGTGTTATTCGTTGTTTCTCTATGATGCTTCAATAGCTTTCCATAAGAAAGTTCGCTAAATAGCTGTCCTATATTTTTAACACTTCGATATTGTACTTTTAAATTTTCGATTGAATCATTTTTCCTAAGTACTTTCTCTGTTTCATTAAAACTCTTAATATTCATCATTGAATAAATATTCTCGTCTTTAATGTCTAACTCCTCTAATTCTTTATCATTTACATCTACTACAGGTGGGATTTGCTTTGGGTCACCTGCAATAATAAATTTAGCATTAGGACTAAATTTAGAAATCGAAAGAATCGCAAATACGATATAGGGAAGATTAATCATTGAGGCTTCATCAAATACTATATAGTCCCAATGATTTTCAAGTTTAAAAAGTTTGATTTCACTATCATCATTTGAATCAAATACTTTAGTGTATGGCAGCCTATGTATAGTCATCGCAAGGACATTAGCGCTATTAATTAAGCTATCTTGAACCGAATCTTGATAAATGTCCAATTCTAAGGATTCAATTTCTGGGTCAGTTGGCTTGCCAATTCTGTAAACTGCCAAGTAATTATCATCTTGTTTTAGTGCTTCGATTTTAGAAGCTATAATATCCTCTTTAGAATTGGACGGTTTTAATAACTTCTTACACAAAACATCTGCTGCTTTATTCGTTGGAGTTAAGAATAGATACTTCGCATTAGGATTTTGTTTTACTTCGTCTAAGATTTTACTACATAAAGTAGTTGTTTTGCCAGTGCCTGGAGGACCATAAATAAAATGAAGATTTGGTAAAATGGAATTTATATCGTCCCAAATATCAATATTGTTTCTATTTGCCAACGCATTTTTAAGTTCTTTCAATAAATCTATCTGTGGTATAAAAGTGATTTCAAGTTGAAAGATTGCATCGAAATTTTCAGATATTTCCTTACTAATGCCATTGGGACAAAATATCAATAAATCTTGCCCTTGTTTTTGAGCACCTTCAACATCTAAAACAAATGGCTTCCTGTTTTTCAATAAACCAGATAACCGAAAATCACTAACATCTTCAATAGAATCACTGATGTATGAACTCGCACCACAAAGCAAAAAATACTTGTTTGAAAGTAAGTTATTTACCACTTGCCTTTTAATGCTATGAAAACGAATTGTTTTTTGCTTATTGTTATCTGATGTATTATTTGCGAAGGTTAGAAGATATTCTAAATAAGAAATAAACCAAGTATAAGAGTACTTTGCATTTTCTTTAATAGTACTTATTAATACTTGACGTTCTTGCTTGAGGTTTTCTTTATTCAATGCTTCTTGAAGTACTTGAAGACTTTCATCACTTACAGTATCTTTATTTGCCGAATTTAAAGTATTATAAAAACTTGCCAGCATTGAATCCCTTTTGGAAATTAAATCACTTAATAAAGGTTCAAGTGGATTAGAATCCCTTAATAAATTCGATTTAAGCCCATCTAAATGAATATGCTTAGAATAATTAACAATTGTAATACCTTCAGAATTTACCGATTTACAATAACAACCATCTACTATTGTTCCAATGTTTTGTTTTCCATTTTTATTGTTAACATAAATATTGAATTTTATTTCATCTTCTTTTATCAGAATTACATTGTTTTGTTTACTCCAATTATGATAAAACGGTTCATCGTGCAATTCAGAATTTAACGATGTTTTAAACTCTTTTTCAAAAATAAGTTCAGCAATATTAGCTTTAATTTTTTCATTCCGCAGCAACGAATCTTTTACAACGTAATAATCCAAGTAAACTAAATTTAGATTGTTGGTTTTATTCTCTTTTAGTTTAGCATGAATGGTTTCATCTATACGATTCAATGAAATGTCCTCTTGTTTTACTAATTTATAAGAGTCTACATCGTAATATACAAGCAATGGACACTCGATACTATCCTCAATTAAGTGAATAATGATTTTTTCAATTTCTTGAAGTTGGGCTAAATGCTTAATCCCAGAATAAATAAATGGAGATTTATTTAAAGTTGCAAAATCACCTGCCAAACCATTTAATGTATTAAAGAGAAGTGTGGCATTGAATTTTAGAACATCTATTTTGCTTGGATTACTATTTTTTTCTTTTAGAAGGAATAACCTAATTGATTCTATATAACTTTCATCTACATTTACCCCTAAAGCCTTTAAGAACTCTTGTTTCGCTTCATCTTTTTGACACCAATTTATAAATTTATCAGGCAGTACTTCATTTTCTGTATGTATTCCATTTAAGACGAATTGAGAAGGAATTAGTCTTAAAAAAATCGCCCATTCTGCATTTCTTTTGTATTCTCTTATGTTGCGTGGAAGGTTTTCCCATCCATTATACAAGTAATCTAATTTTTCAGTCAGCTCACCGTCTCCAGACAATAATTTGGGATTCATCCCTTTTACAAATAAAAATTTAGGAGCAATAACATCATCTTCATTTTCACCAAAATTGAAGGCTTCTAAATCAGATAGATGAAGTAAGTCTTGGAGATTAATATATTTTTCATTGATTAAATAAGCGAGATTTATATTTTTTAAGTTTTGGTTAGTATAAATAATTAATGATCCTTTGAAACTACGCCATTTGTTGTCTTGTGAGAGTAATTTAAAGTCTCCAATTTTATTTTTGTCAAACTTGTCTGAAAGACAAACAAAAATTAATTGGTGACTATTTTCTATTTAATTGTTTGTCAAACACTTAATGAACTTATTTTTCAATTCATCAGAAATGCCAACTTTTGAAATTTTAAATAATTTATCCGCATTTGTAGGATTTATGAGAATTCTAATTAAAGCTGCATCGTGAAAACCTTGTATTAGTTTAATCGTATCAGCATTCTCTAAGTTTAGTATTTGCGATTGTGAAAGATATATTGTACTATCACCTCTTTTTACCTCAACAGTATCTTGAGCACTATCAATATTTCCAATAATTATTTCAACATCATTTTCATAAATTAACAGTTTATCCTGAATGCTTGATAGTTCTTCGGAAGTTAAATTATCAATGACGACATCATTTAATAATTTTAGGTAAAGTTCATTTTGTCGTACTTCAACCCAAGTGGTATCTAACTTTAGATAAGTTAATTTGTTTAATAAAGCTTTCTTATCATCGTACCTTTCATTTAAAACAATTTCAATTAAATCTAATTCCTGCTCAATAGATTCTTTACCAAATAATTCAATTAAATGAACAACCAATGCAGAATCAGTTAATTGGATTTTTCCATTTTCAATGTTTATTCCTTCTGGAATTAATACGAACTGATTGGGGTGGTGCTTAGAAATATAACTTACAATACTGGTCTTAGAAGTGCTAAATTGTTTTAAGCCTGATGTACTATCAATTAGATATTGATTGTCTTTAAAAATAATACTATTCTTTTCAAAAAAATCTACGTCACAATATGATGAAAAAAGCATTAGATCATTTATTTCATCAATTGATACCTCTTTATTTGGAATAGTATAATTAATATTGGTCCTCGAAGAATATGACAACGGTACTTCATCCAAGTGGCTTATTAAATATTTATCAGGAATATGAAGCCCATAAAACCTAAAACTAATTGCTTGTACCTTTGTAAAAACTTCGTCTGACAATGAGCACAATGCTTTATTGAAAAAAATATTTTCTGATTTTTGTACTACTGTTTCATAAATTATTAAACCTTGATTGAATAATAAATTTTGCTGTTTTTCTGTCCAACTGCTATCTTCATATAAGGCAGTTATTTCGGAAACAACCTCTTTTACCTTGCTGCTATTTCTCGAAATGTACTCCAATATATCAAACCAAAAGAGGTGAACAATATTTTGATAAATCTCTTTATTGTTGTCTAATAAAAACGTTTTTAGTTGATCGTCAAACTCTATGGTTGATATGCTGAAAGTATCTAAATAACTATTGGGGTGATTGACTAATAAAGATTTGAATGCTACAGGCTTCCCTATATTGTTATTGAATAGTTTTAGTTCTTTAATTCTCTCTGTTACATTATCAGAATTTAATGTTCTAAAAGCATCAAAAAGTTTAAGCTTTTCAGATTTAGAAAGTTTAGCCAAATTTTCATCTTTTGCTGTATTACTGAACAATTGTGTAAGCTCCGTATATCCTTTATGTTTTGAGGCCTGCAATAAATAAGTTCTAAAAATATCAACGAATTTATACTCATTTAAATCAATTGTAGTCGTTATTAAGCCTGCTTTGATTAAAATGTCTTTTACCTCACCAAGCGTATTGTGTAGTAAGAAGTACCCATCCTTTTCTTTCTCTAAAAATTCAGACAATGAAAGCAAATCACCATTTGAAAATCTAAAGAGTTTTAATTTTAGGAGTTGAGGTTTTATAGCATCTATTAATGCTTTATCTCCTTTAAAATGAGACAATTCATTTAAGACTATTTTTATTTTATCATCATCTTCATTTAGCCAAGTATTTATATGCGTGTCAACGCCTTTATTTTTAAGCAGGTCAAAAATATTATAGTCTTTTATTCCAAGTTTTTCGATACTTTTTGTAATAATGGCTTCATCTTCAACATTCCAATAAAACCAATTCACATGGGCTAATCCCCAAGTACTGGTATCAATTCCGATATTGGTTTTTTTAATAAAAATCTTGCTGCTGTCTGCTACAATTGTGTAGCCTTCTTTTGCTAATAAATTCCGAACAGGTATAAATTTCTTTAATCGTTCGTTTATAGGATTGATGTAAGGTGTTTCTATCCAAAGTCTATCTTGATTGGTGCTCTCACCAGATGTTAAAAGTGCTGCATAAAAATGAAGAAATAGAGATTTGTCGGATTGTATTTCAGAACCAGAAAGTTCGGTAAGCTTAGCCTCAATTTTAGATACAATTACCTTTAATAGTCGTTCGTTTATACCGTCTTCCTTAGTGTTGCCTTTATGCAAAAATGTTCTTGAACTACCTTTGTAAAAAGCATTGGAATGAAGTATGTAATTGAAGTTGTGTACTTCTTCTGATAATGGGAAATACAAGTATAAGTTTGGTGCTCCTTTAAAAAACTCACCTATTTCGTTATGTTTTCTAAAACCAAAGAGGGCTTCAATATTCGCTTCATCTGCTAATCTTCTCTCTTGTTCAGGGCTTAAATCTTCAAAACGATTTACTCCAAAACGAACATGAGCATAGGTATCTTTATCATTTTCTTTATCAATACTTAACTTGATGTATTCTAAATCAGGATAGGTTATTGGCTCATCATCATTCAGTTGGACTGTTTGTAATAACTTTGTATCCTTTTCATCATCAGGAGCAGTTTCTTTCAGTATGGCTATGGCAAATTTTACCCCTTCTCTGAGGTTTTCTTCTGTCAGTTCTTCTTCTTTTCCTGAACCCAATTTAATAAAGAATAAAGCACCTTCCTTATAGGTTTCTTTATTCAGTATTTTTTGATTTTTCTTTACCCATCGGGAAAGAACTTCATATTCTGCTTGACCAAATGGATTGGTAGTTGCTTGTACTCCGTTTGCCATTTTGGGCAATTCAGTAACGGTATTATTTTGGGGTAAACAAGGGAAACAAGTAATTAAAATTTTGAATAGCCAAGGGTTATCATCCTGCACCTCATAATTGCCATTATCTTTTAGAACCCATTGCAATTCTTCTGGCACAATACTTTCTGCGTCTGCTAATTGTTCTATTTCATAGTTTTTCCAGCTAAACAAGATAGGCCCAGAGTTTTCATTAATTAGCTCTTGTAAACCATTATCCTTTCCAACTAAACGATGTGCTAATTTAAAACCAATTCCAAATTTACCTATGGTTTGACTATTATTTGTTTTGGTTGAAGAACCCACATTGAGAATAGAACGAATACTATCCAAATTGAACATGTCACCATTATTGGCTACTAATAAATAATGGTTACCGTCCATTTCATCTTTACCCCAAACCATTGAGTAATGGGTACTACCTGCATCTACTGCGTTTTGCAAAAACTCATATACCGCCTGGCCATCTTTCGCCATATCTAAAAAACTTTGCAAAAAATTTTCAATACCAGCTTCTGCTTTTCCGTATCCTTCTTTATCTCCGTGATAAATCTCGAACCAACCGAATTTTTTCTTTCTAGTTTCTTTCTCTACTAAGAAATTACCAATAAAGTTTTCATCCCGAGTAGGCAGATCACGAATTGCATCTTTATAAAAACTGCGATATTCTTTGATATTCTTAATTTTCATTTAAGATGTTATCTTTTAAAATTTGTGTTAATTATTTCATCTATTTCCTTCATGGAAATCCCCCCTCTTACACTTCCATCCTCCATTACAAATGGTTTATCCTCCGTAACTATTAATGTACCATTTCCCCCCCCCTTCTTCTATAATCTCATTCTCTTTATACCACTGATACTTCTCTTCCCATCGTTTTTTATATTAGACTTGTTCGGCTCGATAATCAGTGAATAATAAATTATTGAAAATATTTAATGATTTATTATTTTATGCTTAAAACACTCATAAACAAATGTTTTGAAAAAGAGTCCTATATTTTGATTATAACAAATGTTTTTCAAGAGGAAAATAATTGCACACAACAAATCACTTTTCACATAACTCTATCATAATCAAATCCGTACAAGTCTATTCATCATTAAACAGCATTCCACAATGCTCCCAAAAAAACACCTCACCCGACTCTTCATTTTCTATAGTAAAGTCTGGAAGTTTTTCCACATCTTTGATAATCAGTTTTTTCTCATACAATGGTTCAACACCCTTATCAAGCAGTCTTTGATAGATGAGTAGTTCACTTTTGGAGCGTAGCATTTTACCATCACTAGCCTGATGGATTAGATTTTTTTCAAGATAATTGCCTTCTACTTCAACCAACTCAGGTTTTGAAAATAAATTGGTTATTCTTCTCAGCGTATCTGATTTTAAAGGGGAAGCCAATCCTTTAATATCAAATACATTACCTTGAAACAATAAAATCACTTTGTATTTTTGTCTTGTAAGTGAAGTGTATAACATTTCTCTGGACAACAAAAAGCAAGGATTCGGAACTATCAAAAATACTTTACCAAATTCACTACCCTGTGCCTTATGTACTGTTAACGCATATGCTAATTCAATCAGTGAATTTGTTTCTTCTTTAAAATCCTTTGATTTAAAGGTATATCTGAATCCTTTTTGAGATGTAAATTCTATCTCAACAAATTTTGGCGGCCCTTTATACTTAGCGTTATTTTTTTTAAATTGACCAGTAACTATTCCAATTTCTCCGTTCGCTAAATATTCTAAAGAGTCTTTTTTAGGGTAAACATCAGACCGTTTATGATTACCTAAATTTATAACTTTATCCCCGTATACTATTTGCTCAAGACCAACAGGTTTCGGAAGTTTCTTTTCTGTGTATTCAATTAACTTACCCTCTTTATTTGTAAAACTTTTCTTTATCCCTTTTATGGAATATTCAATTTTGTCCTTTCGAAAGTGTTGATGAATCTTACGATTTATGGCCCTTACACCAAATGGTTTTTCTCTAATCGGAGAAAGTACTTGCCAATCTTCAATACTATTAACTGAAGGTTTAATACCAAAGTAATTAGCGTCATTAGTGTTGTTAAAATATCGACCATCTGCAGAACCCAAAGACTGATTAAATGCCTGAACATCTTGGATAGATTTCATTCCTAATTCCTCTACCAATACGGTTTCAAAAATTTTATCAAAATCAGACTCGTTTTCCCAATGCTCTACTCGTAAATATTTAGAATTAGGCTTGGTTATGATTTGATTGATGATACTATCTGCACCTGGTTCTAATGCTTCGCCACTAAACCATTCTGCTAGTTGTAAATCCTCTCTGTTAGCTCCGCCTTGTCGTCTTTTGATGGTAAGTTCTGAATACCCTTTTCCATAACGGGGGAAGGTAGTTTCTATCCCTTCGGGTTTTAAATACTGAATAATATCTACAAATGGTCTTCCTGCACCTATTGGCGGCAGTTGCCTGTGGTCACCTACTAGAATAAATCGTTTCACTCCTTTTAAACAATCCAAAATCGTTGCTAACATCTCTTCGGTGAGCATAGATGCTTCATCCAAAATCACGGTTTCATATTGTCCTTCACAAAAACGGTCTGAAAATACATATTGCTGAATTTCTCCGTTGTAGCGACCATAACCTGAAAGAAATTGGGCTAAGGTTTTGGAAGTTACTTGTAAGTTCTTTGCGACTTCTTCCATCCGAACCCGTGCTTTGCCCGTTGGTGCTAATAGTAATACACCGTTGCTTTCAACTTCTTGTTGACTTGCCAAAATAGTTAATAAGGTAGTTTTACCAGTGCCAGCTGGACCAATTAAAACAGAAAATCTGCTTTCGGCAATTTCTTTAAGGGCAGTTGCCTTTTCTTGGCGAGCTTTTATTTCATCATCATCAGGTACGCCAACAGTAAATTCTCTTAAGGCTTCGTCCAATAAATCAGCCCAATTGGCGGTTAGTGGAAGTCTTTTCCCATTTACTCTATCCTTTATTTTTTGAGATATAATGTCTTTTGCCTTTGACAAACGAACCAATTGATAGGCTCGTTCTTCATTCTTCATTTCTTCTAACTGGATTGCCCCGTTAAAAACTTCTTCAGCTAATTCATAATAGTCGCTATTAATAGCACAAACTGGGATAATAGACAATTCTCTTATTTGTTTGATAATTTCTTTGCGAGGCAATAAAGTATGCCCTTGTAAAGCTGCCCATTCTAGTTGCTGAATAGTGAGTGCCCTTATACGATTACTATCAAATGGGTCAGATAAAACAAGTTGATTAGGAAATAAATTGTTTGAGGCATTTTTAAGAAATAGCCCTAAGTCTATGGTATTTAATGCTATGGGAGAAATGGTAAAGCGCAAGTCTTCATAGATGAGGTAGGGGTTGTCAAGATATTCCCTATCCTTTCGAAGGATATTCAATTTCTCTCTTTCTTCTGCTACAAAGAGCCATTTTGCTTGATCAATACTCAGGTCAAATCTACTGAGCAAATGCAGAAACTTGATTCGAGTAGGGATAGCTTTTGTTTTTAATATCCGATATAGTTTTTTAGAATTAAAAGGAATTAATTCTACTACAGCATCAGATAATATGCCTTTGGGATTGTCCAATGCTTTTTCAAACAGATGCCACGGGTTTTCTGTATCGTCTTTGAGCTTGTTGATAATTTCAGCTGCGACAAAATGCCCTTTTTCTATGCCAAAAGCACAAAGAGCTGCACCTATACCAGGGTAAGCTCCCCTTAGCTTTTCTAAGGCGGCAATTTCCCGATGTATCCATTGAATGTATTGCTGATGATGGCTACCAATATTCAGGGCTTCTGCTTTTTCTAAGGACTTCAAGCAATCCAACAAAACACGAATAGCACCATCATTGCTAACATGCTCAGCAGCATAAGAAAATTCAAAACGTTTATCGTTGGGAACAATGACGGCGAGTTCGGCTATATCAAAATCAGGTGTTTCTTTTTGGTATTCAAGTGCTTCGTGATAAGGCAGTAGAAAGCCATTATTGCCACCTTGACGAATGGAGTGTAAAATCATGTGCTCCCAATAAGCTGCCCCAAAACGCCTATTGCTACCCTTATATGGTTCAGATTCGATAACCTTTTCTACCCTCCCTACGCCTACCAATACTCTACCTGATGACTCTACAAAAGGTACTTGTTTGGCATAAAAAAATACCAAGGATGTATCTTCTTTGAGGTGTTCAAAAAAACAATTGAGTAATGCTTTTTGATTACTTATTTCCTGTATCCAGCCAGTGTTACCAGCACTCCTTCTATTGTTTCCCTTTTCCCAATCTAATTGTGGCTCTCTAATTTCGTCATAGTCTAAGTCGTAGGCAGTAGATTTATCTCTTGCATTTTCTTTTCGCATCCAAAAATAAGGAACGGCAGCTGCCGAATAAGCGGGCAAGCGTACTCGTGTAGGTTGAAGATGACCATGTGTACTGGGAGAATTTAATATATATGGGTGCTTAAGTGTTATGTAAATAGGAAAGGAAGCCATAAAAGTTCCACTTTCTTTTATATTAGACTTTGGACGGAAATTGTTTGAAAAAAAATAGGCAAAACTATTGCTATAGTATATTATGTGAAAAACATAGCTATTACAAAAGAGTTTTGCCATGATATTTTAAATTCAGACATAAAGCACGCCAAGGCTTTAGTGAATGTACTTATGGCATTGGGCAGTGAAGTAAATGCCCCTAATCCCACATCCCTAAGTTTGAGTCCATTTTTTCAATATCATTACTCGATACTTGGAAAAGTAATGAAAGATTTTGGCGAAGAACTTAACGGTGCAGACAAGTTAGCGTTAAAATCAGATTTGCGGCAATTATTTTTCAAAAAAATGCCCTATCAATCGGAGTACAAACTCTCTACTGATTTTACAACAATACGCAAACCCGAATCACGGACATTGGCAGAACGAGGATTTGTCAATATCCCAAATGTACGCATTTATGGTAATAAACCTATAGACATTGGATATTATATTTCATGTCTTAATCTACATCTTTATGATGAAAAACATCCTGCTGCTTGGAGCGTTCCTTTGGATAATCTACGAGTAGATTTACAATCCGATAAAATAAGTGTTGTCGTTCAGCAACTGTGTAATGTCTTAGAAGATGAGAATCTACCTTTTGCCGAAAGTACAAAAGTTACGAACACTTCTGATTCGAGTTATACGGTTCCAGAATTTATTAGTCCATTGATTGAGAAGTTCGATAATCTGCTTTTAATCAGTAGAGTGCGCTATGGAATGAAAGTGTATAAACCTTACTGTGGTGAACAAAAAAAGGGCGGACGCAAGAAAACTTATGAAGATGAGCCTTATTATTTACAAACCGAGCGTGTGCGTAAGTTTAAGCATCGCAAAACCAAGCAATATTTTAGTAAAGCCCAACGCCCCATTTTTGATTTAGCTACTGATGATGAAGTAGAATATGAAACCACTTTAGCAAAAGGACGCAAAATCCTCGTTCAAATTTATCGTTGGAATGATGTGCTTTTGCGTGGTAAAAATAGCTATAAAATGGAGGATAAGCCATTTGATTTGGCGTGTATTCGATTCATAGACAAAGAAACGGGAGCTTGTTTATTCAAGCGAGATATGTTTGTGGGTGTATGGGGCAAAAATCGCAGAACGCACACCACACTCGAAATTCAAACGGACTACAAACATCGCTATGATATTGAGGTTCATAATCGTTTCAGTAAACAGCAATTCTTAGCCGACAAATACCAAACATCTAATGTAGAGGCTTTGGATGCTTGGTTATGGACAGTACAGCTGACTTATTGGCTTTTGTACTTTGCATCCACAGAAACCGAAGTTTGTGTCAATCCATGGGAAGAATATCTGCCTGAAGTAAAAAGAGCTCAACAGAACAAACAGAGAAAGTCAGTTGCAATGACCCGAAAAGGAGCAAAAAGACTTTTTTCTACTTTTGATATTCGACCCTTCAAACCTCAAGAGTCTAAAAATGGAAAGGGGCGTAAGAAAGGAACCGTCTTAAAGCAGAAACCGAAGCAGAAACCAAAGAAAAAACTCAAAAATGAACAAAATTACAAGCAAAATATTGAACAAATCAAGTGATAATATAAGAAAATATTATTATGTTTTTAGCTCAACCGAAGGTTGAATGGGATTCTTTTGTCCAAAGTCTAATTTTATACAAGTAGGATACTGTTGTTCAGTTACGTCATCGTCTCTCAGTGACTTTCCTGCCAATTGCTGTTCCAATTCATCATTGCGATTGAGAGCGCAATTTTTTAATATTAAGCAAGCTCCATTGGCTTTTGGATTGGTACAGATAGTACCATCCCAAGCATGGTCATGCCACGGCACTCTTATCGATAAATGTTTCAGGGAGTAGCGAGGGTTGTACTTCATAATACAGCTGTTTCTTTAATGAGGTGGTTTACTCTTACTTTACCGCTTTCGTCCGCAATTTTAAGTAGAATTTTAATACTTGAGTTGCCTTTTATTTCAACAATTGTCTTGATTGATAATTGTAAGTGGCTGCAATATATAACGAATTGGGAATAATTTTAACAGATTTAGGATATTTTATTCAGATTTGTAGCATTTTATGGAACGTATTAGAGTGGCAGCTTTTTTAAATCGCTGCGCTCGGCTTTTTTGGCAGTAAAAAAGAAAAGGCTTAGAGTTGGGTGTAGCTTACTTGGACGGTGGATTTTCGGTCGGTTTCGGAGAGGTAGCAAGTCCAATCTCGATCGGAAAAGATGAAAACGATTTGGGAGGTTTGGTTTCGGTTGGTGAGTGAAGAGTTCGCTCAACATCCGAAGGATTTGGCGACACTCGGAACGGAAAGGTCGCTCAACAGTTGAAGTGGAGTCGTTCAAACGCCGCCAAGTTTTTCAAATATTTGCGAGTTTTCACTTGGTGAGTAAAGAGTTCGCTCAACATCCGAAGGATTTGGCGACACTCGGAACGGAAAGGTCGCTCAACAGTTGAAGTGGAGTCGTTCCAACGTCGCCAAGTTTTCCAAACATTTGCGAGTTTTCTCTTAGGTAGTGCAGAGTTCGCTCAACACCCGAAGGGTTTGGCGACACTCGGAGCGGAGCATCAAAAACAACAACTGAAACTTTTGTATCTTCCCATCTGTTTTGCTTCAAAAGAATTGAATTAGATGAAAAAACTACCTTTAGCAGAATCGGCTTTCACAAGAATAATAGAAGAAGGGTATGTCTATGTAGATAAAACCAAAGAAATATATGAGTTAATAAATTACAGTCGCTATATTTTTTTATCTCGCCCCCGTAGATTTGGTAAATCTCTATTAATCAGCACCTTGGAAGCTATGTTTCAAGGCAAAAAAGAGCTGTTCAAAGGTTTGTGGATAGAGGATAAGATAGAATGGAAAGAATATCCTGTGATTCGGATTGATTTTGGACGCATTACGTACAATGATTTTGAATCCTTCGAGAACCAAATGGCTAAATTGATGAATAAATATGCTCGTCAGCATAAGGTTAAACTCTATTCCCAAAATTATGCTGCTATGATGAATGATTTGATATTGGAGATTTATGAAAAAACGGGCAAAGAGGTAGTGGTATTGATAGATGAATACGATGCCCCAATTGCTCGCAATATTACGAACATGAAGGCGGCAGAAGATTTCCAAAACTCCTTGCGTGATTTTTACAGTATTCTCAAAGCCTCCAATAATGAACTCAAGTTTGTATTCTTTACAGGCATCTCCAAATTCGCCAAGATGTCCATCTTTTCGGTCGTCAATTTGATGAAAGATGTGAGCTTAAAGCCTCAGTTTGTCAATATTCTGGGTTTTACTATGGAAGAGTTGAAGCAATATTTTGGAGATTATATCCGTCAGTTTGCTGCAAAGGAACAAACCACAGAAACAGAACTCTTAGAGGAGATAACTACTTGGTATGATGGCTATTCTTGGGATGGCAAAAGCAGACTCTTCAATCCCTACTCGATTGTAAATGTCTTTCAAGACCAAAAATTCAACAACTATTGGTTTGAAACAGGAACACCTGCCATTCTAATAAAACTGATAAAAGAGAAATACGCCATTGAAAGAGAGACTGTACCGACAATGGAAGAGTTCGAGAATATAGAAACAGCTATGTTGGATAGTAGCTATGATTTGACAACACGAATTCCACTTGAAAAACTGCTATATGAAACGGGTTATTTGACCATTACAAATATTTTTGAAACAGAAATCGGTGACTTGTACACCCTCAATTATCCCAATTCGGAAGTCAGACAGTCCTTCAATGCATTTATATTGGAAGTGTTTTCCAATCAGAATGTTGCGAATATTAATTATAACGCCATCAAATTGAGAACGGCACTGCAAAATCAAGACAAAGATGGATTCTTAAAAATTCTGCGCTCTCTTTTCAGCGCATTGCCCTATCAACATCGCAAGCAAGCCAGTGAAGCCTACTATCACGGTTTGTTTTATTTGGTTTTATCTCTATTGGGTATTCGCTCTCATTTGGAAGGCTCTACGGATAAGGGGCGCATAGACTGTACCTTGGAGATGGACGAGATGGTTTACATCATCGAGTTTAAGTATGGTGAAAAGGGAACGATGGCGTATCTTTTGAAGCAAGCCATGACCCAAATCAGCAGTCATAAATACTTTGAGCCTTTTGAGGGAATGGACAAGGAGGTTTGGTTGTTTGCAGTTGGTTTTTTAGTCAAAAAAGACTCCAAATTGGGTAAACCTGTTCTGAATATTGATGGGGAATTGAAACAGCATAGGTAGTAATTGTTCAAATGTCGCCAGTCGTTCAAACGTCGACAAAGCCGTTGGGTGTTGTCAACGTTTTCACTTGGTAAGTGAAGAGTTCGCTCAACATCCGAAGGATTTGGCGACACTCGGAACGGAAAGGTCGCTCAACAGTTGAAGTGGAGTCGTTCCAACGTCGCCAAGTTTTCCAAACGTTTGCGAGTTTTCACTTGGTGAGTAAAGAGTTCGCTCAACATCCGAATTCCCCCTTTGAAGGGGGTGAGGGGGATGTCATTGGCGACACTTGGAACGACAACCTTCCGAAACATCCTTGAAACACCTAACATAATGACAATCAATCAATAAAGTGTTTCACTCCTTAAAAAACAAAAGAACCCCCTACCTCCTTCAATATTGGTGAAACACCTAAAGGAATGACTATCAATAAGTAAAGTGTTTCGCTTCCACTATTAAGTAAACCCCACTCCAACGGTTGCCAAACTTTTCGTTTGATATTTCCCCTTCAACTACTTATCTTTATTTTCATCGCACGCCCAGTAACGCTACTCCCTCAATTCAAAACCTAAAAGACAAAAATCCATGCAAAAAAAACTATTGACAATCATTCTGCTTCCGTTTGTGCTACTTCATACCCTTTCTGCACAAAATTCCGATAGAGACTTCTTAGAAGTGTACAATCGCATCAGTTCCCACAAAGTGTTCAATCTGGATACATCAGATGCCGACAAGTACCAAAAAGACTCCTTAGAAATAATGGAAATGCAGCAATTATTGGATTACTTCAATGAGTATTGGGGTGAAGAACACGAACTAAATGGAAAAGCGGGTTTTTCATTCAGTGGAAACGAAAACGACATTAGGAATCTATTCAGAATTGGTGTACATGCAAGTTTAGAAAAAGGAGCTTATCCTCATGAAGTAGAGTTTTCATTGAACTTGCAGACGACGATACAAAATGGAGTATTTCAAGAAAATATTTCTGATATCGATATGTCCTTTGATTTTCATCCATTCGTTCCCGACTCTGAGGCTACAAATGATGGTTTGTGGCTGGAAAATTATGTGTTTGTAAAGAGGTTTAGCAACAACTTTCTTGGAATTGAACAGAGATACGAAACGGGAGCTGGTTTCATATTGAATTTTTTCTCAAAAAATAGGATGACCACACAAGGGAAAAGCAATTTGAAGAGCTTGGAGAACATTCCCAAATATGAGTCTTATGGTACGGATTTAAAAAGGTGTTTAAAAGAATGTTATCTGAAAAAGAGTATACTAAACATTACGGAACCCGAACTAAATACCATCGTCGATACCCGTGAGAAATATGTTAGGTCAAACTATAAAAAGTACAGTAAGTTGAGACTGGGGCTTTTGATAGGCATCTATTATGAATTGGAAGATGCGATGGCAACAAATAATTTGAACTTCAATGGAATGGACACGCTTATAAGCCAAGATTTTACTGCAACAAATAAGCTCAGATGGGAGTTGCGACCCACTTTTGCATGGCAACCAAAAGACAAATACAAGTTGAAAATTTATCCTTATTTTAAAATGCCTTTGGGGAAAGGATTCAGCACTGTCAGTCAAGGAGATTTGGAAGATAGAAGGTACGATTTATTTGTAGATTTGGTATCCAGCTTTTCCATTCAAATAGAAAAGAATTTCTCCATTGTGATACATTATAGGGTGCTGTACGACCATGCTCCCAAAAGGGCATATCTCCAACAAGAGGACGGAACCTATTCATTGCTTGTAGGACAACAAAGAAACGACAATTATGGCATGTCGTTTAGATTTGGATTTTGACCAAAAAATGGCTACATTGTAAGTGTCAAAAAATTAAATAGAGAATATATTTGAAACCTTTAAAGACTAAAAAAAAATGCCCAAATCTTTTACCATTTTATTCAACTGTTTAAGACACTTTGTCCCCGTTTTCCTACTTGTATTTTCACTCTCTTCTTTAGCTCAGACTCAGATTGTTCCTGATGCAGGTACAACAACAACTATCTATCCATCAACTGGCGACAGCGTTCACGATGCCTCTGATGGAATGAATGGAGGGCCTGGAGGTGACTGTAGTTCGACTATTGAAGGGCCTTTGGGGAATTACCCAAATTGTGGCTGCATCACTGTCACCACCTATTGTGCTCCTCCTGGGCAGCAAATTTCAATCAACTTTACTGAATTTAGAGTTTTTGGTAATTTTGATTGGTTGGCCATTTTTGATGGGGCTGCACCAGTTACTGCTAGTAATTCAAGTGGAAGTTCAACCAACCCCACATCAACAGACCCTGAACTTTATAACTCGAGTGTTGAGGGTGAGGAGCTATCGTTAATGGTAGGGAGCACAGGCACTCTATTCACCTCTACAAATGGATGTCTTACCCTTGCTTCAAGGTTTAGTACTGTAGTGAATACTTGTGGCTGGTCAGCAGATGTGCAGCTTACAGATTCAACCCCTCCTGTCCCCACCCTTTCCGAATGGGGCTTGCTTATTTTGGCTTTGTTGCTGATGACAGTAGGTACATTGGTCTTGGTACAACCGAAAAAGAATCTCAATATTTGATTCAAGCTTTTGAAGTACAGTCGTTCAAAAAAAAAATAAAAAAAATTGCAGAAACTTTACCCAGTTTGAAAAATAATGTAGTATATTTGGCGCAATACTAAAATAATTAGTTTTTTACTAAAAACCAAGGTCATTCTTTTGTAAAATTATTTTAAACACTATCCCCCAAATGAAACCACGACAAGAAAACTGTGAGGACTGCCAGGAAGTCTATCTTCCCGACAAGTCCAATCCGACCTACTTCAATGGCGTAGAAGTGTGTCCGCACTGTCTGAGCAAACGACAAGAAGCGCAGGTTTGTGAAATCGAACAGCAGGCAGCCGAACATTCATTGCAGGTCTGCATAGATGCCAACCTGATAGAAAGAGCAGTAGAACTCGGTCATTTGTTGGAGGTAGCAGACATCGTGCGTTTTGTGGCAGATTGTCAGCGACTGTACGCCACCAAAGTGCTGCTCACCAATACGGAAACGACTCATGCCCCTATTTTTCACCGCATAGCCCACAACTTTTGTCTAAAGGTCGAACAGCTTAGGGTGTATGAAGCACTTTGGAATACCCGCCGACGATACATTTTGTCCTATGCCAACAGCCGACACTATATGGCGGCAGACCTATCCGAATTGATACCGCTGCTGATGGCACATCTCTATGCCGTATCATTGGAGCGACAATCACCCGTTCGATTGCGGGACTTTGTGAGTTATCTATCGGACAGTCACCGCCTCCTCTACGAAAAAGTAGGTGCTACTCACACGCCCACCTCCACGAATGAACGCAGTCAATTGCAGCAGATTGCAGATTTGTTTGGCGCAGTGGTGCAGTTTTGCAGGTGGAAGCGAATAGATGTTGCACAATTCATAACCAACCCCTAAATCAATTAATATATGTTGCCGCTATATTACGAATATTCCTTTCAGTTTCTGCAAGTAGCCAACAGAGACCTGTATTTTCATACACGCACGCAGGAACTCCCTCAAAGAGACAAAGTAGGCGTATTGGTCACTGTATGCTCCTACGACCGCAATGGACAACCGATTATTTTGCAGCTAAAAATAGGCGAATATCCCAATGGGGAAGACAAGAACAAAGACAGAGAGCGGTTGATGCATTTGGCTACTGAAACCCAAAATGCCTTCAAAAAATTTTGTGACGACCGCTACATCCTTTTTCACAGCGATAAAAGTCCTGTACCTATTGAAGTTTATTTTATTCGGGCTTCCATCGAAGAACATACAGGCTATCGGTACAAGAATTTTATCCATCCTACTGACCCTTTAGCCCTCTGCAATAGCTGCCTAAAAGCCTATGCCCATGTAGAACTACCCAATGAAAACGACAAGGGTACTGACGATGATTTGCCTTTTTGATGAGAGATGTAAGATGCAGGATGTAAGATGCAGGATGTAAGATGCAGGATGTAAGATGCAGGATGTAAGATGCAGGATGTAAGATGTAGGAAGCGAGATAATACATATTGGTTCTTTGACAATTTTTGTGGGAGCATTAAAGACTTCGGAATTTTTATTTCATAAGAGATTCATTTTTAGCGAAATAGGTTGCTGGTTTTTTAAGCGGCAAACTTCCGAAGTCTCAAATCACAGATTTTGTCAAAGAACCTACATATTCTTATACATGAACACCCAAATACAATGAAACGAAAGTTACGTTACTTTCAAAAGGGCGTAGTCCAGGCACTATTTGTAGAAAATGCTTTAAGAAATGAATCAGAGAAGCGTAGCTTCGGCACGAATTAGCGACTGATTGACTGCGTGCGGTGTCGACGCTACTAGGCCCCTTGAAGAAAATATATTTAGCCTTATTGTTACATGTAGATATACAGCGATGCTGCTCAAATGCAAAGCAATTTCCGTTACACAGTACCAAAAACAATTATCAACCCAAACACCCAATAGAACACATGCTAACAGCCAATGACATTGCGGAATTTATAGACCATGCGTCGGTCATTCTCCAACAAGAATACGACAAAGGAAATGAAAATGCTATCCAATTGGATGAGCTTATTGGGGACTTAGTTGACAAAATAGGTGTACCCGATGATACGGAAGTGGACGTGGCTTTGCTTCCCTTCAATGTTTTATTGGATGTCTGTAACAATTTACTTTATGAAGACAGAGCCATATTGGAGAAGATGGAATTTACACTCCAAAAACTCAAACGTGAGGGAAAAGACACCAATAACTACCGCCAAAAAATAGCCCAACACCAACAACGATTGACGGCTTATGGAGAACTACTTCAGCGTCTCCAAAATCTCACTGTCCGAGCAGCCCTTCAAGCCAGTGAAGCGAGTGAGCGAGAAGCACGTATCCGAAACAAGCATCCCCGTTCGTGGGGTTTTCACCTGAGAATAGAACTGCACAATGAACAACCCAAGGTGCGCTATTGGATATTGTGAGGATGGAGTAATCGAAGGTTTCATTTCAAATGTGAAACTTGTTCTTTGAGCCTTAATAGAAAACCAACTATTGATTCAAAGAACCCAATAAGTTCACCACTATTTTGAATAGAAAAACGGATTGTAATTGCGGATTAAATTTTATTCTCAAAACACAATTATCAACCCAAACACATTAAACACACAAAAACATGAGCTTACTCAAAAAAAGACAAGAGCTACCTTCCATAGAAAAAAAACCACCTCCTATTTCCGCACCCGAACCGCCAGGCAATGCGTAAAAGATGGACAGGGCCTATTGATGCGTCAAATGATGGGCAATTTGTGGATGGAAGGCGAATTGGTGATTTTCTTTAGTTCGCCAGGAATGGGCAAGACCGTCTTAGCCGTACAGACAGCCGATGCTATTTCGAAAGGTCTCTCGGTAGATTTGTCCTTTCTACCCAACGAATGTGAACCCAAGCGGGTACTGCTCTTTGACTTTGAACTCAACGATATAGAGTTTTCCAAACGTTATTCCACAGGAGAAAGTGCCTACCACTTCAGCGAAAACTTCATGCGAACGGACATCAACCCCCAGTTTAGAGCCAAGCATTTCGGCAAGCGTGGTTCGGTCGTCGTGATGGAAGCCATCAAAAAAGAGGTAGAACGGGTGAATCCAGATGTCATCATCGTGGACAATATCAGCTTCCTACACACCGAAAGCACCCAAGATACCAACATTGCGCTTGAAGTGATGAACTACCTCAAAGACCTCAAAGAAATCAGCGGTATGTCCATCATGGTCATTGGACACACCACCAAGGTCAATGCAGGTGCTTCACTCAACCTCACCCATCTGGGAGGTTCTGCTCATTTGGCCAATTTTGTGACCTCCATCTTTGCGATGAACAAAACCAATGGACAATTCGGCAATCGCTATGTCAAGCAACTCAAAGGTAGACTTGGTCGATAATTGGAGTAGTAGCACCAACAGTTTGCAGTGATGGTATGTTTGTCATGTAATTGTAATGTTAAAAGTTATGGGTTGTCTTATAACATAAAATATACTTGAAGTTTTGTCATTTTAGTTTGTTTTTAGCATCTTTGGAAAAGTAATAAGTTTGCATAGGAAAATCAATTAATATGCAAAGAACATTCACCACTGCAACTAAATGACAAAGCCATAAGATGGAAACACACAATCACCCCACCCAGATATTTATCTCTTATGCTGCCCAAGATGAAGTCCATAAAAAAGCATTGGAGAAACATTTGTCTGCTTTGCAAAGGCAAGGCATCATTACCTCTTTTGATGCAGGAAAAATACATGCAGGCGAAAATTGGAACGAAAGTATTCAACAACATTTAGCAGCAGCCGACATCATTTTGTTGTTGATGAGTGCGGATGCCCTTGCAGATGATTACCTACACGATGAGCAACTACAAAAAGCCCTACATCGAGCCGAAAAGAAAGAGGTCGTTGTGATACCTATTCTATTGCGTTCGGTAGATTACAAAGGCTTGGGTGTAGAAAAATACGCTGCTCTGCCCTCCAATGGCAAAGCTGTCACTTCATGGGACAATCAAGATGAAGCTTACCAACACATCACTTCCCAAATCCGTAGCGTTGTCGAAAACCTAAGCGACTACAAAAGTGGCAATGTCAGTGCTTTTGAAGAAATTTTCTCCAAAGAGGAAGAAAACGAGAACCCCGCTCCCAATGAAGCAGCAGGGAGCAAAACCATTCACCAAACGGCTGAAAAGATTTACAACATCGAAAAAATTGACAAAGCCGATTTTTCGTAAACTTATACGCTGTTAGGCAGCAGACTACAAAAGTTTTCAAAGTTAGGCAGCAGACTACAAAAGTTTTCAAAACTTTTGTAGTCTAAAAATAAGAACCCATGACTAAAATACAAGGCAATGCCAACATCGTTATTCAAGGTGTCAGTGACAGCACAATTACCGTCAATGTAAACGGTCAAATACAAGAATTGGCGAAAAGATTGGACGATTTGGTGGACTTGATGAAAAGTCAGCAAAGCCAATCTTTCCAAACTGCCGATAAAATCTACAATATCGGGAGTATAGGCGAAGCCAATTTTAGCTTTTTAATCGACCAAGTTTCACACAGCAAAAAACTCCCAACCGAATTAGCCGAAGACCTCATTACCAACGATACAATTTGGGTAAAAAGTTTGAATCGGGAATTTTTGCGGCATGGCGTTTCGGTAACAGACAGACATTCAGCTATTTTTCAGCACTACGGTTGGTTGATAGAAACCTTTTTGCAGAAGATGAATACGCCTGTCGGCAAAGAACGCAATCTTCGCCGCTTGTCCTTTATGGCAGAAGCTTTTCAGAGCAGTGTGCGCTACTTGTCTTACATACAATTGGCGCAAATATTGGTCAATGGACAGCAAGTAGTTGAACCTGTGATTGCAGATTTCTTCAAAATGAGTGAAACGGATTTTATTTCCTTCGATTGGCTCAACTTTTTGATTAGCCTGAACAACTTGCTGGCAAAAAAAGGCAATTTCATGGAAGAAATGCCCGACTTTGTAGCCGAACTGAGCGATACCGAAAGCGACTTGTATGGAGCAGCTTTGTTCCTCGAAAAAAACCGCCACAAGCTGCTGAAAGGTGCGATTCCCGAAGACGAACATTTCGACCAACTGCTGAATGAATACCTCACCGCTTTGGTGTTTTGGCTGCGAAACATTGCTTTTTTGGCGAAATACCGCTTGGTGTCCATCAAAGACATCAACCTCAATTACCGCTTGGGTTCTGCCAAAAATTTTGTGCATTTGTACGGTGAACTGCATGGAATGTACAGCGAAGTGTATGGCGAACAGGGTGATTTTTTGTCCCATTCCATCCAAGACTTTTTCACCTACAACAAAAGTGTCTTGCTCTTCAAAGGCAGAAACATCACCAACTCCCTCAACAGCATCAACGACAACGCCAATTACCTGTCTTTGTCGCCCTTAATCATTGACCAAAGCGTGTTTGCAGAAAAAGAAACCCAAACGCCTGAGATTTATTACTATATCGGCAATGAGAAACGCCGCTATTATTTTGCCCAATACAAAAATGAATTGGTCTATGGTACTCAAAAAGAAAGCACCTCCAATAAAACCTTGAAGGTAAAAGTGCAAAACAACAACCAACCTAAGTTGGACGAGTTGTTTGAGCAGATGGAGCAGGTGTTAGTGCCTTTTAGTTAGGAAGCGAGAAAGACCGCTTTGCTATACGTAGCCCACGAATTAATTCGTGGGCTACGTATAGGGTAGAACAAAATACAAAATAAGTTTTTAATATGAATTGGTTTTCAATGACTTATTTGTATTGTGGAATTGATTCGAAGATACAGAATAAAGTGAAATTACTCCGTTAGGAGTACAATATTTGTAGAAAGTCAGTATAAGAATTATCACAACTCCGTAGGAGTTGAACATCAGTAGTCTCTGCTTAGTGGATTTGTGTTGAACTCCTAACGGAGTTCTGTAATTACTTGCTTTATTTGGCTACAAATATTGAAGTCCTAACGGACTTGCCGTAACCGCCAATTTTAATTGGTTGGTTGTTATGATTTGGTTGTCAGAACCTCCCCAATAAATTTGGGAATTACAATGAAATTTAAACATGAAACAACATTCCCCCTTCAAATTCTTAGACGCCTACCAAAAAGCCGACAAAGACATCTTTTTCGGCAGGGAAAAGGAAACCAACGATTTGTACGACGCTTTGAGTGGGGTCAAACACTTGTTGGTGTATGGCCCTTCGGGGGCGGGCAAAACGAGTTTGATAGAATGTGGTTTGCGGAACCAATTTTCGGATGCCGATTGGTTTGCGCTGAGTATTCGGCGGGGCGACAACATCAATGCTTCTGTATTTGCCCGCATCAATGAGGTTTTGGAGGAAAAAATCGCCTTCAACCCACAAACTCGACTGCCAGAAGATACAGAGGTGAGTTTTGGCGGATTGGTAGAGCAATTGTTTGACGAGCGTTTCCAGCCTGTTTATTTGCTGTTCGACCAATTCGAGGAACTGCTCATTTTGGGCAGCGATGCCGAAAAAAAGGAATTTTTCACCCGCCTCAACGAACTCATACGCTACAAAGTACCTTGCCGCATCCTGCTCATCATGCGAGAGGAATTTATTGGGCATTTGTCGGAATTTGAAGCCCTGTGTCCGAGCATTTTCAAGCACCGTTTCCGCTTGGAGAAGATGCGAAAAGAAAAGGTGAGAGGCGTGATTTACGAGATGTTGGAGGCGGAGGAATACGAAGATTTTTATGCCGTTCAAGATAGTGCTGCTTTGGCGAATGCCATACTCGACAAACTGCCCGACCAAAAAAAGGAGATAGAACTGACCCATGTTCAGGTGTTTTTGAGTGAGCTATGGGACAGAGCCAAACAACAACAAACACCTGCCGACAAACTGCCTCTTTTGCAGCCCGATTTGGTGACGGAAGAAGATGATTTGGAGGGTGTATTGAACAGTTTTTTGAAAAAACAACTGCAAGCCCTCAACGCTTCTGCTTATGGCGAAAATACGGCATTGGAGATTTTGGCGGCAATGATTTCGGAACGACACACCAAACTGCAAATCAGTCAAGAGGCGATTGAAAACGACCTGCAAAGCAAAAAGGTGGCAATTCCACCTAAACTCTCCAATCTGCTGCAAGATTTGGAAAAACGTCGGCTGATACGCTCCCAAAAAGCGGGGGAACAGACGCAATACGAAATCAGTCACGATTTGTTGGCTTTGGCGGTTGGGCAGAACCTGACGGAAGAAATGCAGATGCGCCAAAAAGCGGGGGAGGTCTATGCGGTGTATGCCGAGCGACAAGGTTATTTTAGTCAAGACGAATTGGATTTTATTCGTCCCTATCAAGCGTATAAAGATTATCCGAGTGCTTTGGAGGGGAAAATACGGGAGAGTGAGGTGTTTTTGAAGAAAGAACAAGAACGTGAACTGCAAGCAGCACGAAATCAAAGCAGAAGATTAAGATTTTTGTTGGGAGCGGCTTTCTTGGCATTGGTGTTTGCGGGGTGGCAATATTGGGAGGCAGATAAGGCGAGAAAAGAAGCAGTTGCCAATGAGCAAAAAGCAAAAGCAGCTTTGGCAGATGTGGATAAAAATGAAATGATTGCTCGAACTAATTTAGATGAAGCAGAGGCATATATTTTGGAGTTGGAGTATGAAAAGGCTTTAGTGAAAATTGAGGTGGCAGCTGGCTTGCGGGTAGAAACCTTGGATTCCACTATTTTAAAAAACTATATGGAACCTGCGTTTTGGTATGTAGAAACACATCAATATGATAAAGCAAAGGAAATTCTGAAAACTGCTTTGGAGCATCTGCCCAATTCAACAGCAAAGGGTTTTCTGCAAAAAGCAAATCAAGAAGGTAAGGAAAGGCAGCACTTACAGGCGAGCTTAAAAGCTTTGGATGAAAAAAGGTATGGCGAACTGCAAAACCGCTATTATCCAAACATGATTAAGGTAGAGGGAGGAATTGTAGAAATGGAACAAGGACAAAATTTTAGGGTGGAATTGAGTGATTTTAAAATGGCAGAAACAGAAACTACGGTGTTTCAGTTTGCTTTGTATTGTCAAGTAGCGTATGGTGATAAGTGGAAAATAGATGGAAAATATGCCTATATGGAAGGGGCTACTGCCAAAGATAGTATTGGTTTGCATCCTGTGGCGAAAGTGAATTGGTACGATGCAGTTCAGTATTGCAATTGGTTGAGTGAACAAAAAGGAAATGCCAAAGCCTATAAGATAGACAAAGAGAACGAAGACCCGAATAATGGAAATGGCTATGATGAAATAAAATGGATTGTGGAAATGGATATCAAGACTAAAAAGGGTTATCGTCTGCCAACGGAAGCGGAATGGGAATATGCAGCAAAAGGAGGAGAATTGATGGAGCTGTTTGAATATTCGGGAAGTAATACGATTGAAGAAGTCGCTTGGTATGGGGAGAATAGCGAAAGTAGGACACACCCTGTGGGAAGTAAAAAACCGAATGGAAAAGGCTTGTACGATATGAGTGGCAATGTTTGGGAATGGTGTTTTGATTGGTATGGGGATTACCCAGAAAATACTTTGATTGCAAATTACTTTGGATTAAAAAATAGCTCGACTCGCGTTTTGCGGGGCGGTAGCTGGAACGACTTTTCGGAGGGTTGTCGTGTTGCCTCTCGGTACTCCAGCTCCCCGCACCGCAGGCACTACGCCAACGGCTTCCGCCTTGCCTATAGTTTATAGCGGTTCATCCATCCTACTTTTGAGCTAAAGAAAAGAGCGGAGCGATAGAAAGAGAAAGTGGAATGGAGTGGTCTTTGCAAGCAAGATGCTAAGCGGATGTTTGAACAAAGCTTGTTCCGAGAACTCGGAAAACTGTTAGATGGAAAGGAAATGCTTGTATGGTATGGAGGGGGGACTGCCTTGAACATGAAGGTTTAATAAAAAGGAAGCTTGTATAGTTTTGTTTAGTCGGTGTCGCCAAGTCCTTCGGACGTTGAGCGAACCTTCGTTTGTAGCGAAAACTTTGGCAAGATTTACTTGATTTTAGAGGCAATCAAAGTAGTGGAAAACTTGGCGACACCCGATGGGGTTTGGCGATGTTTGAAGCGGCTTAAGAAAACAAATCATCCATCGTTACCTCATTTCTTACCAGCAGATTGGCGTATTTGTTTTTCTCTACCCCATAAGTGGTAATCATGGTAAGAAATACCGATTTTTTGGTTTTGGTAGCGGTTTTGAAGGTCGCTATTTTCGAGCGTAGTTTTTCGGCATAGCCCTTATCTATCGAAAAGGAATCCAAAGAAAACTTACATTCACAAAGGTTGATAACTTGATTACAACGGTCAATCAACAAATCAATTTGAGCAGACTTTTGGCTTGTTTTTCCTCTCCATGCTACATTGTTGGAAAGCAACCAACCAATTTTCAGAAGCCTTTTCGTAAACGAGGTGGGATTGTTTGCGTAATACATCATCAAATTGAAAAGTTGTTGTTGAGTATTCGCATTGCCTAAACCCGAAATCTGAAAATCGAAAGTATAATTGAAGTATTCCCGAATCAGAAAGGTTTTGCCAACTCTTCGCCGACCATATACAGCCAAAAATTCAGACTTTTTGCTTTGAAGAACTCTGTCTAACTTTTGTATCTCTTTTTGTCTTCCTATAATTGAAGTATCCATCATCAGCCAAATTTGATATAAAAATACAAGTTTTGGCTGATAGATGCAATACTTGCAGCCAAAAATGTATTTTTTAGCTAAGTTTTGGCTGTTGATTCGTTAGGTGTCGCCAACCAATAACACCCTAAACCCATACATCCCTCTAAGACAAAGTTTCACTTGCTTGCTGGAACGAAAACTTGGTGTCAATTTTCACCCTCAACCGCCGCACCCAATACCACCAAATCCCCCAATACTTGTGGCCGTCTTTCACCATACCACACAAAACCAGAAAGGATAAACTCCGACAAATTCGCTCGTTGAATCGGGGTGAAAGTAGCGTCCGACTGACCGATAAATTTGATGCGGTTGATGCTTTTCTCTTCAAAAAATATCCAGATTTTGCTGGCAGTCGCTTGGTTGATACCCAAAAATTCCTCTTTTTCGTTCTGACCAAAATAAATACTTTCGGCATTGCCCTCCGCCTTCAATAGTTCTAAGTTGCTGTCTTTGAAGAAGCCGTAAATATTGCGCCCTGCAATTTGATTGAAAATGTTGTCTTGCAGCCGATTGCCGATAAAAGCCGATTTGAGGAGGTCAATCGTATGGGGTTTGTTGTTTTGGGTGGTCAGGCGAATGGTATCTGCGCTCAACTGAAATTCATCTACCCATAACACAGGTTTTTGAAACATCCGAAAAACAGAATCACGCAGCGAATAGGTCAAAGAATCGCAGACCCCTTGCAGATCGCTTTTCAGGATTTTGACATGGTGGTAGGCAAACAATACTTGCGCCGTATCGCTTTTTGCAGCCGTAGAATCCGTTGCAGCGATGGTTCTGATTTGTTTGAAAGTCGTCAAAGTATCGGCGGTGATGTAGAGGGTATCTTCCTCTACCACATTGGAAAGCAGCACATTGTTGTAAGCCAATACTTTTTCATCCTTGTCATAAAAATTGGCAAAATCGCTGTTGATGGTTAGGTTTCGAGCCGTGTCTATCCAATAGACATTTCCTTTGGCATTTCCGATGCCCGTTTTTTTGTCGTAGAAAAAATCGTCTGCGGTGATTTCGTTGTTGTCGCTCACAATCGTTGAACGGCTAAACAGTTGCAATTGGTCTTTTTTGGCATTGTATTCACCCGAATCGGTTTCAATCACACCATCCTTTTGTTTGATGGTCGTGGCTCGGTTAAATTTGGCTGATTCCGTTTGGATATTGTAATCCAACTGACTGGTAGTGATGTCGTAATTGGGGGAAACGAGGTGCACATCTTGCTCAAAAATCACCTGGTCTTTGCGCCCATAATACCGTCCCTTTTGGCTAGTCAGTGTTGTTTCCCCATTCAGCAGTTTGCCATTGCCGCTATATGTTCCCTCTTCGCTGTTCATATCGTAGTCCATCCTATCTGCGCTCAGTTTCATCGTGCCATCGTTCAACTGTACATTCCCTATCAACACCGATTGACGGGTATTGACCGAATACTCCACTTTATCGGCTTTCACCTTCACCTTGCTGTCTTCAATCCGCACATCCTTATACAAATACGACATTTTGGTGTTCACAAAATACTCCAAAGAATCGGCATACACATCGCTCTTTGCATCCTTCAAATGCACATTGTCGTTTAGAATCGCCTTTTTCGTTTTGAGGTCGTAAAACAAAAAATCGGAGTAAATGTCAGATTTAGGGTCTTTTAGATGCACATTACCTTCCAAACGGGCTATTTTTTTGTTGTCGTCAAAAAACAAAAAATCAGAGTAAATATCCAAGGAATCACCCTGTTTGAAATGCACCTTATTTTGAGCCTCCACAATTTCTTTGTCCATATAGTAGTAAGCACTATCGCACCAAAGGATCATTTCATCTGCCTTTTGCTGCAATTGGACATTGCCTGTCAATTTCCGAACAGGCTGATTCTTAATGGTAGTCTGCTCAAATTGATCGGCATGGATGATTTCGATATAAGTCGTATCTGTTTGAGGCTTGGCAGCCGTATTTGAAGCCGATTTGGGCGGCTTTGACTGCAATTTCTGATTGGGATTTTGCGCCATTAGGCTCGTTGCAGCCAAACTGCAAAGAAGCCAAAGAATGTAAAATAAAGGTCTGATATTCAAAATTTTGTTGTGTTTAAAATTATCCACAAATAGATTTCATCTTGCATCTTCCTTTTAAACGCATTCAAACCACAAAAGGGTGTGGTTAGGATTGTCTGGTTCTTTGACAAAATCTGTGATTTGAGACTTCGGAAGTTTGCCGCTCACAAAATCAAAAAACTATTTCGCTAAAAAGTAACTTCTTATAAAATGAAACTTCCGAAGTCTTTATTGCTTCCACAAAAATTGTCACAGAACCAAAAGTCTTTATGCCATTGAGGAACTTAACTTTATTGGAGTCACTAAATATTTTTTGGATAGTCGCTTAACTGCAATTTGGTGCTATATGCTTCTATAAATCCTTTTCCTTCAATTTTTGACTGTACCCAAGCCAAATAATCAAAATGCTCCAATTCTGTCTGAAAATGAGGGTCATTCATCAATTTATTCATTTTTTTCTGTAAATCTAAAAAGGCTGCATTGTCATCGGCATAAGGTACTTTTTTGAAAAAATTAAGTAAGAGTTTTTCAGAAGCATAAGGTTTTTGCAACTGCGATAAATACCGCTGTGTAGAGCGAATAATAGAGGGCAATAATTCCCAATTCTCTGATTCATAGTGTGTAATCAAGTACAATATGCGCCCAAAACGAAAAAGTTCACGGTTGAAAGTCAGGTCGTTGTTGTGGATGAAATGTTCCAAATACACAAGACATTGCGGGTAGTTCTGTAAGGCAAAATGGGTGTAAGCAAAAAAGTAGTAAAAAGGATAGCGGAAAGCCTCATTCAGTTTGTTGCCAAATTTCTCGAAACCCGCTTCAATGTCTGGAATCATTGCCGCTGCTTCTTCAAAACGCCCATTTTTCACCAGCGCATTGAAAACCATTGCAGTAGAAGAACGAAAGACCAGTAATTCTTCTACTTGTGTCAGTTTTCTATCCATTGCATACGCCACGTTTTTGATTTTGTCCAGTACCTTGTAAAAATTGGGGTAATCTCTCAATTCATTGTAGTTGTGGAGTAAGTTGTTGAGTGACACCAAGTAATTCACAAAACTTCGCTGTATCAAATCTTTGTTGGCTTCAAAAAGTTCCACCAATTCTTGACGGCTTTCACAACTGCGCTTCAAATCACCAATGGTTTCGTGGCACAAAGCTTTGATGTTGAAAAAGTGCATTTTCGCAAAGCTGGAAGTGGCATCGGCACTGTTTTGCAGTAGAGGGTCAGCCAAGAGTACTCGGTAGGCTTCTTCATCGTTCAGATTGCGGGCAACGTGGGTGCGGTGGTAGAGTTGAAAAGTTTTATTAGAAAGCCATTCATAATGCATCAGGTTGCTCAATTGCTGCAAAGCCCATTGTTCTTTTTCGATGTATTCATCAATGCGTTTTTCAAAATTATCCACATCTATTTTTCTGATATACAATAGTTTAAGGCGTTTGTATATGAGCAAACAATGTTCAAAGGTTTCCTTTTCTTCGGCAAAAGTAGCCGCTTTTTGCAGTAATTTGAGCGATTGAAGGAACAACCCTTTTTCACTCAATATTTCACTTTTGTCAATCAACTCACTGATTTGTTGGTTGATATTTTTGCCCGAATGAAAAGCCCACAAACTATCCAAAACCAAATTGTACAAGTAGTTTTTGATGACGTGAAACTGCTTCACAAATTTCTCTTTCTTGAACTTCACCTTCAAGTCATTTTCATCATAACTACTTTGGCTGTCAATGGCATCAAATACTTTTTGGTACTGATTATCCTCTATTTTATATTTGGAACAATGCAGCTTAAAATAGCGTTTTTCGGACTTGTCCATGGATTGAATAAGGTCAAAAAGTTGTGTTGAAACTGCCATTGAAGTGAAGATGAAAATTGAAGTGAAAACAAAAAATAAAGTTACAAAAAAAGACGAATCAATACCTAACTATCTTTTTTACAAACGATTCTCGACCGTTGTTCAGTTGCAATAGGTAAACACCATCGGGTAAATCTACCAAAGACCAATCGAAAGTCTGAAAACCTTGCTGCAATGACACCCGTTTTCGCTGCAAAGGCCGCCCTATCATATCGTAACAGAATACATCCAAAATTTGAGTTTCTGTGGTCCAAAATTGAAGTTGCAGCAAATGATTGGGTAAATATACGACTTCAAAATTTTCCAAAAAAGAAAGCATTTCCACACCAACTGCAATGTTTTCCTCTGTTGCAGAACAGTCTGCATTGTCAGTTACCGAGATACTTAGCAATTCTTCCATCAGTGGCATATCCTCCAAAACCACCATCTGGAAAGGTGCATTGACCACAGTTTCAACGCCATTGGAAAGGGAAATTTGGTAATTGCTGGCATTGAAGTCAGGCAAACCGCCGCTAACCGTCACATTTAAGTCAAACGTCTGATTGGTTTCATCGGTAAAGACCTCAAAATCAATGCCGATTTTATTCAAAAAAACCACAGGCGTAGGATTGGACAGTTTCAAACATTCATTGTTTTCGAGTTCGGGAAAACCGTTTTCGTCCATATCAAAACCTCCAACAGCCGTCACATAATACGAAATTCCCGTCATTAATTCAGGTATTGCCGCAAAGTCAAATGTTGGTACATTGCTGAAATACAGTGGATTGGTAATTGCATTGTTGGGCGTAGAGTGCAGAATATAAGCCAATGCCATTCCATCAGGAAGCATTGTGTTCAAATGATTGATTTGCAGTAGATCACCCGAACAAACAAATTGATTTTCAGAGGGCATTTCTCCAATATTGAGTATCTCACACAAATCTGTTTTGCACGAAATCGGCGCATTGTAGGCATTGAAGAGCGTATCTTCACATAGACTGTTGATAACCAAACCTGCCACTACAGTTACATTCATTTCACCATTGGCTGGCAAATCCTCCAACACAAAAACTTGTTCACCACTGCCGTCAATTGTTCCGCCACCTGTACCAAAAGTACCTGCAAAAACGGCAATCGGCGCATTGGGAAGTGTGCCATACGTCACCACAACTTCCAAACTATAGGTATTGGTCGTTGAGTCGCACATAGAGGGTATGGCCGACACTACTTCTAAATTGCAAAATGCTGGTGGACAAGCATCATAAGTCACTTCAAAAGACTGTAAACCACAAACATTGTTCTCAATTCCCGATGTCACTTCAATCGTTCTCAAACCCGATTCGGTGTCAGGCGGTAAGTTGAAAGTCGTTTCTGAAAGTAGGTCATTGAGGCAAGCAGGCAAAATTTGGTAAGTACATTCGTTGTCAATTCGTTCAATGGTGGGCATTTGCGGATTTGGGAAAAGCTGAATGGTCAAAGTTCCTGCTGCAATCGTTGAAGCATCCTCGCTGCAAGTCGCACGGGCATACAAAATTTTGGTTTCCAATTGACAAACATCATCCATCGAATGTGTCAACAATTCGCCTCCATAAGGAAGCGTAAAACTTTGGTCTTCAAACCATTCTATTGAAAAAACGCTTCCATCACCACTGAATTGCAATTCACTTTCGGCAGCCGTCAAATCTGGAAAACCACTTTCACAAAAACTTTCCGTTGCCACCATGTTTTGCAGAATCGTTTGGGAACAAACCAACATCGGACAGGCTTCAAAAGGTACATCGAAACTCATTGAAGTACAAGTGTTTTCAGCCAAATCTGATGTTACTTCAATCGTTCTCAAACCCGATTCGGTGTCAGGCGGTAAGTTGAAAGTCGTTTCTGAAAGTAGGTCATTGAGGCAAGCGGGCAAAATTTGGTAAGTACATTCGTTGTCAATACGTTCAATAATAGGCGTTTGTGGATTGGGAAATAGTTGGACGGTCAAAGTTCCTGCTGCAATCGTTGAAGCATCCTCGCTGCAAGTCGCACGGGCATACAAAATTTTGGTTTCCAATTGACAAACATCATCCATCGAATGTGTCAACAATTCGCCTCCATAAGGAAGCGTAAAATTTTGGTCTTCAAACCATTCTATTGAAAAAACGCTTCCGTCACCACTGAACTGCAATTCACTTTCGGCAGCCGTCAAATCCGCTGTTCCACTTTCACAAAAACTTTGAATAGCAGCCATGTTTTGCAGAATCATTTGGGAACAAACCAACATCGGACAGGCCTCAAAAGGAATGTCAAAACTCATTGAAGTACAAGGATTTTCATTCAAACCCGATGTCACTTCAATCGTTCTCAAACCCGATTCGGTGTCAGGCGGTAAGTTGAAAGTCGCTTCTGAAAGTAGGTCATTGAGGCAAGCGGGCAAAATTTGGTAAGTACATTCCTCGTCAATGCGTTCAATAATAGGCGTTTGTGGATTGGGAAATAGTTGGACGGTCAAAGTTCCTGCTGTAATCGTTGAAGCATCCTCGCTGCAAGTCGCACGGGCATACAAAATTTTGGTTTCCAATTGACAAACATCATCCATCGAATGTGTCAACAATTCGCCTCCATAAGGCAGTGTAAAATTTTGGTCTTCAAACCATTCTATTGAAAAAACGCTTCCGTCACCACTGAACTGCAATTCACTTTCGGCAGCCGTCAAATCTGGAAAACCACTTTCACAAAAACTTTCCGTTGCCGCCATGTTTTGCAGAATCGTTTGGGAACAAACCAACATCGGACAGGCTTCAAAAGGTACATTGAAACTCATTGAAGTACAAGTGTTTTCAGCCAAACCTGATGTCACTTCAATTGTTCTCAAACCTATTTCGGTATCGGGCAGCAAGCTAAAAGATGTTTCAGAAAGTACATCGTTGGCGCAAACGGGCAGCACTTGATAGGCACAAGCATCGTCTAACCTCACAATCTCAGGCATTTGTACGGGAGGATAAACCACAAATGCCAAAAAACCTGCTGCTATTGAAGTATTGTCAATATTGCAAATCCCTTTTGCAAATAGGGTATCGGTTTCACTTACACACAAATCACTTTGCGAATGTTGAAAGCTTTGGTTTAGGTAAGGGATGGTAAACATTTGATCTTCAAACCATTTAATTGTGAAAACTGTTCCGTCACCGCTGTACGCTATTTCTGCCTCGGCAAGAGTTAAATCGGGGGTAGCAATTTCGCAAAAACTTTGCAGACTGGCAGTAGTTTGGGTGATGGTTTGGTCGCAAACTGGGTCAGGGCATTTTTCATAAGGTACTTCAAAATTTGCTGTACAGGTTGGATTGAAGGGAGAGGTGACAGTAAGATTTCTGTTGGCAGCTTCTGCACTTGGCATCAAATCGAAAGTGGTTTCGGAAAGTAGGTCATTCGGGCAAGCAGGGAGAACAAGGTAAGCACATTCATCGTCTAATCGCACAATTTCAGGCATTTGTGGTAGGGGATATAGGATTGCCTCCAATGTTCCAGCGTCGTATTCGGTCGCATCAATGCTACACGTTGCTTTGGCGTACAAGATAAACGATTCTTGTTCACAAATCCCTATTTCTGAATGGGTAAACGTCTCAGGAATGTAGGGCGTATTGTAATCCACATCTATGAACCATTCAATCGAAAAGATACTGCCATCACCGCTGTATTGGATTTCGTTTTCAGCCGCCGCTAAATCTGGCATACCGCTACCGCAAAATTCCTGAACATTTTCGGTGGTTTGAACGATGGTTTGGTTACAAGGACAAGTGGGCAATACGTTCAATCCCGAAAGTGTACCTTGTGTATGTGCGGCTTTGTCTTGTGGGTCGCCGATGTTGTTAGTGGCATTTGGGTCTATATAGTTGATGGTGGTTAAATTACTGTCAAACAATAAGTTGCTGCTTGTGATGTCATTGATTACTTCAAAACAAACAAGCCCCATTTCTTGCCATGAGTTTGTGACAAGTGGGCAAAGTTGGGTGGTCAATGTTTGTTGTGCAATGGTTGTAAAATTGGCTTCTGAGGTATTGTCATCGAAACCAAATGCAGGTGTATTATAGGCTGCAAAATCACCTGTCAAACAAAGGTTTGTGTTGTCAAAATTACTGGAGGTATAAGTGGGAGATTGAAGGGTAAGCGGATTGTAGCTAAAAAAAACGGTATGTGAACCAATTCTAAAATTTTCTCCTTCGATTGCAGATTTGATTTGTATGCTGACACAAAAAATGGGGGTAGTGTTTTCACAATCTACTACTTGTTCTGCAAACTGCAAATCGTAGGTAGATTGATTGACAGTAGGTTGTGCGACAAGTAGAAGGCTGTGAAAAGTGATGGATAGTGAAAGTAACAGTTTATTCATGGCTTGGTGTCCTCTATTTTTGGTCTGTATCAAAAATCAAAAATAGGTAAATTTGACTCAATCCTTATGTCTATCCCTCATTTCTGCAATATCTGTTACTTCTTCGTTTTGCCTTATGAGTGCAGCAAAAGCTATTCCTTTTATGATGATATTTCGCTAAAAATTATTTCTATTCGTAGCCCATGAATTAATTCATGGGCTACGAATGGGGTTTATAATCAAGCGGTTATTCTGCTTTTAAAAATAGTATTTTATCACCAAAAAGGGAGTAAAATAAGTGACAGCTTATTTTTTACGCAAAAAATTGACAATTAATAGTGGTTCTGTGACAATTTTTGTAGAAACAATAAAGACTTCGGAAGTTTCATTTTATAAGAGGTTAATTTTTAGCGAAATAGTTTTTTTTTGATTTTGTAAGCGGCAAACTTCCGAAGTCTCAAATCACAGATTTTGTCAAAGAACCTTAATAGTTTTAGAAATTAATCACTATTCACCAATTACTGTTATAGTTGCTCAATGCGGTATTCAATTCTGAGACCCATGCTTGCATATCTTTCACTTTGCCGTATTGACCTGCATTATGATAGGTCTGTGCCAAATGTTCCAAAGCGAATTTTATGATTTGTAGGTTACAGGCAGGTTTGTCGTAGGATGGTTGAAAGGGGATTTTTGATTCATGGAGGTAATCTTTGAGTGTATTGCTTGTAAAAATAGCCCCTTTATCTTGCGGGTTGATATAGAATTGCAGTTTGGGAGCTGGTTTTTTCCAACCTCCATGCCTTTTGAAGTAGGCCAATACAAGGTTGTTGTTCAATAGAATACCCGATATTGGAATATCCAATTTTGAAGCGATGATTAGGTACAAAATGGCAATACTGACAGGTACTCCTTTTTTCAAACTCAGTATATGGTTGAGGGCAAAATGTTTCTCGGCATTCTCTTTATTGGCAACGGTTGTGAATTCATACGTATCATACAGCACCTTATTGATAATGCTAACCGATTGAAGAGGAGGATTGTAGCGACTGATTTCAAAATCAATATTATTGACAATTTCTTCAATGTTTTCCTGTATCCGCTGTTCATTCAAATCACGGTATTGGTATTTTGCTATCAATATCATGGCTTGCAGCAAATCATTGGGATGGTTTTGTAACCAATTTTGAAAAGATTTTGACACCAATTCGTAATTGATTTTATCCATTACCTGAATCAATCTTTCTTCAAGTAATACATTGCCTGTGATTAGGCTTTCATCATAAGCGTCCTCCAATTGTGGGAGAATAGTTGTGCTGTAAGATACCAGTTTCGTACTGATATTTGTGTACACTTCTTTATCCTCATCTTCAAGTAGATAAAGAAGGTATTTTAATTCCTTTTGCATGGATGTCGCAGTTCTGTTCAGTGATAACATAAATAATAGCTTAGTCGAATGTAATGTAAAATGCAGTTCGATTGAAGATACACAATCTATTCCAGACACAAAAGGGCTAATAAGGAATAAAAATATAAAATTGTGTAGAAAGTATGAATACTTTTCTTCTTCAATTGGTTACAAAACAAAACATTGTTAAGTTATTTCTGAACAATTCTCCAATCAAACCTACTTTTTTGTTTTAGTATCTTTTTTAGCACTTGCTTTGGGTTTCGCTGTTGTCTTGCCTTTTGGACTTGCCTTCGTTTTTGCAGTTGTGGTAGTTTTAGTACCTGCTTTGGTTTTGGGTGCAGCTTTGGTCTTAGCGGGAGTAGTCGCTTTGGCCTTACTTGCTCCTCGTCCTCTTGCAGGCTTTTTAGGTGCTTCTTCTATCAGCTTCAATACCTCTTCGATGGTCAATTCTTCAGGAGTTTCTTTCTTCTCCTTCGGAATTTTCACATTTTGCTTACCCGCTTTGATATAAGGTCCCCAACGTCCGTGCAGTATTCTGATATCGGGATAGTCGTCAAATTCCTTGATGAGTTTTTTGGCATCTTCAATGCGCTTATTTTTAATCACTTCAATAGCCTCCTCCAAGGTAATCTCCAATGGGGTCAATCCACTATCTTTTTTCAACGAACAGAACAACTTATTGTGAACCACATAAGGCCCAAAACGCCCTGTTGCAGCTTTCACCACATGCCCTTCAAACTCTCCTAAGGTACGTGGCAATTTGAACAATTCCAATGCTTGCTCCAAAGTGACCGTTTCCAAAGTCAATGGATAGCGAATCGCAGAATATTCTTTTTCTTCATCCTCAGGTCCTCCAATTTGAACCATCGGCCCAAAACGACCCAAACGAGCGATGATGGGCTTACCAGATTTGGGGTGAATCCCTAATTCTCGTTCACCAGAAGCACGTTCAGCAGTTTCCATCGTTTCCTCTACATTCTTGTGAAAAGGTTTGTAGAAATTGTCAATCATCTGATTCCATTCCTTCTTACCGTCTGCAATCTCGTCAAACTCCTCTTCAATCTTTGCCGTAAAATCGTAGTTCAAAACATTTGGGAAATGCTCCAACAAAAAATCATTTACCACAATTCCTGTATCAGTCGGGAACAGCTTTTGCCTTTCAAAACCTGTATTTTCTGACTCTATCTTCTTATCTATTTTTTGACTCTTACCATCCAACAAAAATAGGGTATATTCACGTTTTACACCGTCTCTATCTTCCTTGATGACATAGCCTCGTTTTTGAATCGTACTGATGGTAGGCGCATAAGTTGAAGGTCGTCCGATGCCCAATTCCTCCAATTTTTTCACCAAAGTAGCCTCACTGTATCTGGGTGCTGCTCTATTGAAACGCTCACGAGCCTCCATTTCCTTCAAATCCAATACTTGCCCAACAGTCAAAGGCGGCAACATATCCCTTTCTTCGGGAGCCTCATCTTCATCAATCGCTTCTCGATACAACTTCAAAAAACCATCAAATTTCAATACCTCACCTTTTCCGACCAATTCTTCCGATCGAGTCGAAATACCTACTCTTGCAGTCGTACGCTCCAATTCGGCATCCGCCATTTGAGAAGCTACCGCACGTTTCCAAATCAAAGAATACAAGCGTTCTTCATCGTAATCACTGCCCGCAGTTTGCTTGTCAAAATAAGTGGGGCGAATCGCCTCATGCGCTTCTTGTGCTGACTCTGATTTGGTTTTAAATACCCTCGGTTGTACATACTTGTCACCAAATTCACTGCCAATCATGCTGTGTGCTGCCGTACGAGCAGTATCAGATAAGTTGGTTGAGTCGGTACGCATATAGGTGATGTGACCTGCTTCATACAGTTTTTGGGCAACACGCATGGTTCGTGTCACCGAAAAACCCAATTTTCGGCTGGCTTCTTGCTGCAATGTCGAGGTAGTGTAAGGAGCAGGAGGTGATTTTTTGCCTGGTTTCACTTTGATGTCATTGATGGCATAAGCAGCTCCCATACAGTCTTTCAAAAACGCTTCAACAGTGGCTTCTTCGTCTATTTTTTTTGCCAGTTCTGCTTTGAAGATGGCTTTTTTGCCCTGTGCATCTTTCACTTCAAAAAATGCGGTAATTTTAAAATGAGGCATTACTTCAAAATTGCGAATTTCACGCTCCCGTTCTACCACAATTCGTACGGCAACCGACTGCACACGTCCAGCCGACAAAGAACCAGAACGGGCAATTTTTCGCCACAAAATCGGAGATATGCCGAAACCCACCAAACGATCCAATACCCGTCTTGCTTGTTGGGCATTCACCAAATCTTTGTTGAGCAATCTTGGATTTTGAACTGCATTGAGGATAGCAGGTTTGGTAATCTCATGAAAGACAATTCGTTTGGTTTCCTTTTCATTCAAGCCCAAGACCTCGCACAAATGCCAAGAAATGGCCTCTCCTTCACGGTCCTCGTCCGTTGCGAGCCAAACCTCTGCACCTTTAGCCGCTTTCTTCAGTTCTTTTACAACCTCTTTCTTGTCCTTCGAGACCTCATAAATCGGATTGTAATTATTCTCAATATCAATCGCCTTGTCACCTTTCGCCAAATCTCGAATGTGTCCATAACAAGACTTAACTGTAAAGCCTTCACCTAAATATTTTTCAATGGTCTTCGCCTTCGCTGGCGATTCTACTATCATTAAGTTTTTACTCATGTCTGCTGATTTTAGAGTTTGGATGCAAAATTATGGCATCCTCAATTTGCCGAATGTAAACGGTCAAATCGCTCTTCTATTCTTTATTGTTTGAAAATAAAAGCTGCAAAGTTGGGGGATTTAAGTCGAAAAAACAAAAGATTGGTATTTTTGCAGCAAAATTCAACGAATCATCATGGTATTAAGTTCACTTACTGCAATCTCTCCTATTGACGGAAGATACCGTTCAAAAGTCTCTACTCTTGCTCCTTATTTTTCCGAATTTGGTTTGATTCATTATCGAATATATGTCGAAATTGAATATTTTATTGCCCTCTGTCAAGTTCCACTGCCTCAATTGAAGGGAATAAAACCTGAGGTATTCCCACAGTTAAGGTCTGTTTACGAGAACTTTCAATTAAAAGATGCTCAGCGCATTAAAGATATAGAAAGCACGACCAATCACGATGTGAAAGCGGTAGAATATTTTTTGAAAGAAATTTTTGACAATTTGGGTTTACAAGCCTACAAAGAGTTTATTCATTTTGGCTTGACTTCCCAAGACATCAATAATACGGCCACTCCTTTATTGCTCAAAAAAGCTTTTGAAGCAGAATATATTTCGATGCTCTCTACCCTTCAAAATAAACTCCAAGAATTGTCAGTCGAATGGCAAGACATTCCCATGCTTGCAAGAACACATGGACAGCCCGCTTCGCCAACCTTATTGGGCAAAGAAATACAGGTGTTTGTGGAAAGAATTAGCAGTCAGGTGACTCTTTTGCAACAAGTTCCTTTTGCGGCAAAATTTGGAGGAGCTACGGGCAACTTCAATGCTCATGCAGTGGCATATCCTTCAATAGATTGGGTGGCTTTTTCCAACCATTTTGTAGAGAAAGTACTGCTTTTGAAGCGTTCGCAATACACGACTCAGATTGAACACTACGATTATTTGGCCGCATTTTTTGATGCAATGAAACGCATCAACACCATTTTGATTGACCTTTGCAGAGATGTTTGGACGTATATTTCGATGGAGTATTTCAAGCAAAAAATAAAAAAAGGGGAAGTCGGGTCTTCTACCATGCCGCACAAGGTCAATCCTATTGACTTTGAAAATGCGGAAGGAAACTTGGGCATAGCCAATGCCATTTTGGAGCATCTGAGTGCCAAACTCCCGCTTTCTCGCCTTCAAAGGGATTTGACCGATTCTACTGTGTTGCGAAACATTGGCGTTCCAATGGCGCATACGTTGATTGGTTTTCAAAGTATTATGAAAGGATTGGGCAAATTGCTTTTGAATGAGTCAGCTCTTCATGCAGATTTGGACAACAACTGGGCAGTTGTCACAGAAGCGATTCAAACGATTTTGAGGCGAGAGGCTTACCCCAATCCTTATGAGGCTTTGAAGGCTTTGAGCCGCACGAACGAACGAATCACAAAGCAGGGCATCACCGATTTTATTTATCAGCTGGAGGTATCAGAGGAAGTGAAACAGGAACTACTGCGAATCAGTCCTTTCAATTATGTTGGGGTTTTTGGCAAATGAGATTATTTATAGATTTTGGCAATTTATTTGCTGTGCATACTGTTTTAGACATAAGACAAAAGATGAAAGACATAAGATTTTAAATTGTTGATTTTTACACTCGTTTTAAACTTTGCAGCGTTTCAAAGTCAAAATTAATCAAAACACCTATCTGCTATGAAGTTCAAGTTTTTGCTGTATTTATTGTTGTTATTTTTTATTTCTGTTGATAGTCAGGCGCAAGGATATACTGTTATTGAAGGCGATATCAAGCTTCCTTCGAGTGAAGAAGTAACTGTCACCATTATCAGCAATCAAATTATTGGAGAAAAAATCATTTATTCGACACCTGTTACCATTGACGATCAACTGAATGGGCATTTTTTGTTGGCTTTTCAGCCCGAAAAACCGATGTTGGTACGGTTTGAACACGCTTTTGAGAATTTGCTGGTCTATGTGGTGCCAGGAGAACGTTTCAAAATCACTTTTGAAGCAGAAAAAATGCTGCAAACCATCAAATTTACGGGTGCAGGAGCAGATAACAACACTTATATGGCGGCTTACTACAATAAGTTTGGCAAAGAAGTCGACCAAATCTACATCAATATGGAAGCGGGCCACATGATGACACATGAGTTTGAGCAATACATCAACAATCGCCGCTTAGAAAAAATGGAATTTTACAAAAAATACAAGGAAAACCATAAATTTACGAATGAGTTTGACGAATATGCGATTGGCGATATTGTTTACAACTGGGCTTTTGACCGCCTTCGATATGCGGAATTGAAGAAATGGGAATTGACGAATGTGTATTTTAATTTTTTGAAGGAAGTAAGAGTAGAAAATGGTGCATTGGTCAACAGTCAGGCCTACTCCAATTTTTTGCGGTTTTACATCGAATATTTGTACTACGAACAAGCCAAACAAGGTGCAACAATGGTGCCTTATGTATCACAATATGAAATCGCCAAAAACCTGCTTCAAAACAAAGAAATCAAAGAACTTACGCTTGCAAAATTGATTATCGAAGGCTGTATGAAAGGTGACATCAAAAGCTTGGAAGATATCTATTCTGATTTTGATTTGTCGAACGACAATGTAGCTTATTTTATGACTGTGAATAAAACTTTCTCCAATGCCAAAAAATTTGCTGCTGGAAGCCCTGCACCCGATTTTATGCTCAAAACCATTGACGGTGAGATTGTTTCCTTGGCGGATTTTCGGGGCAAGGTGATACATATTTCTTTTTGGGCGAGTTGGTGCAATCCTTGTTTGCAGCAGGTAAAATACATCAAGGAGATTTACAAGGAGTTGGACCCTGAAGAGATGGTTTTTCTCTACATTTCGATTGACGAAAAAGAGGACGCATGGCGCAATATGGTTGCCAAAAAAGAATTGGTAGGGGTGCAAGTGCTTTCGCAAGGACTCAAATCTTTTACTGCTCAGGAATACAATGTGGCGGGAGTGCCTTTGTATTTTTTCATTGATAAAAATGGTAATTTCGCTGCAAAACCTCCTCGCCCTTCTGAAAAAGAGCGTTTTATCGAAACTGCCAGGGCATTGATGGCGCAACCTTATGGCGCGGATAATCCAAATGGAAATTAGCACCAAAATTTAGAGTACCATGGAAAAAATAGATTATTTGCGCTACAACATCGCACAGGCTTTGAAAACTCCCGATATTCAGGCTTTTTTTCACTTGGTTTCGCACAATGTGATTCGAATGCCACGGGATGAACCTTATTCACGTGTGCTGTATCGAGAACAACTGGATTCGGTGCAAAATGACCTCAATTTTGTGGAGATTTTGCCGATTGCGAATGAGGAATTGACCCTCCAAATTATGCGTGATTTTGTAGCATACATTGCAGCGAGTGACGATGCTGAAACTACTGATTACGACAAAAAATTGGAAGCACATCTTCAAAAGGCCCTGCAAAGTGATGACCCCTTGCTGCATTTCTCCAATGTATTCAAAGTGCATCCAAATTATGTGGACGAGTGGCGGGATTTTGAGAATCGGTATTATTATGAAAGGGCGGTGGAATGGTTGGAAGGGAGAATTTAAAATATTGATAGTCAGCATTTATCATGGATGTAGTTAGTCATATCTACAAAATCCCACTTCAAGTAACCATCTTTCATTGAGGTAATAAACTGAAAATTTTTGAAGTCTTCTATTTCTTTTTTATTGAAGTTGCTAAACTTCCAAAGTTTCATTCCCGAAATGCACTTTGCTTCTTGTTTTCTTGTAGTCTGTTTGCCTTTTCTCGCAACCAATTTCCAAAAGTAATTTGCTTACAATTCTTGAGGTCTTCCAATAAGTGAGGATCTTTGTAGTCGCCTACACTTTCCTTTAGTTTTAGGAGTCGGCTTACAAAACGAATGAAATTGCTGAAAATCAATAGGCGGTCTTCAGCCATAATGTGTTTGTTGTTGTTCAAAAAATGTTTGTACGCATCAATTTGAGCATAAAGAGCTTCTGTTTCATCCAACTCATAATAAATACAGACCAACATGTTTCGGTAATCTATTTTGTCATAAAAACCATCGTAATTCACCCACATTAGATATTGAAGGGCTTCTTGAAATCGGCTTTGATAGAAACGGATGTAAGACATACAGAAATTAGCTGTATTGGTTCTTACGGTTTCGGGTAAATACTTTTGGTATTGTTGTATAAACTGTTCTGCAACATCGGTGTGTTTTAAGTGTGTGCCAATCGTAGCGAAATTGGAGAACCAAGTACGAGGTATTTCACCATTTTGAATGGGTATTTTCCGCTCCAGTTCGAATTGATACAACTGAAATAATTCCTCTGTAAAACGCACATCACCAGTACGCCTTCCTTCTTTTAAGCAATAATTTTCCAAATTAATGTAGAAATCTTCCAGTTGATTTTTTGTGAGTTGTTCTTCAAATTGTGTTACCAATTTTTTTAAGGTATGGTAATGCTTTTCTTCTCGGGTTCTCAGCATTTGCGCCAATGTATAAGTCATTAAAATAATTGGTTCTTCGTGATTGAGGAGGGGCATCAATAGCTCAATTACTTCTTCATAAAATTGCAAATCCATATCAAGCTGATAAATGTTGTTCAAATTGAGCCAAAGTGCATATTGGCGCAATAATTTCAATAGATAATAACTCGTCAATGTTTGACTATAGGCTTGTTCCTCCTTTTCTTTAAAGTGTTTAAATTCAGCACCTGAAAGTGCTTCTAAATAGTAATTTTTTTGCCACTCATAAAATGTGGAAAGGTGCAAAAAATAAAGCTCGTTTTTAGCATTAGGGTTTTCAAATTTTTTCTGTATTTGTTTGAAGTGATAGCTTATCAGACGGTCTTGTTTCCGATTTATCAATTCTTCTAAACCAAATAATTCGCCCGACATATAGGAATTCGACATGCCCAGTTGTTCTAAAAACTGTATCCCCAGTCGATACAGTTGCGAACCCCTTGTTCGCATTTTTTGGTCGTTATAGACTGCCTTTCCAAATAATTTTTTAAAAATGATGCTCTTGTCGACTTGGTTATGTGTGAATTCAGGATAGTATTTTTTTAAATGTCTAAGCAGTTTTAACAAGTCCTGATTTTTATTGAAAAATGGGCTTGCGACAAAATCTTCAAACTGCCGTATTTCTTTGTCTGAAAAACTTTTTAAAAGGTCTATAAGTTTGGTTTGGTGCATTCAAATAAGATTTTCTTGGTAGTGTATAGGAAACAAAACAACGATTCAATTTTATAGCCTTTTTTTACTTACTTGATTTTTATCTTTTTGTAAAAAAGTTGCCGAAACGTAGGATAGAGATATAGGTACTTACTATTAGGTTTCTAACCACATTAAACCAAGCCTAAAATAGCAGAATGATGTGGTTTGAAAAAGCGAAATCGTTATTTTTTTTAAAAAAATCTTCAAAAAACAAACGCTTTTTTGGTAAGCCGTTAGATTTAATTTGTTCATATTGTTTGGTATATACTATTTTTTTTCTCTACAATGACTGCACAAATGATAAAAAGATTCTTAGCACACCTTCTCACCTACATCTATCTTTGTAATTGTAATCAAGAGGGAATTGTATAAAATATCAACAAAATAAAGCCCTCTTTTTTATAGAAGATTTGAATTGCAGCCATCATTTTCAGAAAATTTATTTATAACCTAAATTCCTTTTTTTTATGAAACTTTTGTTAATTCGTAGTCTATTTGTTATCCTAATTGCTTTATCCGTTTGTTTTCAATCTATCTATGCACAGCCAAAAGAAGACAAGCCCGACTTTGAAATTGAAAAAATTCCTTTTAGTGAGTCTAGTTCAGAAGTCAAGCTCATCCCAGGAAGTTACATTTTCATCTTCAATAGCACTGTAGTACCATCCTTTCTCGACAAATACGGCGAAGAAATGGCTAAAACCGATGATAGGGATCAGAAAGCAAGACTCTTTGAAGCCTACGATCAAGAAACCAAAGCAGCTATTTTGAAAATTGCAGAAAGTAAATTGAGTCTTTCTCCCAAGCAGATTGCAGACATTTATACCGGCAGCATCACAGGGTTTTCGGTCAAAGGCATGGACGCAGATCGGGCCAAAGAACTTCAAGCACAAGTCGCCAAAATGGACGAGTTTTTGGGCATGGGAGAAGATTTTGAAATGAGTCTCAATGTGTCAGCTGTTCATGAAGCTTCTGAAGAAGAAGCCAATGAATTGGTTTTGGCTCAATCGTCTAGTTGGGGAACAAATTATACGGGTTGGGCCGACAAAACAGGCAGTGCGTATTGGGCGTGGATATTGGACTCAGGCATTGACCTTGATCATCCCGATCTCAATGTGAGAACTTCTCATGCTAAATCTTTCGTGGGCTACACCAATTCTGCCAACGATGATCATGGACATGGCTCTCATGTAGCGGGAATTGTAGCTGCCAAAAACAACAGTATAGGAACAAAAGGTGTGGCTGCAGGTGCTTGGGTTGTTCCTGTGAAAGTATGTAGCAGTAAAGCGAAATGTGATTGTTCCGCTATTTTGGGAGGGTTGCAACATGTAGCCAAATATTTCCTTGCAGGGGATGTAGTGAACATGAGTTTTGGAGGAGTTCCTCCTAGTTGGTGGGATAATTTGTGGAATACTTCGGCTGCACAAACTGAACCACAGATAAGAAATTTGGCTAAGGCAGGCGTTCACATGGTTTCGTCAGCAGGCAATGACAAACAAAAAGCCAGCAATGTGACACCCGCACGTTTGAACGGCTCACGCCTCTACACCATTTCTGCAATGGATTGGAACTACGATATTGCCAATTTTTCCAACTATGGAAACCCACCTATGGACTATGCAGCACCAGGGGTAAGTATTCTCTCTTGCTACAAAAATGGTGGGTATGCTTACATGGATGGCACTTCAATGGCGGCTCCTCATGTAGCAGGTATTTTGCTGTCCAACGGTGGAACGATCAATTCTTCAAGGGTTTTGAACACTGACAAAGATTCAACCAAAGATAAAGTGGCCAAACGATAATAGCCGAAACTTTTCAGACCTTATCAAATTAAATTGATTGTAAAAAAAGGGCAGCACACTCTGAGTGTACTGCCCTTTTTTATATTTCCCTGCAAAACGTTTGTTAACATAATGAATGAAGATTGAAAAATAGGAGGAACAACAAAAAGATTGATATAGATTTACACCTGACAATATTAAAAATTAGTGACTTCATGGTATGCGATATTTACATAGTGCCTGAACGGAAAGAGATAATTATCTGTCTATCAAAACATAACTAATGGTTAAAACAAACGAACTTTTTCCTTCAATTTTTATATTCTTATAGCAACTTGATGTTAATTTATTAGGAATTTATTGAAGGTATTGATATATGGGGAAACTTTAAAAAATTCATCTGTTTAAGTATTTAGTTACGTTTTGACATTCAATTAGTTAAGGGTTTTCGTTCAAGCACTACATAAAATATGTTTTTCGAAGCTTTCTATTCACAAATACTCATTTCAAAAGATTTTTGTGCATATTTTTCCAAACCATATAAAGCCTGTTGTTCTTTCAACAATTTTCTCATCATTCAAATTGAGGTTTAACGGATTAATAATACATTCCCCTTCTCAAAAATCCTCGCCCTACAAACGCTCTCCAATTCCCCTTCAAAACTTAACCACCAAACATACAATCCATTCGGCAAATCCGAACCATCCCAAGATTGCAGCACATCATTGGCTTCAAAAACGACTTCACCCCAACGATTGAAAACCTTGAAGGTAAAATCGTTGGCATTGGGTGTATTTTGGAAACAATTGGTCGTCACCTGCAAAACATCATTGATGCCGTCCTTATTGGGAGAAAAAGCAGTCGGAACGTACAAACTGCAATAATTCAAGGCATTGGAAGTAGAAAGCACCTCTACCAAAATACTGTCTTTTTGAAGGTAAGCGCAATCGGCAGCCCTAAGTGAAAACACAAAATATTGACTCTCCGAAGGCGAAACTTCTATCAAAAAAGCCTCATTCTGCAAGCCCTCCCATTCGATTCCTTCAATATTCGTCCGATTTTCGATGCTTAGGGTAATAGATTCACCCACACAAATAGTCGCATTAGGCGTTTTGGTATAATCAATGGGTTGTGAATCTGTTACAACAATGGTCAAGCTATCCATTGCAGTTGGACAAGTGCCGATACCATCCGCTTCTGCATAAAAAGTGCGGGTTTCGCTGGGCTGCAAAATGCGGATAGAAGCATTGTCGCCATTGTCGAGCCAGCGAAAACCATTATCATTGTTCACCTCCAAAGACAATTCAACCGTTTCGCCATTGCATATATTCTGCTCAGAAGCAGTGATTTCGATATTGGGAGGCGGATTCACCACAATAGTCACCAATTCAAGCGGATGTTGGCAGCCATTGAAGTCAATCGGAATCAGTTCATAAGTCGTTGTGGTCATTGGAATCACTTCAAATGGATTGGCATACAGGTCGAAATCTTTCCAATAAATCGTTTCCAAATTTGTGCCATTCACTTCAATAACAACCGTTTCGCCTTCGCAAATTTGGGGAACTTCAATGGGTTCGAGCAGCACTTCCAAGCTGTTGGGCGGTGCTTCAATGGTATCGGATAGGGTAATGCTGCAACCCGTAACGGAGGTCAATTCGACCGAAACCACATCGCCCACTTTTGCATTTTCAATCGTTGCAGTGCGCCCCGTTTCGCCATTCGACCACAAATATACTGCAAATCCTTCTGCAACAGAAAGTGTAGCCGAGCCTTCACCGATACAAATATCGCTCTCAAAACTGATGTCCAAAGGCAAACAAGCCGCATCAATATAGGCATAACCCGCATGGTCGCCTTTACCACAATCAGTGGTCAACAATTCAATCGTAATCGCTTGACCCACATAACTCGACAATTCAAAACCCACTGATGTCCATGGCAGCACTTCCCAACCATTGCAGGGAACAAAGCCAGGAATATCAGGACTCGCCCGAACCGCATATTCACCACAAGGCAGCAAATCACCCATTTCATTGAACACCCGCATTTCAAAACGAGGTTGAAGCTCTGGAGAGTGACCAGGGTCTTCGAGCATTACCGCATATTGCACCAAAAAATAGGTGTTTTCAGGCGTGACCGTAAAGGTTTTCACTACTCTTTCCGCTCCACCCCCTGAACTTTTGTTGCCAAGTCGCAACGAGTGATTGCCGCCAACTGCTACACGAGGAATGCTCAAATCGCAATCAGCAGCGACAGGGTCAGGAGATAGATTGGTGTTGGTAATCAAGTGTTGAAAGTTGGAGGTAGCAGCTGTGTTGATGGTCACATCGCCTTCGGTGGTGATAAAACCAATGAAACTCTGCCAACCTTCCAAAGTTCCCAATTCAAAATTTTCGTTGTTGCAGCCGCTGTCCTGGGCATTTAGATAGAATGTTCTCCCAAAAAAGAGTAGGCATATCCATAGCAAGTATTGAGGGTTTTTCATTTGCCAAAGTTTTTTGTCAATAACTTAAAGTCTTTCATCTTTTGTCTAAATGATTTAAGATACGAAAAAACCGTATCTTCGAGCCGATTTTCACCACAAAATAAATGCAGCATAAAACAGGCTTGAAGTGGTGAATATCAAGCCCTTTTCATTTTCATTATAATTTTGATTTCATTCCGATGAACTATTTGCAAGCAGAGAATCTCACAAAGGTATATGGCGATAAGGTACTTTTTGAAAATATTGACATCAGCATCAACAAAGGACAAAAAATTGCGCTCATTGCCCAAAATGGTATAGGAAAAACTTCTTTGCTTCGCATTTTGGTGGGTTTGGATTCCTCTGATGAGGGTGGGTCGGTTCGCATTCACCGAGATGTGAAAGTGGGATATTTGTCGCAAGACCCCGTTTTTGACCCAACTTATACGGTGTTAGAAGCCATTTTTTACTCCGACAATCCTGTTTTGACTGCCATTCGAGAGTACGAATCCATTTTGGTCAAGCAAGAAAAAAAACCGAGCCCAGAAAATTCGGAAGCCCTGCAAAAAGCCATCAATCAGATGCAAAATTTGGAGGCATGGGATTATGAGGCGAAAATCAAGGAAATACTTTCTCGCTTCAAAGTGACCAAACTCGACCAAAACGTGAGCGAACTATCTGGAGGTGAGCGCAAAAGGGTGGCAATGGCTAGGGTATTGATTGAAGAACCCGACTTGTTGGTGATGGATGAGCCAACGAATCACCTCGACATGGAGATGATTGAATGGTTGGAAAAATTTCTCAGTCAGCAAAATATGACCATATTGCTGGTGACGCACGACCGTTATTTTTTGGATAGAGTGACCAACGAAATTCTTGAATTGGAGCGGGGAAGTGTGCAGATTTTTCGGGGGAGTTATGAATATTACCTTGAAAAAAAGGCAGAGTTGGACTTCAATTTGGGGCAAGAAGTCGACAAAGCCAAAAAACTGATGAAGCGAGAACTGCAATGGCTGCGAACACAACCCAAAGCACGAGGCACAAAAGCAAAATCGAGAATTGATGCGTTTGACCCCATTGAAGAAAAAGCAGGTCTCAAATTGGAGGACGAACAACTCGGTTTTGACGGCATCAGAATGGCAAGAATTGGCAACAAAACCATTGAAATTCTGGATATTGACAAAGCGTATGGCGAAGATGTGATTCTCAAAAACTTCACCTATATCTTCAATCGCAGGGACAGAGTGGGCATTGTGGGCAGAAATGGGGCGGGTAAATCCACCTTGCTCAACATATTGACGGGCAAAGAAAGACCCGATGCAGGGAAGGTGGTCATTGGTAAAACAGTAGTTTTTGGCTATTATACACAAATGGGTTTGAATCTCAAAGTGGATAAGAAGGTCATTGACGTGGTGCGAGAAATTGCCGAATATTTGCCGATGGAAAAGGGGAGGAGTTTGACCGCCGAACAACTGCTGACCCATTTTCATTTTCCATACAGCAAACACGAAAACTATGTGTCGACCCTAAGTGGAGGCGAACAACGCCGATTGTATTTGCTCACCGTCTTGATGCAAAACCCCAATTTTTTGATATTGGATGAGCCGACCAATGACCTCGATATTTTGACACTCAATGTATTGGAAGAGTTTTTGCGCTTGTTTCAAGGCTGTTTGGTCGTTGTATCGCATGACCGTTATTTTATGGACAAGTTGGTGGACCATTTGTTTGTGTTTGAAGGTGATGGAAAAATTCGCGATTTTCCAGGGAATTATTCGCAATACCGAGAGGTAAAAGAGGAGGAGGAAAAAGCGGCAAGAATTGAGCGAAAAGTAGAGAAAGCGGCAGAGCCCACTCCCATTTCTTCACCCAAATCGGACAGCTCTAAAACAAAAAACAAACTGACCTTCAATGAAAAACGAGAATACAACCAATTGGAGAAAGACATCGAAAAATTGGAGGCAGAGAAGGAAACTTTGGAGGCGAAATTGAATGCGAGTGAGGGAACGTATGAGGAATTGCAGCAATGGGCAGAACGAATTGCAGTGATTATGGTTGTCATTGAAGAAAAATCGGATAGATGGTTGGAATTGAGTGAGTTTGTGTGAACATCAATTCACCAATTTTCCCGCTTTTCGCATGGCTCGCACCATCATCCAGCCCAAAAAAACGCTGATACCCAATCCATAACGACACCATTGCAGCTCACCCGCTTGGTAAAATAGCCAAGTGAAAACCCCCACTGCAATGAGCAAAATGGTGTAAATCAACTGCTGCCCCAAAAAATACAGAAGTTTGGTTCGTTCCTTATTGCCAGCGACTTGCACTTCCAATTCACCTCGATGTGCCTGATACAATACTTTCCGCAAATCGGTGGGTAGTGAAATCAAATTCGTTGCCATTTGCTGAATCAAATCCCTCACAAATTTCACCGTATCCCCCTTTTCGCCCATCATGAACTTTTGCATATAAGGCTGCACGACCTCCAAAGGGTTGCTGTGAATGTCGAGCGTATTGCAGATGCCCATGAGCAGCGTTACCATTCGGTTCAACAAAACATAATCTTTTGGCACTTGTATGATGTTGGTAATGTCTTTTAAACCCACCTCAATAATCAACTTGAAAAGGCTGCTTTCAAAAGGATTCACCTTGATGTCTTTCAAGTTCATTCCTTCAAATTGAATCTCATTTTGCAGAAATTCCCGAAAAGCATCGATCACCTTTTCTGCAATGCGAATCGCCTCCTTGTCGTCTGCAATAAATCCCACCGTTTTGAGGGCTTCAATGATTCGCTGTGTATCGTTTTTAGCAGCTCCTTCAATCAATTGCAGCAAACCTGTACGCATAACAGGCTGAATGGTAGCCACTGCGCCAAAATCCAACAAGACAATCGTTCCGTCTTGCTGCACCAAAATATTGCCAGGATGCGGGTCGGCGTGGTAAAAACCATCCACAAAAACCATCTGACAATAGGCGTGAACCAGTCTATCCGAAACTGCTCGCTTGTCAATATTCCACGCATCCAATTGTGCAATTTGGTTGATTTTCACCCCCTCATAAAAAGTCGTTGTCAACACTCGGCTCGTTGAAAATGCTTCCTGTACTTCGGGAATCGCCAATCCTATTTCTTTCTTCAAATTGGACTGAATGCGCTGCATGGACTTTGCTTCCTTTTCAAAATCCAACTCTTCTTCAATCATTTGCCTAACCTGTGTGTAGGTATATTCGATGCCTTTGATTTCGAAAAACCAAGCGGTCAATTTGGTGAGGCGTTCGATGATGTACAAATCTGTTGCAGCGATTTCTTCAATGTTTTTGTGTTGAACTTTCACCACGACCACCTTTCCGTTCTTCAATATAGCCTTGTGTGCTTGACCAATGGAAGCGGCTGCAAGTGGTTGTTCTTCAAAATGTTGAAAAAGATTTTCGGGCGTGTTGCCGAGTTCTTCTTGGATTCTTTGGCGAATTTCGGCAATGGGGCGAGCGGGGATTTTGTCTTGCAGTTCTTCCAAAGGAGCTTGAAAAGCTTCGGGTAGAAAATTGCTGAGAATGGACAGCAATTGACCGACTTTGATGAACAAACCCTGCAATTGAAGGATGGTTTTTTTGACTCGATTGGCGTTTTTGATATGCAGCCCATTGAGTCTTTTTTGGTAATAGCTTTTTCCAATCAACTTGCTGATTAGATACACTTTGAAGTAGCTCATCATTACCACAAAAGCAGTCCAATAGGCTTTGCGGATGCGGTAAGAACGGCGGTATATTTTGGAGTTGGAGTTTGACATGGTGTTGGGTCTGAAATGGAAGCCAAGATTACGAAAAAATGATTGGCTTACCAAACAACTACCTTCCCTCGTTCTTCCCCAAATCGCCAAAAGTAAACTCCCGCCTTCAATTCACCTCGTTCAATTCGCAAGCGATCGGAGGAAAAATGGCTATACTTTCGCACAACACGCCCATTCACATCCATCAAAACCAATTCGTTGTACTTGTTTTGCAGCAAATCAAAACTAAAAATGGCAAAATCGGAAAAAGGATTGGGAAAAATCATTGCAGCAGTAGCAGCCGTTTCGACACCTTCCACATTACTCCAAAAATCCACATTCACACACGCATCCTGCAAGTTGCCAGCAATCTCTTCATAGTTTTGATTCATAACCGTTTTGACCTCCGAGATACAAATATTTTCTGCGGTAATCGCTGTGTAATAAATGCGGAAAAAAGGAGTCGGTTCGTAGGTTTTGGCAAAAGGTTTTTCATTGTAAGCCAAGCCGATGAGTAAGCCGTTGGAGTTGTGAGCAAGCTGCAATTCAAAAATTTCGGTATCGTAGAAAGGGAATATACTCAAAATATCTATGCCCGTGATTTGCAACTCAAAAGCTAAGATAGAACTGTTGGGATTGGTCACATACACGTCCACATACTGAAGGTCTAAGCGCAAATCACCAATGCTGAAAGTGGCAGTATGATTTGGATTGAAGATGGCAGAAGTAGGCAAATTGCAGTGATGATGACTCAAGGTCGGATGTGTATGTATGCCACTGCTTTCCAATTCACAGGCCAACAACAAGGCAGGGTCTGCAATGCTTATTTTTCCATCGCTGTTCAAGTCCGTACAGGTATTGAATTGCAGATTTCCACTCAATATATCGTGCATATACACATCTATATCCGCATAACTGTACAACAAATCATTGTTTCGATCACCCGCCTTTTGACTGCCCTCACAATTGCCCGAACAGTCTGCCGATGCCGTTCCATAGACTTCTCCCAAACAATCTACAATCGCTTCACATTCATTAAATTTGGTGAGAATCGGTTTGTTTTGAGCATCTCTCTCCAACTGAAAACAGACCTTTGCCCAGTTGTTGTGGTAATTGCTCTCTTCAAAACCCAGGGCATCAGGGCGTTCCATCCAATTGACCCGAACTACCAAAGTATAAAGTCCCGCTTCTAAGTTGGTGATGTCCACCCATTGGCAAGCCAAATTGTAGTCGTAAATATCGCCACAACCCGACGAAATGCCTTGATTGGAGCAGTCATATTTGTTGTTGCCCTCAGGACAATCCAAATCCACCACACAAAAGCCGTTTTTGAAGCCAATCGGCAACTCGTTTCCGCTTTCATCGTAGAGCACGTATTCGGCATAACCCTCATAGTGCCAATGGTTATGACAATCATCCCATTCCCAAATACCCTGATCAGCACCAGCCCCAGAAGGTGGTTTTCCGACATAATAATCCTTGTCGCCAATGTTGCGGATATGTGTACTGAACCGCAAAACTTCACGAATCCCATATCCTTGCAAACAGCCCTCTTGAATGGCGCAAGCATCCTCATTTTGCAGATAACTCAATTGCAAACTGTTTTTCAATACACTCTCAATTACCACCAAATCAGGCCCATCGGGGCAATTTGGATGACCTTGATAGACACAAGCTGTTTCGTCCGACACGGTTGCCAATGGGTCAAAATTGCAGGCAGCCGCATCCATACAACCCACAATCGGGCCTTCAAAATGAATCTGCCAATTCACCGACATATCAAAGCAACTTTCGTTCCCACCGACTCGGATATAATAGGTTTTGCCTTGCTCCAAAATCATGTTTGCTTCCGCCAATTCACCACAACCGCCATCCGCATAAAAAATAGATCCAATCTGTGTATCGTCCCACTTCAAACCATTGCAGTAATCATACACCCAAATTTTTGTATTGCAGTTGTTTGCTAAGTCACAAGTAGTCAATGAATAACGTCCTGTTTCTTCCGCTTCAAAAACATACCAATTATTGGGAATTTGAGCGGGGTAAATCCAATCCGTTTTTGCAGGAATTGGAAATGCACAACTCGAACCCAAAGGACAGCCACCCATTTGCAGCGTAAATACTTTTCCGAAATTGGTATCTCTTGCCACCAATTCGCTATCATAATACACTGAAAACCTCCCATCGGGAAAACCTCCATAATCCTGCAATCCATCTCCAAAACTATCTTCAATCGTAAAGGTTAGGCATTGGCTCGCCTCTACACAAAGGCTTGCTCCTGTGTCTTTTCCACTTGCCAGTATATTGCCAAATTGATCGGTTAGCCGCCAAGTTGTTTCCAAAGCTGCCGAACGGTCGGGAATGATTTCGATGAGTACGGCTATTTTGTTGGTGCAGTTTTGTGCTGATAGGGGATTGCTTATCACAAAGCAACAATATAGGAGGAGGAAGTAAGTAATAACTTTCATGGCCCGTGGGTTTTACAGTTTGTGGGTGGACTGTAAATGTGAAAAGGGGCTTGAATGAGGGATATTTTTTATAAAACAGCTAAATCCATGCCAATCAGCAAGTCCACTATTGTCCTTTTGGCAAGGTAAAATAGAAAGTGCTGCCTTGTGCTGGAACAGATTCGAGCCAAATCTCACCACCAAGTTTGTTGATGATTTTTTGACAAATCGCCAAACCAATGCCTGTGCCTTGGTATTCGGCACTACTGTGTAGGCGTTTAAAAATAGTGAAAACCTGTTCGGTATAATCTGCTTCAATGCCTATGCCATTGTCAACTACCGAAAGTGTGTAATTATTCTCATTTTCAACGACATGAATCTGTATTTTTGGTGTACACTCTTTGCGAAATTTGATGGCGTTGCTGAGTAAATTTTGGAAAAGTTGGATCATAAATAGCCTTGGAGCTTTCACTTTTGGCAGTGCATCCGCTTCAATCTGCACTTCATTTTCGTGGATACTTGAGCGCAGGTTTTGTTGTACAATACACAGAATGTCATCTAAATCTACTTCCTCCTGCATTTCTTTCTCATTGAGTTTGTCAATTGTGGCGTAATTTAATAAATCGTTCAGCAACAAATTCATGCGTTCTACTCCGCCTGTCACAAAAGCCATGTATTCTTTCTCTTCAATGTTCAATTTGGATGCTGCCGAGCGTTCTAGGAGATTGGTAAAGCTATTAATCATTCGCAGGGGTTCCTTCAAATCGTGAGATGCCACATAAACAAACTGCTTCAAATCTTCGTTTACTTCCTTCAATGATAGGTTGCTTTGTTCCAATAGTTTACCATTCAAAAATTCTTTTACTTTGAGGTTGTATAAGTAGCTGCCGATAAAAAAGCTAAGTGCTACAATCACGAAACTATTGATGATATGTCCAACGAGTTTATCGGTATTTGTCTGGAAATAAATCAAGCCCCCCACCAATACTACATAGCTAATCGTCAATATGATAGCCAATTCAAAGTTGCGAAAATTGAACATAAAACTTAACGCCAATACAAACATCACAAAAATGGTGATTTCGCCGTGAATCAGTTGGTTGTTGAGCGAAATACCCAAAAACCATACGGCAAAGACAGCCATAGACATCCACACCAGTTTTTGAGTAAATTGATGGTTTTTTTGATTCAGTTTTTCTTCATTCAGTTTATATGAGATTGCAGAAATACCAAAAAAGGGAAAGACACTCAGATGAAAAAGAAACAAGTCAAAATAAGCGGGAATACGTTCCCAATCTCCTTTTATATAATGCAGATAGTCAGTTGGTAATATCAAAATATGAATAACTACCAATACCATACTTATCAAAAAAAGTTTTTTGAGGTTTCGGCGATGCAATTGTGTTTGAAATTCCTCTATGTATTGTGTAGGAATTGATTTATTCCAAATATATTTTGATATTGATTTCATGACTGATTATTTGCTTATGACCCAAATGGAAGTCAAAGCTTTAGAACAGAAGTTTTTTCTTTATCAGAAAGAATAACAATTTTTAAGCCATTCTTTTCAAAACCCACTCAAATAGTCGGTACAATTACCTTCAATGCCCCCTTCAATACTTTCACTTCAAAATCAGTTGCCTTACCCGCAGGATCACCGTCAATCTGAGCATCAGTAAGTACTTCACATTGAATTACGGCCTTATCAGTTTGAATTACATCAACATACGATACACTTGACGCTTTTCCCATCATAAACATGGGCAACAAATACAAAGCCCTCCATTTCGGAAAAGGTTTCACCACAATCATTTCCAACAAACCGTCCGTCATATCCGAAACCTCTGGTGCTACGCCAATTTGATATCCATACTGCCCCGAATTTGAAAAGTTGAGAAACAATGCCTCGCTTTCAAAACGCATATCATCGCAGAAAATCGTATATTTTTGAGGAGAATAAGTCGCATAAGAATGTAAAGCCCAACGAGCATATGGCACAAATCCTCTCACTTTGGTCGTAGCAAAACGGTTCACAATCAAGGCTTCAATCCCAACACCAGCATTGCTAAAAAATACTTTGTTATTGATTATCCCCACATCACATTGAATTGTATGCGCCTCATTCAAGACCTCCAAGGCCTTTTTTCGATTTCTCGGAATCCTCAATTTACGGGCAAAACCATTACCCGATCCCCCAGGAACTATCCCTAAAGCTACCTCCGTATGAATCAACTGCTGTGCCACCTCATTGATAGAGCCATCTCCACCAACAGCCACTACCACATCAAAAGCATCATTTACTGCCTTTTTTGCCAATAATTTAGCGTGACCAGCATATTGTGTATAAGCAATATGTACTTCATATTTATTAGAGTCTGTCAGTTGATGTGCCAATTTAGGAATCTTTTTTTTCTTGTTGATTCCCGCAATCGGATTGATGATAAATAATATCTTCTTTTTCTGCATTTTTTTATATTGATAGATAATTCGATTTATTGAAGTTCTTCAACGAAAAAAAGGATTAAATGCCTTATTGCCAATTAATTAATTTCCTAATTTTATTCATGTGTCTATCGTTCAAAGTCTAAAATACCTCTTTGCTGACATTTCACACTCCAAAAAAACAGTAATTTTACGGTTTAGGCAACGAACTTTAAAATTATTAGCGTTTTAAATTAACATTCACCTAATATTTGAAGTGATATGGAGTCTTCCGATATTGAACAAAAATGGAAATTAGCTATTTTATGGTTTAGGTAAAAGATTTTTACTTTTGAGTTTCCTTTTTTCGTTCGTATGAAACTATTTTTGATTCTGGTTTTCAATATTCATTTTCATCAAATTACGATATGTTTAAAAATATATGTACGATTATAATACTTGCTCTTCTTTTGTTGGGAGAGTTGTCTGCTCAAGAAGTCAGAAAATACAGCAATGAATTTTTGTCATTGGGAGTCGGCGCAAGGGCATTGGCAATGGGTAATGCCCAAAATGCTTCGGTTAACGACGTAACTGCTGGCTTTTGGAATCCAGCAGGTCTGACAGGGCTTAACAACTTGCAAGTAGGAGCGATGCACTCAGAATGGTTTGCAGGGATAGCGAAATATGATTACGCAAGCCTTGCGTTGCCTATTTCTAATGGAGAGAGAGCTTTAGGTCTTTCCGTCATTCGCTTTGGAGTAGATGACATTCCCAACACTCTTTTCATTATTGAACCAGATGGCAGCATCAACTATGATAATGTGACGACTTTCTCCGCAGCCGACTATGCCTTTTTGTTTTCTTATGCTCAGAAAATCAAAAAGCTAAATGTAGGCGCAAACATAAAAGTCATACACCGAACAGTCGGTACTTTCGCCAAATCATGGGGCTTCGGTTTAGACATTGGCGCACAATTGGCAGTCAGTGAAAACTTTCACTTAGGGCTGACCATCAAAGATTTGACTACTACCATCAATGCTTGGTCGTTCAACTTTACGGAAGAAGAAAAACAAATGCTCGCATTGACAGACAACGTTATACCTTCAAGTTCCGTTGAACTCACAGGACAAAGGGCTATTTTGGGAGGTGCTTACAACTTCAAATTTGGTGAAAAACTGGCATTATTGGCAGAAGCTAACCTTGATTTTACCTTCGATGGCAAACGCAATGTGTTGGTCAAAAGTGATTTTATGAGTATTGACCCACATTTTGGCTTAGAATTGGGTTTCGACAATGCCATTTTTCTTCGAGGAGGCATGAACAATATTCAGCAATTCACCGATGATTTAACGGGAAATACCCTTACCAGCACACAACCGAGTGCAGGTATTGGTATCAAAATCAAAGAATTGCAAATAGATTATGCCTTCACGGGCTTCAACCGTGTAGATGATGGTGTATATTCACACATCTTCTCTTTGGTGTTCAATTTCAGCAAAAACGAATAATTACTAAGTAACTCCAATAAAATATGGTTCCGATATCTACTTCTGAAATTTATTCTCAAAAGATGGCGAATTAATCTTGCTGTCCAATTCTTGTCAAAGCAAAAATTTAGAAAGTTTCTGTTCCAAATCGGGGAATTATATTATTGGCAACTCTAAGTAATATTTTCAATTAATTATAGCACATTTTTTACTATCAACATGATACAAAGGTTACTATTCCTTATATTATCTTGTGCATTCATCAGCACAAACGTACAAGCTCAGCAGAAATTCGGCAATGAGTGGGTAAATTTTGATAAAAACTATTACAAAATAAAAGTTGCGGAAAGCAAACTGTATAGAATTCCCTTCAATACTTTGCAGTTATTAGATCTGCCATTGGAAGGTACTCAATTCCAGCTATTCTATATGGGAAAAGAAATACCGATTTATGTCAGTACAAACGGAAATTTCGGTATAAGTGATTACATCGAATTTTATGGAGAAAAATTAGATGGTACGTTAGATCAAGCCCTATTTTTAGAACCTTCTTTTCAATTGCACAATTACTACAATCTTTTTACAGATACGAGTGCTTACTATCTGACTGCCAATTCACAAGAAGAAAATTTGCGCTATCAAACCATTGAAAACAATTTGACCAATTTGCCTCCTAAAGAAACACACTTCAAACACACAGTCGTCAATGCCATGCTCAACCAGTTTTTTCCTGGCAATTCTATCACCAATTTTGCCAATGAACACAATTATTATGCAGAATATGGTGATGGTGAGGGATTTGCAAGTGGAACAGTCGTGGATAAAGGACACATCACCTTCAAATCCATCACACCTTCTGTCTATTTGCAGGGAGAAAATGCGGTAGTTACTACACGCATTGTAGGTTGGTCAGACGATTTCAGCAAACCTACCGATGACCATCATACTCAGATACGCTTCAATGGAGAATTGTATGTCGATACTTATTTTGAAGGAAGAGGCAACATTACCAGAAGCTTTGAAGTCCCAGTTGACGTATTTTTAGATACACAAGAGGTTTACTATGAATCATTGCAGGATGAAGGAGTCATTGCAGACAAGTTTTCAGTTTCTTATTATTCCATCACTTATCCACGAACCTTTGAATTTGACAACCTCACCCACAATTTTACTTTTGAACTACCAAATGATGGGGATAAATATTTAGAAGTCAAAAACTTTGGAGGAGGAAACGCTCCTATTCTTTACGATTTAACCAATCACATACGATTGCAGCCCAAAGTCATAAATGTTGGAGGAAATCTTATTTATCAAATATTTTTGCCACAGGTTGCAGGGGGCGCAGCAATGAGGAAACTTCACTTATCCCATACATCTTTTGCAGGAGTGCCTGCCACTGTTTCACAGGCCAAACAGGTAAATTTTATCAACCATTTGGCTTTACAAAATCAGGGTGATTATATTGTTCTCAGTCATCCAAGTTTGATGGAAGGAGAAGTAAATCAAGTAGATCGCTATCTTCAATACCGAAATAGTGAAGCAGGAGGAGCGCATAAAGCAGTCCTTGTGAATGTTGAAGAATTATTTGAGCAGTTTTCCTTTGGTGTAGAAAAACATCCATCTTCTATCCGAAACTTTACCAACTATGCACTGGAAAAGTGGGAAGTAAAACCCCATTTTTTGTTTTTGTTGGGCAAATCCGTTGGTTATAGTTTTTCTCGTACAAATAGTGTGGCATGGGCGCAAAACTTGGTGCCGACTTTCGGACATATTCCATCCGACAATTGGTTGAGTAGTCCAATGGACAATAGCAGCTATAAACCACAATTGGCAACAGGCAGAATACCCGCCAATACACCTCAACAGGTGCAGGATTATTTGGATAAAGTGATACTTTATGAAGCGTTGCAAAATTCTCCTTGTACTAAGGAGGATCGTCTTTGGTCCAAACATGCTATGCACTTAGCGGGTGGAGGAAACCTGAAGGAAGAACAAGAATATTCAAGTTTTATTGATAGTTATTCAGATATTTATGAAGATAGATTGATGGGAGGGAAGGTTGTATTTCGTTATTCTAAAGCCAGTGATAATGTAATTGAGCCTATCGAACTGGACAATACCATCAATAATGGAGTTTCGATCATCAACTTTTTTGGTCATTCATCTGGTCCTGACTTCAATATACCATTGGGTTCTCCCTTTGATTTTAAGAATTATGGGAAGTATCCGATGATTATTGGTAGTTCTTGTTTTACAGGCAACATTCACCGAAACTTAAACCTTGGGCAAGACGCAGAAACGAGCATGGCAGAAACTTGGGTGTTGGCAAAAGATTTGGGGGCAATTGGGTATATGTCCTCCATCAGTTTTGGTTTTCCTTCATTTATGGATATCCATGTGACGGAGTTGTACCAAAATATGTGCAAAGAAAATTACCACCAAACCATCGGTGAAATTCTTCAGCAAACCATTATAGATGCAGAAGCTACAACAAATAGCATAAAAGGAACCCGATTGGTCAGCGAACAATTTGCACTAACCTGTGACCCTGCTATTATCCTCAATAGTTGGAAAAAACCCGAGTTGGCCATCACTCCATCAGATATATTTGTTACACCTGTCCAATTGACTACTAACTTAGATTCTTTTGCAGTGAATATAGTGCTTGCCAACCTTGGAAAAGCCACAACAGATTCAGTCGACATTCTAATTCGTCGAACTTTTCCCGATGATAGCCAAGAAATTGCAGCCACAAAAAAGGTGCTGATGCCAGCTTATGTTGATACATTAAAATTGTATGTTCAGATGGGTGAAGGCAGTTTTGTGTCGGGCAAAAACTCGTTAACGGTAGAAATAGATTATGAAGGAAAGATTGAAGAAGACTGTGAGGACAACAATACAGTTGTCAAAGACCTCACTATTTTTTCTGACCTTTTAGTTCCGATTAGTCCATGTGATTTTTCCATCGTGACAGAAATTAAGCCAACGCTTTTTGCTTCAACAGGACAACCCGACAGTCAGGCTAAGGCCTACATCATACAAGTTGATACAACGATATTGTTCAATAGCCCTGTTTTTGAACAGCATACGCTGACCAGCGAAGCAGGGGTGATTCAATGGCAACCTAATATCAACTTCCTCAATAATGCGGTGTATTATTGGCGGGTAAGTCCAATTCCTTCCGATGGTACAGATTTCAGTTGGCAGCAAAGTTCTTTTATCTATGCCCCTGAAAGCAAAAAAGGATGGAACCAATCCCACTTTTACCAATTCCAACAAAATCAATATGACCAGATAGTATTGGATGAAACTACCCGACAATTTGAATACACAGGTTTCGAAAATGAACTATGGATTACCAATCAGCACAATAATTTCAACGATATAGGAATCGTCTTAAATCTCAACTTGATTATTGGACAATCCTGTTTGTCGGGAGCCTGCAATGGAGGAATCGTATTTGCAGCTTTCAAACCTGCGGCAACCTTAGAACCATTACTTTCTACGAGAACAGTATTGCAAGGCGGTTGCGATGGACGAGGTAGTTTTGGCAATATTCAGTGTAGTGCTGGCTTCAAAGCGGGAATAGAGTTCCACACAGGGACAGTAGAACAGCTGGATAGTATGCTCAATTTTATGTACGAAGATATTCCAGATGGATACTATGTTTTGTCGTATTCGGTTAGTAACCATCGATTAGGAACAGATGATGTGAGCGAACCTATTTTTGAACGCCAAGAAGCCATTTTGAAGTTCTACGAAGACTTGGGTATTCCTCAAGCTAAAAACATCAAGCCTGACCAAACTTTTATCCTATTTGGAAGGAAAGGAGCGTCCAATTATCCCGGTCATTTTGTAGCGACAACCGAAGAAAACCTCAACGAAAAAATAGAATTGAGACTGACCGTAGGCACCGAAGAAAAGGGGCAGTTTTATTCTCCTGCCATTGGGCCTTCCAAAAACTGGGAAACCCTGCAATGGGATTACAAAAGCTTAGAACCTTTTGCCAATCAAGATGATATCAGTATCAATGTATATGGAATCCCTCCAATCGGTAGCGAAACCTTGCTACTCAATACAGGCAAAAACCAAAATACCGATCTGAGCGAAATTTCTGCTGAATCGTATCCTTTTCTGCGATTACAGGCATTGACTTCCGATACCATCAATTTTACTACTCCACAAATGGAACATTGGCGGGTATTTTTTGAACGTGCGCCAGAATTTGCACTCAATCGGCAGTCTTTCTTTGAGTTTTACAACGATACACTACAAGAAGGCGAAAACCTTCGTTTGCGCTTGGCAGTCACCAATGCGAGCGATGCGTCCGCCGATAGTTTGCTCATAGGCTACACCATCATCAACCAAGAAAACAACACCATCCCGCTCAATCAGTCAGCCCAAAAGGCATTGATGGCAGGCGAAACCTTCATCAGCGACCTTCAATATTCGACTGAAGGTTTGGTGGGCAACAACATCTTGGTGGTCGAACTGAATCCAAACCACGACCAACTCGAAAAATTTGGCTTCAACAATATCTTGTTTGTGCCTTTCTTCGTGACTTCCGACGAAAAAAATCCTGTATTGGATGTGACCTTCGATGGGCGGCACATTTTGGATGGTGATTTGGTGTCTGCAAGTCCAGAAATTTTAATTCGTGCAAAAGACGAAAATCCGTTTTTGGAGCTAAACGACCCAGAAGATTTTAGTCTGCAATTGGAGCATCCCGATGGCACAGTTGAGGAATTGAGTTTGGATAGCGAACTAATTCAGTTCATTCCAGCTACTCAAAGCCAAGCTGCTGAGGGCAAAAACGAGGCAAGCATTGTTTATACGCCCGACTTGCTGCAAGATGGTACTTACACTTTGACGGCTACTGCCAAAGACCGCAGCGACAACCGCTTTAACCCCAAATCCTACAAAACGAGTTTTGAAGTGGTGAATGAACATTTGATTTCCAATGTATTGAATTACCCCAATCCTTTTACTACCAGTACCCAATTTATTTTCACCCTAACAGGTAGTGAAGTTCCTGAGCAACTCCGCATTCAAATCATGACGGTTTCGGGCAAGATTGTGAAGGAAATCAGTGGCGCAGAATTGGGGGAATTGTTTATCGGTCGCAACCGCACCGAATACAAATGGGATGGAACCGATGAGTTTGGCAACCGCTTGGCTAATGGTGTGTATCTCTACAAAGTCACGGCTTATCGACAGGGACAGGCATTGGAGAAATACAACACGACTGAAAAAGTGGATGGCTTGTTCAAAAATGGTTGGGGCAAGATGTATTTGATGCGGTAAATTCACCTCAATACTTCACGACCTTCTCCGTCCACCAACTTTTTCCATCCGAAATTTGCACCAAATAAATGCCATTCGGTTGTTCGGATAAGTCGACTTCAATGGAAGATTGCAGCAAGGGCGTATGCTGCAAAGTGCGACCGTGAATGTCGGTAATGGTCAATTGCAGGTTTTGCAGTTTGGGGTTTTGAAGGTGAAGAACAAAGCGGTTGTTGGTTGGATTGGGATGGAGTGTAATTTGTTGTGCAAAGTAGGTTCCATCTTCAATTTCATCAATTATGGTTTCGTAAACATGAAAATTGTCTATTATCCAACCTTCCTGCTGGGTATCAACGGAGTTTGATACAAAAGTGAATCGTAAAAAGATGGTATCTGCGGGTATGTTGGAGCTTTCAGACCAACAAAACCCCATTCTTTTCCAAGTATTGTCTTGTTCACTTATGCCTTTTTGCCCCGAAAAAAGGGAGACAACGGGAATACTGCTCAACATAAATGGTTGATGCAAAGGATCTTCAAAGATATTGTACCAAGTTGTTTGATTGTCGTAAGAAACCTCGATGATGCCACCATCTACCCCTTTTTCACAATCCATTTTTTGCCACCATTCCAATATGAAATAAGGAAAACCTGCCCATAGCAGACTTCTGTCAATTTTGAAACTAAAAGAAGATTGATTGTCAATAGGGTAGGTGTTGGCCGTGTCTGTTGTCAAGGCATTGGGGGGCGAAAAGGCACTTGAAAAAAGTGTTTTGGAAGGCTGGCCTATTTGCCAAATGTTGCTGTGATTGGCAGTATCTATGTTGATGAGCAGATTTTGATTGGGATCTTCAAATGAGTTGTATTGCTGGGAAAACAGTGTTTGGCTGTTCACCAAAATAAATAGAATAATGAATGTTATTATTTGTTTCATAATAAAAACGGTTTGAAAAGATGAATGAAAACTGTCAATATCCCCTCAGATACAACGGTTTATTTCTTTTGCCTGGTGTCTTTCTACTCTTGCCTCAATGCTTCAACACCTTCTCCGTCCACCAACTCTTTCCATCCGAAATTTGCACCAAATAAATGCCGTTAGGTTGTTCGGATAAGTCGACTTCAATGGAAGATTGCAGCAAGGGCGTGTGCTGCAAGGTACGACCGTGTAAATCGCCATTTTCATCTTCAAAACCGACCAACTGCATTTGTGTGGTAGGTGCGTTTTGCCGCAATTCCTTCAATGGAATTCCAGAAATCAAACCATATTGTTCGCTGATTTTGAGTACAATGTCATTGAAGTTGCTACTGACAGGAGTACCATTTTGAAGGGCTTGAAGGTGAAAGGTTTTTACATTGTCGGCAACATCCAAAAAGTTCTCCGATTCCATACTGACACATTCCACTTCAATTTGGTCAAAATCTTGGTAGGTTTCACTTTCAATCAGCCATTTATCCCCCACATTTGCCAATACGTTGAAAATCATTGAAGGAGGACTTGCAGGATTGACTTCAAAAACCGTTTCGCCATACCAGCCATTTTGTTTTACCATGACTTCATTCGGAAAACGGTAATTCGTTTCGTTCCACAAATCATTGGTTGTTAATGTTTCGTAGCAACCACCTGAAATATTTTCCATATACGCTCTTAGAATGTACTGGTATTCAGTGTCGTTTACGGTTTCTACTGCATCTACATAAAAAGGCGATATAGCATCCATTTTTTCACCTGTGAAATGAAAATAGGTCACCTGATTGGGGGGAAACAAATCCCAATTATCTGCTTGAAGCAAAGTAGTCGCTACAAAAAAGGTGAGGAAAAGTAGCATTGTATATTTCATAAGGAATCATTTATTGCGAAAAAAAAGAAGTCATGTATAAAGATAGGCTATTTACATCAAAATAACAATACTGATAACTCAAAATATGTAGTTTTTTAAGCTGATTGATAGTATTTTAGTATTTCGCTTACAGAAAGATAATATTGAAATGAAAAAAGCCCAGAATTGATTATCAATTCTGGGCTTTTGAAAATTTGAGTTTTTATGAAGACTAAAGCTTTGTTAGCAGTTCTGCCTTTTTGCGGAGAAATTCCTCTTCTGTGAGGATGCCTTTTTCGGTCAATTCGTGAAGGCGGTGAAGTGTTTCAAAAATGTCTTTTTCTTCGGGAGCAGGGTCAATTTCGACAGGTTTTGGGTCTTCGTCGTATTGTTTTTTGAGTTTACCCGCATATTCCTTTCCACGCTCAAATTCACGCTCATACATTTCCTTGGCTTTGTCCACATCAAAATTGAGGAGGTCGTTGCCGCCTTCGAGATGGTTCACAAACACTTGCCCTAAAGCATAAGTAGAAGCACCCGACAAGATTGCCAAAGAAATACTGCCGACTACATAGCCATATCCTGGCACTAACTTCGTGGCAATTGCGCCCACACGCACCAAGGTATTGCCGACCAAAGCCGTGATGAGACTTTTGCTCACTCTGCGAGAATAGTCCACATCATAAGTACGGCAAAGCTGTTTCATCATGGCCAATTGCACCAAGGTCAAAACGCCTACATCTACGATAGGGAAGGGGATAGCACCCGCACCCATGGACCAAAGAATGTGATTATTCACCACTTCGTTTGCCCGTTCTTTGCGGTTTTCGTTGTTGTTTTCAGGAAACAAGCCGCCGATTTTGTGTTTGAGGTAAGTAGGTAAAAAGGATATGAAACTCATGTATATGGTTTTTGTATTGGTGAAAAGACAGTTAGTGAAACTTCAAATTCAAAAAACTAATGTTAAATGAATTGGTATCAACTCATTTATCAGAAATTAAGAAAAAAAAGGGAAAGGTATCTACACTTTCTGTCTTGAAAACATCCAATGACAAAAATTAGTTCAATATTAACAAATCTTAATTTTCCTCTAATGTAGTGGGTTTTTTGATGAAAAACAAAGAAAGCCTCATTTGAATAGTACCATCGAATAGAAACTTTAAGAAATTTCTATTCGATTATTAATTTCATACTAACCACCCCTGTACGAGTCGAAATTTTTGCGATATAAACTCCGCTATCAAAATCAGCTACTTTAAGACTTGCCTTACTACTGTTTGGGTGCAAAACCAAAATCTCCTTCCCAAGGGTATCAAAAATAGTGATGGTTTCAATAGTGTGGTTTTCGGAAGTTATGGTCAGGTGATCTTTTACAGGGTTTGGGAAGCAGTGTACTCCTTCTATGTTCGATAATGGATCAATACTTACGGCTTCTGGACTTGTTTGTACAATGTCATCAAACAGGAAAGTAGCATTAGGGGAAGCATCATTGAGGGTAGCATAACCCAACATGAACGTCAACACATTGTAGACTGGTGGATCTCCCGCAAAATCCCAATAATAGGTTTCCCATGCACCCGACACAGTGGTAAAGACATTTTTTTCATTCGCAGCTCCCGATTCGGTACTTTCAACTTTAAACTTCAATAAAGTTCCTACGGGTGCATCTGTATAGACTTTCATCGAGAGGGCACTAAGGGTGGTATAGTCCATGAAGTCTGTCAATACAATTTTGCTCTGCGCCCAAGGTGCTCCACCACTCCTAACAAACTGACCAACAGTAGTACTGGGGTTGATTTCGTCTATTTTAGGATTGGGAACTACGCTTGTTATTGCACCAAATACGTTTACAAAGTCAGAGCTAACAACGCTCGCTTCAAAGTCGATGGGCAAGGTAGTTGGTAAAGGATTAGGCAATGAGGGCCCCACGAACTGTTCGACATCATCGAATAGGAAGGTAGAAGTGGCAGATCCATCTCCTACATTGCCAAAATCGAATATAAAGTTTATTTTGTTGAAAGCATTGGACTGATTGTCAAAGTTCCAACTGGCGGTCTCCCATTCTCCCGATACCGTAGTGACATAATCTAAATTGTACAAGCCACTAGAACCCTCCAATTCCAATTTGATCCGTGTACCCGCTGGAGCTTCTGTATATACCTTCATGGAAATATGCCACATAGTAGAAAAATCCAAGTTGTCGGATAACAATATTTTACTTCCGCCCCAAAACTCACCTCCGTTTCGCACGACTTCACAAACCGTATTGCTGGTATTGATGCCATTCATTTGAGGGTTTGGTATCACCGTTGCCTTTGCTCCCGAAAAATCAAGAAAGTCGCTGGTCACGACTCCTGTTTCAAAATCGATAGGTAAGGAGGTAGGTCTTGGAGCGGGAGGGCCTGCAATTTGCTCAATATCGTCAAAATAGAAGGTAGAAGCGGCAGATCCATCTCCTATATTGCCAAAATCGAACATGAATACGATTTCGTTCAGGTTATTTGGTGTACCCGCAAAAATCCACTCTAAGGTTTCCCACTCACCAGAAGTAGTTGTGAAGGCATCCACATTATCTACCGAGGGACCTTCTCCTTCGAGCTTGAATTTGACAACTGTTCCCACAGGAGCAGTCGTATATACTTTCATGGAAATTTTTGTCAGTGTAGAGAAATCTAAATTGGAGGATAGCAAAATTTTACTGCCCGCAAAAACAGCTCCACCATCTCTAATAATACGGGCTACGGTAGTGCTGGTGTTGATTCCTTCTACTACAGGATTGGCAATCACAGTTGCTGTTCCTCCATCAAAATCAACAAAGTCGGAGGTAGTTACAGCGCCTTCAAAATTAATCGGCAAGCTTTGAGAATACCCGTAATAGAAAGTAAACAGGCTTAAAAACAGTACAATTTTTTTCATTTTAAATTTCTTCTAAGTTTTGATAAAAAATGCAGTCCAAAGGTAAAGATTCAATGTGGTTATAATACGATTTATCAGTCCTTTGAAGGGTAGCTGTAAAGTTACAATATTGCCCGAATTATTACACTGGGATAGAAAATTCTTAATAGTTCTGCAGCAACGCAGCGATTCTCTCAAATAGATAGGGTGTTGGTATGGTGAGTCTCTATTTAGGACTTTATGATTCGTTTTGAGAGATTTGCTGCTTTAATATTCCATTTTCCTCCCCTAAATAGCCCTCTCAAGGGGAAATAAGGCGTAAGTTAGACACTGTTCGAGTGATTATCAATCACCAATTCGCACCTCCACTTTTTGTGTTGTAGAAGGTTTGTCTGCGTCCATAGCTTTTTCCATTTCGGTAGGCGGTCTCCAATTGGGCATAGTAGCTACCATATTGTTGGGGGTAATCCTTGCCGAAACCGCACCGTCAGCAGTCATGACATACACATGACTCTCGTTGAGCGTAGATGCTACATAAGCAATGTATGCGCCATCAGGGGACCAAGTAGGCATCATTTCATTGATATCGGGTGTATTGGTGATGTTGACAGGTTCTCCTTCTCCATTTGCTTTTACTCTAAAAATATCATAATTGCCTGTTCTGTTGGACACAAATACCAATTCTTTGCCATCAGGCGACCAATCGGGTGTGAAATCAAGTGCATTGTTGTCGGTAATGCGTACTAAGTTGCTGCCACTTCTATCTGCCACAAAAATTTCGGATTGGTTGTCGTGTCTAAAAGAATGGAAAGCAAATGAAAGGGCATCGGGCGACCAAACAGGATAGGCATCATTGTAGGTCGTAGCCGTAAGTTTTTGCAGATTGTCCCCATTTCTATCCATTCTGTAAATGTGTTGTGCCTTATCCTTGTCGCTGGTAAATAAGATTTCATTATCTTTTGAAGCACTGGGTGAACGCTCTTTGAAGTCAAAGCGACTGACCTGCTTGTAGAGCGAATCTTCAAGCGAAAAAAAGTAGGTATGCGGTTTTCCATTGCGGTCAGATTCAAAAACAAAACCCGTAGCATCGGGCAACCATTTGGGCAGCAAGTCATTGCCTTTGTCGTCGGTTATTTGCTGCAAATTTGTTCCATCTCCATTGAGGATATGTATGTTGTATTTTCCCTTTTTTTGAATACTGCAAAGTAGCTTAAAATCTGCAATTCTGTCCTTCAATGCTCGGCTGCTGACCTCATTTCTCAATGCAATCTCCTTCACCATACTGAGAGAATCTTTCCCCATGTCGGCAGAAGGAGTTTGTCCATTTTTATTGCCACAAGCAGTTAAAAAACAAATTGATAGAATCAGAATTCCTAAAAGATGTATTGACTTCATCTTGTGTTTATTTTTTAATAAGAAAAAAATACGCTTGATGATGACTGCAAAACAACCATTTTTCAGTCACTATCAAGCGTGCAAATTTCTCATTAAAAAAGGGAAATAGGAAAGAACATCGGAAATTTGAATCGAAAATGACTACAATTCCTTTTGAAATTCAAACTGAAGTTCATTTATCGCATTGGTTAGCATCTGTTTATTGAAGTATTGAGGTGATTTGAGTATTAATAAACGAAAGTTTTTGGTTCGTTGAAGGTTTTGGGTTGCCTTATCTTTGTGGGTGTTAAAAAGACAATAAATAACCTTTTCACTCAATTTTTTATTACCATTTAAAACCTTCAAGAAATGAAAATTTTTCAAAAATTCTTTGTTTTTTTAGTTTGTTTAAGCATATTATTTGTTTTTCAAAGTGAATCCATCCTTGCAGCTAATGTAAATAGCAGCAGTGATGATGTACAATCCGTCAAAATCATCAAAGCGGTGGGCAGAATTGTTGAAGTACTGCCCGAAAAAGGCGCAAAGTACAGCATACAAATTGTGGTAGAAGATAATGGCAATTTACCCAATGAAATTGAAGTGGGACTTATGCGCTATGTAAAAACAAATGCTGCTGATCCTCAAAATACTGCTGTTGGCGTTTTGGGTACATTAGCGGACAATGATTCTTCGAATCCTTCAAGTAGAGCCTATGGTGCTTTGAGGAAAATGCCATTTGCTGATAGACAAATGACCGTTTTTGAACTGGTAAATCCTCAAACAACGAACCAAAAAGGCTTACAGGTAGGAGATGCCAAAGTGGTTAAATTGTCTTCGGATGTGATTGAATATACCTTGGGTGATAATACAGCGAGTAGAAGGCCCTTGACCTGTGTAAATGAAGTTTGCGATGATTGGGGTTGTATGTGCAAAATCGAGATGGAAAGACCTTGGTGATAAAAACAAAAGATTCTTTGACAAAATCTGTTAAATATGACTTCGGTAGTTTATCCTTTGAAAGGAATACCAAGGTATTTTGTTGAAGATTAATTTTTTACGAAACTGCCGAAGTCTTTACCGATTCCACAAAAATCTTCAAAGAACCCCAAACAAAAAAGCGACTCCGAATAGAGTCGCTTTTTTGTTTTTAAGTTTATTACGTCTCGTGTCTTAACTTACTCAATAATCACCTTCTGCGTAAACTTTTGACTGGTACTTTTTTGGCTAATCATCACCAAATAAGTACCCCGTTTGTAAAGATTAAAGTCGGGTAGAAATTTGGAATAAGAGCCCGAAAGATTCGACAAATCTTCGGTGTAAACAGGAAAACCAACGATGTCAAAAATTTCCAGTTTGGTATCTTCTGCAACTTCTGCCAAGTCAAATGCAAATAAAAATTCTCCCTTATGGTAGTCAGGTGTCACCATAAAATTTTCTACATTCAAGCCACTTGCCATTTGCAGCCAAGCTGCTTTTTCATCCAGCGTATTGAGGTCAAAAATATCAGTAGTTGCTACCGTGACAGTGAATTTTGGATAGGCTTTGATAGAGCGATTTTCTTCTACATTGCTCATATCTTCCAGATATTCAAAACTTTCAGGGGTAGGTGAGCTTGAGTTTATTTGTTGGTCAGGAACTTCTACTTCATAGGTTGTCGTATTTTGAGGAAGCCGTTTGCTTTCTGCAATGTTCACCGTAGCCGAACGCAAAGTCATATTCCCTTTTCCATCCGTTTCGACCCACTCAATTTCTCTCACCCCGTCCACTTCTTTGACCGTAGCTCCCGCAGGAATTTTGAAGTATTTATCCAAGTTGATTTCCCCTGTTTCGACATTGTAATACTCAGACTCCAAAATTTCTTTGGTACGAACACTGATTTTTCGCTGTCCTTTGCTCGCACTTGCCGCACGGTTGATACCCGCATCGTCATAGCCTCTCAATCTTAAAAATTGTTGGGCAGCAGATTGACTTGATAGAAGAGTGTCAATGACCGTAGAAATGCCGTTCATTTCGTCGGTCACGATGACATTTACTTTTTTGGTGTAAGAAGCTTGGGCTATTAGTGAATTGAACGAAGCGGAAGACAAAATAAAAATTACAAAAACGCATACAGAATAAAAATGTTTTTTCATTACAGGAGGTTTTATAGTGAAGGATTAAAATATAAAAGCTACAAAAATAGGAGGATTCCTTTTATTTGTATTGTTATTTCGGAAAAAACTTGCAAATAGTATCATAACCACTTGATTAGTTTTATTTTTTATATCATTCATATAATCTCTTTATTGTAAAGATAATACGAAAAATATAAAAGGTGTCATTCTCTTAATTTTTTTGGAGAATAACACCTTTTTAGGAATTGAAAAATTTGCCAAGTTTGAGAAACGTTGGCGAGTTTATTGCAACTAATTAACGCACAAATTTATACTCCTTTCCAGGATAGTACGCCCAGTCACCCAATTGTTCTTCAATACGCAACAACTGATTGTATTTAGCGATTCTATCAGAACGAGAAAGTGAACCCGTTTTGATTTGCCCTGTATTCAAAGCCACTGCCAAATCTGCAATCGTCACATCTTCGGTTTCACCCGAACGGTGACTCATCACGCTATTGTAGCCATTTCTTCCCGCCAATTGCACACAGTTGATGGTTTCGGTCAAAGAGCCAATTTGGTTCACTTTGATTAAAATAGCATTGGCAATCTCTTGGTCAATACCCGTTTGAAGGCGGTTGACATTGGTCACAAACAAATCATCACCCACCAATTGAACGCTATCACCAATCAAGTTGGTCAAAGTTTTCCAGCCATCCCAATCGTCCTCGTCCATACCGTCTTCAATCGAAATAATGGGATATTTTTTAGCCAAATCTACATAAAATTGAGCCATCTCGCTGGAAGTCAGTTTGTCACCACTTGATTTGTGGAAATGATACAAACCTTCCTCACCCAAGTAAAACTCAGAAGAAGCTACATCCATGGCCAACATCACATCCTCACCTGGTCGGTAATTGGCTTTTTCGATGGCCTGCAAAATCACCTGAATTGCCTCCTCATTAGAACCCAAATTTGGTGCAAATCCACCTTCGTCTCCAACATTGGTAGAAAACCCTTTTTTCTGCAATACTTTTTTGAGGTTGTGAAATATTTCCGCACCCATTCTCAAAGCATCCGAAAAACGCTCTGCACCAACAGGAACAATCATAAACTCTTGAAAGTCCACGCTATTGTCGGCATGAGAACCACCGTTGATGATGTTCATCATCGGAATAGGAAGGGTATGGGCATTCACACCACCGAGGTATTTGAACAAAGGTTGCTCCATTTCAGCAGCAGCAGCCTGCGCTACTGCAAGTGAAACACCCAAAATAGCATTTGCACCCAAGTTGCTTTTGTTAGGTGTGCCATCCAGTTCAATCATCAGATAATCAATTGCCGCTTGCTCGAAAACGCTGACTCCTTCTAACTCATTGAAAATAGTAGTCATCACATTTTCTACGGCATTCAATACACTTTTGCCCATATAATAATCACTCACACCATCCCGAAGTTCAACTGCTTCGTGTTTGCCTGTTGAAGCTCCTGAAGGCACTGCTGCACGTCCAATCGCACCGTTTTCTGTTTGTACTTCTACTTCGACAGTTGGATTTCCCCTTGAATCGAGAATCTGCCTTGCTGTAATATCCGTAATAATACTCATAGGAATAAATATAAGTTAAAATAAAATGACCTATTTGTGGTAGTTTGCTCTTCAATAAGTTTGCTTTTCCTTCAATAAAGAAGGCGAAACAATGGCGAAGGTAAGGAATTAATAAAAAATATCTAAATACATGACAAATTATAGATAGTCGCAAGCTCTCATAAATGCAAAATTTCCCCTTCAATTTTAATCGTATCTTTGCTCCCCTCCAAACAAGCACTCCAAATTAGAGGTCTCTATTCACAAACAAAAGACTAATTTTAGGCTCAAAAAATTATTGAATGGCAAACCAAAAAAAATTCGGGGCTTTTGCTGGAGTGTTTACTCCCTCCTTACTGACCATCTTAGGCGTAATCATGTACATGCGTTTGGGTTGGGTAGTTGGTAATGCAGGGTTGATTGGTACTATTGCCATCATCGTCATTGCCCATGTTATCTCGATAACCACAGGACTCAGTATTTCCTCAATTGCCACCGACAAAAAAGTAGGTGCAGGAGGAGTTTATTATGTACTCTCCAGAAGCCTCGGGTTGCCCATTGGAGGAGCAATCGGTGTGACGCTCTTTGTAGGCACAGCCATGAGTATTGCGCTCTATCTCATTGGTTTTGCAGAAAGTTTCAACCCCTATTTTGGATTGGATGCGAGTATCAATGGACTTAGAATGGGTGGTTCATTGGCCTTGCTCTCTTTGGCGATTTTGGCACTTATTAGCACCTCTTTGGCTCTGAAAGCACAGTTTTTTATCATGGCAGCGATAGTGTGTTCCTTGGTGTCGATATTTTTTGGAGTCTCTCCTCAAGTTCCCGAAACACTGGCTTTTTTACCACCTTCCGAAGGCCTTTCGATGGAAGTCATTTTTGCAGTATTTTTCCCTGCGGTTACTGGTTTTACGGCAGGAATCGCCATGTCGGGGGACTTAAAAGATCCCAAAAAATCCATTCCACTGGGTACCTTATGGGCGATTGGTGTTGGTTTTGTAGTGTATATTGCGTTGGCGGTGTTCCTCTTTTATACCATTGATGGCGGGTTGTTAAGAAGTGACAACAACATCATGCTCAAATTGGCACTATTTGCGCCAGCAGTCGTTGCAGGGATTTGGGGAGCAACATTGTCTTCTGCGCTTGGCGGTATTTTGGGTGCGCCCAGAATATTGCAGGCCATGTCGGTGGACAAAATCACTCCCAATTTTTTTGCCACAGGCGTAGGGAAAGGGAATGATCCTCGGAATGCCTTATTGCTTACTGTACTCATTGCAGAAGCAGGTATTTTGATTGGAGAATTGGATACGATTGCAAGGGTATGTTCGATGTTTTACCTTGCAGCTTATGGGTTTATCAATCTTTCGTTTTACTTGGAGAGTTGGGCAAGCTCTGATTTTAATCCCACATTTAGAGTCAAAAAATGGGTGGGATTGATAGGATTCATTGCCACCTTTGTTGTCATGTTTCGCTTGGATATGATTGCGATGGTGGTGGCATTTATCGTGATTGGGGGAATCTATTTCTGGCTGGCTAAAAAACAATTGGCTTTGGGTTCGGGCGATGTTTGGCAAAGTGTATGGTCGTCTGTGGTCAAAACAGGGCTGCGCCGAATGGATGAAAAACAAGACCACAAAAGAAATTGGAAACCCAATGTTTTGCTCTTTAGTGGCGGCACCAATCAACGTTCACACCTGCTCGAATTCAGCAAAGAATTGGTGGGTAATCGTGGAATTGTGACCAATTTTGACCTACATGAAAATCAAGAAGCCGCACTTTTATTTCCCAAACACCAGCAAAGTGTAACGGACGAGTTGCTCAAACAATACGGTGTTTTTGGGAGGCGAATTGAAGTCAAAAACATCTTCAAAGGCATCGAAACCATTGCTTCTACTTTTGGTTTTTCGGGTATTGAACCCAATACTATTCTCATGGGTTGGGCGAAAAATACGGCTGATCCCATTTGGTTTGCCCAAATGACCCAAAAGTTGATAGACTTGGATTACAATGTGTTGTACCTTGATTATGATTGGCGTTTTGGGTTCAGAAAATACCAACAAATTGACCTGTGGTGGAGGGGTTTTGGGAATAATGCCGAATTGATGTTGAACATTTCCAAGTTTTTATTGGCTTCAAATCTATGGCGCAATGCCCAAATTAGGGTACTGCTCGTTGAAGATACGAATAGCAACAAGAAGGTAATAGAGAAGAAAATCAAAAAAATCTTGGAAGAACGCAGGATTGTTGCTTCTGTCAAGGTGATTGGAAATGCGGTGGACAAACGCCCCTTATACGAATTGATGAAGGTTTATTCTTCCGAAACAGATTTAATATTGGTTGGTATTCCTGCCGTCAAATTGGAGGAGGCACAAAATTTTGTGAGCAGAACGAATGATTTGGTTGGCACGATAGGCACGACTTTGCTGGTGAAGGCTTCTACCCAATTTGGTGAAGTTCAGGTCTTGACACCCAATACCGTTGCAGTGACTTCCAATAGTCAAGGTGCTAAAAATCAAGTTCTTCCCGATGTATTGGCAGTAGAAGATGTTGCTTTGGCAACAGCGGTCAGTGAACTACAATTTGCTTTGGACAAGCAATTTTCGGATTTTGTAGAAGAGGTGTTTTCGCCTATTCAAGAAAAATATTTGGAACTGTACCATCTGACCTTGACCGAAATAAAAGGCATGGGGAATGAAGCCGAAACGGATAAGGAGGAATACCAAGAGTTTTCGCAGATGTTGGATAAGCTTCAACTGAAATTGAAGCAAATACGTCAAAGGGAAATTCCGATACTGAGTGAATTGTTTTCGGAAAGTAACAGGGAGTTTGGGCTTGAAATAGAGCAAATATTTGACACCGTGCCTAAGAAAATAAAGGTCACAAAATCAGGTAAAACGCAAACTATAAAGTTGCGGAAAATTGCTGCAATGCTTCAATCTGCCCGATTGACTCCTGCCTTCAACCGCCTCTATTTGACCTTTGGAAACGACTGTTTTGAAAATCTATCCAAAACCATAGGTGACATCATTTCAAAGACCTATCACTTATTTGAAATTGATGGATTCACTGGGCATACGGCCATATTGAAGCCCGAAATGCCTTTGATTGTAGCTGAATTGACAGAGTTGTTGGTCCAACAAATGTCTTTTTTCCAAGACCTAAAAATGCAAATGGAATTTGAAGGCTTGTCTTTGTTTAGAAACTTTTCAAACGAGATCATCACCATCAGTCAAGACCCTGATACGGCTGCAAAATTGAAGGCTATAAAGCTGCAAACCAACAAAAGAAACGTCCATAGATTTACCGAAAACATTGCTTTTTTCCCTTCAAATTGGAGCAACAATCAAAACGTTCTCCATACTTCTCTGGAAACGAATTTAGAACTTGCACAAGTTAATCTGTTGATCAATGAGGGGATTTGTGATATGCTAAAAACCTTGGATCAGGAAGTGAACCGTCCTATTGAAGAGCAGTTTTCGGGGCATGTGACTACAATGCAAAAGGTGATTGAAGAATTTGATGGTGGATTGAAAACCCAATCAATCGAAGACTTTGATGTGCATGAAAACCAGTTTATTGGGATTGACCGCTTAATTAATTTGATTGTAAAACAAATGGAGGATGTACCTTCAATGGTAGATTATGATGCAGTTTTGATGAGCAAAACATTGGTTGAAGATTTTGAAGACCTGCAGATGGAGGGCATTTTGCCAACAAATCTGGATTTGTCCAAAATTGTAGATTTTATTTTGGAAACCAAACTGAATGGGCCTATTTACAATCACATTGAACATTATTTGGCGGAAGCTTCAAATATTTATTACAATCAGATCAATAGCGTGAACCTGTTGAAGTATTCGCTGAGGGAGTCAAAAAAACAACAGGAAATTAAGGAGTTGCTGCAAACGGTGAGGCAAAAATTTGAGCATGAAAACGAGCTTTTCAAAATCGCCAAAATAAGGTTTGAAGAGGACATTCGGGCTATATTGTATGATTTGCAGATGGAGCTTGATAGCCGATTTTTGGTCGAAAATGCGGACAATTGGAACCGATTTATCAATGTGTCAAAACGAGAAAAGGGGATTGCTCGCATCAAAAATAGGGTCAACTCCCAAATTAATGGCATTTATACGACTCTGAACAAGGCATTGACCGCCAAGAAATACGAATCTGATGTCTCTTTGTTTGAGTTCAAATACCAACTCAAAAACAATGTAGAACAAGGTTTGATTTTTGTGAATGCCATGTATCCAAAAGCAGTTGTTGCAGCTTCGCTGCCTTTCTATTACAAGCAGTTGTTTCAAGGTAAACAACTACCCGTGCAGCAAAATTACCTCGGCAGAGAAAGGGAATTGACGCAATACAAAAATGCAAATATGGAGGGTAGAAATAGTGTCGTGCTGATTGTGGGTAAAAGTTTGGTGGGAAAATCTCACTTTTCGGAATATTTGGCGAGCGAAAGACTCTCTAAAAACGTCTTTAGAATCCCCGCCCACGGCAAACAGGGGACTGTGAAAGAACTTCAAGAATCTATCTGTGCAGCTACCAATCAGACGGGTAGTCTGGAACAATGTTTGGCGAAATTACCTGCCAAATCTACCTTGGTTTTTAGTGATATTGAAGTGTGGTGGAATAGGTTTTTAGAAGAAGATGCTTTGACAATTTTGATAGGATTGATCGATCAGTTTAGCAAAAAACACCACTTTATTTTGATTAGACTTTGGACAAAAGAATCCCATTCAACCTTCGGTTGAGCTAAAAACATAATAATATTTTCTTATATTATCACTTGATTTGTTCAATATTTTGCTTGTAATTTTGTTCATTTTTGAGTTTTTTCTTTGGTTTCTGCTTCGGTTTCTGCTTTAAGACGGTTCCTTTCTTACGCCCCTTTCCATTTTTAGACTCTTGAGGTTTGAAGGGTCGAATATCAAAAGTAGAAAAAAGTCTTTTTGCTCCTTTTCGGGTCATTGCAACTGACTTTCTCTGTTTGTTCTGTTGAGCTCTTTTTACTTCAGGCAGATATTCTTCCCATGGATTGACACAAACTTCGGTTTCTGTGGATGCAAAGTACAAAAGCCAATAAGTCAGCTGTACTGTCCATAACCAAGCATCCAAAGCCTCTACATTAGATGTTTGGTATTTGTCGGCTAAGAATTGCTGTTTACTGAAACGATTATGAACCTCAATATCATAGCGATGTTTGTAGTCCGTTTGAATTTCGAGTGTGGTGTGCGTTCTGCGATTTTTGCCCCATACACCCACAAACATATCTCGCTTGAATAAACAAGCTCCCGTTTCTTTGTCTATGAATCGAATACACGCCAAATCAAATGGCTTATCCTCCATTTTATAGCTATTTTTACCACGCAAAAGCACATCATTCCAACGATAAATTTGAACGAGGATTTTGCGTCCTTTTGCTAAAGTGGTTTCATATTCTACTTCATCATCAGTAGCTAAATCAAAAATGGGGCGTTGGGCTTTACTAAAATATTGCTTGGTTTTGCGATGCTTAAACTTACGCACACGCTCGGTTTGTAAATAATAAGGCTCATCTTCATAAGTTTTCTTGCGTCCGCCCTTTTTTTGTTCACCACAGTAAGGTTTATACACTTTCATTCCATAGCGCACTCTACTGATTAAAAGCAGATTATCGAACTTCTCAATCAATGGACTAATAAATTCTGGAACCGTATAACTCGAATCAGAAGTGTTCGTAACTTTTGTACTTTCGGCAAAAGGTAGATTCTCATCTTCTAAGACATTACACAGTTGCTGAACGACAACACTTATTTTATCGGATTGTAAATCTACTCGTAGATTATCCAAAGGAACGCTCCAAGCAGCAGGATGTTTTTCATCATAAAGATGTAGATTAAGACATGAAATATAATATCCAATGTCTATAGGTTTATTACCATAAATGCGTACATTTGGGATATTGACAAATCCTCGTTCTGCCAATGTCCGTGATTCGGGTTTGCGTATTGTTGTAAAATCAGTAGAGAGTTTGTACTCCGATTGATAGGGCATTTTTTTGAAAAATAATTGCCGCAAATCTGATTTTAACGCTAACTTGTCTGCACCGTTAAGTTCTTCGCCAAAATCTTTCATTACTTTTCCAAGTATCGAGTAATGATATTGAAAAAATGGACTCAAACTTAGGGATGTGGGATTAGGGGCATTTACTTCACTGCCCAATGCCATAAGTACATTCACTAAAGCCTTGGCGTGCTTTATGTCTGAATTTAAAATATCATGGCAAAACTCTTTTGTAATAGCTATGTTTTTCACATAATATACTATAGCAATAGTTTTGCCTATTTTTTTTCAAACAATTTCCGTCCAAAGTCTAAATTTTGAACATCAATCTATATGCTATGGAGGCGGTGAGAAATCAAAGATCGCTTCAAAGGGTGGTTACGAACACCATTGTTTTGTCGCCTATCAACAAGGAAGCCATGAAAAATATTATTTTGGAAAGGCATCGGTTGGCTGGTACGCACATCGTGTATAAAAATGAGGAGAACAACATTGAAGGAAACCACTTCAACCGATTGATGAATAGAATGTATGCCGAAAGTGAAGGAAATATTGGTCTAAGTCTGCAAATATGGCTGCGAAATATTCGTGAATATTCTGATAACAAGGTATATGTGGAAGATGTGTCCGCTTTGCAAAGTCTCAAAATCAAAGATGAACACTGGAAATGGTTATTGTATCAATTCATCCTTAACCATCATCTCACCAAAGAGCGTATTGCTGCAATGTTTGGTGAGGAGACTACACGGATTCATGAAGTGATGCAGGAGATGCTGAAAGCCAAAATATTGGAAAAAATTGGCTTGAATACTTATGTCATTTATCGAGCGGTGAAGCCAAATGTGGAGAATTGGCTGATAGAGGAAGGGGTTTTGATTTAGGGCAGTGAATGGTTGAATGGTTGAATGGTTGAATGGTTGAATGGTTGAATGGTTAAATGGTTAAATGGTTGAATGGTTAAATGGTTGAATGGTTGAATGGTTGAATGGTTAAATGGTTAAATGGTTGAATGGTTGAATGGTTGAATGGTTGAATGGTTGAATGGTTGAATGGTTGAATGGTTGAATGGTTGAATGGTTAAATGGTTGAATGGTTGAATGGTTGAATGGTTGAATGGTTGAATGGTTGAATGGTTGAATGGTTGAATGGTTGAATGGTTGAATGGTTGAATGGTTAAATGGTTAAATGGTTGAATGGTTAAATGGTTGAATGGTTAAATGGCTGAATGGTTGAATGGTTGAATGGTTAAATGGTTGAATGGTTAAATGGTTGAATGGTTGAATGGTTAAATGGTTGAATGGTTGAATGGTTGAATGGTTAAATGAGGTAGTTAGATTAAAAGTAATCTGCCATTTATTTGATTTATAGTGCACATGTTTTTCAAAAAAAATAACAAAGAATAAAAAGTAAAACCTATATGGACTTTATCAAAGAAATTCCCTTGTCGATGCTGATGCTGATTGTAGTGATAGGAATACTGATTTTTTTAGCTTTCAACCTTTATAAAAAGTTGATGCTTCCTACTTTATTGAAACGGGATGACGCAGCCCAAAAGAAACTGGATAGGGTGGAGCTATTGGTATGGGGAGGATTTTTTGAAGTGGTGATTTACTACTGTTTGAAAACAAGTTTATTGGTGACAAGTGTATGGCTGTTTTTGATTTTGGTAGTGTTTTTTGATTTTTGGAGAAACTTTTTTGCAGGAATTGTGCTGAGGTTTGGTGGGCATTTTCAGTTGGGAGATTCGATAACATTCAATGGTTACAGTGGCCGGGTCACGCATTTTGGCAATAGCACTTTGAAGATGGTGACTGCGGAGGGAGAGGAGATTCTAAGTCCTTACCGCCTGGTGAATAAAGAGGTGAAAATTGCTCAGAAAAACAAGCCTAAGACAGTGTTTAAAACTTTAAAGATAGAAGATTTATCAGAAAATGCAAGTGATTTACAGCAAGTTATCTCTAATGTAGTATATGCCAATCCCTGGATTGTGGTGAGTCAACCTGTGGAGATAACGATTCAAAATGGAGGTGCAACACTGGGTTTTTGGGTGTTGAACAATGATTTTTTTGAGAAGGCAAAAAGGCGGTTGTTGGAGGATTTGGGAGCGAACTGAAATGGTGTTTGGAATTCTACTTAGAATCTTAATCTACTACAAATCAATTGTTTTGAAAAACACCTATTTTATGGATAAAACCCGAAGTGCCTGTCTTCTCTGCATAAAATCCATGATTCTCGCCAAATAAACTCCGCTTGGCACTTGACTCAAATCCACTTTGTTGTATTCTCTTGAAATCTCTATCGCAAAGAAAGAATGGTTCTCTACCACAACAAAAAGCAAATAGATGGGAACTATTCGTACCGAAAGGTCAAAAGGATTTTCGCCCGTTCAAGTGTGGACACTTGAACAGGCTTCTTAACATTTAAAAACACAGCTCGAATGAATTCAACGATAGGGATGCAACCTTGATGAAGTTGCCACTTTCTTGCTTTTAGCTGTAATAGGTTCTGTGAGAAGACATCGGAAGTCTCAAGGACTTCCGATGTCTATTCTTTAATGTAGGAAATACGGTAAAAACTACAAAATGTATTACTCAATCATTATCTTCTCTACAAATACTGCTTCTCCATTCGTCATTTCCAAAAAATAGATGCCCTTCAAATCATTTGTCTCCAAAGTGAAATAATCTGAATTGCCTCTTGTTTCCAATACTTTTTTGCCACTCAAATCAAACAAACGAAGCGTTGTGTCTGTATTAGAGGGCAATTCGATGTGGATAGAACCGTGTGAGGGATTCGGATATACATTGATTTTTTGTTGTTGGAAATCTTTGGTGTTGGTAGTAAGGTTGTCGCAGGAGATAGTATAGTTGAACGTATCGGTGATTTGGACTGTATCTCGCACCGTTTCACCGTTGCAGATATACGAAATTTCGTACAAACCTTTGAAAATCCTTGAATTTGCCAAACCTTCACTGGAAGAAATCACTTGTTCGTCTGTCCACCATTCATTGAAGAGCAAATCAACAAAAGTATCTCTTGAAGGAGTTGGAGACCAATCCATTCGGTACAAATTTGTACCTCCATTTAGCCAAGTCGCTCCGTCCCAAAAGTTCCAAAATAGGAAGCCATCTACACTTGGATGTCCAAAGATGGCGGTCATAAAATCTCGCAAATAAGTTGCCCCCAATTCTTCTGAAACGAAAGAAGGCATGTCAAATTCGGTGATTTTGGCTTTGAGTCCAAAAGTATTGTAAAAATCATCTAATGTGGCTAATACGTCAGAAATTCCTGTTGGCGCACCTCCAATGTGTGCTTGAAAACCAATGCCTTCAATATCAACACCTGCATCCACAAGTTCCTGTACATATTGTTTGAGTTGATCGTATTGAGGAGAACCTGCACTTTGATTTTGTGAAATTGTGATGTAATCATTCAGCCACAAGCCTGTATTGGTATCCATTTCTCTGGCTTTGTTGAAAATATCTACATACAATTCCCGTCCAGTTGGATAACCTTCCGAGCCTCTGAATCTCTCCGCCAAAGTCGTATTCGTGACAATCTCATTCAATACATCCCATTCGTCAATTTCACCTGCAATACCTGGATAGGTCAGGACGGTTTCGATGTGGTTATTGATGCGGTTTTGAATATAAGGTAGGTCGTTGAGGTGACTGTTAAGATCTGAAGGATAGTTGTCGTTCCCAGGCCAGACAAGGTTGTGACCTCTGATATTTATACTTTTATTTCTCAGCCATTGAACAGCATTGACCAATTCCGTTTTGTTCACAAACCATTCGTCTTCCCATGCAGGCCATTTCAAATCGTTTTCAAATACAACGGTATTGAAGCCATGCCCTTTGCCATCGAGGTTAATTAATTTGTTTTCATAAATAACGTTTTGGGCATTGTTTCCTGCAATTTTATTGGCAGTAATGGCTGAACCAAAATTAAATTCGTGCTGCAACATTTTCACCTGAACAGGCACATTTTCAACTGCCTGTCCATTGGTATTGGTAATGGTTAGGTTAATGTTTGCTTTTCGCAATTGTTCGATGCGCTGTGCAGCGACTGTTCTCCACGGAGCATCTTCTTCATACCCTTCGTAAAATTGGTTGTTCGTTTCATTTGGCAAATCTTCCACTGTCAGTGTTCTTTTGAAGTTAATGGCCGTAAAGCCTGCTATTTCAATTGTTTGAGATTGCATAGCCAAATGAAAACCCCATGTCAAACCACTGGTAGCATAACTTTGTACGGCTGCAAATGGAATCAAATACCTCCTCCAGTCAGTTCCAACAGGTAAGCTCAAGTACATTTCTTTGGTATAGTTGGTCGCATTTTCCACAAAAAAGTTGGCCTCTCCACTGCCATTTTCAGAACGCAAATAGAACACTGCCAATACCACATCTCCAGATTGGACAGCTATATTGCTCCTCAAATTCCAACCTGCATCCCACGGATTTGCTCCTGCTTGTCCAATCTGAAAGCGCACTTTTTTGGAGAAGGGTTGATCCAGCACATTTAGCGTTGAACTTGCAGCACCATAGCTATCTGCATCGTTTATTATTGCTGTTTCGTTGTCAAAAAATACCCATTCACCACTCGATGACACATTGTAGTCGTTTTGCAAATAAGTGAGTAAGTAATTGTGGTATGTGTCTTGTGCATTTGCTTGAAAGAAGCAAAACGTGCAACTAAAGAGAAAGAAAATGTATTTCATGTTGGAGTTAATTTTTGTTTTTTATTCGTAATGTTAAAGCCAGAACTTCAAATAAAATACTTCCATCGAGGAAGCTGAGTTTATCGAATAATACTTCCCTGTTTTTCATCAATAACCATCAATAAGGAGTGATTTATCGAAAACCAATAAATCACTCCTTATTGATGGGATGTAATATTACTATTGCTTAATAAATTTCAAATTCCCTGAATTGACTCCATCCATTTTCACAACAAGATAATACATACCCTGAGAAAGGTCAGATAAATCAATTGTTTCTAAATCCTTACCTATCTGATGTGAACCCAAATCTTTAGTAGAAGCGATTTGACCAATTGCATTGTAGATTATCAAATCAACATGACCAGATAGAAGTGTTTCATATTCCAAATGTAGTTCATTCGCAGCAGGATTTGGATAAGCGATGATGCTGTTCAAACGGGTGTAATCTTGAATGCCAACGATGGGCTGACCAAAAGAAATCCAGTCAATCGATGCTGTACCATTGAAGCCACCGTCTGCTGCATTGAAGAACAATTGCAAGGTTGCAATTCTCTCACCGTCCACAGGACAAGGAGCAGTATCTGAAGTACAGTCCGAACCACCATATCCGCCATCTAAATAAGAATTGCTGTAATCAAATTCATACACAGAATATTCAGTAGTCAAGTTTTTGGCAACAGCATTGAAGTTCCCTACGAACATTTTGTTGTCTTGCACATCAATTCTCAATTGTGTACCCTCGACACTTGATTTTGCTCTGATATATAGTTTGTCATCACTACCTACAACATCTGCAATCACATCTTCACCAGCTTCATTGTGCAAAGAATACACCACAGGAGAATAAGCACCCGCAGTGCCATCGCCTGTAATTGTCCATTCATCTGCTGCAAAAGAAGACACTAAACCAGACATATCAGAAACCGAATTTAGGGTATTGTCGTCCATTTCATCGTTGTAATTCAGAATCCCCGTGGGTTCGACTACTACATCCAAAGAACGACCAAAAGAAATCCATTCAATATCCACTGTACCATTGAAGCCGCCATCTGCTGCGTTAAGGAAGAATTGAAGAGTGTTAATTCTTTCGCCATCTACATCACAAGGAGCAGTATCTGAAGTGCAGGGAGAACCCCCATAACCACCGTCTAAATACGAATTGCTGTAATCATATTCATAGACCACATATTCGGTCGTTAAGTTTTTGGCAACAGCATTCAAGTTTCCTACAAAAGTCATATTGTCCTGTACGTCCACTCTTAATTCTGTACCCTCTACACTTGATTTGGCTTTGATGAAGAGTTTATTGTCATTGGCAACAGCATTGACCATCACCAATTCGCCCAATTCATTGTGGGTATTATAGACCATAGGAGAATAAGCACCCGCAGTTCCATCGCCTGAAATAGTCCATATATCTCCTGCAAAAGAGGAAGTCAATCCTCCTGTTTCGTTGACAAATAAAGACGTATTTTCGTCCATTTGATCTGCATATTCTGCCAAACCCAAAGGACCATTGTCATCACCCAAAGGTTGCCCAATCGAAACAAAGTCAATATATACTTTACCTGCAAAACCACCTTGAACAGGGTCTATATACAACAACAATTGACGAATAATGGTAGGATCTACGGCACAAGGTCCTACTTCGCAAGGACTTCCACCATAACCCCCATCAAAAAAGCCGCCTGTAAAATCATATTCGTAGGTCGCATAATTGCCATTGATGATTTTGGTCAAAGACGTTTGAGAGGTGATATAACCCAAAGTATCCAATATATCCAATCTTAAAGGAACGGATGCCCCGTCCGTTTTTGCCCTCACAAAAATCTTGTTTTTGGCAGGTGACAAGTCTAAATGAATATCGCTATTTATTTCTTTGTCATGCAAAATATAGGTAACTGAGGTGTATTCAGGAGCAGTGCCATCACCAGTTATAATCCACTCACTACCCGTTTCCTCCAAAGTAAAACCACCTACATCGCCACTCCATTCAACCATTTCATTGTTGAAGTGATCGCTATATAACAATTCAGGCCCAGAACCAGCAGGCTCAAGTGAAATCCCAAAAGAGATGTAATCAATCGTCAATTCGCCTAAAAATTCTCCTGCACCTGGATTAATGAACATGACCATGTCTGCAATTCTTTCTCCATTTACTGGACAAGGAGCCGTATTTTCGGTACAGGGAGAGCCTCCGTAGCCTAAGTCTGCGTAAGAACCTGTATAGTCAAATTCCAACACTTCATATTCTGTACCTACAATTTTAGTAATCGAACCTTGTGTGGTCAAGTAAGTATCAATGTCTTGCAAATCAATCCGAAGAGAGGTGTTAGGAACAGTAGATTTTACTTTCACAAATATCTTATTATTACCAGCTGTTGCGTCAATGTCTATGGTGTCACCCGTAGTTTGATTCAAGAAAAGATAAGTAAATGGATCGTATTCTGGAGTACTTCCATCTCCACGAATGACTACCTCAGAATTTCCCGTCAAAAAAGCATCGTAACCTTGTCCCAAGAAAGAAAATCCATCCAATGAGTTTTCTTTGTCAAAATGATCTTGAAACACATCCGACATCACAGGAGCAGCAGGCTCCTGCCCAAAGGAAATATAGTCAATTACCACCGTACCATTGTAGCCACCAGCACCAGGTTGTGTATAAAACAACAGTTGAGCAATTTGGCTGCCATCTACTACACAAGGGCCAGAAGAACACGGCGTTCCTCCGAATCCGCCATCTTGGTAATTACTCGTGAAATCAAACTGCAAAACTTGGTAGGTACTAGTAAGAGTTTTGGTAATTCCTGCCAAAGAGGTCACATAGCCCTCTTTATCCTGTACATCCATTCTTAATTGTACACCAACATTGCTGGCTTTGGCTCTAACAAAAACCTTATTGTTGCCTGTCATGTCCACAGTTCTGGCAGATCCTTCTTCATTGGTTTGATACACAAAGGTATCAAATGGTCCTGTGTTACTTGCTTGAACAGTCATTTCACCATTGGCTGCTGAGAAAGAATAGGAGCCTGCACCATTCCAGAAGGTAACATCATTGTTGTCAAGCCCATCCAAGTAGACTTGTCCAAAGCCTAATTGTGTGCATAAAAAGAAAGTAAAAATCAGTGTAAAAAATCTTTTCATTAGAGTAAAGTTTTAAGAAAAAAAATGAATTTTATATTGGTCAGTTTATAGTTCAAAAGCTTTCTACAATCACTGTCAATGACTCTATAATATTTCGACAAATCGAATATTATCTACATTTACCTCCAATGTGGTATTGGAGTCATCTTCGTCAATGAGGTGTATCTTCAAGGCTCGGACTTTTGCAGGATTTACAATAACGCCATTCAAATCATTGAAGCGATTGAGTGGCACGGAAACCTTTTTCCATCCGTCCCAATTTACATGGATATCTTCAGTAAAGTCATTCGGAGAGCCGTCTTTTTCTATCAATATGAGAATGATGTGTGTGTTTTTCTTACCATTGCTGTTGATGTCCAACTCCAAAAGGGTATTGTTCCGAGAAGTGGTAATACCGAATGTTTCAAAATTATCTCCAGGGAAACCATAATAGGTCTGTGCTCCGCCAATCCAACTGATACCCAAATTATCCCGTCCACTCAGCTTGAGAAAGTTGCCATTGATAGGGGGAGGGTTGGAGTTTTGCACAGCATTGGTCGCATTTTGATTGACACTACCTTGAAAAATCCATTTATTGGTTTCTGCTCTCATGCCATTTCCATCGAAGTCATTGACCCATATATTGTTGATGGAAAAGAAATTGACGGGAGAATATACATAGCCGCCATTTGCTGACACACCAATAAAGCCTTTTTTTATCCCTTCTGGAACAATCACCTTCAATGAATCGGGAGTTAAAGCAACGATTTCTGCTTTAATGCTATCAAAAAAATACACTTCAACGGGGTCAAAGAAATTTTCGCCATATATGGTTACTTCTTCTCCAGGGGCTGCAGACTCCGGCTGAATGTTGAATATTTCGGGTGGTTCTAGAGTCACTCGAAACTGAGTAGTCGCTGTTCCTCCTGGAGTTGTAAATGCAACTTCATGGATACCGATAGGCACATTGGCAGGAATCCTAAACAAAAGCGCATTGTCCGAATTGTAAGCCAAATTGAAGTTCACCTCTTGACCACTAAAGGTAAGGGTTTGGAGATTGGATAAGTTTGTTCCTTCAAAGGTCACAAGTGTTTCTGCTGGACCAAATTCAGGATCAACTCCTATTATGTTTGGAGGGGCTTGTTCTTTTTTACAGGAACCGAGCAGCGTGATCATGAGTACACAGCAATAAGTTATAAAACGTTTCATGGTCATTTTTTTAATGGGATGATTATGAAATAGTACGATTGTGAAAATTCGCATACAAAGTAGAATTGAAAGTCGGCGAAATTTTTTGCAATTTACAGTATGAACCCCCTTCAATTCTGTCATCTTGCAAAGCCACAAGTACTTCAATATCCAGGATTTTGTACCAACTTGTTATTCACCTCCAATTCGCCCGCAGGAATTGGGAATAACAAATTGTGTAAATTGGGGTTTTTGCCATGAAGGGTCATGATTTCGATGGCTTTACCTGAGCGCAATAAGTCAAACCAACGCTGGCCTTCAAAAGCAAATTCTACCCTTCTTTCATGCAATACTATTGATCTGTCTATTTGATTCACAGGCTCTAAACCCGCACGGATTCGTACTTTATTGAAGGATGATAAAGCCACGGGATTGGAACTGAGTCCTCCTTCAATTTCCATGATACTTTCAGCATAAGTAATCAATACATCTGAGTAGCGAATTAAATGTGCATTTTGAGGCGTACTCATGAAGCAAACATTTGCTCCACTGCCAATCACATATTTTTTGATGTTGACCGAACTTGCCGAAGCACCACTTGTAGGGTAAGTATAACCCCCATCTTGAGGATTCACAGTTGGATAATAGGCATTTGGAGTCATGACAGAAGGCAGTTTCCTTAAATCACCTGTTTCAAATGCATCTGCAATCGTTGTATTCGGATTGTTGGAACTGGGACTGGTCGGGATTTGTGAACCCCATCCATCACGGTCTTTGGTGATTCCTTCTCCCCACGGAGCAAAAAAGGCTTGCAGCGCATTGCCTGTCCCAAAAGGCCCACAACCTGTAAACTGGATTTGAAAAATAGATTCTTTGTTATTGTCACTTGTTGCCAATTCAAAATTATCGGCATAACTTTCCATCAAATCATATACACCCGAATCAATCACTTTTTTGGCTGCATCACGGGCTTTGATGTACTCTCGATTGGTCAAATAAGCCTTTGCCAAATAAGCATTTGCAGCACCTTTTGTAGCTCTACCTAAATTTATTCCTCCCCAAGTTATTGGCAAATATTCGGCTGCAAATTCTAAGTCGGCACTGATGAGCGCATATACTTCTGCAACTTTGGCTCTGGGATACAACAAATCTGCTCCAAATACTGGGGGGGCGGTGATGAGGGGTACGCCACCGTATATCCGCACCAAGTCGAAGTAAGCTACTGCCCGCAAAAACATGGCCTCAGCCAATAATGGATTTTTTGAGGCTTGTGTCAAGTCCATTTCATTTACTTTGGTAATAACTGTATTCGCTAGTGTGATTTGCCTATATCGTATAGACCAGTAGTTCGCAACGGGTAGATTGTCAGCTACTACGGTGAAGTTATCAATGGGGGTAAAATCGGGGTCTGTTCCTCCTGCTTGTGTATTGTCTGAAGGAATTTCGGTAATCATCCATCCTTTGCTGTTCCATTCTTGGTCTTGCATGGGAGAATAGGTCGCCAACAATGCTTTGTCAGCATCAGCAGCGGTTTTGTAGAAATTGTCGGTTGTTAGTTGGTCTAAAGGTTCTCTGTCTAAGAAATCCTCACAAGAAATCATGGTCAGCGTGACCGATAGAGCGATTATTTGAAGAAGGTATCTTTTCATTTTTTATATATTTTGTTTGTCTTAAAGTTTTGGTGTTTTAGGGTATTAATGTTTTACTTTTGATTTTTTGGTTTTTGTGTTGAAGTATTAATATTTTGGGGTATTAGGCAAACTAAAATATTAAATTAGTCATTCTTGTATTTTAACTTGCTCACCGATAGTTGATTAGTTCAATCAAAATGCAGAACAAGTTTTGCATTTGAGTTTACCTACAGTCCAGCTCTCAAACCAAATGTAAAGGATTTTGAAGTCGGATATCGCCCATTTTCCACGCCATTGATGAGTGGGTTTTGATTGTAAGAACCGATTTCGGGATCGTAGCCAGTATAATCCGTCCAAGTTTTGAGGTTTTGAGCACTTGCATAAAATCGGAGGTTCTCCAATTTGAGAATTTGTGCAACCGCCCTTGGTACATTGTAGGCAATTGTGATGTTTTTCAAACGCACAAAAGAACCATCCTCAATAAAACGGTCAGAAACCCTTCTGTTGGAGTTGGGATCAGAGCCAGTTGCACGAGGTACTGTACTGCTTGGATTGGCATTGGTAAAGCGATCTATCACCACGACTGACTGGTTAGATAAACCTGCCATGCCTTCTACATCTCGACGAATCAAGTTGAGTATTTCGTTTCCAAAAACGCCTTGGAAGAAAACATTGAGATCGAAACCTTTGTAACTGAAATTATTGGTGAGATTGAGAGTGAAATCTGGATGTGGACTGCCCAAAAATGTCTGATCTTCGTCATTGATTACACCATCATTGTTCAAATCCTTGAATTTGATGTCACCTGCTCTTGTGCCTTCTTGTTGGAAAGGATTGTCGATGACTTCTTGTTGGGTTTGAAAAATTCCGTCTGTCACATAGCCATAAAATTGACTGATAGGCATACCTTCAACAGTGCGGGTCACAGGGATGCGTTGAATCAAGCCCACCAAATTTCCTGAAGAACCGAGACTGATTACCTCGTTTTTGTTTTTGGTGAAATTGATACTGCTTCGCCAAGAAAGTTTGCCTGTCAGATTAGTTGTATTTAGAGATAATTCAATTCCTCTGTTTTCGATTTCTCCAATGTTGACAAAAGGAGGATTCAAAGAACCTGCCGTAGTTGGTAGCAAAGCAGGTAACAGCATTCCATCAGCTTTTTTGATATAATAATCTGCAATAAATTCGATGCGGTTTTTGAACAAACCGAGGTCAATTCCGATATTGGATTGGACAGAAGACTCCCATTTTACATCAGGATTGGCGATATTGTCAGGTGCAAATCCTGTGATCAATTGATCACCAATGGCAACATTGACTGAACGCAAATTGGAACTATAGGAGTAAAATCCGATTTCTTGGTTTCCAACTTCACCAACACCAAAACGAATCTTCAAGTTGTCCAATGCTTCAATATCTTTCAAAAATGGCTCATTCGATGCTCGCCAAGCAATTGCAGCTGAAGGGAATGTTCCATATCGATTGTTTGGGCCAAAGCGAGAAGACCCATCTACTCTCACTGTTGCAGTCAATAAATATCGGTCTGCAAAGCCATAGTTCAACCTTCCAAAATAAGACATCAATGCCCAATGACCTGCTCCTCCGTCGTTTTGTTGCTGCCCTGCATCTCCCAATGTCAATTGTTGCAAATCGTTGGTAGGTAAGTTGTCTCGTGACGCAAACAGCCATTCATATTTCCCCGATTGTGCTTCAAAACCGAGTAAAGTTGTGAGGTTGTGTTTTTCGGCAAAGGTTTTATCGAAGGTCAATAAATGCTTGTTGATCCAAAAAAGATTGTTGTTCAAACTTCGCCGTACACCTGATTTTCCAAAGAAATTGCCTCTTTCAAAAGAAGGGAAAAAGGTGTTGTGGTTGGAATACACGATGTCCGTTCCAAATTCTGCTCGGTACTTCAAAAAAGGCAATAAATCGGCTTCAAAATAGAAATTTGCCAAAGCCCTTGTTTTGGTATTTATATCGCTGGTTTCCAAAGCTCGTGCCACTGGATTGTCAAATGAAAGTGTAATTTCCTCTTGGGGGCCTGCAAAAGAGCCATCTGAATTGCGGACAGGTGCATTAGGAACCATTAACAAAGCCGTATAAACTACTCCACTACTGTTGTCATTGAAGGTGATATTTTCAGTAGTTCGACTCAACAAAAAACTATTGCCAATCCTAATTTTATCTGAAAATTTATGGTCAAGATTGATTTTTCCAGAAATACGAGAAAAATCTGACCCGACAACAATTCCTTCTTTGGAGTGGTAGCTGCCCGAAAGTGCGTATTGAGTTTTGTCTGTTCCACCAGAAGCTGTTAATTGAAAGTTTTCCATTGCCGCTTCTCTAAATACAGCATCCTGCCAATCTGTTCCCTCACCCAATAATTCTGGGCGTTCAAATTCTTCAATGGGTTCGGAATTGATGTCGGTATAATAAGCGGCATATTGTTGGAGGTTCATTACGGGAATTTTCTTTGCCAATTGTTGGACTCCGTAGTAGGTTTCTAAAGTAAGGTTGGAAGTTCCTACTTCTCCTCTTTTGGTGGTGATAAGAACTACACCATTTGCAGCCCTCGCTCCATAAATTGCTGTTGCAGAAGCATCTTTGAGTACTTCAATGGATTCTATGTCGTTGGGATTGATTGTATTGAGGGCATTGGAATTTTGTCCACCACCATCTAATTCATTGAAGTTGGAGGAGGTGCCTTTGTTGTCATTTACCACAGGAATTCCGTCAATAACATACAAAGGTTCTGCCGAAAGTGTTGAGCCAATTCCTCGTATACGAATAGAAACTGCTCCTCCTGGTGCTCCCGAATTTTGGGTCACAAATACACCTGCGGCTCTTCCTTGCAATGCTTGGTCTAAGCCAGTTGAAGGTATTTCTTTGATTTCTTGTGATCCAATAGAAGAAACCGAACCTGTTAGATCACTTCTTTTTTGAGTACCATAGCCCACTACAATCACTTCTTTCAACTGACTGATGTTTTCTTCCAACAAAATAGTTCCCAAATCGGCTTGTAATACGGTCAATTCTTTTGGGAGATAGCCGATATAGGTAAATACAAGTGTTTGTCCTTCTTCTATTTCAATCGAAAAACTGCCGTCAACTTCTGTGATAGTTCCTCTTGCTTCACCCTTCACCAAAATATTTACACCTATCACAGATTCTTTTGTTTTGGCATTCAAAACAATGCCCCGTGCTTTTATCTTGGGTGATTGAAGTTGTGTATTTGGAATCGGGATATTTGACTTTTCAATTGTAGCTTTTTTTGTTGATTTCTTTTTTTTGATGATGTAGGTTTGTCCATCCAGTTTTTTATACTCTAAATCAAAATCTTTGAGCAGTTTTTTTAAATCATCTTCCAAAGAAACTTTGGAGGCACTCCAATTTTTCACATTGATTTTTTCCATTTGTTCAATATCATAAATGATACTAACTTGATAGGTTTCTGCAATTTTGTCGAGTACTTGGTGTAAAGCAGTATTTTCACTATTCAACTGCTCGGCTTTTGTAGCTAAACTAAATGGGCACAAGAAAAAAATAATTGATATACATTGAAGTAAAAAATAAATATTTCTTTTGTTTGTAGTTCTTTGCATCATATTCTTCTGTTTTGGCTAATTAAAAAAATAGGGAACTGTTCTCTTATTTATCTTATCTCATAAACTCCTTCTGAAACCTTGCGAATATCTAATTCATAAATTTCGGTCAAAGCTTCCAATAAGAGTTCTGGTTTGTTTTTCAATATTGTAGCGTTTACCTTTCTTTCGAGTAGCACATCGTTTTTTACACTAATCGTCCAGCCATATTCATTTTGAAGACGGTGGATAATGCTTTGTATGGTTGCATTTTTGAAAATCAATTTGCCCGATTGCCATGCTGTAATCAAATCCACATCAGCTTCTATCTGTTGCACTTCATCTTTGACAACAATGATTTGTTCACCAGCTTGTAGATTGATAGGATTTGGTTGGTTTGGGAGAGATAAGACTACTTTTCCTTTTACCAAAGTTACATTGAAATTTTCCGATCTCTGCGATACATTGAAGGAGGTTCCTAAAACATGAATGACTCCCTTGTTGGTATGTACTGCAAATGGACTTTGCTGATTGTGAACTACTTCAAAATAAGCTTCTCCCTCCAACCAAACATCTCTTTTTCGGGATTTGCTCCAATCCTTGTTGTAAGTCAATTTGGAGTTGGCATTCAACATCACTTCACTACTATCAGGTAATAGGAGTTTTTGGGTCTGCCCATAAGCGGTAGCGATGGTGATGGGTTGTAAAGTATGGAGAGGTTCAAGACTTTTCCATAAGCCAAAAGCCATTAAGAAGACTAAAACAGTAGCTGCAATTCCCCAAAGCATCCGATTTTCGAAAAAACGCTGTTTTGGTGTAACCTCCTGTTTTGTTGACATTTGTTTTTTCAATTGCTCCCATTCTTCTCCTATTTCTGCTTCAGTTGGCTGCAATGAAAGCTGTAAAACCAGTTCTTTAGCAGTTTTAAAAGTAGCCGTATGGTCTTTGTTTGCTTCCAACCATTGGTGCCAATATTGCATATTTGCTGCTGTTGGATTCAAACAGTATTGTTGGAAGTACTCAGAGGCACTCAAGGACTCAATCGTGATTTCGTTCGTATTCATTTTGATAGAAGACGGTTTTTTAGAGCCTTCTATAAGGTAGAGGAGAAATTCTGGAGCATTTACTATTGGAGGAGGGAATTTTTTCTGATTATTTTTTGCATCAGTACTTTAATGTCTTTCTCAACTTACTAATCGCACTAAAAATTTGATTGTAAACAGTTTGCTTACTTTTACCTGTATTTTCGGCAATTTCCTCATAACTCAATCCTTCAAAAAAACGGAGATTCAATACCTTGCGTTCTTCTAAAGGAAGTTGTTTAAGCGCAGATTTCAGCTTGTCTTTTTGGGATTGAGTGGTTTGAGAATGGATCAGAAGTTCTTCGTAGGATGGTGTAAAAAAGGAGTAATTATGGTCAGAAATATCCTGTGTTAGAGATTTTTTTTTCTTCAATTCTACCAGTATTTTTCGGTAAAGCGATTTACGAAGGTAGGCGTTCCAATGTGTGACTTCATTGGTTTGGTGCCTTTTTTCCCACAATTCTAAAAACAAGGTTTGGATGGCATCTTTTGTCAAAGCTCGGTCTGCACTCATTTTGAAGCCCATAGCAAACAATGAACCATAGTTCGATTGAAAAATTTCCTCGAATTTCGTTTTGTCCAAACTTATTTTTCTATTAAAGGTGATTGTATAATTTTTCAGATCTTGTGCACATATATGTACGAGAATTGATTTTTCTTTGAAAAGTTATTTTTTATTATATTCAAGTATGCGAATTTTATTGAAAAATACTGAATCTTTCTCGTTTTATCATCTTTTCATACTTCAGAATTTGATGAACTCTTATCTTCTTTTTGTGAACAATATTATAAGTTCTATCGCACTCATCGACAGTATGGTAAAAGATGTAAAAGCTGATTTGACGATTATAAAAAAGACAGAAATGCACTTTCAACAGTGGAAGATAAATTATTTTTCTCTTAGTTTTTTTAAAAAAAGTCTGAAATTTAAGTGGGTGAGTTATACAAGATGAAGTGGAGGAAACTCAAATGAGAAGGACTCCTGATGATGCTAAAAAAGCCGAATATAATGGGAACAAAAAAGACCACACAGTTGATAATTTAATGTTATATTCTGATAATCAACGTATTTTTTTCTAAGTCGTACTTTACTAGAAAATGTAAATGATAAAAAATGGATGATGAGTCATTTTTACAACTTCCCAAACAAACAAATATTAGGCAAAATACAGGGATTCAAGAATATGAAGTACCTATAATAATCATTTTATGGTTCATTGAAGATTTTAGTGGAATGAGACTTTTTAAGTTTATTGTCAAAGATGAGACTTCAAAGTTTTTAATTGCTCTACTAAAAATATCCATGATCCCATTTTTTTATGACTGCCTTTAGTTGAGTAGAGATTCTCCGCACTTGTTTTTTCTTTTCATAGTCTTAGTATCTTCTATATATCTTGTGACAACTTTCTAAATCAAATGTACTTCATAAGTTCCATTTTTCTTTTGAGGTTTGCTAAGGGCTTGAATGTCAATCAAAATTAATTTAAATTATTAGTTATTATTGATTTTGACTTTAAAATTTTTTCCAAATCACAATAGGAAACAAAAATCATAAGGGCTGCGTGCCTATACAAGCTTTGTTCATATCTTTGATAAACAAATGAAATCCCTTTTTTTTCGATGCAAATATTTTGGGTAGAATTTAACCTTTCTTTTACATTAGCCCTGTACAATTCATGATCTCCTCCAAAATGGTCTTTTACAAAAGCTTGCTCAATGATAGAGTCAAGAATTTCCGTTTTCGTAGAATCAATGATTTCGTTAAATTCAATCTTCTTACCTGTTTTTGTATCGTAGTTGAAACAAAATTGTTCGCCAAACCATCTCGCACCGCCTCCTCTTCCTTCAAAATCGTTGTGAATAAACGAGACAATATCAGTAGAATTAAATATAAGTGTGATACTTTCTTCATCTCCCCAACTGTATCTTTCTTCTCCTGTAACCCCAAAAAATTCTTTATCATATTGCATTAAATGGTATTGAACATATTTATCTCTGCTACCATACCCGTCAAATATCAAATGCCTAATTTCTTCATTGATTAGACTTGTGCCTTTTTTTTCTGTAAAAAAAATATGATCAAAGTAAGTTCGGTAATGTTCTTTTTCAGATGCATCGTACTCGAAATGTTGATAAGCCAAAGTATCTTTTTGAACTAAATGCACTGTGAATTTAGGGAGAGAATCTTTTAGTATTTTTTGATCGTCAATCAATTCTTTCAACCTATTTTTCCACGTTTGTAATTGTACTTTATGTCTATACGATTTATCAGTATTCCTTCAAAAAGCATCCAACACCATTAAACTGACAATTACATTAAAAATAATCAGTATAATTTTTAATGTTTTATACATAGAAAGTCTCTTTTAACTCAACAACTGATATACCCCCAAACTCCCAAAATAAGCCATTGCAGTCATATACACAAATTGAATTGCTGCCCATTTCCAACTTTTTGTTTCACGTTTCACCACCGCAAGTGTACTCATACATTGCATCGCAAAAACGTAAAAAATAAGGAGAGAAAGAGATGTTGCCATTGTATAAACAGGCAAACCCGTATCGGGGTTCGTAGCTTTAGCCAAACGGTCACGGATAGTGTATTCATCATCTTGACTACCAATGCTGTAAATCGTTGCCATCGTACCCACAAAGACTTCACGGGCTGCAAAAGAGGTAATCAAAGCAATGCCAATTTTCCAATCAAAACCGAGTGGCTCAATAGCAGGTTCAATAAATTTGCCGATATGCCCTGCAAAAGAAGCTTCAATTTTTTTACCTGCCACCAAATCAGCCGTTGCCGTTTCGTCCAAGTTTTTTGCTGCTGCCATTTCCAAAGCCGTTTGTTCTGCCAAGTTCATAGCAGTAGTAGGGCCATAACTTGCCAAGACCCACAAAACAATCGAAATGACCATAATGACTTTTCCCGCTTCAATGGTGAAAGTCATCACCCGTTCTTTGACAATCAGCAGTACATTCTTGATCATAGGAACACGGTATTTGGGCAGTTCAATCATCAGAAAACTGCTTTCTTCGGTCTGCAAAATGAGTTTAAAGACCCAAGCCGATAACAAAGCTGCAACGATACCCAATAGATATAAACCTGTGAAAATCAACCCTTGAGCATTGAAGATACCCCAAACGGTAATGGATGGAACGACAAAACCCACCAAAACAGTATAAACAGGAATCCTTGCTGAACAACTGATTAGTGGCGTAACCATAATGGTAATCAAGCGTTCTTTCCAATTGCTGATGGTTCGGGTACTCATAATGGCTGGAATCGCACATGCACCGCCCGACACCAAAGCAACGATGCTTCGACCATTCAAGCCAAATTTTTGCATCAATTTGTCAAAAATAAACACAGCCCTCGCCATATATCCCACTTCCTCCAATATCGAAATCAAGAAAAAGAGGATAGCAATTTGGGGAATGAATATCAAAATGCCACCCAATCCCGCCAGAATACCTTCTGTTAATAGGTCGGTTATCCAACCTTCGGGCAGTACATTTTGAAGGGTTTCTCCTACAAAGCCAAAAGTGGTTTCAATCAATGCCATCGGAAATTCTGACCACGCAAATATGGCTTGAAATACCAGAAACATGAGCAAAAAGAAAATAATTGGCCCAAAAACTTTGTGGGTGAATACCACATCGAGTTTGTCGCTAATAGTATCGTTGTCCGTTTCTTCGTTTATCTTTTGCAGCACTTGTCGCACAATCGGAGTGAACTTGTCATATCGCTGCATGGTTTCCCGAATTTGAAGGCTAAACGACTCAAATTCGTGTTGTTTGCCGAGGTTTTCTATTTGCTTTTTTTCGAGGTCACTCAAGAAGGGCATTTTGTCGTAGTGATGTGCATAGATCAATGCCCGATAAGGATTTGTGATGTTGAAGTCGGTTTGCAAATCCGCTACGAGTTGCTGTTCTTTTTTGGAGAATTTGTAAAAGGTTTTTTCGACATCCGAATTTTTCAAGCACAAATCGGCTGCAATGTTTTTGAGTTTTTCGATATTTTCACCACTTCTTCCGCTAATCGCAACTACTGGAACATGAAGCAGTTTGGAGAGTTTGTCGAGGTCGTAGGTTATGCGTTCTTTTGCAGCTAAATCTATCATGTTCACTGCCAGTACGATGGGGATACCCAAATCACGGATTTGGGTAAAGAGCAGCAATTGCGGCTCTAATTTGGTGATGTCGGCAATGTAAATGACCGCATCAGGGAAATTTTCATCTTTGGGGTTGGCAAAAGTATTGATGACAATGGTTTCATCTTTTGAAGTAGGGTAGAGGCTGTAAGTACCGGGAAAATCTATGATACTTGCTTCAATATGTTCTGTTAAATGGGTAGTGCCGAGTTTTTTGTCAACCGTTACACCGGGGAAATTGCCTACTTTTTGTCGAAGCCCTGTTAGGAGGTTAAAAATAGAAGATTTACCACTATTGGGATTTCCCAATAGTGCTATTTTAAAGCGTTTGGTATCGTTCAAGGTTGGGTTGGTCTTTTCTTGGAGCAGTTCAGTTGAAAAATTTTATTCTACAATAACAGATGCTGCCTCATTGACCCGAAGTGCCATGCAGTGTCCGTTTACCTTCAAATAAAAACCACCTCCAAGAGGAGCTTTTCGCATTACTTTGATGGTGCTGCCTGGCAACATGCCCATTGCCATGAGTTTACAAGCGATTTTGGCATCGTTGAATTGAAGAACCCTTCCCACTTCTCGTTCTCTTAATGCTGCAATATTTGTCATAGTATAAGCTTTTTGTAGTTTGTAATTTGAAGCATTGTTGTTTTAGCTATTTAGACTGAATCTAAATAGAAGCCAAAGATAGGGAAGTTCTATTGAAGAAACAATACCTAAAGTGAAGCATTTTATGTACCTAACTTTAGGTATTCAAATAGAAAGACAAAAGATTTTCAATAAGTTGGATTTGAAATATAAACTTCTATGACAATTCAATTTACTTACTAAAAATCTTTATTGTTATGTCTTTTTTTTTTCGTCTAAACTTTAAAAAGCATATCCAAAAGAAATGCCTCCAAAATATGGAAAGAAAACGCCCTCTACTAAGACGGGAGTAACGCTTACTCTAAAAAGAAATCCCCCATCTTCGGGCTGTAGACGATAGCCAAAAGTCATCGTACCTACCACTGTATTATCATCGCCATCACCCAAAAAACCCGTGGCAGTGGCATAAGTAGCACCAATTCCTAATTCAAAATATTTATTGTCCTTTCCCATTAAGTGATTGATTTGTACAGGGATGGTCATAATGCCTCCCTCTTCTATATCACCAATATAGCTGATTCCTGCTCGGATTCCCAAACCATCTCGTGTTTGATTGAATCGAGTATCGTAATTGAAGGAGTAGGTTAATCCTGCTCCGAGGACTTCAAAGAAAATGGCTTGTGCTTTGCGAGTTGGAATGCCTTGTTGTTCAATATCTAAACCGAATGACATTTGAGATTTTTTTTGAAGGTAGTCGGCAGACAAACTGCTTTGCGGGCTTTGAGTTAAGGTGAAATCGTTGCCAAAATTTTGAGCGAAACTATTGGTCATACCTAAGAAAAAAACAGTAGCTAAAGTGAAGGCTAAAAAATGAAAGGTTCTTTGAGACATAATTAAATGGTTTTAATAGGAGGTTAAAAAATGATTTATCGTTATTTATTATTATGATGCAAATGTAGCGCAATTGTTTGGCATTGACAATTACATTTTTAGAGGCTTATGCTTAATTCTTGCTAAGAATAGGAAATTAGGATGGATTTTAAATGTTTCATAAACAATAAATTACATAATATTATTTTTATATTGTATTTATGTATTTGTTCAAAAACAAAATTGGTGTAAACATACTTCAAATGAAGAGATGTGAATACAGAAATTTTCACTACATTTCTTAACGGCTGCTTAATAGTAAAAACCCTACATTTGCAACACTACTATTGGTTTCATAAATTAACTGCTTCAGATGAGAAATTTTATTTTACTATTCAGCCTATTTTGGATTACATTTTTCACTGCAAATGCTCAGAACACCCTAATTTCTGGCCCAATGCTGGGTTACTCCGAACACCGAGAAGTTTTGATTTGGTTAGAAGTCAGTTCTGAAGTCGAAGAAGTAAGTTTGACATATTGGAAAAGTGACGAACCGATCAAACAACAGTTGGTTAACTACAAAGGAGAATTGGGTAAAACCTTCAATCCTATCAAAATAGAAATTGTAGGACTGGACATGGATACCCAGTATGAATACGCTATTTTTCTGAACAAAGAGTTGCAAAATTTTAGTTATCCACTTCAATTTCACACCAAAAAACTGTGGGAATGGCGAGAAGACCCACCTAAATTTTCTTTTTTGATGGGTTCATGTGTCTATATCAATGATGAGCCTTACGACCGACCGGGTGAGCCGTATGGTAAGGGAACGGAAATCTTCAAACCGATGTCACAAGAAAATGCCGATTTCATGCTTTGGTTGGGTGATAATACCTATTTGAGAGAAGCAGATTGGAGTTCAGAATATGGCATACAATACCGTTTTCACCACACCCGTAAGCATCCCGACCTACAAGCTTTTTGGGCAAAAATGCCGCATTATGCAATATGGGATGACCACGATTTTGGTCCCAATGATTCCAACAAATCCTTTGAATTGAAGGAAATAACCTTGCAATCCTTCAAAGATTATTGGGGAAACCGCACCTATGGAGAAGCAGACAATGCTGGAATTTACAGCAAATTTACCTTTGCCGATTCTGAATTTTTCTTGCTTGATAATCGCTATCACCGTTCGCCCGAAGATTTGGCAAACGATAATCCTGAAAAAGATTATTTGGGGAACAAACAGATGGAATGGTTGAAAAACAGTCTTTTATCCTCATTGGCGACCTTCAAGTTTGTTGCAAGTGGTAATCAAATATTGAACCTCGCTAGCAAATCGGAATGTATGTTGCAGTATGAAAAAGAGCAAAAAGAATTGCTGGCTTTCATTACAGAACACAAAATTGAAGGAGTGATTTTTCTGACAGGCGATAGACATTTCACCGAAGTAATTGAAATCAAACCACAAGAAGGTTTTTATCCTTTGAGAGACATCACCTGTTCGCCCTTGACCGCAGGCACCTATAGTAGCGTGTTGCAATCGGATGAGGTCAAACATCCGACTGTTATCAAAGAAACGATTTTACCAGAGCACAATTACATCAAAATCAGCATTGAAGGAAAGCGAAAAAAACGTGAATTGACGATTCAAGCATTTGACAAAACGGGAAAAGAACGTTGGAAAAAAATGTTGAAAATGGAAGATTTGCAGTTGGAAAGCAAGTGATTAAATTAAGTAACGCATAAAAAATAAGCCTCCGATTTAGACTTTTGTAGTTTAATTTAAAGATTTACCAGAACGAAAAAAATCAACTTTCTATCAAACAGAAAACTACAAAAGTCTTTGTATCAATTGAAGAAGTTATTTTTTCGTTGTTGTTAAAGCAACAAATAGTTGAAGTTTTACCTAAAATGAACCCTGCTTTATGCAAAAAAATATCCCTATAAAATTTGTAATTCCTTTGTTGGTGTTGATTCCTCTTTTGAGCGTCATGTTCTTTGGAATAGGCAAAGAAATGGGTTACAAAAAAGGACATGAGGTGGGCATAGAAGAAGGTGAAGCCAATGGTTTTACTTTGGGGTATGACAATGCCATGTTGGATGCTCGTGAGTTGATTTACTTAGCACACAAAGGAGCCTTACATTTGTTGGTCGATGAAAATCAGCAGACCTATTTGCCCTATCAATATGTGGTCAATAAATTGCATCAAAAAAAATACAAAGCCCCCGTAGATAGTTTGGTGGACACGATGAACAGAACCATTTTGAAGAGCATCGTCAATTTTGAAAGTTTTTCGAAGCAAGAAAGCGATAGCATTGTAGCAGCTTATCAAACGATTCATAAAGAACTCGCCAAAAAGATAGAAAAAGACTTTACACCTCTGACCAACCTCCTCGAAAAAAACGTATCTACTCGCAAACTTGCCAGCCAATTTGTGCAAAGTATCAGTGGCTATACCTGCGATTTGGTAGCTTTGCTGAATCCACTTCAAAAGCGAAAATTGGCAAGCAGCTTGATTCAGGCGGGCAAAATTGTGGTGCGAAAAAACGAAATGCGTTTGGATACAGATACCGAAATTACGCCTAAATTGTTGGACGACATAGCCGATGATATTTGCAATATCATTGCCAAAAATTCCTTTGCCCTCGTTGCAGAACTCTTTGACGAATACGCAACAGTTGTGGACTTCAATGAAAGTTTGGTGGTGAGCAAACACCATCGAGAACTGGTCAAAAAACTATTGACCGTTGAAGATGAAGTGACTATCAATATCAAGGAAACCTTCAAGCGGGACGTTTTGGGTTTTGATGCCTTGGCTTTTGATGCCAATATTGATTTCAAAGTGAATGCAAAAGTGGGGGCAGGCATTGATTTGGATCAATACTTCAAAGCAAGTGTGATTCAAGAACAAGAAGATTCTGTTGTTCAAAATTACATTGTCATTACTGTTGCACCTCCCAAAGTATTGACCACCGATATTGACTTCAATGTGAAGAGTGTCAATGAGTTTTTTAGCAAAAGTTTGGAAGGAGATGAAATTACTGCATTGATCAAAGAAGGTAAAAAAATGGCGGTAGAAAAGGCTATTGGGGAAGGGATTTTGAAGCAAGCAGAAACAAGTACGCAATTGGTATTTGAGCAGTTGTATTTTCCTTTGTTGATGAATAACGACAAATATAAGTTGGTGGTGCGCTACAAAGAACCAAAAATTGGAGAAGAGGGAAATACCCCTGAAATTGGGAAATAATTTGCCTCTTAATTTTCATTGATTTCGTACCTTTGTGTTTTCTGTTAAGAAAACGATAAAGTAAATTTTATCTATTATATAAATAAAAATTATTCTCTTATGAAGGTTTCTGTGATTGGTGCAGGTAATGTTGGGGCTACAGTTGCCAACGTTGTCGCACATGGCAATTATGCAAAAGAAGTGGTTTTATTGGATATTAAAGAAGGGGTAGCTGAGGGTAAAGCTTTGGATATTTGGCAAACATCAGCCATCAATTCCTATAGTACTGCTACCGTTGGTGTGACAAATGACTATGCTGCAACAGCGGGTTCTGATGTAACTGTAATTACTTCAGGTGTACCTCGCAAGCCAGGGATGAGCCGTGACGATTTAATTGGAATCAACGCCAAAATCGTGAAAACAGTGACCGAAAATGTGGTGAAACATTCTCCGAATACCATCATCATTATTGTTGCAAATCCTTTGGATGTAATGAGTTACTGTTCTTACCTGACTTCAAAATTGCCTTCTAACAAGGTCTTTGGAATGGCAGGAATTTTGGACACCGCTCGTTATCGTGCATTTTTGGCTACCGAAATTGGTGTTTCTCCAAGAGATATTCAAGCAGTTTTGATGGGCGGACATGGTGATACCATGGTTCCATTACCTCGTTATACAACCGTTTCTGGTATTCCTGTTACCGAATTGGTAGGGGAAGAAAAATTGAATGCCATTATCGACAGAACAAAAAAAGGGGGTGGAGAATTGGTTCAATTGATGGGAACTTCTGCATGGTATGCGCCAGGTGCTGCTGCTGCTCAAATGGTAGAGACCATTGCTAAAGATGAAAAACGCATTTTCCCTTGTTGTGCTTGGTTGGATGGTGAATATGGAATGAAGGAAATTTACCTAGGTGTGCCTGTATTGTTGGGTAAAAACGGTATCGAAAAGATTCTCGAATTGGATCTAAACGAGGAAGAAATGGAAATGATGAATACTTCAGCAGGTCATGTTCGTGACGTGATGAAAGTATTGGACGATATGAAATTGTTCTAGATTAGATCTAAGACAAAAAATATTAGACGTAAGATAGACAAATTGATGTCTTTTTGCGTGGAATATTGAAAGTGAGTGCATTGTGTTTTTGAAGTAAAAATACAATGCACTTTTTTTGTTTAACTTCAACCGTTGACAAAGTTTTCGCTATTGACTCCAAACAACCTCAGCGTTCAAATTCCGTTCAACGTCAGTCGTGTATTCAATCTAAGTGGTGAGCCATCTTTTTCTTAGCAATTAAAATTCTTCAAATAACTTTGTAGCAGTGTGTTTGAGAAATTTTAATTTACTGCTAATGCAGTATAAACCAAATAAGTAGTAACTTGTTTTTTGCACAAAGAACTGGAAATTAATAGTTTTGAAAACCAATCACCAGGCATTAATTTAACAATCACTATTTACTCCCTAACTCCACCGATCGTTTAAAAGCCGCAAAAACACCCTCTTGAATCGCATCTCCCAATTTTCGTTCTTCAAAAACATTCACCGCAGCCTCTGTCGTTCCTCCTTTTGAAGAAACCCGTTTGATCCATTCTTGTGGCGAAATACTATTTTTGTTGTGAAGGTGAACTGCCCCCATAAAAGTCTGCCAAACCAACAATTCGGCGTGTGTTTCCGAAAAACCCAATTTCTCTGCCGCAGCAATCATGGACTTCATAAAGTAAAAAACATAGGCAGGTCCACTGCCTGAAATAGCTGTAGCCGCATCCAACATGGATTCTTCTTCAAAATAAATCGCTCTTCCAGTAGTACTTAAAAGATTCTGGACTTCAATCAGTTCCTTTCGGTTGACCTCCTCCCGAGCCGTAAAAGCCGTCATTCCCATGCCGACCTGAGCAGGTAAATTAGGCATTGCACGAATCACTTTCTTTACGCCCAAAGCTTCTTCAATGCTCGACATTTGAACTCCCGCCATAATGGAAAGTACCAGCTGTTCGGGATTTAAGTAAGGTCGAATGACAGGAAACAAATCAGCCGTATTTTGAGGTTTCACAGCCAAAACCAACAAATCTACATCGTGTATATAGTCACCCGCTTCGTCGTAGATAGTACCAATCTCGGCGGTGCGTAAAAATTGCAGTCGCTCCTCATTCTTTTCAAGTATCATCAAATCCTTTGGGCGGATAATGTGGGCAGCCAAAAAACTTTGAGCAAAGGTTGTACCCATGTTGCCACCGCCAATGATTAGAATTTTCATATTCTTCTACTGGTTTCATTAAAAATTCGGCAAAAATAAGGGTAAATATCAAAAGAATGGTCAAACACTTCAATAAGCACACAATTTTATTTAATTTACCTATCCAAATCCTTATGATTCACATAGGCACTTGAACACCTAAAACAAGCACATAGACCCCAAACACAACAACAACAAATGTCCGACTCTAAATTTTTGCAAATACTCAAACAAAAACTGACTGTTGGTAATCGGCGTTCGATACACCTGAATGTATTGCCAAGTCGTCAACTGAACCGTTTGGATTTGAAGGACATAGAAGTGCTGCAAGCCAATTTACCCCAAAAATTCATCGAAACCCTGCTCACCAAATCCAAATTCACTTTTCATTTGGAATACCGCAATGCCGAAAAACGCATCGAACAACTCGAAGAAGATGAAAGCAAAACATTGCTTCTACTCAACAAACGCTTGAACGCAATTACCTACGAAAACAACGATAATTTTTTAGAACATGGTGTGAAACCCTTTGCATTTGGTTATCCCATCCTATTGAAGCGAGATCGAAGCGACCCAAAGCGCATCATCAAAGCCCCAGTTTTGATTTGGTATTTAGACATCGAAAAATCGGCAACGCAGGCTTATAAGTGGACTATTCGCAGAGAAGAAGATTACCCCATTTTGGTCAATCAAATGCTCATTGCCCACATCGAAAAAGACGAAAATATTACGCTTCAAAACATTGCAGAAGAATTTTTGGACGACTCCAAAATTGATGAAAGCGAACTAGTTGACATTGCCAACCAAATATTGAAGCAGTTCAACGCCGAAGAAGAACATTTCAGTGCTATCGTCACACCTTGCCCAGGAAGTGATACGATAAAGCACATTGACTTAAAGAAACCCACCATTCGCTGGGCAGGAGTATTTGGGATTTTTAAAACACAAAAGCAGCCGATTATCAAAGATATAGATCAATTGATGCGACTGCAATCACCAGAACTGGTTGAACGAGAAAATCCTGATTTGCATACCGAAATTCGCAATCTTGAGAACTCTTTAGAGCAAAGCGATATACTATACGACAAATACAAAACAGCAGAAATCTCCTTTCAAAAATCGACATTTGTAGGAATAGCCACCGATCCTTCGCAGCAAGCAATCATCAATACACTTGCCAAGTCTCCCTTAAAAATTATCCAAGGACCACCCGGTACAGGCAAGAGTCAATCTCTAACGGCTCTTATCCTCAATGCTTTAGAAAACGGGGCGAAATGTTTGGTGGTTTGTGAAAAACGAACGGCTCTGGAGGTTATCCAAAATAATCTGCACCGCTTAGGGCTGCAAGATTTGACCATTATCATTGAAGACATCTCCAAAGACCGTACAAAAGTAGTGGACTCAGTGCGGGACCGCATTGACCGAAAAGCCGAGATGCCAACCTTTGAAGAGTTTCAGTACCAGCATGTTTTGGCGCAAGCACGAAAAGCCAAAGAAATCGTCAATGGCCATCACCATTTTTTGGGGCGTGAACGTTTGGGCGCATATAATTGGACAGATTTGGTAGGGCTGTTTTTGAAGCGAGTTGAGCAGGAAAACAAAATTGCAGCCTTAGATGAATTGTTGAATACGGCGAGTTTTGAGTTTGCCTACAACGAATATTTGAGTCTCTTAGAAGCGATTCAACAATCTCAACCACTCTTTGCCAATATTCCTCTTGAAAATCAGAAAAACAATCTTTTTTCCATCAATATTTGGACTGCTCTTCAATCTCATCCATTGCAGCGAATCAGCAAGCGACTGTATCAAAGTGAAAAACCAGCAGAAGCCCGTTTTTATGTCGAAAAACAGTTAAAGCGTTTTGTTCCCGAAATAGAAAGATTGCTTGCTGAACTTCAAAAAATAAGAAGAGAGTATATTCAAAAGCTTCAAAATCAATATGAAACAATCTTCCATTCTTTGAAGGGAAAGACGGATGCACTGCAAAACAGATTGCAGCAAAACCTTCAATTGTATAAGGACAACTTTGACCAAACAAGTGGAATGACACATTTTGGGGTGAAAGTATTGGCTGTTTTCAGTGGTAAGCACCAACAAATTCTGCAAGAACAAAAACAATGTATTGGAGATTACTTTGAAATTAAAAGTAAATGGAATGAGACCAAATATTTTGACCATACATTTACAGAAGTAGGAGAGGAAGAAGTATTTACCTTCAGTCAATTGAAGGAAAATGTCGCCATTTTTGTGGCTTCTTTAGAAACTTGGAAATCGGAGTTTCCGAAATGGATTGAAAACTATGCCGATGATTTGAGCGGCCAAAATATTCAGCCTCCTATCGAAATGGACGAATCACTAGCAATGGTACAAAGTCACTACCAAGAACATATTGAAGCTATCAATGAAGCCGATTTTTTGCAGGCACAAATCGTGGAAGGAGATGAGAGGTTGAAGTCGCAAATGATTAACCTTCAATGGCTGGTAAATCATTTATCAGAAATACAGCAAAACTTCAATGCTTATGTTTCTTTCGCTAAATGGCAATATTTTTACCTCAACTGTCATGCCTTGCAGCAATCGGTTTTGAAGGCGTTGATACAGATTCAGCCCAGTGATTGGCAAATCGCTTTTGAAGGCTGGTATTTTCATTGGACTTTGGCGAGAAATGAAAGCACCGAAACGCCGAAAGATGATCAGACTTTGAAAAGTCTGCGGGCATATATGAAAAGCATAGAAGAACTGCAAATTCCCAAGATACTACGGGCATGGCACCGTTACCAACATAAATCGGTGCGTAAATTCAATGATAGAGCTACGCATACAAGTGTGAAACGATTGTATAACAAACGTGGCTCGAAAGGAGAACGCCGAAATTCGCTTCGAAAAATCATCAATGCCGATTTTGACTTATTTACTGATTTTTTTCCAGTCACTTTGGTCAATCCAGTGGTTTGTAGTTCGATTATTCCATTGAAGCAGAACTTGTTTGACTTGGTGATTTTTGATGAAGCGAGTCAGTTGCGATTGGAAGATACTTTTGCTGCTTTGATGCGTGGACGGCACAAGGTGGTGTCGGGTGATACGCATCAGATGCCGCCAACGAGCTATTTTGCCAGTAGCAAAACGATGTTGATTGATTGGACAGAAGCAGATGAAGAAACGACTGATTTTGAGATGATTGATAGCGATGATACCGACCTCGCCGAAAAAGAATCACTTTTGGAGTATGCAGAAGATATGGGATATCAACGCTCTTTTTTGGATTTTCACTACCGCAGCCGACACCCCGATTTGATTGCATTTTCGAATGCTGCTTTTTATGGTTCTCGCTTGGTGCCGATGCCTGCTATGAAAGATTATCAAGCTATTGAACTAATTGAAGTAGATGGACTTTACGACAGAAATATTAACAAAGACGAGGCGGAGCGTGTACTGCAATTGTTGTTGGAAATAGTGGATGGTGGACGACAGACGGTGGACGACAAACGAGAAACAGAAACGGAGGAAATCATCAAAGTGCCTTCTGTGGGGGTGGCTACCTTCAATTTGCACCAACGGAACTATTTGTTGGAGTGTTTGCAGGAATTGAAGTTGGCAGATGAAGTAGCAGCTCGAAAAATTAATGCTTTAGAAGCAGCAGGTTTATTTGTGAAAAACTTGGAGAATGTGCAAGGTGATGAAAGGGATGTGATTATTATTTCGACCACTTTTGGTAGGAGAGAGGATGGACGTTTTCTGCAATTGTTTGGGCCAATTAATCAGGCGAAAGGATATAAGTTGCTGAATGTGATTGTGACTCGTGCCAAGCAAAAGGTGTATGTGGTGACATCTATTCCGTCTGAATTTTACAATCAATATGCTGTTCAGATAGCAGAAATAGGCAATACGGGACGTACTTCATTGTATGCCTATATCAGTTATGCAAAGGCTTTGACGATTGGAAACCAGGAATTGAAGCAGTCGATTTTGGAAACTTTGGCAGCGCATTGTCCTGAGCCAATATATAACCATTATTCGCATCAAGCAGCTTCTCCTTTTATTGAAGAGGTAGCAAGAAGATTGGCGAATTTTATTGCTACTGAACGTATTCAAACACACTATTGCTGTGGAGGTTTTGTAATAGATATTGCGGTTTTACCTGCTGAAAATGAACTCAATCAGACGATTTGGGCGATTGAATGTGACGGTAGTAAGGCTCACAAAAGTTCGGAGGCGTATATGCACGATTTGTACCGAGAAATTCAGTTGGAGCGTTTGGGTTTTCAGGTTTTGAGGATTTATTCGGCGAATTGGTGGATGGATGCGGAAGGGAGTTTGAGGAAGGTTGTTGATAGTTGTGTTTAAAATTAGCCCATTTTGATGGCCACAAAACCTATGCACCTCCAAGTCACAGCATTGCCATGAAAATCCATTGGTTCTTTTATGATGATTTCCTCTTGCCAATCCAAGATACTAAAACCGATTTGAGTCAATATTAGGGAAAGTTTTATTGGAGGGTAGTAGGTTTGCCAGTGGCTGGCTTTGTGAAAATTAAGTGGTGTAACGAGGACAAGTTTCCCGTTAGGCTTCAATACACGGTGCATTTCTTGCAGCCCTTTGCTTGGGTCATCCAATCTATCGAGCAAAAAACTATTCAAGACCAAATCCTGAGTGTTGCTTGCAAAAGGAAGGTTTTCGGCTTTTGCCAATCCCAATTGCAGGTTTTTCAGCTGATGTCCTTGTACGGTCAAAGGTTGAGTAAATCCCCTCCTTGTCAAATCCATCAAAATCTCCCTTCCTTCCATCCAAAATTCACTTGCACGCCTCAACATTTGGTAACTATAATCTATTCCCCAGCAGTTTGCATTTGGATAGCCTTGCGCCAAAGTTCCAATCCATCGCCCAACTCCACAGCCGAGTTCCAAAATATTGTTTTTGGATTTGGAATCAGTAGGATAATGATTTTCAGCGAAGTCAAAAATAGCCTGCATCGGGTAGCCCTTCCATACAGTATCTGCCAAATGAATCACTGACTGCTTCACCACCATCTCATCATACCTTTCATAAGGGTCTTTGTGGTACTCGGCTTTCGTTTTTTCATAAAAAAAGGGGATTCCTCTGCGGTGTAGTATTGGAGGTTTCATGTTTTCGTTTTTAGATTTTACTCTGATAAGTAAACAACTCAAAATACCTTCCTTTGCGTTCAATCAATTCATCGTGATTGCCTTGTTCTGCAATTTTTCCCTGTTCAATCACCAAAATCTGATTCGCTTGCCGAATCGTACTCAATCGGTGAGCAATCACAAAAGTTGTCCTGCCCTTCATCAACTGAGCCAAACTTTTCTGAATCAAAGACTCACTTTCAGTGTCCAAATTGGAGGTCGCTTCATCGAGAATTAAAATTCTGGGATTTGCCAAAACAGCTCTCGCAATCGCAATACGTTGCCTTTGTCCACCCGAAAGCTTTACCCCTCTTTCTCCAATCATGGTCTCCAAACCCTCCTCAAAACGGTCGGTAAATTCATTGACATAAGCCGCATTCACTGCCTCCAATAATTGCTGCTGCGTAGCATCAGGTCTTGGAAAAAGGATGTTTTCCCTTATCGTTCCTTCAAACAAAAAATCATCTTGCAGCACAACGCCCAGTTGTTTTCTAAATGAATCCAAACTCACCTTAGACAAGTCTTGTCCGTCAATTGTAATCATGCCTGCATCGGGATTGATAAAGGTCGCAATCAAACTGGCAATCGTTGATTTTCCAGAACCAGAAGAACCGACTAAAGCCGTTACCGAACCTTTTGGTGCATCAAGACTAATGTTGTGAATGACCTCTTTCCCCTCTTGATACGAAAATGATACATCTTTGAACTCAACATCGCCCCGAATATGCTCCATCTGAATCGTTCTGACCATCGGGTCGTCTTCTGGTTTCATATTCATGATTTCTTCAGTTCTATCCAAACCTGCAAAGGCTTCGGTTAATTGACTTCCAATATTGCTCATCTGAACAATCGGCGCAATCAAAAAACCCAGTAAAAGGGTAAACTCTAAAAAATCACCCGTTGTCAATGTACCTTCAATAATCATCGCTCCGCCTATTCCCATGATACCGACAGAAGCCAAACCCAGCAGAAAAGCTGAAGAACTCGTCATGAGTGCCGTTGCGGTCAAACTCTTCTTGACATTCTGAAATAAGCGGTCAACGCCTTCTTCAAAACTCACATTTTCTTGTGTTTCGGCATTGAAGCCCTTGATAACCCGCACCCCATTCAAGGATTCGGTTAATCGCCCCGTCACTTCCGCATTGATGACTCCTCTGTTTCTGAAAATCGGTCGGATATACCCAAACGCCTTCAAAGCAATGAAAGCGAAAATGACAACGGGAGTCAAAACGAATAGGGTCATTTTGGGACTGATGTTGATGAGTAGAAAAAGAGAGAGAACTGCCGTGAGTGAACCGCCAAACAATTGCACCAAGCCCGTTCCTACAAGGTTTCGGACACCTTCAACATCGGTCATGATTCGGGATACCAATGCCCCAGATTTGTTGTTGTCGAAATAAGAAATGGGCAACGCCAAAACCTGTTTCTGGACTTTTGCTCTTAATTTAGAAATCAAGAATTGGGCTTCTACGCTCAATATTCGGGTCAAAGCAAAGGAGGTGATTGCTTGAATGAGAATCGCTCCTGTTACCAGCATCACCAAGGTCATCAAAGCGTCCATGTCTTTATTCGGGATGATTTCGTCCAATAGCTCCTTACTCTTCAATGGCAACACCAAACTCGCCAATCGACTGATGACTATCAATATTAATCCTATGAAAACGATGCCTTTGCGGGGCCAAATAAATTCTTTGAATGCCTGACCTACGGTTACATTTTGTTTGTTCATGGTATTGTTTTGGTTGAAGGGACTAAGGTACAGGAAAACGAATCAAAACAACAAATAATTCAACCAACTCAAAATCCCAGGAATACATTGTGGATAATAAACGGTTGCTAAAAAAGTGATAACAATAGCAAAGGAAAGAAAGGTGAAGTCACTCATGCTGTATTCCAATATTTCGCCCGATTCATAGGCACATTCAAAGGTTTCTTCGTAAAATGCTCTGCACAATCGCAATACAATGGACATGCAGAGGTAGGCAGGAATGTAGTAGAACGCACCGTTGGAATTGGGAGGGACAAAGTAGAATGCCAATCCTGCACTAAAAACCGACCAGAGTAACCATAGATATATGCTGACGACTGCATATACGCCGAAACTAACATTGCGAATATTACTGGCAACTTTTTTGTGTACGGACATGAATTTTAAGAGGTTGATGTAGTACATTAACCACAAAATCGCCATACTACTGAAAAGAAGTATTATGATGAAGAGGATGTAATTCATTCTTGGTTTTTTACCTATTCCATTGATTCTATAAATGACTGGAAGGTAAAGAATGTTTAATCTCTCGGGGATAAATTTTCTTCGTCTTGTTCAATCACTCCATCCTTCAATCGTATAATTCGGTGAGCATACATCGCCATTTCTTCTTCGTGTGTGACCATGATGACCGTATTGCCATCTCGGTGAATTTTGTTGAGCATTTGCATGATTTCGACCGAAGTTTTGGAGTCGAGGTTTCCTGTCGGTTCATCGGCGAGGATAATGGAAGGGCGGTTGATAAGAGCACGAGCGATTGCTACTCTTTGGCGTTGACCACCTGATAGCTCATTGGGTTTGTGATGGTTGCGATCGCCAAGCCCTACGGCATCCAACATATCCGTAGCACGCTGTTCTCTTTCCTTTTTGGGTACTCCACCATAAATCAGGGGGATAGCTACATTTCCTAAGGCGGTCAATCGAGGCAATAAATTGAAGGTTTGAAAGACAAAACCAATTTCTTTATTGCGGACTTCGGCTAACTCGTTGTCGCTCATGTTGGCTAATTTAGTTTAAATTAAACCTTAATGTTAATAAAAAGTGGGAAAGTTTGTAACTATGTCTTTAAATTAATGATTCTTGCAAGATTTTGTAAACAGAAGAATTAAGTGAAATTTCAAACTCAAATACAACTAAGCATTGAAATTAATTTTGTTATAAGTTTATTTGATTTGTTTTAGATTTTTAAAATACTAGTAGTCCTAATTTTTGTTTACAAATCGATAGATCACGACATCAATTATTATACCTAAACCTTATTCTTCAAATAGAAATTTCTTAAATTTTCGATTATGACACTCTTAATATGGATATTCAGTTTATCTGTTTTGTTTCTTGGGCTTAATCATTTGCTTCGTGTGCTGCCTGCAAAAATTGCAGCTGCCTTTTTTATTATTGTATTTATATTGATAAACATATATACACACTATTATCCTACAAAGGAAGAGCTGACTTTTTTTATTATTTTAAAACTCTATTCTGTGTGTCTAGGTGTTGTTTATATTCAGTGGATGAGATTTACAGGAGAAAAATGGTATCCATTGGGGCAAAAAATAGGTTATTTTATCCTGTTTGTAAATATTTTGGAAGCTACTTTTTTTGACTTTATTGATGCCGATTACTTCAATGCACTATTAGGTGTTGCTTTGTTGGTGAGTCTAAAAGGGCCAAGTGCGGTAAGTGTTAATCAAAACTCAAGATACAGAGATGTAGAATATGACTTATCAATGGCCTGGGTATTTGCATATTGTTTATGGAACTTTGTATTTAACTACAATTTTAGAACAGGAGAAGGCATACCGTTGGCTTTTTTTCATTTAATACTGCCCTTGATTTTATCGCTTGCTAACCCCAAACTATTTATCCAACATAGAGCTTATTTTTTAGCATTTTCAGTTTTGTGGTTCGTTTCCTTACCTCACGAACCTCCATTTATATTTCAAACACCTGGAATATTTATTCCATGGCTTGCACATATTTTGACAGCAATAGGGTTTGGTTGTGTGGCAATAGATGTGATTGCGAGAAAAAATAAAAACAACTGACCGCTTAGAGTACATTCGCTTCATCTCTTTCTACAATTCCATCCTTCAATCGTATAATTCGGTGAGCATACATCGCCATTTCTTCTTCGTGTGTGACCATGATGACCGTATTGCCATCTCGGTGAATTTTGTTGAGCATTTGCATGATTTCGACCGAAGTTTTGGAGTCGAGGTTTCCTGTCGGTTCATCGGCGAGGATAATGGAAGGGCGGTTGATAAGAGCACGAGCGATTGCTACTCTTTGGCGTTGACCACCTGATAGCTCATTGGGTTTGTGATGGTTGCGATCGCCAAGCCCTACGGCATCCAACATATCCGTAGCACGCTGTTCTCTTTCCTTTTTGGGTACTCCACCATAAATCAGGGGGATAGCTACATTTCCTAAGGCGGTCAATCGAGGCAATAAATTGAAGGTTTGAAAGACAAAACCAATTTCTTTGTTGCGGACTTCGGCTAACTCGTTGTCGCTCATGTTGGCTACTTCTTGCCCATTCAACCAATAAGAACCACTTGTCGGAGTATCCAAACAGCCCAATATGTTCATTAATGTGGATTTTCCAGAGCCAGAAGGTCCCATAAGGGCAACGTATTCATTTTTGTAAATATCTAAGCTTAAACCGTTTAGAGCTTTTACCAATGTCTTACCCATACGGTAGTGTTTGGTGACATTGGTTATTTGAATGATTTTTTCCATTGAGGGTTCTATCTTTGTGAGCAAAGTTAGTTTTTTCAGTTCAATAACAAGAATAATAATGTCAGAGTTCCAGACAGTGAATCCTTCAAAAAAAACTGTAAAACGCCTTGTTTTTACGGTAGTTAATGATTTGAATTACGATCAACGAATGCAGCGCATTTGTGGTTCGTTGGCAGAGGCGGGTTATGATGTAACTTTGATTGGTCGGGCGATGAATAATTCTAAACCATTGAAGAATAGGGTTTTTTCCCAGGTGAGAATGAAATTGTTGTTTCAACGTGGAAAATTGTTTTACTTAGAATACAACCTCCGTTTGTTGTGGCATTTTTTGTGGAATAGATATGATGTTTTTGGGGCCTGTGATTTGGATACGGTGATGCCTCATTTTTTGGCGGGTAAATTGAAGGGCAAGCCGATGGTATATGATGCACATGAATATTTTCCCGAACTTCCCGAAGTTGTGCATCGTCCGTTTACACGTTGGGTTTGGAAAACGGTAGAAAAGATTGTTGTTCCTCGTACAAAATACGCCTATACGATTAATCAATCCTACGCTGATTTTTTCAAAAAAGAATATGGAACGGATTTTCAAATTATTCGCAATGCAGCCGTTTTGAGGAAAGAAGATATGGACTTAAATGGCTCAAAAGTATATGATAAACAGATTTTTGAGGAAGAGTATATCTTGTATCAAGGAGCTGTGAATATGGGGAGAGGCGTTGAAGAAATGATTCAAGCAATGCCTTTTATTGAAGGCTGCAAACTGTATGTGTGTGGTAAAGGGGATGTTTTTGAAGATTGTATAAACTTGGTTAAACAGTTAGATTTGCAGAACAAAGTAAAATTCTTTGGATTTGTTCCACCTGAATTATTACGGCATTTTACCCTAAACGCCAAGCTGGGTTTTACCTTCTTTACGAATGATGGAATGAGTTATTATTATTCACTTGCCAATCGTTTTTTTGATTATTTTCATGGAGGTGTACCGCAGTTATGCGTCAATTTCCCTGAGTATCGGCGTATCAATGAGCAGTTTGAAGTGGCAGTTTTGTTGGAGAATTTGAAGGCGGAAACGATTGCAGAAGCGACCAATCAATTGTTGCAGAATCAGGATTTGTACCAAAAGTTGCAAGAAAATTGTTTGGCTGCTCGTGAACACATCAATTGGCAAGCAGAGGAGAAGAAGTTATTGGGGTTTTACAGTGCCATTAAATGAGGAGTCGAAGATTTTAGAGAAATGAGACTTCGGTAGTTTATGCTTTGAAAGGATTACATAGTCATTTCATTGGGAATCATTTTTTTTATGAAACGAAACTACCGAAGTCTTTTTATTCAAATTTATACTTTGAAAAATCAGTCAATAGTCACTAATATGCTAATCACTGTATTAATGTGTTTTATATGAACTAAACATTTTTTCTAAAATATTCATTTTCATAGAGGTAGGCATAAACTTAGCAATCTTAGAAAGCGTCTGGTTGATACCTCCTGGAATAATGACTGCTTTTTTATCAAACATTTTTTGCAAGGCAATATCTGCAACTTCATCGGGCATCATAACCACCATTTTCGCACGCCATCCCATTGCTTTGATTCGTTTTAGGCCATCTTCATTGGTCAATACCGAACCAGGACACAACACACTGACACTTACATTGTGAGGGCGTAATTCTTCTCGCAATGCCAATGAAAAGGAATAAATAAAACCTTTGGTTGCGGTGTAAACAGACTTGTAGGGGAGGGGCAACATGGCTTCCATGCTACTGGTATTGAGTATATAAGACTGTTTGTGTTTTTTGAGTTCGGGTAGAAAGTAATGCGTCAAACCGATAATGGTTCGTGTATTGAGACTCATCATGGAATTGTAGCGGTCCAAATCTATGTTTTCAAATAATCCGCCGAGTCCAAAACCTGCATTGTTAATCAAGATATTGACATCTAATTTATTGTCAATGCAAAAATTAAATAATTTTTTGGGAGAATCTTCCTTTGTTAAATCAATACCATAAGAAATAGCTTTGATTTGGTAGGTTTGTTCTAGTTCTTTTGCCAAATTTTCTAAGGATTGGTCGGGAAGAGCCACTAAAATCAGATGATGCCCCAACTTGGCGAGGTGATGTGCCATCGAACGACCAATGCCCATACTTGAACCTGTAAGCAGAGCGTAGGGTTTGGTGTTGTCAAAAGTTCTAATAGGTAATTTTAATCCTTGGTCTTTCAGAGAAATAGAAGGTTTTTTTTCTAATGTATCCTTAGCAGTTGTTATCATTTAATTGCGTAATTTTTATTTAAAGTACAAATGTAATCACAAAAAACACTATTTTTGAAAAGTGATAATATTAAAATTGTTAAATTATGTTAGCTAAATTATTACTAACAGTCACTTCAACTGAAGATGAACTTCAACAAATTTTGTTGCTTCAAAAAGAAAATTTAGAACAACAGGTAGGTTTTACAGAGGCTAAAGAGCAGGGTTTTGTAACTGTTGTCCACAATATGCAATTATTGAGGGAGATGAATGAAGTGGAGCCAAGTGTCATTGCAAAGTATAACGAAAAAGTCGTGGGTTATTGTCTTTCTATGCCTCGGATTTTTAAAACAAAAATTGAGGTCCTAACACCTATGTTTGAAAAGATAGATGCGCTTTCATTTGAAGGAAGGTCATTAAACGATTGTAATTATTTGGTAATGGGTCAAGTGTGTATTAATAAAAATTATCGAGGGATGGGGATTTTTGATCAAATGTATGAATTTATGCAGGCGAAACTATCACAAAAATATGACTATTTGATTACAGAAGTTGCTAGTCGAAACACCCGTTCGATGCGAGCGCATACCAGAGTAGGATTTGAAAATTTATTGACCTTTGCAGACCAAACAGATCATTGGGAATTGGTAATCTGGAATTGGGGAGAAAAATTTAAAAATCAAAAGTAGGAATATCAGTTAAGCTAACAGAGGTATCCATCATTCTTTTTTTGAGGGTATTTCTGGCTCGTTGTAAGCGCATTTTTACAGCACTATTTTTTAGATTCAATCTTTCGCCGATTTCTTCAATGCCTAAGTTCTCAAAATATTTCATAATCAATATTTCACGTCTTTCTTCATCTACTTCTTCCAATGATTTGATAATCAATTCAAGCTGCATTTCACGAGATTTTTTTGCCTCCATATACTCTTTAGTGTCATCGGCCTTTAGGTAGTGATACTTCAATGAGTCTTCCCCGAGGTCGTAGCGTTGGAAGCGCATGAAGTCCAGACAATGATTTAGTGTGATACGGTGTAGCCAAGTTGCAAAACTCGATGCCCCTTTGAAGTTAAATATATGCGTGCTTATTTTTAACCATATATCTTGAGTGAGATCTTCCGCATCTTTATCGTTTTTGACCATGCTCACGCATTTACCATATACTTTTTTGTAAAAACGTTTGTAAAGGATATTCAGGAAATTGATATTGCCTGTTACTTGAATCAGGCTTACAATTTCTTCATTGCTGAGATGTTGATATTTGGTGAAAACCATGAAAAAAAATTGAATTGAGTATTAACAAATAGGTATATAAAAATGTAGCAAAATAGAAATATTGGTTTGAGCGATGGGCTTCGAAAAATAACATTCTTAACTAAGTTTTAGACTTTGGACGAAATATTAAAGACATAAGACAAAAAGTTTTAAATCATTGACAGCAAAGGAATTAAGTGAAATTGCATTGAAAATGCAATTTGCTCATAACCAAATATTTACTTCCTTTGTCTTTCTACTTATGTCTTTCGTCCAAAGTCCAAAACTAAGTAACGGTCAAAAAATAAGTTGTGTATTTGAAATTTCCAACAATCTGATTTAGAAGTGGTTTTTTCATTTTAATTCTTATTCGTTACTAAGTCTTTTTTTTAAGGAATGCTTCAAAAATAACCATACAAAATCAATCTCATAAAAGACTGATTTTGAAGTTTCGATTTCGTTTTCGATTTTCATTGGTTCCTAAGTCTTACTAAGGTCAATATAGTATGGCATTTTTGCAAACTTTTTTTTAGTCAAACGCCTTTTTTTCCATTACGCCTATACCAAAAAGTGCAAAGTCGTATTTTACAGGATCATCTGAATCAAATTGTTTCAGTGCAGTTGTTAGTTCTAAAACTGTTTGCCAGTCTCTTTGTTGTCTATGAATCAATCCTAGTTTTCTACCAACTCTGTCAACATGAACATCTAAAGGACATAACAACTGCGAAGGACGTATTTGATTCCACAATCCCAAATCAACTCCGTTATTGTCGTTGCGAACCATCCATCGCAAAAACATATTGAGCCTTTTACAAGCTGATTTTCGATTGGGTGTAGCAACGTGTTTTCGGGTGCGTTCTGGAAAATTGGGCAATGAAAAAAATAAATCGTGAAAACCTTTCAATCCGTTGCCAACATGTTCATCTCTTGGCTCAATGAATCGTGAAAAAGCGTTTTCTAAGGAATCATGATTTTGGTAATAATTTTTGAAAAATTCAATAAAATAAAGTGTATCAGTTGAATTAAAGGTACGATGTTTGAAGTTTTGGAAGCGTTTGAGGTCATTTTCTTGGTGATTGCAAATGAAATCGTACGGCGCACCATCCATCAAATCAAGAAGTTCGTGGCACTTATTAATGATAGTTTTTCGCAAACCCCAAGCCAATATTGCTGCCCAGAATCCCATTATTTCTATATCTTGAAGTTTACTTAGTTGATGAGGAATAGAAATAGGGTCGTCTTGGATAAAATCGGCTCGATTGTAAAGGATTACTTTTGATTCAAGTAATTGAAAAAGTGCTGCTTGGTTCATGGCATTATAAGGGTGATGAAAAAACGAAAGGTTGACATTGACTGACAGCAAATGTAATCGTTTACTTGAGTTTTCTTTGAAGGTGCATCAAAATATTATTTTTGTCAAAATTAATTAATCTTATGAAATCAATCTCTATTGCCCAAATTACAGATTTACACATTGCTAATGAAGGAGAAAAGCCCAATGGAATAGATGTTCGATCTAATTTTTTGAAGATATTGGAAAAGGTGAAACAAGCATCAGTGGATTATATAGTTGTTTCGGGCGATTTTTGTTTGCACATAGGTGTTTTAGAAATCTATGAATGGATAAAATTGCAGTTGGATGCAGTTGGAATTCCTTATTTCGTGATGTCTGGTAACCACGATAACCCTGCAATGTTGGCTTCTGTTTTTGAAGTAGAGGATTTTCTGCAAAAAGACGAATTGTTTTATAGCCATGAAATTGAATCTTTTGGGAAATTAATTTTTTTAGACAGTACAAATGGTTTGGTTTCTTCTCAGCAATTGTCTTTTTTGATTTCCTGCTGCAAAAATGAAAATAAATCGAACCTATTATTTATTCACCATCCACCTATTTTGGCTGATGTTCTGCACATGGACAAGAACTATTCACTGCAAAATATTGAAGAAGTGCATTCTGCCATTGAAGCGTGTATGTCTAAACCACAAGCTATTTTTTGTGGTCACTACCATTGCAGTCGAGCAATCACTTTGCCATTTCTGAATACAACAGTTTTTATTACTCCATCATCTTCTTATTTTCAATTAAACCCTGATGCAGTTAACTTTGAAATTGAAAGTAAAATTCCAGCATGGCGAAATATTATATGGGATGGTAAAACAGTGAAAACGAGCATCAAATTGGAGAGTTGTAATGAATAGTTACCACCTTTTAGGATTTAGCTCCAATTCTTTGATTTTTTCATATAACCAAGAAGATCCATCAAAATTGGGGGTCTGATCTATTTCTTCTTTGAGGTCTTCAATGGTTTTTTTGCTGCCCATTTTGATGCGAACCAGTTTTTTGACAAATTTAAAGAAGTTTAAATAGTTGTTTTTATTACCTTTTGATATTTGTTTGTTTCTGCGAATGTAGGCTCTGATGGTATCAATGAGATTGAACAATGGTATGACTTCCTCCAATTCGTAGTAACAACGCATGAGCAAAACTTTGGTATCTATGTGGTAGTAGGGGTCGGTAAATTCTACATTGTGAAGGAGTCGAATGGCGCTGTCATAATCTTTTTGATAAAATCTAAGGTAAGCCAAATTGTAGGTAAAAGCATTTTCACGCACACTTGGTTTGAGATATTTTTTGTAATCGAAGATAAATTTTTCTACAAAATCGTTTTTGCCAAATACCAAACCTACTGATACAATGTTTTTGAAATCCCACTGTGAAATCTGTCCATCAAAGAGTAATACATTGTTTTCTAATAATATTTCATGGAGCTCAAAAGATTTTCGCAAATATTCTCTATCTCCTCCCATATATCGGCGATAGCAATAGTTTCTTGCAAAAATATACATATCCTGCAATTCGGAATGTTCAAAATGTTCGGCATATTGCTCCAAGAGTAGAATCAATTGGTCGTAATGCTGAATGGTTTCTCGCTCCAAAAGTGTCAATAATATCTGATGGTAAATCGCAATAACAGGTTCTTGGTGTAAATGGTCTTCTGCTTCAAATTTTTGCCTGATTTCATTGAGTAACAAAGGAGTATCGAAGTCGAGTGAAAGGATGTTTTGAGCATTATAGAGCTCACTGCTGTATTTGAGTTTGTTGGCAATATAGAAAATGTCGAGGTTGTCCAATATGCCTTTTATATCTGTACCATTTGGGCGATTGGAGAGTGAAGAGTGAAAAATAAATTTGGCTTCATCTATTTGGTAAGCATTTAAGTAGTGCTTGATGTTTTTTATAGCATTGTTATCTAATTGATTTTGATAATTTTGAAGAGTGGTTTGAAAATATTTTTCTAACTTTCGCTGGGTATATATTTCCAACAATGAATGGGCGCAACTGTGTTGATTTTGAGTAAAATGTTCATGAATCAAAAAGCCTTCCATCAGTTTGGTCAAATCACTCATGAGATACCGAAGTTTTTGCTCCTCATATTTCGATTTACCAAATAGTTTCCTGAAAACCTTTTCTCGCTGCAATCCTATACCTTCATAATCAGGATGGTATTTTTTGAGTAGCAAAAACAAATCAATCACTGCTTGATTTTTGTTGAAGAAAGGGGAAGCAATGTATTCTCCAAGCTTTTTCAGCTCTTTGTTTGTAAATGTTTTTAAGATTGAGATAGGTTTGCTTTTATACATAATGGTGCAATTATTCAAAAAAAAGTGTTGATACGCAACTTATTCACGAAAAAATACCGTCTAAAGATAGAAATTATTCTGATGAAAAGGGATATAGAACCCCTATAACAGCATGATTTTTCAAAAGTTAATCATTTGATAGACAATAATTTACTATATTAGTCGTTGTAAAATTAGCAGAAAAATCACTGATAAAGTATAAAAATTGTACTCGTTTTTGTATTCTTTTTTTGCTTTTTTTGTGGTGACACTGCTTGAAAACATCATCTATTTACATCAAACCAGAGGAGTTATGACAAAAAGACTTTTACAATTTATTTTTTTTATGAGCTTGTCGTTAGTATTTGCCACAGCAATTCAAGCTCAAAAGTTTCAAAATAAAGGCGATTTAAAGCCAGTTATTGAAAACATTTTTATTTGGCACGCTACACATACCGAAGCCAACATTGACAGAAGTAGCAATACTGCAATGGGAGTCGGCATTTTCAATGATAATTCAGTATCTGGAACAGAAACTTCAAATAGTTCGGACACAAATATTGGTGGTGATAACAACACAAACAGCAATGTTGAGAATGATGATGTAACAACTGATGACAGTGGGGAGGTGATTCAAACCGATGAGGAGAATGACAATAGCACCATCTCTATCAATCCATCAGGTTTGCTAACCGAAAACAACAGCATTCCTTCAAGAGGAGGAAACAACGAGGGAGGTATTACACCACCTAATAATACTGGCAACAACAATTCCCATCCTATAGATGGTGATAGGCAAGGCAATATTCTTGAGGAAATATTGAATTATCCGAACCCTGCAAGTGAAGAAATCAATATTATGGTTCCGTTGATGGATGAATTGGTTAGAATACGCCTAATCAACCTTAGTGGACAACCTGTGATAGACCAAAAGGCTTATAGCAATAGTCGAGTGGTGTTGGATACCTACCATTTACCAGAAGGTGTTTACTTGTTGGAGTTTACAGGAAGTGGTAAACAGCTTTTCAGAAGAACATATATCAAAAAATAAAACAATTATTTTTTAGCATTTATTTGTCAACCGATCCCCTCTAAGCCATCTCGAATTTCGGGGTGGCTTTTCTTGTTTTTCAAATCGAAAGACAACCTTACTAATATTTCACCTCCAAGAAACGCTGAAAATGATCTTCCCGATGTTAGATTGAAATTTGATGACCTTCAATGAGTTATTTGGATTTGTTTTTGAATTTAACTAAACAATATATCAACTCAAACAATTATCATTATTGTCACCAATCTTCAAAAACAACTATGCAAGGAAAAATAGCCATTATCACAGGCGGCAATGCAGGGATAGGCAAACAAACAGCTATTGGTTTAGCCGAAAAAGGATACACCATTGTATTGTTTTGCCGCAATGAACAAAAAGGAAAAATTGCTCAAGAAGAAATTCAACTACAAACGGGGAATCCTAATATTGATGTGATAACCTGCGATTTATCTTCATTGGAGAACGTGGAGCAAGCAGCAAACAAATTCAAACAAAAGTACGATAGATTGGACTTGCTTATCAACAATGCAGGTTTGTTTTACGATTATCTCACACAAACAGGTGATGGTTTTGAAACTCAATTTCAGGTCAATCACTTATCCCATTTTTACCTTACCCAGCTACTTTTGGATGTACTCAAAAAATCTGCTCCTGCCCGCATCGTCAATGTATCTTCTGCTGCACATCTCGGCAAAAAAATAGACTTTGAACACCTCCCTTATGGCAAAGAAAAATATGATGGATTGGATGTGTATGGTCAAACCAAACTTGCCAATATTCTGTTTACCAAAGAATTAACACGAAGGTTGCGACAAGAAGGCATAATTGCCTTTGCCTTGCATCCTGGGGTAGTTCGCACCCAAATCGGACGAAAAAACACAAAAGGATGGATCAATTGGGGATGGAAAGCCCTCATTTCTTTACCGATTTTTTCCATTTCTGAGAAAAAAGGTGCCGAAACCAGTTTATACGCTGCTACTTCCCTTGAATTGGAAAAATTTGGCGGGGAATACCTCAAAAATAACATGATAGTGAAGTCTTCAAAACCTTCTTACAACCAAAATACAGCAAAAAAATTGTGGGAATTGAGTGAAAAATTATTGAAGGAGAAAGGAAGATGAGCAATTTTTTTGTAGAAAGTTTATTTTCTTTGTGGGCGTTTTTCACAATTGGACAACTCTAACTCCATCAACAAACGACTTATGCTATCAAAAGAAGTCATCATACAAATTCACGCTTTTTCAGGATTAATTGTGTTCATCACTGGATTGCTGCAAATTCTTCTCAAGAAAGGTGGAAAAATTCACCGTTATATAGGTTTGACTTATGTGGCTACGTGGCTGGTGTTGGTCGGCGGATGGATTGGATCGTACCTAATTTTGCTACTAGGTATTTTTGGTTTTTACTTCGTTCTGTCAGGTTATCGCTTTGCCAAATTGAAGAAAATACCTGCTCAATTATTTGATAAAGCACTTATTGGAGCAGGAATATTGGTGGGAACTTGGATATTGATTTCGGGTATTCGCTTGTTGATTGCAGGAAATATGAGTTTTGGCATTATTTTCACAGTTTTTGGAAGCATTTTTACCTTGTTGACCGTCCAAGATTACTTTCAATTTATTCGCAATAAAAAGTTGGATAAGCTATTTGGAATCAAACAGTTTTGGTATTTCGAGCATTTCTCCAGGATGTATATTTCCTATATTGCTGCACTAACAGCCTTTAGTGCTATTCAAAATATATTTGATATTGTTGTGTTGAATTGGTTGATGCCTACGGTCTTGGGAACAATATTGATTGCGCTAACCAAGCGATACTATATCAAGAAATTCAAGATTGAAGTCTAAAAATAAAAGGCGGTTATCCAAACGCATTGCCTGAATAATCGCCTTGTAATGTAAAGCAAGACCTTAATTAAATTGTATTAAAAAGCTAATAGTCATTCATTAATGTGTTATTCTAAATGCAAAGTTGCTTTCTTCTTCAACAATTCTTCTTCCGCTTCTTTGTGATCAGGGTCTGGTACACAGCAATCTACAGGACAAACTGCCGCACATTGTGGCTCTTCGTGAAAACCCATGCACTCAGTACATTTGTCTGTCACTATGTAGTAAAAATCTTCTGAAACAGGTTCTTGCTCATCGTCTGCTCCGACTTCCTTGCCATCCAATAGGGTATAGGTACCCGTCAAAGTAGTGCCATCAGACATACGCCATTCTACACCACCTTCATAGATGGCATTGTTCGGACATTCGGGTTCACATGCACCACAGTTGATGCACTCATCGGTAATCATTATCGCCATATCTGAAATATTTTTTGGGGTTTGAAATTTAATAGTTTGTTTTTAAATTGAAGTGGATTTGTCAACTATCAGAAATACCTGACACCACTACTAAAGCCACAAAATACAACAACATAACACGAAAAAACAAAAAAGTGTTTGGGAATTATCAATAGAAATAGAGAATGAAGGGATTGAATGAAAAAGTGTAAATTTGCCTCCCCAAATAATAAATTTAGCATATTAACCTTCAATATACATATGAATCTTCAACAAAGAATACATATCCTCACCCAACTTGGACAAGCCCTTCAAAATAAGACAGATCAACAGGCTATGGCAAAAATGGCTTTCGCTAGTAACAACTGGTTTACCATCGAAAATACCCAAGTCATGCTGCAATCTATTGCAGACAACTATCTTTCTACTGAAAAATTGCAACAATGGACTGCTCGCTATGATTTCTCAAAATTGGGTGAAACTCCTTCAAAGACAGTTGCTTTGGTGATGGCGGGAAATATTCCATTGGTCGGATTCCACGATTTTTTGAGCGTATTCATCTGCGGGCACAAAGCCCAAATCAAACTTTCCGAAAAGGATGACAAACTCCTGCCTTATCTCTATCAACTCCTGCTGCAAATTGACAAAAGCATTGAAAACCAAATAGCTATTACTCCTCAATTGAAGAATTTTGATGCGGTCATTGCCACAGGTAGCAACAATTCATCTCGGTATTTCCACTATTATTTTGGCAAATATCCCCACATCATCCGAAAAAATCGAGGTTCAGTAGCCGTACTTTCTGGACATGAAACGGAAGCTGATATTCTCGAACTTGGTAAAGATATTTTTCAATATTTTGGTTTGGGTTGTCGAAGTGTGTCTAAATTGTTTGTGCCAAAAGACTATGATTTCAATTTTTTGCTGGGTCTCCTAAATGAGTACAAACAAGTTGCGATGCACTCCAAATACCGGAACAATTACGACTATCATTTGGCAATTTATTTGCTGGACAAAGTAAAACACTTGGTAAACGATACCGTAATTGTAACTGAAAAAGAAGCGGTTAGCTCGCCAGCTGCTATTTTACACTATGAATATTATGCCGATGAAACTGCATTGAAAAACCGATTGAAGGAACAAGAAGAGGACATTCAATGTGTGGTTGGTTTGTCAGATGAATACTTAGGATTTGGTGAAGCACAGCGGCCTGAATTGTGGGATTATGCGGATAAAGTGGATACAGTGGAATTTTTGTTGGGGCTTTAGATATGGGATTTTGTTGATTGTTTTCTCACGATTTTTTCAAGGAGGTAAGGGATTATGAAAGTTTGGTGAACTGCTATCATCGTCCTTAGCATGGAGAAATTTTAGTACTCTTTTGTTTTAATTCTCACGATTTCACTTTGCCATTGCATTATCTCCTTGTTTTATAGTTCAAGATTACTTCTCAACATACCAAGGATAGGAAACTGCTTGTGGTAAAACAGCTTAACACCTCTATTAAATTTTCTTATTATTATTTAATAGTTTGATTAATAATGTGTTGAGCGAATTTATATCGCACGCTACCTACTCATTTATTATGAGATTTTTAAATCTTTAGAATTGGAACTTATCCTTCCTAAATACGATTTTGATAGATTTCTTTTTTTTGATACTATTCTTAAGAGTGCTTTTTCTTTATGATATTCCTTAAATTTCTGCTGTAAGTCTTTATTAATGATTTCATTCCCATAAGTTTGATCCTTATTGTATTCAATTTTTTGCAAATCTATCTTTTCCACCTCAATAAACCTATCTACAATCACTGAGAATGTATTAGGTTCTCTATGGTCAACATTTGTTTCCTCCCATGATAATTCTTCATATGAAAATTGACACCTTACCTTTCCTTCTTTAGAATGCTCACTGAAATAATCCTTTTTTACTTTTTCGAGATCTTCTTTAACTACCTTTCTACATCCTATTGAGAATTGTCTAAAAAAACTATTTTCTCCATCTATACATTTACCAATTCCAAAGTTTTCAATTGAACCGTCGATTCTATGAATATGGAAACAAACATTATTCGCATATTCTGTCGGCTCTACTTTAATTTTAGAGACTCCAACACCTATTTTTTCGGATGCTCTTGGATGATTTTTTAAAAGTTGGTAAACATCGTCAAAGTCTGATCCATTGAGTTCTAAATTTTTATTTCTGTTTAAAATTTCTGAAAAATACTCATTTGCAGCCTTTTTTGTTTTGAAATCAATATTTCCAATAGTAACTGATTTAGCCATATTGTTTTTTTAATTTGATGTTGTGAATAAGTCGACTCTTCAAATAAATATTTATTATGTATAACGGAGCAAGTATACACGCAGTCGCACCCACGACCACGTGTACCGAAAGTTCGTTGCTAAGGTACGTACCTTTAAAAAATGTTGAACCATCAATAATTGATTCTATTGATGGTTCACATTGTGTGCGCCTTGAATGGTAAATATAACGAAGATTTAGTTTATTGCCTAAAGAATCGTTTCATTTTGTGAAGTGAAAGCAACATAGTCCAAAGTCCAATACTTGACACAACTATTACCCTCAAATGATTGGAGGTAAGGGATTATGAAAGTTTGGTAAACTACTTTGAAAGGAGAGGAGTAAAAACAAAAAGGTTTGACCAATCAAAGTCAAACCTTTTCATTATCCAACAATCTCACCGTGACATTTACATTTCTTGGTAGTCGACACCCAATTCCTTCAATACCTTGATAGAATTGGCTTTCACATTGGCAGGAGGATTCAACGAGAGGGATTTTTTGAAACTTTTGATGGCTTTTTCCTTTTCTCCAATTTTGGCATAACCTTCGCCCAAACTATCCCAAGCATTGGGGTCAGTTGGATTTTTCTCCGTATTTGCCTCAAAAATTTCTACTGCTTCCTTCATTTTACCCCCGAAAAGCAATTGGTAGCCATAGTTATTGAGTTCCGCATTTGTACCTTTTGAGATGGCAGCCGCTTTCACTTTTTCGGCATCTTCGTTTTTGCCCATGCTTGCCAATAAATCCGATTTGGCGAGCATATTGGTCATATTAGGCTTCATTTCAATGGATTTGTCCAACCATGCTAAAGCTTTGTCTTCATTTGATTTTTGCTGAATCAAATATTTTGCAGCACCGTGGTATTCTTTCCAGCCTACATTGAAGGTCGCCAAATCTTGCTCCAAAGTAGCGGTGATGATTTCCATTTCTTTCTTTTCATCTTTGGCATCCTGAGCCTTTGCCGTCAGTTTGGCTTTGGTCAGCAAATTGTTGGAGTTGGGATTCATAAAAACAGAACGAGTTGCCCATCCCAATCCTTCTTTGTAGTTCACCTCATTTTGAAGGGCATAGTTGGCAGCTTCGTTCCAACCAATCCAAGTCCACCCAGAACGGTTGCGAAGTTCATCTTTGAGGCTGGCAAACACAATGTTGTGAACATCTGCTTCTACTTTGAAGGGAAATTTTTTCTTACCCCAAGTCAAGGCACATACGGCACTCGTAGGGGTGATGTCTTCAAACGAGTAGGTCAAAAATTCGTGGTGTGGTGCATCAGCAGATTGAATCATTACCCGTAGGGCATCTTCATCAGGCGTATAAGAAAAACTGCCCCAAGCGGATGTACTGTTAGAAAAAATGACTTCCGATTGTCCTTTTTCGCTCGGAATCAAATGCAGTCCATACGTTCCCGCTTTCAATTCTTTTCCTTCAATACTCACATTGGTCGAAAAAGAAATGAGGGTGTTGTCATTGGCTCCTGCTCTCCAAACAGCATCATACGGCACCAATTTCCCCCAAAGTTCCCGATCTTTGATAGCAGGGCGGTGGTATGTCACCATGATTTCGGTCAGTCCAATCGTTTGACCTACAATGGCTTTTTGGCTTGCTCTTGGCAAATTAGTAACAGTAGATTGCGCCGATATATCTTGGGCAAGCAAATAAAGAAAGAAGCAAATTGTAGTAGTAAATAATCTTTTCATAAGGACGATATTGTATTTGATTGATTAATGCTTCAATTTGGCTTTTATTATCTGAACTATCTACTACATTTTAGGGTAGTTAAATAGTTTTCCTATATAGATTTCTGTGTATATTAGTTTAAAAAAAAATAATATTCAATAGATTATATGTTGTGAATTTTAAAAATTATAAACTACCGAAGTCTCTTACAATTCTAAATTTGACTCATGGATATTTTTAGTGGAGCAGTTAAAGACTTTTGTAGTTTCCTTTTGAGAGCATACTGATTTTCAAACATTCCATCATATCTTTAAGAATAAACTACAAAAGTCTCATTCTACTAAAATCTTCGATGAGCCCTAAATTTCATTGAAGACAAGCAGCGATTAAACCTATTTTGATTGAAATCATCTAATAGGGTTGACGAGTTTAATTTTATAAACCATAAAATCTCTAACAAAAATGAAAAAATTCATTGCTGTCTTTTTAATATTATTTGCTGCTAATTACAATTCTCTTTTCGCTCAGTTTGAACCTGATATGACAAGTCAAGGTTTGCGATTTGACGGCGTGTATATGGCTTCAATGCAAGATGATTATACTTCCAATAGTTTACAACTGTATGTTCGTTTCTTTGAAGATGGTACTGTTGCAACTGCTGCTACTTCTGATAGTCCTGTAAAAGTTTTGGAATGGTTGTTTCCTGGAAACAATGCGCCAATGGCTTTAGGTACATTCGGTTACAAACCCAAAAATGGAAAATTGAAGTTTGGAACTACATCAGCAGGCGGACAGGTGAAATACAAAGGTGTGGTAAGCAATACGGGAGAATTGTTGATGGATGTAAAAAGCAAGATCAACAGAACCAAATTCCAAAAAGTATTTCAATTTATACCCAAATCTAATGCATTCAATACGCAGCCTTCAAACAATTATATTGATGGCGCAACACCTTATCGCCCTTCTACTACTACAAGAGTGCGGGTGAAGACTGCTAACTAATAACTTGATAGATAATTGACTAAAAAAAAAGTGCATTTTGATTCAATCAAAATGCACTTTTTTTTTGGGAGGTATTATTGACAATTTTTTGAAGTAAGAAAGACTTCGGAAGTTCCATTTTTATAGGATTTACAATCTTCGAAGTCGTTTCTTGATTCTTTAGTCGCATTCCAATATTAATTGTTTCCTCGTTTTGTACCAAACTCATTCACCCGAGTTCCATAATGACTTTTGACACCAAGTTGGTCAAAATCGGTGTTGTTGTTGCGGTCTTTTACCGAATTGAAGACACGCATCTGCCATCTATCATCTCGAAGCTCGCCACGAGCAGTAGAGTGTATGAGCTCATAGTCATTGTCTGCAAAATTGGGATTGTAAAATACAAATTGAACATTGCTTTGACTGGCAAGTTGGTAGTATTGCCAAATTTGGTAAGGGGCAGCACCTGGTTCATTTGCTCCATCGGTCAAATCATTTGGAGGCCCATATTGCAGAAAAACCCGACCTCTATCGGTTTCAAAACCATCGTACATCTGACTACCGTAGAGTTCTTCTACTTTTTGAATTTGGGCTTTGTAATGCTCAAACTGTTCGGCTGCATCAAATGGATAGTGCTGCTTCCAGTAATTGTGGATAAATCGTCGCTGCAATTCAGGGTTTTTACCCGCTACTAAGTTATTGATATAATCTTTAGTGCTGGGATCGGCAATTGGAAGAATAGCGCGCAGGTAATAATCTGCCTGTTTATCATCAAGTTGGGCAACAAAAGAATCACTGATGTCTATCTGGTGAATATCGGATAGTGTGTAGTCTGCAACTTTTTTGTTGCGCTGAAAAAATACCGCTTTTGCAGCCAATAGTTTGTTTTTCTTGTCTCGTACTTCAATGATTAAATTGTAATTGCCTGAAGGCAAATCACTGATGTCGAATTCTGAAAAGGCAACATTGACAAGGGCAGCTTTCTTTTTTTGGAAAGAGCGTAGATTCTGAATGATTTTATTGTTGTCGCTGCTCAAACGAATGGAATACAATACCAAAAAATCGGTTTCCTCCAATTTCTGTTCTGTATTGTAAATTTCTGCATAGAAAGCTATACGGTTGATATTGTTACCAAAATAGTTTAATACATTGGGGTATAGGTGGTAGCCATTTTTGGTATAAATATTGGGTTCGTTCAAATCGGCTGCTTCGTATTGGTCAATCAGCATAATGTCGGAGACAGTAAGTTCGTCTTTTTCCATACCGACTTTGATGGTTTTGGTATAGCGGGCTTCTTTTTCCAAGTGATTGGTGTCTTTGAAAAGAATGTCTAAGGTATAAGTACCATCTTTCAGCGCATTTCGTTTTAGATCTGTAAGGTTAAAATTGACCGCTTCAAGCTGGTCAATAACGGGGCTGTGCAACAAATATTTGTCGAATTGGATAATTTTTTCTCCTTGCTTGAACAAAATGGTTACTTCAACAGCTGCTTGGTATTTGCCATTTTCTATGGCCACAAATTTGACATCTGTACTCGGAACAAGGAGGTAGGTTTCTATATAACTTTTTTGGTCTGGAGTGCTAAAAATAGCATAATTGACCACAGGACTAAACGCAAAACCTATATTTGAAGCGAATAATAGTAGTAATAATAATGTTATCTTTTTCATCTAAAATCGTTTTTTACAACCAAATATTCAATAAGTTGAAATCTTTGGCCTAAATCATAAAACTTGTGCAATATATCAAGCAAAATAATCCGATTATTGTTTATTTGCTAAGGGAAAATTAAATAATTGCAGGAATACAAACAAATATTTTACAAGTAGATTGTCGGAATAAAATTTGATAGATTCGGAAATATCTATTGTATTAAACTATGATAATGTCTGTTCTTTACCGATTTTTTTAACATTATAGAAGAGATTTCATCGGAAAACTATCTGTATTTTCGTTTTGTTTCTAATTTTGTTGAGTATCTTTGAAGCGATACTGAGACCTATCTAAATTTATTGAGTGTGAACCAGCAAGAGGAGTATAAAACAGAAAAAATTGAAGTAGAAGTGCCGAAAAAAAAGAAAAAATCGGCAGCACGAGAATGGACAGAAGCCCTTTTATTGGCAATAATTGCTGCAACAATTATACGTTTGTTTTTTATTGAAGCCTACACCATTCCTACTTCTTCAATGGAAAAAACCCTTTTGGTAGGGGATTATCTTTTTGTCAGCAAACTAAATTATGGTTCGAGATTGCCGATTACTCCTTTGTCGTTTCCATTTGCCCACAATGTAATGCCCTTCACAGATGGCAAAAAATCATACAGTGAATCTTTCAAACTTCCATACTACCGCCTTCCTGGATTACAAAACATTGAACGCAATGATGTGATTGTATTTAACTATCCTGTTGAAAAAGAACGGCCTGTGGATAAGAAAGAAAATTACATCAAGCGATGTGTGGGGCTTCCAGGTGATACGCTCGAAATAGTGAATCGTCAATTGTATGTCAATACCGAACCAGCCGAAAATCCTGAATTGATGCAGTACAATTATTTGGTGCGAACCAACGGAACACCGATTAACCGTACAACATTGCAGAAAATGGAAATAACAGAGGGTGGTAGCAACATTGTAGAAAATAACCTCTACATCTATCCATTGACTCAATACAGTTTTACCAAAACCCAAGAATTGTCAAACGTATTGAAGGTAGATACAAGTTTGATAGATAGAGGAATACACGATATGGGTATTTTTCCACCTGCATCCAATGATTATCCTTGGAACATTGACAACTACGGTCCCATTGTTGTTCCTGCAAAAGACAGTACAGTGCAATTAACGACTCAAAATCTGCCGATTTATGAAAAAGTAATTGAAGACTACGAAGGCAATGAGTTAAAAACAGAAAATGGGAAAATATGGATTAACAATGAAGAAACAGAGACTTATACCTTCAAAATGAACTACTATTTTATGATGGGCGATAATCGTCACAATTCTGCCGATTCTCGATATTGGGGCTTTGTACCCGAAGACCACATAGTTGGAGAAGCAGTGTTGATATGGTTTTCGTTGGGCGAGGGAGATAATTTTTTTGACCGCATTCGATGGGATAGAATTTTTAAATCGGTCAATTGATTATTGACTTTTTAATTATTATTCCTTACTTTGCAATAGGTTGGTATTTGGAATGTTTTCCCAAATCTTGACTGTTTGAAATTTTTGAAGAATAAAAATTTGGTAATGAATCAATTAAGATTAAATATACAGGCATTTTTTCAAAAAATCCCACATCATTTTAAGAATAAATATGCCATTACAGGTTTGATTTTCTTTTTGTGGATGATGGTATTCGACACCAATACGATTCCTTCCCAAGTTCGATTGGATATGCAAATCAACGAAATGGAGCAAAAGAAGGATTATTACAAAAATGAAATTGAAGTAGTGAATCAATCTTTAAAAGATTTGCTTACCAACGAAGCTACACAAGAAAAATTTGCACGTGAAAATTACTTGATGAAAAGAAAAAATGAAGATGTATTCGTGATTGAATATAAATAAGACCTATATCCATGAACAAAAATCAATTATTTATCTCTCTTATATCACTACTGATTGTTTCGCTTTCGTCGTGTTTGCCTCATGAAACAAAAAACACCAAACTGATCATTCACAAAGCTGAGGACTTCAATATTTCTTATGATTTAGTCGATGCCGATCGAAAATACAGGCTACCAGGAAAACTGGTCGAAATCTCAGGACTCTGCATCATCAACGATACAACGATTGCTTGTGTGCAAGACGAAATGGGGGAACTTTATACCTTCAATCTGAATAAGTCATTGATTACCAGCCGAACACCATTCGGCAAAGAAGGGGATTATGAAGGAGTGGCATGTACGGATAGTTTATTGTATGTTTTGAGAAGCAGTGGCAAAATTTATGAGATACAGCATTTCAAACAAGATAGCCAATCAACAGTGAAATACCGAACTGATCTCCGAAAATTTAACAATGCACAAGGTATGGTCTATGATCGGTCCAACAACCGTTTATTGGTTGCCTGCAATGGATTAATTGGAGATGAAGCTTCTATTGATAAAGTTAGGTCTATTTATTCATTTGATTTACAACAAAAGAAAATGGATTCTATCCCTATTATCAGTTTCACAATAGATGACATTTACAAATTTTTAGAAGTAGGAGGTGTAGAAAAGACTTCTGAACAATTAGCCGAGTTTTTTAGTCCAGGAAGCACAGACTTACTCGCTTTCCAAACCTCAGGTCTTGCCATTCATCCCATTACAGGCGACTATTACTTAGTGTCTTCCAAAGACAATTTTTTTATGATACTCAGCAATGAAGGGCAATTTCGCTACATCCGTCAATTAGATAGTTCAATCTTTCGCAAACCTGAAGGCATCACCTTTTTACCCAATGGTGATCTCTTCATTTCCAATGAAGGTGTAAGCGAAATCGCAAATATTACCCGTTTCAACTATGTGAAAGATATTGAATAAGTAACGAATAAGAATTAAAATGAAAAAAACATTTCTAAATCAGGTTGTTGGGAATTTCAAATCTACAACTTATTTTTTGACCGTTACTCAACTCATGCAATGTAACTTCAATATAATATCCCGCTTACTATTCCTCTTTTGGAATTAAATGCGGAAAGGACAGCAGACAAATCGGGAAGTTATTTTATTCCACATAGCAAAATTTGCTACTTCATTTTATTTTTGAGTTTGATCATCTCTTGCTGTAAATCAATCACTGTACTCATCAATTTTTCAAGTGTTGTATCGCTGTTATTAGAAGGCAATTCTTTGCTAATAAACGCCTTTGCATTCCACATCTCTACCACTTCTTCAATTTTTATAGGATAAGGAGGATAGGCTGGATTGTCTGATTGTAGAATCAGCGTTTTGTTTTCATCAATATTGTTGAGTACTCTTTTGTAAACAATTCCTTCACTTTGTGAAACAATAATATAAGTATCATTGTTTTTTACATCATACCAATCTGCCACATATTCACCTACTACCACCGAACCAGGTTGAAGTGGCAACATAGAGTCTCCTTTTATTTCAAAAGCACGATATGTTCCTTGCGGCAAAAATGGGAGGCGAAATTTAGCCAAATTTTCTATGTATTCAGGATCAGCGTAACCATCTAAATACCCTGCTCTTGCTTTCTCGGCAACAAGTTCGATGTTCTCATTGTCGTTTTCATCAACGGTGATGGACAATACCCGCAGTTTTTTCCCTTCAATGTCTGTAGAAGGCATTTCGGTAACGCTATGAGGAGAAACAGAGGAATCTGTATAACTACTTGATCCAAAAACACTTTCATCTGCAATCTTTGCCAAATCTTGTGTTAGCAGTTTGTCGATAGAGATATTGAATTTTCGAGCAATCGTTTGAATGGTTTCATAATTGGGCTTTGCTCGTCCTTCCTCATACGCACCCAATGAAGACCGTTTGATGCCGATTAAATCCGCAAAACTTTGTTGTGTCATACTTTTTTGCTTGCGAATAAATTTGATATTTGCATTGATAGTACTACTTGCCATAACCGTACAATTTTTTCAGTATAATGTTGCTATTAAATTACTTATTTGGCTAAAAATTTTAGTTTAAACTAAGTAATTTGGTAAATTCTTGTTACTCTTGTAAATATACTAACAAATTTAAAGAATAGAAAGTTTCTAATAAAAAAAATAGTATTTCTCTCGAAAAAGTAGTAAATAGAGAGCGATTACGGCAATATCTGAGCAATTTGCAGTAAAATTTGATGAATCTTCCTAAAAAAAGAAGTCATTATTGCAATCGTTTGAAGACAAATACGATTTCTTTGCCATTTCCCGAAATGATGGCTTTCATACTATCTGCTGTCATTAGTTCGTAGCTTATTTTTTTAGGAAAATCGTGTTCAGGGTTTTCAAATACGACCACATTCTCCTGCAAATCGGTTAGCTCAAAGATAGTAGGTTGATTGTTGTGGGGTACAATGGCAATGTATTGTACTTTGTCTCCTTTAATTTGCAATTTTAATTGTTCTTTGAAAAGAACTTTATCCCCCTCCGTCGTCAATCCCACTCCTGCCAAATGTCCATCTTCTTGCAGTTCCCACAGCTCCAATGAGACCCTTTCGGGAACTTCATTGGTGCGTTGCCATTCACCTATTAGCCAATGTAATTGTTTCATCTTCAATTTATTTTCAGTGTTACTCGATTCATTTATACAGGCAGAAAATAGGAGTAAGTTCACCCAAATTAAGCAATGTAAATATTTCATACGTCAAATCTAATCAAATTTTAAATGGCTAAATATCGTGAACAAAAACCATTGCTTGTTGTAAAATAGGTAAAGATGGGGTGCATCTCAAATTATCGCAAGATGGAACGGTGTCGGTACGCTGTACCTTTTATTTACTTCTCCAATAATGTCCTACAAACAGGGTCGGAGCTACGCTCCTGATACGCAATTTCTTAGGAGCATAGCTCCGACTCTGTTTGTAGAGCGTGGAATATAAAAAAAGTTTTTAAGGTGCGTAGCACCGTCACCAGTTGCCCAATAATTTTTCAAAGCATGACAATTTGGGATACACCCTAAAGATGCTAAAAAAATATGCCATGAAATCACATTTACACTTATTGCTACTTTTTCTTTGCTCCATCTTTTCTACTTCAACTTTATTGGCTCAATTATCAGGTAATAAAGAAGCAAGAGATTGGTGGATCAACAATGTTAATTGGGATGGAAATACCCATTGGAGTGCCTATCTCATTCAGTCGCCTGCCTATATGGGACCCAATGCCTTACCCGTACCCAGTGTTTCAAAAGGAGTGATTGACAATCAGACAAAATTGCGTTTTTCTTTGCAGACACACTTCAGCAATGGTGACGATACCCAAAATCCTTTCCTCTCCTTCAATTATGCCGTTGCCCCCAAAAAAATTGCATTTTTCGCTTTTTTGTACCCAATCGAACACTTTGCGATGAGCAATAAGGTCAGAGATGAGCGGAGATTGTCAGATGCCTATTTTGTGCCGAGAGGTTTTGCAGCAGGGGATCTTTATTTTGGTGCAGCCATTCAAATACTCAAAAACAAACAAAATTTACCCGATATTGCGCTCAGAATGACCACCAAAACGGCTTCGGGAGGGGCAAAAGGCGGTAGTCGAAATACCGATGCGCCAGGCTATTACTTTGACCTTTCTTTGGGTAAAAAATGGTTTTTCAACCAAGAGGATGAAGAACATAGTATGTCCATTTATTCCATGCTGGGCCTTTTTGTGTGGGAAACCAATGCCTTGTCATTACCTCAAAACGATGCACTTTTGTTTGGAATTGGCACAGACATCCATTTGTCAAAATATACCATCCATTCTGATTTTGGAGGTTTTTGGGGCTACAAAAACAATGGTGACAGACCTATCATCTATCGCTTTGGTATAGATAGAGCTTTTGGCAAGGGACAGTATTTGTTGAAATATCAAGCAGGTATTCACGACTTTCCGTACAATTCCTTTGAAGCAGGGATAGTTTTTTACCTAACAAAACAAAAATAATTGCGTAAAAAAACCGAACAATTGCTAGCCTATTGATTGTTCAGATAGTGAATTGCTTCAATCCAATTTTTTAAAAAAAATAAAAGATTCCAGTATAAATGAAAATAATCGAATGTCCGAGAGACGCAATGCAAGGTCTGCATACCTTTATACCAACCGAGCGAAAAGTAGAATACATCAACGCACTGCTCAAAGTGGGCTTTGATACCATTGATTTTGGAAGTTTTGTATCACACAAAGTCATTCCACAAATGCAAGATACTTGGAAAGTAGTTTCTCAGCTGGATATGAGCGAAACCGACTCCAAGTTGTTGGCCATAGTTGCCAACGAAAGAGGGGCAAAGGATGCCTCTGAGTACGAGCAGATCACCTACCTCGGCTTCCCATTTTCTATCTCCGAAAAGTTTCAACTCCGAAACACCAACGCTACGCAAGAACAGGCCTTCAACAAAGCACAAGATATGTTGGAGCTTTGCCTTCAAAAGGACAAAACCTTAGTGGTTTATCTATCAATGGGTTTTGGCAATCCTTATGGTGAAATGTGGCACCCTGCTTTGGTGGAGCATTGGGCAGACCGCTTTGCTGCAATGGGTGTGGAGATTATTTCGGTGGCAGATACGGTAGGTTTGGCGGATTCAGAGGTAATCGGCAATGTTTTCAAAGTATTGACCTACGATTTTCCCGAAGTAGAGTTTGGCGCACATTTCCATACCGAAGCCCACCTTTGGAAGGATAAGATGGAGGCTGCTTACCGCAATGGTTGTGGTCGCTTTGACAGTGCTATCAAGGGTCTGGGCGGTTGCCCAATGGCTCAAAACAAATTGGTGGGAAATATGCCGACCGAAAATGTGATTGACTTTTTTGCGGATGAACGGGCTGATTTTTTTATTGATGAGGAGGCGTTTGAGGCGGCGAAAGGGATGGCGGTGAGGATGTTTATGGAGGAGTTTGTGGAGTGAAAGAAAGGGGGGGTAGAATCTTGGATTGACCCGTCCTGAAAAAAACTGAAGGAAATATTTATGGTCTTAGATACTGCCAATATTCTTGATTCTCCAACAAAAAAAATCGCCATATTTTTGTTTTTGATTGTTTTTTTGGAGAAAACAAGTGGGTAGGTAGGGACGTTTTTTTGAAGGGACTGAAATAGAAAGTCGCAATAAGATGATTATTACGACTTTCTATAATATTGATTAAGAAGGAGTTTCGTTTCTATATTTCCAGCCACAATTAGGACAACCTAATAATTCATATTGCCCTGCTCCTTTTTTAATATACCCATCATGATGTAATTTTCCATATTTACACTGAGGGCAGGTATCACCTAGTTTTAAATTTGCCATGATAATTTAATTTTTTGGAAGTGAAAAAATATTATGTATATATAATTATTTTACTCATATTTTATTTAAAGATTATTTAAGCAAATCCATACAAATAAAAACCTCTTTCATCAAATCTCCAAATATCATTTATAAACTCCCCCTTTTCCTCCGAAGCAACAGTTTTACTTCTTATCTACCCTTTCTATAATGCGGAAATCGCTCGTAAAAATCATTGCGCCATTCTCGACCAATCGTAATAGGAGGTTTTTCTTTGGGGCTAAGGTAGGTTTCATCAGAAAAATGAGGCAGGAAAATTTGGTGGCTTTTGACCCCTTCAATTTTGGAAGTATTGACCATGTAAGACTTATGAACACGCATAAAATCAGCGTGAGGATATTTGTCCATAAAGGTTTTGAGAGGAATAGTTAGGTGGGCATTGCCGTTTGTAGTAATGACTTTGCAGTATTGACCATCTGCTTTTACATATAAGATATCATGGAGGTAGGTTTCAAATCGAATGCCTTTGAGGTCAGGGAGAGCAATTTTTTGAAGGTTGAGCGAAGGTTGGCTTACCCTTTCTGATAAACGTTTTTGCATGTTCGCCAAGGCTCTGTTTAATTTGGCATTGGTGATGGGTTTTTCTACAAAATCGTAAGGAAGCGGAAGGGCGATTTCGTCATCTGACATATTGGTAAATTTGGTGAGGTAGATAATGCCTACTAAATAATCTTCTCTGATTCTTTGGGCAGCCTCGATACCCGTCATTTTTGTGGCTAAATCAATATCCATGATTATGATATCTGGAACCTGTTTTTGGCGCACAAAATCAATCGCAGCTTCACCTGTTTCGACTATTCCTATTATTGTATGCTTCAATGCTTTTACTCTTTTTGCTAAAGCAACAGCTGTTAATTTTTGGTTTTCAACAATTAATATGGACGACATAGTTGATAAGTTGTTAACTTGTAATTTTTATACGGAAAAATAATTGGTATGATAAAAATAGTGTTTTTTTAACTGCTTTGTAGAATATTCGGGTTGTTTTGTTAAAAAATTAGTCCTACATTAGAGAGAACTAACAACTACTGTACTCGTATGTCAACCACAATTCAACCATCAAAAATACTCCAATTGGAGGAATACGCTTTGGCTCTTATGAATCAAGAAAATTACCAAGGTGCGTATGAAAGTTTTAAAAAACTATCCAAAAAAACACAAACAGATAAGGAGAAAACTTCATGTTTCAACAATTTGGGCAATTTACATCACCTCACAGGGCATTATTCTCAAGCCATATCCTCCTATTCACAGGCGATGAAATATAGTGAATCCTTGAAGGGTGACAAAATGTTGAAAGCCTGCCTATACCTAAATTTTGCTGTTGTTTACAAAGAGCAGAGCATATTAGAAAAAGCGATTCCTCTATTAACCAAAATTATTCAACTATTTGAACCTGCTCAAACAATTGAAGTATTGGCCTGTGCTTACAATACATTGGCGAATATTTATCGCGCCCAAAAACGTTTTGAGCAGTCGCTGATTTACCACAACAACGCCTTGACTATTCGCTATGAATTGGGGAACAAGATGGAAGTGGCAAAATCTTTGAACAATATGGGTTTGGTATATAAGGATTGTGGCAAATCGGAAGAAGCATTGTCTTATTTTGAAGATGCTTTGAAGATAAAATTAGAAGAGGGGAATTTGCTATCTGTTGCTTCTTCATTGGCAAATATTGGAGGGATTTACGAGGATTTAAAAAATTGGGAGAAAGCAGAAAGTTATTATTTGCAATCTGCCGAGATTAGAATGGAACAAGACGATAAAAATGGATTGGCAGTCATTTTTACTTCATTGGGAGAAGTGTATAGACAGACAGGTAGGTACGACAAAGCTCTATCTTTCTTGGATAAAGGTCGACTCTATGCGGAAGAACTTCAATTGCTCGCTATTCTAAGAGCAAATCTGAAGTCAACGAAGAAGGTCTATTGCAGCTTGAAAGATTATCCGAAAGCCATTGTTTATTTTGAAGCGTATGATAAGATTAACGAACGTCTTTCCAACAAAAATTTGCAACAATCACTGGCGGAAATGCAGGTGAAATTTGAAACCGAGCAAAAAGACCAAGCAATTGTTTACCTCGAAAAACAAAAGGCTGTGCAGGAAGCTGCAAACGCAACGGTTGAAGCTGCTTTGAAGGATTTGCACCATCGGGTGAAAAATTATTTGGAAATTTTATCCGATATTTTGACGCTGCAAGCGGATTTGCTGACAGAAGGAAAGGCACAAGAGGTTGCCAAAACCAATGAAGATAGGGTGCGGGCGATTGGTATGATTCACAACTTGCTGTATCAAGAAAGTCACTTGGCAACCATTGATATGCAAGCGTATATGGAAGAATTGGTGGAAGAATTGGTTTTTTCTTATGGCTTTGTGGATATGGAATTACATTTGGAAGTCGACAAACTGTATTTGAATGTGGACAAAGCGATTCCTTTGGCTTTGATTACGAATGAATTGGTCACAAATGCCTTGAAGTATGCCTACAAAGACCATGTTTCACCTCAATTGACTGTTTGTTTGCTGCAATCTAAAGAGAATCAATTGTATTTGAAGGTTCAAGACAATGGAGTTGGGAAACCTCTTGTTGTCAAAAAGAAAAAAAGCAATTCTTTTGGTTTGACTTTGGTACATACACTTGCTGAGCAATTGAAGGCGGAGATGAAACAGTACAATGATAATGGAGCGGTGTATGAATTGTTGATTGGATCGTTCGTTGACCAAAGTAAAAGGCTGTTTTAAAAGAGAAGATTACAGTAATTTTAAAAATTACTGTAATCTATATTCGGCTTTCTAAGTATCTAACCAGATTTAAAAGGATATTAAAGTCTTCATAAGAAATTAATAATAAACATTTTGTGATTTTTGAAATGTACTAATAATTTTGATTAGGTACTTAATTGAATTTACTCCAACAGCTGTAGGGTAAATTCATTGGGTCTGATTTCGGTAATTTGGTCAATTGCAACAGTTGTATTGTTGACACTGACTTCAACGTAGTATTCTCCTATAAGCACATTTTGAAAAAATGCGATTCCGTATGTATCAGTTGTTTCGTCATCAGTTAAGTTGCTGATAGTCGTGTGTGTAATTGTTACGGTAGCATTTGAAACAGGTTGATTGTTCGGATTCACTACTTTCATGTCAGATGTGGTGGTCATTATGGTTTCATCTTCGTTGCCGATGCTGATGGTTGGGTAATGAATGGTATTGTCGTCTTTCGATGCAGTAGTAATCTGTTGTTCAGTAACTTGCGTGTAATTCAAATCTTCTTTTGTGCAGCTTTGTGTGCATAGAAGGGTGAATACGGCTACCATCAAAATGGTGCAGATGTTCGATGATCTGGTCATTGTTTCAATAATTTAATAAAGTGAGAAAATGACCACAATTTTGCCATGTCCAATAGGCATACTTCTCCCATTGAATTGTTTGAATATTCTATTTGTTTGTATGTTTGGAATATACCCGTTTGTGCAATGGCTATTGTGGCTATTACATTAGCGGGAAGGCTATGCCCTGCTTTTCAACTGCTTACTGCCTTCCCGAGTGGGTAAGGAGTGAAAAGCGGAGGGAACTAAAAGATGAACTACTTTGTTAGGCGTAGTAAATTCTTTATCAAGTACATTTTATCGAACTTTCTTCATAGTCCAATAATTTGTTGTTTGATACCACAAAGAAACCATACACGTTTTCACAGAAAGAATTTGTGAAAAATGTGAAAAAATATTTTTTGTTTTTCTTTAAAAGCCCTTATTATGAGCTATTTAAGATTTAAACTTCCTGATGAAATTTTTGAAAAGTTGAAGGATAGGTTGTTGGAAGAAATAGGATGTGATGAATATGAGGGAGTAGAAAGGAGCAAAATAGAACTATGTATTAAAATTGCTCCACTATTGAAACGGTATTATGAAGACCATAAAAAGCAACTAGCAAAAGAAGTTACGAAAGTTACCATCAGTAAAACGAGTGTATATAGAGCCTTTTTTAGTTTTGGTAGTAATAAACACAGTGGGTGTATCCTTTATTTGGCAGATTGGGTTTGTCGTTATCTTACTAATGACTTAGAAATGACTTTTCTCCAATATCAGGGCTTATCAAAACCAATAGAATTATCACAGTATTTAACACTTTCTTATGAAAAAGCAATAATTCGTGAAGGTGTGGATATATATATGCAGAAATATCCTGAGGAGCAAGAAGAAGAGGGTAAAGACGAACCTAATAAGAAAAATTCTGGTTTGCCAAAGTTTATTACTTCGATTCATTCGCCTCCAGAAAAATTCGTTGGTCGAGAAATAGAAATAGCGGCACTTCAGAAACGGTTAGAAAATGAAAGTTTACCCCTATTGGTAAGTGGCATGGGAGGAATGGGGAAGACTTCAATTGTAGCTAAATGGTTTGTTGAGCATTTAGATGAATATGACCATATTATGTGGATTGATTGCCGAACAAGTTTGCCACAGGCATTTATCAATAATTTGGAGGGCAAGGAATTACCCAGTGACTGGAAATTAAAAGAAAAAGAGTCTCCCAATGACTACACTAAACGCATTTTACACAAAATGCTGAATATCGAAAATAACAATTTATTGATAATTGATGGTTGGGACAACGAAACAGAAATCAATCAATATCGCCAAGAGCTAAATTTACCAAATTGGACTACTTTAATTACTACACGTGTTCGGTTATCTGATTTACCTTGTTTTTTAGTTGGAAAATTAGATACAAGAACAGCTTCCCAACTTTTTACAAAACATGCCCCAAAAGCTAAAAATGACTTTGCACTACCAAAATTACTTGAATACATTGACTACCATACCTTGACAATAGAATTATTAGCTAAAACATTTGAAAATACATTCTATATAGAGAATGTTGAACAATTACTCAAATTAATACAAGAGAATAAGTGGGAAGATGAAGATTTAAAAATAGACATTAAAGTTCGTCATAGCGAGGAATATGTACAAGTCTATTCTCACCTTTTGGCTACTTTTCATTTGTCAGAATTAAACGAGTTTCAAAAATGGTTATTATTACAGTTTTCTGTATTACCATCCATTTCAATAAATGGAAAAGAGTTAGGAGTTTGGTTGAAAGTAGAAAAAACAGACAGGAAAAAATATGTTACTAATTTAAATGTTTTGACAAAAAAAGGTTGGATTGAAAAACACAATTCAAATAATTATCAGATACACCCTATTATTCAATCAATAGTTCATTATCAAATATTGCCTACTAGTCAAAATTGTACCAATCTTATTGAGAGTTTTTCTGATTTCCTTGCTCCAGAAACAGAAAAAAATCCAATGGGAAAGTATAAATACATAAGAAATTCAATTTTTTTATTGGCAAATCTTAAATGGAAAGGAGAAATTATAGCAAATTTATGTAAGAATTTAGCTTGTACCCTACATGATTGTTATGAATGGGATTTAGCTTTAGAATATCAGTTGAAAGCAACTAATATTTATGAAAGTTTTTTGAAAAAACAACACCCTATATTAGCTTCTTGTTATAATATTTTGTCAATGATTTATCATGATTCAGGAGACTTGCAATCTGCGTTAATATACCAAGAAAAAGCCATCGAGATTAGAAAGAAAATTTTTAAATCACCTAATTCAGAATTAGCATCCTCATATGGTAATATTTCCTTAATACATTTGGACTTAGAAAATCTTGATAAGTCTCTACATTTTCAGTTAAAAGCATTTGAAATGTTTGAGTCTATTCTAAAACCAAATCATCCAAAATTAGCAGTTGTCTATAATAATTTAGCCAATATTTATCATCATTTATCTGATTTTCCTAAAGCATTGGATTTTCAAAAAAAATCTATAAATATTATAGAAAAAGAATTTGAACCAAATCACCCACATCTTGCTGGTGTATACAATAGTTTATCTTTAATATATAGCAGTATAGGAAAATTAAACGAGGCTCTAATATACCAAGAGAAGGCTTTGAAAATTAGAGAGCGCATTTTTAAACCAATACACCCTCAATTAGCCTTATCGTATAATAATATCTCAAGTGTATATCTGGATTTAGGTGATTTTCCCTTAGCTTTACATTATCAAAAAAAATCTTTACGGATTAAAGAAGAAATATACAGTGCTGATAATCATAATTTAGCGACTTCATATAATAATTTATCTATTATATACAACCATTTAGGAAAATTAAATGAGGCATTGGCATATGAACTTAAAGCAATAAAAATAAGAGAGGCTATATTTGGATTGGACCATTCATATACTGCTTTTTCTTATGTAAATTTATCTGATATATATTATAAATTAGGAAATAATAATGAGGCTAGTGAATATATCAATAAAGCTGTTTTTATATTGAAGAGAAACTATCCCGAAGGGCATTATCGTATAGAAAAAGCATTAAATCTTCAAATTAAGATAACTAAAAATTAATTTTATAAATATTTATTTCCTACATTTCGATAACTTTTTTATAATAGAATAAAAATCAAATTACTAAGAAATTATTTTTATATCAATTGATAAATTTTTAATTATTATTAAGTTTGATTTTCAATTCTTTATGAAATATGACCGAAGCATAGGTTATTTAAAATTAAAACCAGAACAAAAAAATAACAAATGGTAAGGTTTTTTTAGGACGACTCAGGACGACTCAATCTAAAACCCAACCCTAACCCCCAAACTAACACTCCTAGTCCCAGGATAACTCGCCCACTCCAAACCCTGAGCATTACCAGCCCCATTCCCCCCCTCAGGATTAATCCTATCAGGCAAACTCGAATAAATGTAAAACAAATCCCTACCCACAAGCGAAACACTCAAATCTTGAAAAATTTTACTCTTAGAAAGCAAGCGGTCGGGAAAATCGTAGCTAAGGCTGACCTCACGCAGTTTCACCCAAGTATTATCCAACACACCAGGCGAAGAAAGGAAGTGCCCCCAACCGCCTTTGTTAGGAACATATTTGAAGTAGTAATGCACAATTTCCTCATTCGGTGTGCCATCTGCATATACACCATCCAAAATTACCCCAATATTGCGGACATTGCCTTCGGGGTCGGTGTAGGGAAGTCCGCCGCCTTGACGTTCCAGAAGTGTTTCGGGGCTTTGACCAGTTTGCAAGCCAATCACATACGAACCTGCATAAATATCACCGCCAATTTTGGCATCGACAAGCGTACTCAAAGTGAATCCTTTGTAGCCCAAGCGCATCGTCCAACCGCCTGTCAAGTCGGGAGAGGCATTGCCGATGGGAACTCTACTGTCTGAAATGAGGTAGTGCGTACCTGCATCGTTGAGAATGGGCTGACCATTTTCGTGATAGACATAATCGTAGCCGACAATCGTTCCGTATTCTTCACCTTCTCTCACTGCAATTGCAGGGCCGTTCAATTCCCAAATATTTGCCAATTCGAGGATGCTTGCATCTTCGCCGAGACTGACCACATAGTTTCGATTGCGGCTGAGGTTGATGCCCGTTTCGAGGAACATATCTCTCGTTTTGAGGACTTGCACGTTGAGGATGGCTTCAAAACCTTTGTTTTCCAATTCGCCTCTATTGATGCGGATGTTGTTTGCTCCAGATGAATTTGGGAGAGGAGAATCGAGAATTTGGTCGTAAGAACGGATGTGGTAGTAGGTGAAATCCAAATTTACCTTGTCATCGAAGAAGCCCAATGTGGTGCCAATTTCGTAGGAATTGGCTTGTTGAGGAGTTAGTTCAATGGGAGGAATGGTTTCGGGTAGGGTAGCGGTTTGATTGCCACCGAAGCTGCCGATGTTATAGACAAAATCCAATTGGAAGGGGTCGGTGTCTGAGGCCGTCTGGGCATATGCACCACGGATTTTCCAAAAACTCCACCATTCGGGCAAACCTTGCAGTTTTTCGCTGGCGATGAAACTCAAAGAGGCTGATGGGTAAAAATAGGAATTGTTGTTGGTAGGAAGTGCTGATGACCAGTCATTTCTGCCTGTGAGTTCGAGAAAGAGGAAATTGCTGTAACTCAAATTGAGGAAGCCATAGACCGAATTGATTTGCTTTTCGTAGCGAATTTCACTGATTTCGGGAGCGTTCAGTTCGTCTTCGTAATTATTGAAGGAAAAGAGCCACGGGCTGACCCATTCTCCACTTTCGCCCTTCAATCCATATCGGGTTCTTTTCCACTGCGTTCCACCCAATGAAAGGCTTGCATTGAAGTTAGAGCCGAATAGGTTTTCTTTGTTGGCTGTGAGCAAAAATTCGTTGTTGGTCACAAAATCACGGTCGAGTTCATTGGAGTAAAAACCGTCTTGAATACCGAGTGCGTCAATTGGATCATTGCGTTGTTCAAATTCGTTGAGGGTGAAGTCCAAACCGACTCGTCCCATTGCAGTCAGCCATGGGGTTATTTCGTAGTTTAAGGTCAATGCGCCTAAGAGTTTGTTGCGGTCCAAAGTTGTGCTTTGATGGTAGGTATTCCACCACAAATGCGGCGGAGTGAAAGTAAAGGGATAACTTCCTCCATAATCGTTTCGTGTACCATCGGGCAAGGTGTTGAGTTCTCGCTCCAAACCCTTGTAGCTTCTGGGCCAACTGTATAGTATACCCTTGCCGAAAGATTTGTCATTGTCGTCGCCGAGAGTTGGGGGATTGAGGCGGTTGTAATTGAAGTAAGAAAGCGACAAATCTGCCTGCACTTTTGAAGAAATATTGAGGCGAGAACCGAGATTGACCGTTGTTTGGTTGTATTCGCTATTGGGTATAATGGCTTCATGTTCAGCTCTTGTGAGCGAAACACGCATTGTACCCATTTCACCTCCACCAGAAAAGGAAATATTGTGGGTTGTTGTGCTGCCTTCGTCAAAGTATTGCTTCAAATTGTCGGGCTGTGGGTCGTAGCTGCGAATTTCACCATCCCACCATCGGACGGGCTGCCCCAACATTTCTGGCCCCCAAGATACGCCTGTTGAATAGAATCCAAACAGTTCGTTGGTGGACTTTCCGAAAGGACCTTCATTGACATGCGTGGTACTTGGATACAAGTTTACGCCTTCTGAATCGACTTCAAATTTGGGTTCGAGCAGACTGATAGGGCCTCCTGCACCATATACATTCTGTACGTCTCGATAGTAGTAAGGTTGGATGATTTTGTGCTGAACGGAGTAGTTGATACCAATTCCTTTTTGCTTTTTGCCTCGTTTGGTGGTGATGATAACCACGCCATTTGCGCCCCTTGCGCCATAGAGTGCGGAGGCAGTAGGGCCTTTGAGGATGTTTACATCAGCGATGTCGGCAGGGTTGATGTTGTTGATAGCCGAACCCCAATCGACTCCTCTCCCGATGTCCTCCAATCCCGCTTGATTCTCCAGCGGCACACCGTCCACGACTATGAGAGGTTGGTTGTTGGCGTTGATGTTGTTGTTGCCCCGAATCACAAAACGGGTTGTTCCGCCATCTACGCCATTGGGTGAAATGACCTGTACGCCTGCCGAACGCCCGCTCAAGGCATTGACTACGTTGGGTGCATCGGATTTGGTGATGGCTGCCCCGTCAAATTTTTCGGTCGAATAGCCTAACTCTCGTTTTTGGCGTTTGATGCCCAAAGCGGTGACGACTACTTCGCCGAGTTGTTTGGTATCAGGTACTAAAGCGACTTCAATGCTTTGCCGCCCTGCAATGGGAATCGTCTGGCTTTCGAAGCCAATGTAGCTGAAAACCAAGGATTGGTTGCTATTTTCGGCTTCAATTTCATAGTTTCCTTCAATGTCGGTAATCGTTCCTGTGCTGCTTCCTTCAATGACAATGTTTGCGCCAATGATGGTTTCACCGCTTTCGGAATCGGTGACGTTGCCTTTGACGGTGTGTTGGGCTTGGGCAAAATTGCAGCAGAGCAGAAGGAAGAATGATAGGAAAATGGAAGTCCATTTTTGAAAGGGTAGCATTGTAGTCATAAGCCAAATGTTTTGCATCATTTAAGGCTTCAAAGGTAAGAAAAGCGGGGTAAAATAAGAGCATTGTTTTTTGTCCTCTTCAAAGCAAATGAAGGATTTTGGTATATGAACTGCACAAAAAAAGGGTAAAACTTTGAAGCAAATATTGCTATTCACTTCAAAATTTTACCCTACCATAAACTTCAATTCTAAACTATTTCAACCAACTATAACTGAATCGTTTGAAAGAATCTCTCTCCTTCACAAAGCACTTCTACTGTGTAGTCGCCCTTGCGAAGAACGGACAAATTATATACTTCTGAAGGTTGTGCACCTTTTTCTTGTATAATATTCTCTCCATTGGCATTAAAGACATTGACTTCAATGTCTTTATCTGTAAAAGCAACAACTTGCATCAATTGTCTCGCTGGATTGTATTGAACAATTGGACGAGTAAAGGTAAATCTATCTGATTTAGACATCAACACTTCACCGTTTGCGATTTGGAAAGCTTGGTTTACTACTTTTATTTCGTCAGTAATAATAAGGTGATACCGACCATCTTTCAAACCACTAAGGTCAAGTTTACGTGCATATCCGTTTTCTACCTTAGCTCGTTTCTCAAACAATACATCATTTGCATCATTTTTAATTTTAATCGAAACTTTAGGCGCATCGGTTTCTGGAATATACAAGGCGATAGCTTGGGTATTGTCCTCAGTTACTACTCTTATGTGAGAAGTAACGCCCATTGGAGTCTTTGCAAAAACGCTTCCAGACAATAACAAGGTTAGAACTAAAACAAAAGAAGATGTTTTTACAAGATTTTTAATTGAAATCATTTTTTAAGTATTTTATAAGGATTAATAAAATGGAATAACAAGTGATTTTAGAATTTAACAATTGTTAAGAAACTGATAATCATTTATTCACTTGATAAATATAAATCCCATAACCCCATCAAATTTCAATTGGTTCACTTATTAGTTTTTTTTATGGTTTTTAGCATTTATTAACTTGTTTTGAACGTTTTTTCGTTAAAAATCATGAAAATAGATTTTCTTCCCTTCAATCATTGCATAGGGTGGTTCAAAAGGAGGGAAATAGGTTGCTCTAATGTGGCGTTCGATTTTTTCGGCAGGCCAGTTGAGGTCAATTTGTTTGATTTCCTCGATTTCTTTGCGAAAATGATAGCTTGTACCTCTTGCTTCAATGAGTTCGTTTTGAGGGATGGGTGTATAATTTCCCTGCAAAATAGAGGCGATTTTTTCGGAAAACAATTGTCGAGAAGCTGTCAGTGTGTGTTGATAAAGGTCTTGCACCCAGCAACCTTTTGGAATGGGGAAACGTTTTTCTGCAAGAATGGCACCGCTGTCTATACCGACTTCAAGTTGGTGAAGCGTAGTGCCAAAGACTTGAGCCTCGTCGAGAATGGCAAAGGAGAATTGGTTGCAGCCTCGGTATTCGGGCAAGGGAGCCATGTGAAGGTTGACGGCGAGTTGACGGGCTTTGGCAATGTGTTGGGCTTTTAATATCTTGTGGTATTGAACGGATAATATGAAATCACATTCGGGTAGTTCATCTAAATTGGCAAAAAGATGAATTTTATTTTCTTCTGCAATCAGTTGAATATCCGACTTTTGGTGTACTTTTGAAGGCTGACCTATGCCTACTGCAATGACTTCAATGTTTAATTCATTGCAGTGCTTTTGAAGGTATTGAAGACAATAGAAGCCAATGGCTTTTGCGCCGAGGAAAACAATGGATTTCATTTGAAATGATAATTGAAATTGAAATGAAAATCAAAAATAGGAACAACTTGATTTTCAAAATCACAAAATGAAAAAATAATGAATAAAATAATTACAAAGTCTTTATACTTTTTTTTGTTTCTTACCTTGTTTTGTAGTTCATTTACTTCAAAAGCCCAAATCGGTGGCGAAAACGTTTATGAGTTTCTCGATCAGTCGACTTCTGCAAGGGTGACGGCTTTGGGTGGGCTTCAAATTGCTGCGATGGATGATGATGTGAGTCTTGCTGCTCAAAATCCTTCGCTTTACAATCCTCAAATGGATACGCATTTGTCCTTGAATACGGTTGCTTTTGTGGCGGGTATCAATCATGGATACTTGGGTTTTGCCAAAGAAGTAGATAGTTTGGCAACTTTTGGTTTTGGTATTCAGTATATTTCGTATGGTGATTTGATTGCAGCAGATGAAACGGGTCTGGTGACGGGGAGTTTTAGTGCGGCTGAATATGCGTTTAATGTGGGTGGCGCAAAGCAGTTTGGGAAGTTTTCGTACGGGATGAATTTGAAGATGATTTTCTCTAATCTCGAATCTTATAGTTCTACGGGTTTGGCTTTGGATATGGGCTTGACCTACTTTGATGAGGAATCCATGTTTAGTGCTGCATTGGTGGTCAAAAACATGGGAACACAGCTTTCTACTTATAGTGGTACTCGTGAAGATCTACCTTTTGATATACAATTGGGTGTTTCTCAAAGGCTTCAACATTTACCTTTTCGTTTTGGCATTACGGCCCATCACCTCCAAAAATGGGACATTCGCTACGATGATCCGAGTCTGCAAAGCAATTCTATCTTTGATACTGGAGACGAGAGCAATAAGAGCCATTTTGCAGATAATCTGTTTCGACACTTGATTTTTAGTGGCGAACTGTTTCTGGGTAAAAGCCTTGTGGTTCGGGCAGCCTACAATCACCAACGCAAACAAGAATTGGGCGTGGATATCAAAGGTGGCGGCGTTGGATTTTCTTATGGAGCAGGCATACACGTCAAGCGTTTTCACTTTAGCTATGGTAGAGCAATTTACCACCTTGCAGGGGGGAGTCATCATTTTAGCATCAGTACACAATTGAAGAAAGGGTAAAAAATAAAAACTGAGCCAATTTCAGCCTAATCTGAAAAGTAAATTTTTAAATATGGCAGAAAAATGGTTTCTTTGCTGAAAATCAACAAACAACCATTTTATTTATGCCTACTTCTTCCAAACCTATCGTTTTTTTGGCTTTTTCGAATGATGAAAAAAGTCAACTCCCATCCTTAAAAGCAGAGAGAATTGCCATTAAACAGGTATTTGAGCGTCTGGAATCAGAAGGGAAATGCGAGTTAATTGTTGAGGTTGAAGCCCGTTTAGATGATATTTTCAGGGTTTTTAGCCAACAGAATAACAATAACCGCATTGCGATTTTTCATTATGCAGGACATGCAGATGGTAAAGGTCTTCACACAGTCAATACAATAGGTGAAAACAAAACGACTTATGCCAGTGGTTTGGCAAAGATGTTTGCGATTCAAAAAAACTTAAAATTAGTTTTTTTGAATGGCTGCTCTACAGAAGCTCAAGTTGAAGTGCTGCAATCTGAAAATATTCCCAATGTTATTGCAACTTCAAAAAGTATTAGTGATAGTGTTGCTAAAACGCTTGCTGAAAAATTCTATGCTGCTCTTGTTCAGAATAAAACAATTGACGAGGCTTTTAGACTTGCCTGTGCTTATGTTGAAGGAGAAAACGGAATAGAAGGTGATTTTCGAAAATTATGGAAAAATAGGACTGAAAATGTATCTGGTTTTCCTTGGAAAAGTTCTTTTAAAAAAGGAGATTGGCGATTACTCAATGCTCGATTATCTCTCAATGACCCTTTTAAGATTTTTTTAGCGTATTCTACTCAGGATAAAGATGATATGGTGAAGTTGAGAAAGCAACTAAAGTTATTGAAGCGACAAAAGTTAATTGATATATTTGACGAAGCAGAAGTACAAATAGGAACGCTTACCAAAGATGTAATTGCTCAAAATTTAGATACTTCACACATTATTCTTCTATTTGTAACAGAAAATCTGTTTGATGATGCGGAAGAACTGATTGATGAAGCAGTCAGAAGAAATAAAAATGAACAGAAAATTTTGATTCCCATCTATGTTAGAAGATGTCCTATTGAAGATGAGGAATTCGCCAAATTGGAACCGCTTCCTAGAAAACACTTAAAAAACGGGCAGATCTGGCGATTTGTAGATGACTGGGATAATGAAGACAATGCCTACTACGAAATTGCTATGGGGCTGCGGAATCTAATCACCGCTTTGAAGCAAGAAAATTCCTAACTTATCAATATTGTGGTCAAAGTTTTCGGTTATTGAGCATTTGTTGGTAGCTTTAGGGTTTGATTTTTATTGGGTGTTATATCCTATTGGGGCAAACGCCTAAATTATATGTCGAACTTATTTTATATGATTTGGGAGAAAATTTTTGGTCGGGCAAACAGCAAAAATGAGCCTGATATTCGATTTGGTAGATACAGCGATGCTTACAAGAGTGATGAGCAATATGCTGCATGGGATAAAGCAGTAGCTGCTTTTGAAAAACAACAGTATGTAGAATCATATCAAGCTTTTTTTGACTACCTCCGAGATGAAGGAGAAGACAATGTGAGCTATGTGGTTGAAGATGGAGTGATTCATTTTTCGGTGATTCAGGGTTCTAAGGAAATCAAAGGAACAGCAAGCAATGAGCGTGTGGTCTGTGAAACGGATATAGCGACTTATGATAGGTTGATAGTGGCGGTGATGCGTAAGTTGGTTGAAATCAACTATGGATTGCACTATAGCCGCTTTGCTATACACGACAAAACGATTTGCCTCAAATTTGATACAAGTGTTTTGGATGGTTCTCCCGAAAAACTTTATTTTGCATTGAAGGAAGTAGCTACTCAAGCCGACAAACAGGATGATTTGTTAGTGAGTGAATTTTCGAGTTTGAAATTAATGGGCAATGACCATGTTGTGGAATTGCCTATTGAAGAGAAAAAAAACAAATATGCGTTTCTTCAAAAATGGATTAAAGATGCTTTTTTACGCATAGAATCACTTGATGCCAACAAACATACAGCAAGTATAGCCTATACTTTATTGAGCCTGACTTATCGAATAGACTACTTGTTGGCTCCCGAAGGAAGTCTGATGGATAGGCTGGAAAAAATCCACAAAGAATATTTCGGAAATTTGGAGGATTCACCTGTTCGCAAAAATGAAAAAATACAAAAAATATTTCGAGATATTTTAAGCGAGGAAGAAGACCTTATTTTGCGTGATTTGTATCGCATCAAATCTACTTTTGGCATTACTGCTCCGACTGCTCCTATTCAAATTGCTACGCTTATCAACAATGAAATTACGAGTATCAACGCTTATTTGGAAAGCAAACAAGACAATATTGCAGTGAGTATCTTAGAATACATCGCTCAATATTCAATGTTTTACTATGGTATTCCACAAGCTACAAGAGCCTTGTTTCACCTTCTCATTCGCACCATTCACTCTGATTATTTCACAGCATTGGGTTATTCGGAAGTGTATTACAATGCAGACACAAATACATTTAATACCAAAGCAATCCGCAAAAAAATCAATGCCATCAACAAGGATGCCATTGGTAGGTTTCCACACTTCAAGGTATATACCAACCAATTAAAATATACAAGCCTAGTAGATTTTCTTGTTTCTTTGTTGCGTCAAATCCAACAACTTAAATACGATAGACAGCCTTTATGAAAGATGTAATCGAACAGTTTAGAGATGTAATTATTCAGATTTCTACACCTCATGGTAATGGCACAGGGTTTTACTTAAAAGAATACAACCTGATTGTCACCAATCACCATGTCGTCAAGGAAAGTATTGATGTGATGATTGCAGGAAAATTGGTGCCCAAGACCATTCAGCCTGTGTTGTTCAAAGATCCTGCGTATGATTTGGCATTCATACAAGTGCCTGATTATATTGCAGATATTCCGAGTGTAGCTATTGCTGTTCAAAATGAATTGATGGAAGGGGATGCCATTATTGCTATTGGGCATCCTTATGGATTGAAATATACTGCCACACAAGGTATTGTTTCTAAGTCTTCAAGACTTTATAACAATGTGAACTATATACAAATTGATGCGGCGATTAATCCTGGCAATAGTGGTGGACCTTTGGTCAACAAATCGGGTATGATTGTAGGGGTCAATACATTTATCATTCAAGGAGGCAGCAATTTGGGCTTTGCTTTACCGACTCATTATCTGGTAGAATCCATCAAAGACTACCAGCAGCATTATGGTGAAAGGGTAGTGCGCTGTAGTTCTTGCTTCAATCTTTCTAAAAGGGCTGAAATTGATGACAACTACTGTCCTGATTGTGGCAATCGCATGGATTTTGAAGAAACGGCTTATGTGCCTTCTGGAACTGCTCAAAAAGTGGAGGACATTATCAAGGAATTGGGGAAAGATGTAGCCTTGTCAAGAAGGGGGGCGAATCAATGGGAAATAGAGGAAGGAAGTGCTATCGTAAGGCTTTCATATTCAGAAAATACAGGTTTTATCATTGGTGATGCCCATCTTTGTCGTTTACCCAGACAAAACATCGGTAGTTTGTACAAATACTTGCTTACGGAGAACTATACCCTCGAAGATTTGGTTTTTAGCGTGAGTCAGCAAGATGTTATTTTGTCATTCATCATTTCTGAACGCTATTTTTCAAGTGAAACAGCTAGAAAGGTATTTGGTAATTTGTTTGAAAAAGCAGATTACTACGACGATATTTTGGTAGAAAAGTATGGAGCAATCTGGAAGCGACAGGAAGAGTGAGGAATAAATGAAAATTAAAATGAGAATAAAAATGAAAAAATATGTATTGATTTGTAGTTACTGGTTGAGTTTTATGGTTTTTTCTGCTTGTTCAAGTAAGAATCCTTCGATTGCAGATGCGTCAACTGCGAACTACTACTTTAGCCTGAAACAGTTTTTTCAGTCTCAAATACAAAGTTTTCAATCTCAGCAAATTGTCCTCCACAAATTTGCATCGCTGAACGGTGAACTCGAAAAAAAGGCATTGTCTGAAATTGATTGGGAAACTGAATTTCGCCCGTTTGTCAATTCTGATATCAACAAACCTGCATGGAAAGACAGCTACCAAATTGATAGTAGTGCGAATGGTCTTGGTCAACTTCAAGTACATTATACTGCAATGAATCCCGATTTGCGAACCCAAAAAATAGACATCACTTTTGGTAAAGATGCTGTTACGCCGAGCTTTATTGAAGTGACCAATCTTAGCCGCAATCCGATTTATGATACGACTGAGAAGCTACAATATGATGTCAATAAACGTTATGTTATTGAAAATGAGCAGAAGGTGATGTGGATGAAACCTGATGCGTTCAAGATTGAAGGGGAGTTGATTTTTTATAGGGAGAGGGAATAAGGCAAACCCAAATCAAATTCAAACAATACTTTGGAAACAAGCATATTGCATTATAGAATTGCCCAACTCTTCACCATTTAGCATTACCCTTCAAATCAACTTCTCCAGCTCATACCCCAACAAGCGGTTGTGGTAATAATAAAGCAAGTTCATGTTGTCACTTGATATATCCCCAGCTTCGTTTTTTCGTACAGGACGCTCAGTGTGATACAATCCAATATTGCTCAATCCGTGATTGATAAGGCGATGTATATCGGTATTCAAATGATCTGCAATTTGAAGTTCACCCTGTTTTGCCCTCAGATTCAACTCAGTTCTGATTTTTTTGACCATTGCAACAAACTCCTCGTAGTCAATTACTCGCTCTTCTTCTGGCAAACGCATCAAGCCATAAATATCAAGCTTAGGATTCCTCTTTTTCAAAATTTCAAATGCAATAAAAGCAATTAAATCACTGGAAATAACCACATTGTAGCGATAAAATTGCTTCAAAATGTGTTCTCCTAGCAAGCGGGTATATTCTTCGTCACGCTGCTTGTCCTCACTCATTTTTCCATTCGATACAAAATAGTTGCTGATGTCAATAGGTTTTCCATTGTTGTCTAAACTATTGCCCTCGGCATCAACTGGGTGTCCAAAAATATCAATGGGTTTACCAAAAGAAAGAAGAATTTCGGAACGTTCGCCAATCATACTCGTCAAAAACTTATGTGCCTTTATGCCACTTGGGAACACATCTTTGTCAATATAGTATTTTTCCTTACCACTTTGTTTCAAATGTTGTTCAATCAATCGTTTGGCTTCCAGCACAAAATGGTAATTTAAGACAAGTGGTAGAATAAAAATTTTATTGCCACGCTTTGGGGTCAAATTTCCATATTTTGGAGGAGGGTCCACAAAATTGACTCTTTGCGCCTCCACAATCGTTCCAAGCAAGCCCAACTTCAAACGGGTTTCAATAGAACCAGATCGTGAACGAGTTCCTCCTGGAAAAAACAAACTGTGACAGCCTCGTTCAGTCACAATTTGTGAATACATCTTGAGTATTTCCATATACAGAGGGTTCTTTTTTCGCCTGTCCAAACGATAAGCTCCCAAGCGGCTCATAAAGTACCCAAATATTCGACTGTTAAACAAATTCAATCCTGCACCATACAAAAAGGCAGGTAAACCAATCGTGTGTAAAGACCAGCCAACCAAAATCGAGTCTAAATTGCTAAAATGAGTAGGCACAACGACCAATGTTCCCTTCAATGACAACTCCCGAATCAATTCGAGAGGGCCAGTGATTTTGAGGCGATCTTTGAGGCGGTAATCTACTTTCCAAAACTTGCGGGAAGAAAAAGCATTGAGCAAACGAGATAAAAAACGTGGCAATACTTTACTCGCAAAACGATAGGTAGGAGGGCGAAAAGTTCCAACTATTTCGTCTGCATATCGTCTAATGATGGTGTCAAAAATAGCCTCTTCATCTGGACTAAGTCCCTTTTCGTAATTGTGTTCTGTCACACTTTTCAGCAATACTTTCTTCACTTTTTTGTGCCAAAATCTCCAATCATCTTTTGGATCCACCCGCCACGGTTCTTCTTGTATGCGAATTTGCTCCAAGTACCTTGTACGAGCCAAAATATCATGTAGTTTCCGAGGACTGCCCGCCAACTCACGTATTTTTTCTTTGCTGCGGGCAATCAAATCTTCTAAAAATTCCGCTTTGGTTTCGCCAACTCTGTAAATAGGCCAATCTTCAATATTAGGAATCACAAAGTTGTATTCTCCTTGTTCATCTATTTCGTGTTTTAAAGGCATCGAGGAATTACTATTGATATTGAATGATAAAAAGAATTCCCAAAATACAAATTCAAGTTTGTAATCAAAACTTCAATGGGAAAATTACCTCACAATGATTTTTTTGTAAAATGTATCGTTTTTGATAGCCAGCTGCAAAATGTATGTTCCAGAGTTTAATTCCGCTGGTAACAGTATATTTTGCAGGTTATTGTAAAAGTGATTAAACACAAGAATGCCTTTTGAATCAAAAACAGATACAACTACTTTCTCCAACGGAAAAGCAGCATCCAATTGTAGCAAGGTAGTAGCGTCCGAAAGTGGATTTGGGTAAACAGTCCAACTCAAACCAGAAATGCCCTTATCTTCAATACCCACACTGAGGGGATAATTGTGTACTAAAAAATATTGGTTGTCAGTTTCTGAATAGCTCGACCCAGTTACATAATATCCACCTTCAATAGACGGAATGATATCGTATCCAATATCAAATCCCAAGCCTCCAAAATATTGTATTTCAACATTTTCGCCTTCTATGTTTACCTGACTTACCACTACATCGGTTTGCTGTGTTTCAGCATTAAAGCCATACCCTGCAACCATGTATCCTCCCGCATCAAGCTCCATCAAGTCAAAACCCGCATCCCCTTTTTCAGTGCCGTCAATGAATTTCTCCCAAATCAAGCCACCCTGTGCATCAATTTTGACCAACAATATATCAAAACCTTCATTCTTTTTAGGAACAGCTTCTCCCACAATGACACAATCACCTCTGCTGTCAATAAGCATATTTTTGCAGCCCCCATTTTCAAAACCATTAATGTCTAATTGCCAGATAATATCGCCATTTTTATCCAATCTAAAAGCCTCAATGCCATAGGCATTATTTTCTTGCTGTTTGTCGCCCACAAAGATAAAGTCTCCGTTCAAAGTTTCTTTGATGGAGACTCCGATTTCATTTTTTTGAGAACCATACGATTTTGACCATACCATCTCTCCGTTTTGACTGATTTTAGCCACAAAATGATCGTTTCCAAAACCTTCTCCTGTAATAAATCCACAGATAATCACACCATTGTCATTCGTTTTGTCAATGCTATAAAAAGATTCATTAAGATGCTCCTCTCCAAAAAAATTCAACCAAATTTCACTTCCATCCATATCCACTAACAAAACCATTCCATCTGCATTCCCTCCTACAATCGTGTGACTCTCTGCAACTATTGCAATCTTTCCGTCTTGAGTTATCACCGCATTGTTAGCATAGTCATGGTTGGGAGTTCCATAGGTTTCACTCCAAATAAATTGCCCTTCAGCACTAAATTTAGTGAGTGAAATCTCACTGTTTCCGTTTTCTGTTGCATCTGTATTACCGACCATCAGAATAGAACCATCGGGCAACTGAAGGGAAGCAATGCCTTTCTCATTGATATTGGAATCTCCAAAAACCAGTTCAAAAGGAACTGTTTGAGCCTTGAGTGAATGAATAATATTCATTAGGAAAAATACAGAGAATGAGTAGAATAAATATTTCATTTTGAAATGCCCGTTTTTTGAAATTGACAACAATTGCGAAGTTAAGTTATTGAAGGGAGAAGGAAAAGTTAGTGACGCAATTAGTTAGTTAAGGCTGGTTATTGGTGTTATTAACACAATTAAATTGAGATAGTTACGCACAAAAATAAGTTACTATTTAGATTCATTGAAGATTTGGGTGTGTGGACACTTTTGAAGTTTATTCTTAAAATATGGGAGAGATTGAAAATCAGTGTTTTCTCAAAAGAAAACGTCAAAAGCCTTAATTTTTCTACTAAAAAAAAACGGTCGCTTATGCCTCTACATAGAACGACCGCCATAGTAAAAATTAAACCTTAAAACCTCTTTTTTTAGATTGGTATATCCTATTAGACGAATTGAAGGATGGGTTTTGGACAAAAAAACAATTTTTTTTTATTTTTTTTTGCATTTTTCTAACAAGTTCGTTAATCCCTTCTTTTATTTAACCGTCTAAAACTGAATAATAAAAGTAGATTTAGATTCATCCTAAAAAACGCATTATTATGTTATACCAATTTTTTAAACTCGGCGCAATTGGTATGCTCCTCATACTCACATTTCTAACATTCTCAACAAATACTTATGCACAAGAACGCTACAAAACCGACCTCAAAAACCGTAGAACCCAAAATCAGCTAAAACGCATTTCAACCATATTGCCTTTTCACAAAATAGCGCAAACCGTAACTGTTGAAATAGACGAAGGAAGAGCTTTTTTAGAAGGGGATATTGCCATCAATCAAACTTCTCCCATCAACAACTTGATACAAGGTGCAGTTGCCATAGCCTCCAACAATTACCGATGGGATGAAGGAATCATTCCTTATACCATTCAAAACAATCACCCCGAAAGAAACACGATTTTGAAAGCAATTGAGTACCTCTCCAACAACACCAACATTTGTATGGTGCCTCGAGGTGGAGAACGGGATTATGTACAGTTTGTACGCTACAATTTAGGTTGTTGGTCTTATGTTGGGCGGCAAGGAGGAATGCAAGAAATCAATATCGGTAACTGTGATTTTGGAGCGATTGTCCACGAAATTTGTCACGCCGTAGGATTGTTTCACGAGCAATCCCGCTCTGATAGAGACAATTATATTACCGTCAATTGGAACAATATTGATCCTACTCAGCAGCAAAATTTCGAAAAACACGTTTCTATGGGCATTGATATTGGAGCCTATGATTACTACTCTATCATGCACTACCCTGCGTGGGCATTTAGCTATACTGGAGGAGAAACCATTAGCTGTCAAGGAGGAACATGTCCAAGTTCAATGGGCCAAAGAAATCAATTAAGCAGCGGTGATTTGCAAGGCATCAAATATTTATACAGCAATGCAATTGGTTGCGGCAACTCTCCACCTGTCACAAAGCCCACTACAAATCCTAATCCTCCCGTCACCAAACCAAAACCAACAACTAAACCAAAACCTCCAATAACACCCCCCGACCGAAACATTGTCGTAGCTGTCACCAATGCTTTGGGGGACAATCAATGCTCTGAAATAATTCAACTAAGCATTGGAGGGGCAAATACGCAAATGGATCTTTCACTTTCCAGCAAACAAAAAACCATTGAGTTTGTGTTTCTCGAACCAGGTTGGTACACTTATTCTATCAATGCCCAAACTACTTTTTACAAATCTTTTTGGGGATGGAATTACACCTACAATCGGAACGGGACAGGTCAAGGAAAAATTTATGTGGACAGCGACAAAAAATACTACTTGGCCATGAAAGCAAGTAACAATGATAGAGGCAATTATGTGGCCTACTTGCAAGAGCATTGAGAAATCCAAAAAATGGACACTAACACATCTTGCAAAAAATATATTATATTTGGGGCATGAAAAAATGGAAGCCTATCATTTACTGCTTGCTCACGCTATTGGTTGTGTTGGCAGATACAAGCCGCCTATTAGCTCCCAGTTTTTTGCAGACACAGTTGCAGTACCCTCGTGTGCGTGCCGCTCAAAGCGAAAAAGATGCTACTCTGCAAAAGATTTTTGATGCTAAAGGGTTGGAGTATCCGCCAAAAACTCTTTTCATGCGTGTGTTCAAAAGTGAACACATTATCGAGTTATGGGCTGCAAATGAAGTAGATAGTCCAATGACCATGGTCAAATCTTATGATGTATGTGCGATGTCAGGGGATTTGGGTCCCAAAAGAAAACAAGGAGACCAACAAGTTCCCGAAGGTTTTTACCACATTTCTCGCTTCAATCCCAGCAGCAATTATTACCTCTCCATGAAAATCGACTATCCGAATGATGCAGACCGCATTCAAAGTCCATATAGCAATTTAGGAGGTGATATATACATTCATGGACATTGCGCTTCTTTGGGCTGTGTATCTATCACAGACCCTATTATAAAAGAAGTATATTGGCTGGCAGCACAAGTGCAATACGGTGGAATGAGTGAATTGCCAGTCCATATTTTTCCTTCAAGGCTTTCCGACTTCAAATATTCTATTTTACAGCATCTATATGCAGATGAACCCAGCAATTTACAGCTTTGGAGTAGCCTAAAGCAAGCCTATGATTATTTTGAAATCCACAAACAACTTCCTCAAATTGAAATAGATGCTTTGGGTGAATATTTGGTACATCCACAATTGTAAAGAAAAATTGAAATGACAATAAATATCAAACATTCATTACTTCTTCAGCTCATGTTTTGCGGTTGGTTTATGACCTCTTGTCAGCAAAGAACGAATATAACCCAACTGGAAGTGAATGATTTTTGTATTGAAGAATATGAATTTGACTGCATCACTTTGGGCTTAGAAGGCTGCAAACTGATTGTTCAATGTGAAGATAATGCAGCTTCAAGCAAATCTGTGACCAAGAAAAAAAGAAAAAAGAATAAGGAGGAAGATGCCTTTCAAAAACACGTTCGTTTTTTCCTTCAATTGATGCAATCAGGCAAAATTGCAGAAGCCGCTGAATACAGTACGCAGTATGGTTTGAAGTCTTTTTTGAATTTTGATATTGATAAAATTGAAGATTTTACCATTCGTCACGCTAACTATGATGAAGTTTTAGGAACAGTTTTGGTGAAAATCAATCGCTTACCCGAAAAAATGTTTTACTTCAATATGCGTGACAATCGCTGGACTTTTGTAGGCACTGATGATGACTGGCGTGGTTAATTTTGAAGTGCAGACTTTCAATTTACAAACCTTGCAGATAAAAAAAGCCATCGAATCTTTTGTATTCGATGGCTTTTTTGAAATATAAAATTCTGAACTGCTTCATTAAGAAGCGGTTTTTTAATTTAAGTTCATTGCTTATCGGCCAATATTTACCCGCAAACCTGTGGTAAGTCCAAACGTATGAAATCGCTGTCTAACAGGATATTCCCAATGGTTAATCGGACGTACAACGTATTTCAAGGATGGTTCAATCAACAAATGTACTTTATCCGAAAATTTGTAATTGTAGCCAATACTGCTGTAAAGAGACAATCCGCTTCTTGATTTAAAAATCGGTGCATCATTTGTTCCTCGCAAATCAATAGAAGCCAAACTTTCAGGATCTAATATCCGTCCTTGTTGTGTAAATGCAAGATTCAATAAGATACCAAAATTCACATTGAAGTCAAATACTTTTCGGTCTTCCCGATAACCTATCAAAATTGGAATATCTATGAACTCGTATTTATTCTTATTCGTTTCCAAAGCAAAAGTTGTTTCTTTCCCTGTTATAGGATCAATCTCTGGAGGACGTTGGTACTCAAATTTTTCGGTAATCTTAGAATACAATATGCCTGTGCGAATTTCTGATACATCGTGTAAACGGAAAGAAGCCCTCATTCCAAGCGTATAACCAAATTTGGCTTGTTCTGACCTCAATCTGGCATTTACGTATTCGTTGGATTCTTGAGTCGATTCGTAGCTGGTCAAATTCTTAACCACATAATTTGGAGCTGCCACTAAATCTAGCCATAGCCACTTTTTCTTTTTCTTCTTGGGCTTTCTTGGCATCTCTTTTTTAATTTCTTTTTCCTTCAATAGTTCTTCCCCTGCAATTCGCTCGTTCATCAAATTTTCTGTAATGATTTCTTCTCCAATCTCGCCTCCATCTTCATTGGCATCTTTAATATGCAAAATATTTTCCTTCAAAGGAATAGCTTCCAATATCTGCGGTAAATCTTCTACACTCAAACGGCTGTAATCATAGTCAGGAATAGCTTGGTAATATTTAATAGGAGGGCCATAAGGATAGCTCACTTTTTTATTACCATCTGTTGAGTAAGCAGATTGCACCCATTCGTTGTCGAGATTCATTAAACTATTGTTATTCTTATGTTGCGTCCTGTTTGTAGTGATTGAATTTTGTTTTGAATTATTTTGGAGTTTATTGTTTACAATATGTGAAGTATTGTTCTTATTAGTATCTGCAAAAGTATTTTTTGCAGCATTGAAGGAGCTGATACGTGTATTCGTTGTAGTCAAATTATGCACCATGTTTGTTGAGGAATTGCTCCATTGGTATTCATTTTTGAATGGGACAAAACTGATGCTTTCTTTATTATTCTGGTCATAATTCATAGCAGTTGGAGAATAACCACTGTTTTCTATCGGCATTTGTTTCAAATCATTGGAATCAAATGCTTGCTTATGACTGTCAATCAAATTACTGACATCCATAGCTTTATCATTTGTATGAATTGCCAATTGTGTGTTGCTCTGTTGTTGGTACACCAACATCCACAGTAATCCCAATAGTGCAATAACAAAACTGGCAGAACGCCATCTGACACGGAAAAAATTCAGAAGGGTGTAAGGATAAGAGCGTTTTCGCTGAATATTATCCCATATATGCGGAGGCACATCTGAGACGTGTCCTTGCACTTTGTGTTTGATGAAATCATCTATGTCGTACATTTCTTTCATGCTACTTTTTTATCTGTTCAGACCTGCTTCTCTAAGTAAAATAATTTTTTTTTGGAGCATTCGACGTGCTTTGACCAACTGCGACCTTGAAGTGCTGGGGGTGATATCCAACATTTCTGCAATTTCGCCATGATTATATTCCTCTATAACATATAAATTGAATACAATCTTGTAACCATCTGGCAATGTATTGATTACTGCCATTATTTCATCCGCCGTAAGCTGCTGAATGGCTTTTGGTTCTTCTGTACCAGATTGATAATCTTCAATGCCAATAAGTTCTTTTTGAAAACTACTTTTATTGTAGTTGCTCAGTGCGGTGTTAATCATAATACGACGAATCCAACCTTCTAAGCTACCCTTGTGTTGGAACTTTGATATATTATTAAATATTTTAATGAATCCTTCTTGCAGAATATCCTCCGCTTCCAATCGATGCCTTGTATAACGTATGCAAACGGACATCATTTTGCCCGCAAATCGTTCATACAAAGCTCGTTGACAATATTTGTTTTCTCGGATACAACCTTTTATCAATTCATCGTCCGACACTAAATATCAATTAATCTAATAGCATCAGTGCTATTAATGGTTAGAGTAGCTTGGAACACAGTGAATGTGTTATGTAAAGAAAGACCATTGAAGTGCGTGAAACGCTGCTCAATGGTAATTTTTTTTTTCAAGAATTTTTCATTATTTTTTAAATTCCTAAAACAATTGACCGACTCACCGCTTGTCCTCCTGCTTCAATGCGGTAAATATATTGCCCTACGGCCAGACCCATTGAAGGCCGAAATACTGCCTCATGGGTTCCTGAAAGTCGATAGTCATTAACCAAAGTTTCAACTATTTGCCCCGCCAAATTATACATATCCAATCGAACATGCGCCGATTGCAGTAAAGTATAGTGTATGAAAATCAGACCATTTGCATCATAACGGGCTTGGTGTTCGATTGTAGGTCTTTGAGAAGCTGCAATTGAAGTTGCGTCTGTACAATCTAAACCTAAATCACTGATTCTATTGAAGTCATAACTCAACAAGTTGTTAACAGTTTCTCCATCTACACACAGCCAATTTTCCAGAATCGTCGCATAAACTTCCCGAAAATCGGTGTGAAATTTCAAATTACCAACTTCATCCAAGTCCTGCAAATTGGGAGGAGTGCCTAAAAAACCATTTCCATTCAAGCCACCGCCAAATAACATCAGAGGTGCAGCAGCACCATGGTCTGTACCGCCAGAAGCATTCTGTTCTATTCGACGACCAAACTCCGAAAAGGTCATTGCCAACACTTTGTCAGCCAAATCTGCGGCCTCCAAATCTGCAAAAAAATCGTGGATGCCACCTGCCAAACTGTTGAGCAAATTGGGATGTTGGTTGTTTTGATTGGCGTGTGTATCGAAACTACCGAGTTCAACCATAAACAATTTTGTACCCAAATTGCCTTTGATCAAGCGAGCCACCAACGACAACTGCTGCCCCAATTCGGTACTGTAATCCATATTATTTGTTCCCGCATCGTAGGCATTTTTGATTACATCCGCATAGATAAAGGTAGTATTGGCTACAGCCCTCAAAAAACTCAACTGATCGCCTACCAAGCATTCTGGAACGGCCTGTGTGTCATACAATGTACCCGTTTGAGCGATTTCAAACAATTGCTCAGGATTATTCACCACCACCGACAAGTTGTTCAACCCTTCCTTGAAAACCAAATTACCCGAACCTCCAATCTGTACGGCAGGAGGAACTGCAGGAGGGTTGGTCAAATAATCGGGGTATTCTCCACTCAAATAACGCCCCAGCCATCCATCCTGCACAACTTCGTTGGAATCACTTGCACTTGCCCATATATCTGATGAGCGAAAATGGGATAAGTTTTGGTCTGGATACCCTACACTATGCACCACCTTCATTTGCCCTTTTTGCCAAAGAGATTGCAGTGGGTTCATATAGTTGGGGATACCAAATTCGGAACTGAGTGCGATGAGGTTGCTGGTCGGTACTGCAATCGTAGGACGTAAACTGGAATAAGTGCCATAATCAAAAGTTGGAACAATCATATTCAAACCGTCATTCCCACCTTTCAAACGAATGAGCACCAAAATTCTATCGGTTTCTGCCTCCGCCAATGCCTTCAAAAAGGGAGAAGGGGTTGCAGCATTAATTGGTGTTTTTCCCAAAAGCATAGACACTCCTCCTGCAATGCTTAATCCTTTGAGGAAGCCTCGACGGCTCCATTGACGGTGTGCTTGTTCGTGTGCCAAACCATGTTGAAGGCTGCTACCATCTTGTTTTTTTGCAGCTTTGAGTTTTGATTTGAGTTGATCGAGATTATATTGATGTGACATTTTTTTATTTTTTTGGAGCTTGGAATACTTTTTCTGTAACGGTGATTTTGATCACCGATGTTTTTTAAGCCAATTGAAATTCAGGCAACTGTGAAATGTGAATGAGCAAAAGTGCCACCATCACTTCCACATAAGGCCAGTCTAAATTCCAACTTCCATCATCAAAATAATTTTGAGGTACTTCAAATTTGAATACCGTTGTAGCAATGTTGTATTCCTCTTCCGTTTGAAGCCCATTCACCACAAAATGATTGACAATCTTGCGGCTAATCAGTGCAGGATCATTGGAGTTGCCCGACAATTGTTTCGCAAAATTTACAAGTTCAGTTGGATAGGTTTCATAGACATAGCCAATGTATGCTTGAATGTATTGCCAGCGTGCTGTCAATGTAGCAGTTGTTATCCAGGCTTTATCCCCTGGCCAGCCCGCTACATCTACTGGATTGAAAAGTTGCTGCCCCAAGCCACCTGCTCCATATCCCAAAAACTGCACAATGTCAGCGCCATAGGTGAAATTTGCATCATTCAAAAAACTTATCAGATGCACCAATGGACTTTTGATTTGTGTGCCAGCATTGGCTTCGTCAAAGAAATGTTCGCTTTGAAACAGTTGATAGAATACAGGAGCCAATTCAAAATTATTGTCTTTGAAGGTTTTAGCCAATCCGTTTGCCACCGTTTCATTTACTTCAACTCCTACAAAATGTTTGTAAATTTTGGTACAGATATGTACTGCAATCTCATCTGATCGTTGTTCAAACAAAATATCGTGTAATTCGTCGTAGCCCCAATTACCTGTTTGACCAAAAATCGTTTTGATGCCGTTGTCGTGACGAGGTGCGAAAAAAACAGATTCACTGCAACCAACTGGAACGACCCAACCTGTCAAAGCTCTTGCAGTTTCTGCAATGTCGGTTTGGGTATAACCCTTGTCTTGCCCTAATGTGAACAATTCATAGAGTTCACGGGCATAGTTTTCGTTGGGTTGATTCTTATCATTTTGAATACCATTGAGATAAACCAACATAGCAGGAGTTTTGCCCATTTCGTAGGTAAACGTTTTGAAATTGCCAAGAGCGTATTGTTGCAGTAGTTTGTGGTAACTATACATTTGCGGAGGACAAACATAGACTTCTAATTGGGTCACAAAATGGTTGTGCCAAAAAAGAGCCAAGCGTTCTCTAAAACCGTTCGCCGCCATATCCGTCAGCCATCGGGTATTCCATTCTAAAATATGTTCTTGCAATGCGTCCATGTTTGTTTGATAATCTGTGACTGTCCAATCTTTCCAAGAAGGAGCAGTGGGTAAAGGCTGCTGGAGTGCATCAATCAGTATTTGGTCGACAAGGTGCAAGGGATTGACGGTCAAAGCAGCTTCAATTTGCTGATGGGATGCGCCAAAACCCATACGCCGCAAAAGGTGCATCGCTTTTTTTCGATTCCAAGGATTGGCTTCGTTGGGTGTATAAGGTGTTAAAGAACTGCTGGCACAGTTGGTAAGGAGTTGTGTGTTCATTGTGTAAACAACTATAGGATTGATGAAAAAAATAGAGAGTGAAAATGTGGCTGTGGGGGAGTTGTGTAGATTCAGTAGTGAATTTACTAAATTTTGGGGAGATATGCAAATGGAGAGGTTTGCGGTAGGCAAGGATTTTGGAAAATCATGAAAAACAAAAAAAATCCTTGATAAGCATTTAACTTACAAGGATTTAAAAAAAATGCGGCCCCAGAAGGACTCGAACCCTCAACCTTCTGATCCGAAGTCAGACACTCTATCCAGTTGAGCTATGGAGCCGTTTTGTATTGCTGTTGCAAAAATAACAACAATTTCCAAACATTCCGAATCTTCAAAAAGTTTCTTCAAACCAAGAATTCGAAAATTAATTCTTATTCTGTCTTTTCTTCCACAATCAAGCCCACTTCCACTACCAATGGAAACTGATCGTCTTTCATAGTTTGCGAAACCTCATATTGGTAAGTGCCTGATTCTTCAAAATTTTCAAAACCATCTGTAAGCACTTGTTCCAAATCCCACAAGTCACCCATACCTTCCCCGATATATCCCTCATTGCCGTCCATCATTTTGATGTTGAGTTCTTGCTCTGATTTCTTATTCGAAGGGCTGATGCGTTTGACATTCACCTTCAAGTGGTCGTACAAATATCCATCCACATACCGAATAGCGAGTCGAACATCTGCTGTTGCCACGGGTTTATCCATGTCAACTTTAAATACTACCGTATTGTCTTTTTGCCAAACATTGTTCGGAATATCAATAAAGTGTTTGTACAAAGCAGGTTTACAAGCAGAAAATTGCAGAACTACAACAAAAAGAAACAATAAAAGGATGTTTTTCATTTTTTGAATTTGAAGTCAATAATTGATTCGTAAGGCTTGTGCAATACTTCTCATGAGTGCAACAACCATTGAGCCGAGAATGTAAAAAACAACAGTTACTGTATACATAGTTCGGTATTCGTACAAGCTCATCACATCTGATTCGGAAAGGAAATCTGCTACAAAGTAGAGGATAAATGAGAGCAAAACAAACAATAGAAGAGATTGCCCAAAATATTTTGCTGATTTTTTGGTAATAAAAAAGCTAATAACTGCATTCAACCATGCATAAAAACCCATAGATGCACATCCAATAAACCACGCTGTTTCGTCACTGCCACTCAACAAAACTCCTATGAACATAGCAATTATTGCAATGCTTAACACCCAAAAAGCCTGTACCAATGGACTTGTTTTCTTAAAAACGCTGTAAGAAAGATATGTTTTTTGCATGAAAGCACTCTAAAGAGTCGTTTGATAAAAAGGAATGCAAACTCAATTTAAGCAAGCTACGATAAAGAATGATAAATGACAAAAATTGTTCTTGAAAAATGCATATTTAACTTAGAGTTACGATTTTATTAGGAAAATTAAGAACTCTGTAACTAAAAAAAAATGACAAATCACACTAAAAGTGTAGTCTATGTGTTTTTTTTACGATATTTATTTTTTTCTGCGGATTTTTAACAAATTAGATAGAATTTTCACTTTATATTTTATTTGTTAGGTGGTACCATTTATAGACTTCTGTATTTTCATTTTTTTGCGAAAAGAAACAAAAGAAGAAGGAATCTAATGAATAAATTTCACTACTTTTGCAACATGAATTTTTTAAACATACATCATCATATCCATCATTGCACTTTGCATTCCATTGAAGCAAAAGGTGGCTGACGTATGTTTTGAGATAGAAAAATTTAATTTTTATTCATCGAAAACGGCTTACCAATTGCGGTAAGCCGTTTTTTTTATGCAAAAAATTGACTTCAACAATGCAGCAAAAACTAAAAATTGCCATTCAAAAATCGGGTAGACTCAGTGAAGATTCCAGACAACTCTTGGAAGAATGTGGTATTCAAATCAAAAACGGCAAAAACAAACTCATTGCACCAGCCGTTAATTTCCCTTTGGATATCTTGTACTTACGTGACGATGATATTCCGCAATATGTCGAAGACGGAACTGCCGACATCGGTATTGTGGGGGAAAATGTGGTTTATGAAGAAAGCAAAGAAGCAAAGGTCGTTTGGAGCTTGGGTTTTGGAAAATGCCGTCTATCTTTAGCAATTCCTAAAAGTGAAACGTTTACAGACATCACCTATTTTCAAGACAAAAAAATAGCCACATCTTATCCTCAGATTTTGGGTGATTATCTTCAAAAGAAGGGCGTGACCGCAGACATTCACAAAATCAGCGGCTCGGTCGAAATTGCGCCGGGTATTGGTCTGGCGGATGCGATTGCAGATTTGGTAAGTTCGGGTAGTACGCTGTTTAGCAATGGATTGAAGGAAGTAGAGGTGATTTTGAAGTCAGAGGCTGTTTTGATTGCCAACAGAAAATTAGAATCCACGAAACAGCAAATTTTGGACAAATTGTTGTTCAGAATCAAAGCAGTACAAAAAGCCAATAAGAATAAATACATTCTACTCAATGCACCCAACGATGCGCTCGAAATAATCAAAACAATCTTACCTGGTATGAAATCACCTACGATTATGCCTTTGGCAGAAGCGGGTTGGAGTTCGGTTCATTCGGTGATTGCAGAGGATGAATTTTGGGAGGTGATTGACCGATTGCGGGAAGCTGGGGGTCAAGGGATTTTGGTGATTCCGATTGAGAAGATGATACTGTGAAATGAAAATAGACCTTTTTGTAGTGGTGATTTAAATCGCTGTGACATAAATTTTTAAAACAAAAAAATGAAACTATACATAAAACCCAAATCAAAGGAACTGCAAAAAATCCTTCAAAGACCTTCAATGGATTATTCGGATTTGGAGGACAAGGTCAGTCAGATTTTGGAGGAAGTGAAGGCAAAAGGAGAGGAGTCGGTCATACGATTTACGGAGTTGTTTGATGGAGTAATTTTGGACACATTGCAGGTAAGTACGGCAGAATTTGAAGCGGCGGAACAGCAAGTTGCGGAGGATTTGAAGCAAGCGATTCAAACTGCAAAGAGCAATATTGAACGGTTTCACCAAAGCCAAAAAACAGCTTCCATTGAAGTCATCGAAACCATGGAAGGCATTCGCTGTTGGCGCAAAAGTGTGGGGATTCAAAAAGTGGGTTTGTACATTCCTGGTGGTACAGCTCCTTTGTTTTCAACGGTTTTGATGCTGGGAATACCTGCAAAAATAGCGGAATGTGAGGAGGTGATTTTGTGTTCGCCTCCTCGAAAAGACGGTACTTTGCATCCTGCTATCTTGTATGCTGCAAAACTCGTAGGTATCTCCAAAGTCTTCAAAGTAGGTGGCGTTCAAGCGATTGCGGCAATGGCTTACGGAACGGAAAGCATTCCTGCTGTGTATAAGATTTTTGGGCCAGGGAATCAATATGTCACCCTCGCCAAACAGTTGGTTACGAAAGAGGGCATTGCGATTGATATGCCCGCAGGCCCTTCGGAGGTGATGGTAGTGGCGGACGAAACGGCTGTTGCTGCTTTTGTGGCGGCGGATTTGTTGTCGCAAGCCGAGCATGGGGCGGATAGTCAGGTGGTTTTGGTGGCTTTTGAAGAAGAATTGGTGCGGAACGTTCAGTTTGAAATCAATCGTCAATTGGAGGTTTTGCCCCGCAAGGACATTGCTGCAAAGGCATTGCAGAATAGCTTGGCAATCATTGCAGAAGATAGAGAAGCGGCTTTGGAAATGGTGAACGAATATGCCCCTGAACATTTGATTGTGTCGCTTCAAAATGCACGAGATTTTGCAGAAAAAGTGGTCAATGCTGGTTCTGTTTTTATCGGCAATTATTCTCCCGAATCGGTTGGTGACTATGCTTCTGGTACGAATCATACTTTGCCGACCAATGGTTTTGCCAAGGCGTTTAGTGGGGTATCACTGGATTCTTTTGTCAAAAAAATCACCTTCCAAGAATTGACTCCCAAAGGATTGCAGAACATCGCTGCAACGGTGGAAACGATGGCTTTGGCGGAGGAGTTGATGGGACATCAGAAGGCGGTGGAAATTCGGAGAATTGGATAATTGAGAATACAAAAGTTTTTAAAATTTTTGTATTCTATGTAAAATTTCAACAAAAAAAATAACATGAATACAATACAGCATCTTATTCGCCCCAATATCCAAAAAATGACTGCTTATTCTTCTGCTCGAAGTGAGTTCAAAGGAAAAGCAAATGTTTTTTTGGATGCCAATGAAAATCCATTCGATACAGGTTTGAATCGGTATCCCGACCCACTTCAATGGAAAGTGAAATCAGAAATTTCCAAGTTAAAGAACATTGTAATTCAAAGTATATTTTTGGGAAACGGTAGTGATGAGGTGATTGACCTGTTGATTCGCATTTTTTGTGAGCCGAGAAAGGATGCCATCATGGTTTTGCCACCGACTTATGGAATGTATGAAGTTTCGGCGGCAATTTCGGATGTGGAAGTACAAAGGGTTTTGTTGACTGCTGATTACCAATTGGATGTAAAAGCAATTTTGGAGGCAGTGAAAGACAATACCAAGTTGTTATTTGTTTGCAGCCCCAACAATCCCACTGGAAATTGTTTTACTTTGGAAGCAATTGAAGCGTTGTTGGAGGGTTTTGAAGGGATTGTAGTGGTGGACGAGGCCTACATAGATTTTGCATCAGAAGCAAGTTGTGTGTATTTGTTGAAGAAATACGTGAATTTGGTGGTGATGCAGACTTTTTCTAAGGCATGGGGTTTGGCAGGTATTCGCTTGGGAATGGCTTTTGCGTCTGAGGAGATTATTGACGTTTTGAACAAAGTGAAACCGCCTTATAATGTGAACCGATTGACTCAAAATGCGGCACTGAGGGCCATGCAGAATGTGGATCGGTATAGAAAGGAGCGCAATGCTATTTTGCACGAGCGAAATGTACTGACGAGGGCATTGCAGCAGTTTTCTTTTGTGGAAAAAGTCCATGCTTCTGATGCCAATTTTTTGTTGGTGAAGGTGAAAGCGGCTCAGGAATTGTACGATTATTTGACTTCAAAGGGAATTATCGTTCGTAATCGCTCGAAAGTGGTTTTGTGTGAAGGGTGTTTGCGAATAACGGTTGGGACGGAGACGGAGAATTTGGAGGTTTTGGCGGCTTTGGCGGGATATGTGGGTAAGGAATTATGACAAATAATTTTTTTTTTTGAGAATAGAATAAACATCTGTTACACAAAATAAAGTTTCATTTTTTATACAAATAATTTTTTTTTTATTATTAAAATAGTAAATAGATTTGTGGTTCACAATCGATTGATGAAAATATTGTTTTAAACCCATTATTCATTTCACAAAATTAGGGTGCATCCCAAATTGTCGCAGAAGCTAAAAAAAGCTATTTTTGAGGCACTAAATCAATAAAAATATGACAAAGGAAGAATATTTAGAATTGGCTTTATCTTATTGGGCATCATTTGAATCTTTGAAAAAAGAAGAAAGTTTTTATGACTATGAAAAGGGGTTTGAGGGAGTGATACTGAAATTTGGACAAGATTTATTAGAAAGTAGTATAAGTAAACCAGGAGAAGACCGTCGTAAAAAAAAACAATAGCAAGTCGATTTGGCTCTATCGCTATCGCCAAAACGCATATGTGGAGTAATGGTATCAATGGCTTTCAAGTAAGCCCTTATCTTCAAGAGTTACAAGCTTATGCTGGTCAATCGGATAACTATAGCGCAGCGGTGTGTGACTTAGAAAAATATCTACGTATAGAAACGAATCGTAGTCAAACAGAGCGAGTTACGAAGTATTACGCATCAGAACTTCAAAGTGTGAAACCTGTTTTACCAGTTGCTCAAAGAAAACTAAGTGAGTCTCTAAAAGAGAGTGTTGAACAAGAGGGGCTTGTCTATTCTATGATAGATGGGGGTATGCTTCAAACTCGTGAAGGAGAAAAAGGGAATGATTGGAAAGAAGTAAAGTTAGGGCGTATATTTACAGACCTTGACCACTATGAATTAGATAAGAATCATTGTTGGCTAAAGCAATCTATCTATGCTGCACATTTGGGTAGTCATAAAGATTTCCTGTGTAAATTTGAGCCATTAGTAGATATATTATCGCCGATAAATGAACGACTTGTTTTTGTTGCAGATGGAGCACCTTGGATTTGGAATTGGGTAGAAGAGTCTTATCCTAAAGCTACACAAATCCTTGATTTTTATCATGCAGCAGAGCATTTAAGTAAATTTGCTAAACTGTATTACAAAACAATAGAAGAGCAAAAAAATTGGTTGAACAAACAAAAAAATGCTTTACTCAATGATGAAATTAGTGTCGTTATAAAAGGGATTGAAGAGTTAGAAAAACGTGCACAAAAATCTGAAAAAGAACGAAATAGCCTGCTAAACTATTTGAGAAACAATGAGTTTCGCATGATGTATAAAACTTTTAGAGACACAGGTTTATTTATAGGTTCGGGAGCAATCGAATCTGCTCACCGAACAGTTATTCAAAAAAGATTGAAACAATCGGGACAAAGATGGACTTTAGATGGTGCACAGAAAATTATTGATTTGAGACTTATGAATATGAATCAACAATGGCATGAACTTATAAAATTGATACAAGCAAAGGAACTTGAATTATATAAAAAACAAGCATAAGGCGACAATTTGGGATGCACCCCAAAATTATTAAAATGAAAAAACTGAGAAAATTTATTAAACAAACAACAAACAACAAACAGCATTCCTAAGTTATGGCTGTTGTTTGCAAGTCTTTTATTTGTAACGAATGCCTGTCAGAAAGATGAAATTGCTGATGATACGCCTTCTACTGAACGTCCTATTCTAAGTTTTTCAAAAACGGCTGCTGAAAATGCCTTAGATTTTTTCGACCCCTATTTTGCAGTGAATAACAACCCCAACGTCAATCCTTCTGCTGCAAATGATAATCAAACAGTCAGTGATTCTCTACTTCAAGAGATTATACATGAACTCTCTAAAGAGAATAATGCACATGAGTTTGTGACTCGAACTACAGAATTGATTGGATATCCAATTTGGAGCAAAAGTACCTTGCATAAGGATTTTGTAAATGCTCCAAATGTGTCTATTGGGCTTACTCCTTTTGCGTTTTTAGATGGAGGTGAAACCAATTCTATTTTGATGACATTGAAGATAGACAGTAATTATTATTTCAATGTTTTGAGTAGAGATTATGCTGATTTTATAACCGATTCGACTACAATTAGTCAATTGAATTTGGATACGGAATTGGTGAATACTTTGGAAGCAAAAAAAGGTTTGTATTACACGTATGATGAAAGAATATTTGACCCACTAAAAGCGGAGAGTAGCTCTATTAGTGGAATTCAAATTCAAGATTTTAACTTGAGTAATTCTAATTCAGGAGGTAGCCCACAATACACTATGTTTGTTTACTTCTCTATTACATGTAGCTGTGAAAATATGTTTAATGGTAGTAGTGGTAGTGGGACTATAATTACCATCTTACATATAACTCCTGATGTCGGGGGCCCAGGCGGAACAACAGGAAATTCAGATACAGGCAGTGGAGGGAATAGTGGCAGCGGAGGTGGAGGAAGTTTTAACCCTCATGACGACGGTAACGGATCTGACCCCGATTTTGAAGATGAATCAGAATTTGACCCTAATTTCAATGATGCTTTGAATGGTTTTGAAGATAGGGTAATTAATAAAGCATTGGCTCAATTGGGAGTATTTAACCTTGAACTTACAGGCGATGAGCAGGAAATGATATTGGATTTTATAGAGTACCTCGATTCTACAAATCCCGCTTTTATTCCTGATCCTGAGCAAGCATTTCATGAGTATTTATTAGCTACAGACCCCGGATATGCAGAATTTGTAGCTGAATTCGCTTCTATGTCGCCTTGGATGTGGGAAATAATGAAGGAGTTAGTAATAGAAGCAATTATTGAATTTGCTAAGAAAAATGCTAAAATAACTATTGCAGAAGATGTTATTGAAGGAATGAGAGCTATAAATAATAGGGATTATCAAGAGTTTATTAAGACAATCACTAATTCAGCTTTTCAAAACAGCCCTCATTTAAAAGGCTTACGAGCTTTATTTACATCAGGGAGATTATTTCAAAAAGTTCGCTTTATTTGGGGTAAGTTTAATGAGATGATAAAAGAGGTCGGAGGAGATATAGTTAGTAAAATATTCAATGCTTTAAACAAAAATTTCAGTTTTTTGGAGAATATGGATTGGACAGGTAATAAAGGTATAAACCTAACTGGGATAAACCTTAAGGAGGTGTTTGATGATTTGGCTGAAGATTTTGGTGTAGGTGCAGCAGTATCTGATGGTCAAGCGGGATTTTATATTCAAATTGGAGATATTTTTATCAATTGGTATCCCGTTTCAGGGTCAACGAATGGACCCACTATCGCAATATATAAGTGTAATATTCCTGGATGTTCAGGTCCTCCTATAGACGGTGCAATGGGAGAAAATGTAACTGCACTGTACAAATTCAGGCAAATGCCAGGTTAAATAATTTTTCATTAACTTTATAGCTGCATCTCAATTCATTGATATGCAGCTATTTTAATTAGAAAGATATGATTTTAGAAAATAGGCATCCATTAAACTCATTCCAAGTAAAGGGACTTGAAAAAATTATTCAGGGTAAGCTTATTGGTATAAAAAATAATAAGATGAGTTTACATAAAGATAGCATGAGGGACACGCATTATTTTTACTGTAATAAATTAATGCTTTATTTCAAGAAAGGAGATGAAATATTCGTTTGTATATTTTGGTGTTACTACAAAATGAATGAAATATTGATGGATGAATTATGTTATACGAATATTGGATTGAGGAATTTTGAAATGAAAATGGAATATAAAGACTATTTTGATAGTTGTTTATTTGAAGGAAACAATGTTATTGTTTTACCAAATAGGTTTTATCAACATCATTTTGTTGTAAAACAAATAAAAATATATGGTGAGAATCGTATCTGCAAGTGGCAAAAGAGGAATATAGATAATTATTTTAAGGATTTTCCAAGTGAAGAGAAACCACAAAAAGTGTATGATTATTTGCTGACTACAAATATTATAATAATTGAAAACGAATTAGGAGACCAACTACTGATAGGAGGAAGTAGAGGTGATGTTTCATTTGGAATCACGAAAGACTATGAAAATAATCCTAATTATACGAACAACTTTTACCGAAAAGATGAATTAATACTGGGTTTTGGAGAGGAAGAAAAGAGTGCAGAAGAAATTTGGGAGGAAATGGGTTGGAGTGAAGAACAATGGGAAGAGGATAGAAAAAAACGAGAATTGGCGAATAAAACAACCGTGCCAAGAACAAGATTACTGTATCAATTTTCAGAACAGGGAGTTGAGCGTTTTGATTCTATGAAGTATTCCAATTATCGAATGTTTTTTGAGAAATAAATACGGTAGTGGATAGACACAATATCAAAAAGAAAATTAGCACAGAAGGGAAACAATTATTGAAGGAACTGATTGGAGAAGATATTATTCTGAATGGCAGAGTATCAGATATAAATGCTTCTTCAAATAAATTTTTGTCTGTAACAGTTTCTAGCAGTTGTTTATTTGTTCGTACACATAGTAGAGATGGAGTAAAATTTATTCTTGAGAACAAAGATATAGGGGAGACTTCGTCTTTTGAAATGTATCATCCATTGCAAGTGAAAAAGCAAGATTTTGGATATGAAGATACCAAAGAACTTGCCCAATTTTTTGTTACAGGAAGCAAATTTAAAGTAGGCAAAGTCTTGGTATATGGAAAAAAACGTTGGCATCAACCAGAAAACATACTTGATTTTTCAGGAAACTCTTTTGATGCTTCTAGTAATACTTTGATAGAGAGACCAAGAGATTATTTAGAGTCCGATGAGATATTGGTGTTTTTGTCAGTAGATGATTGGATATGTATAATGGTCAGAACAGATGATAGAGGGTGTTTCCTTATTGACGCAGGACATTTCGATATTGTACGAGATTTTTTATATAGAAGAACGTATAAAATTAGGGAAATAGATTGGAAGGATTGGGAATACAAAGGCCTTGCTTTGAATGGAATAGAATGGATAGATGAAAGGCTTGATTTACCTCGAAATCGGTTGATTTATGAGCCTATTTACAAGCTTTTAGATACGATTGAGTAAAAAATCTTGATATTCGACAAATATTTATCATTGCGCTTTGTATTCATTTAAATTAAACAGAGATTGACGTATATTTGGAAATAAAAGATAATGTTATCAATCGAAAACGGCTTGCCATAATTGCGGCAAGCCGTTTTTCGTATATATTTTGGTGAAATCGAATTTTGTTAAAAAATGGAAAAAACAATCGAAAAACAAACCTTTGTTTCAGAATTGTTGCCTGACAGTTTCAGTGGACTGATTGGGAAAACATTCAATGGCGTTGGAGCTAATACAACTAAAGGTAAATGTAGAGTAAGGGTTGATTTACATTTCAAATACATAGATCTTCAAGGGGATTTTTATTTGCATTTTTATCACAGAAAAGAGGAACTTAAAAATAGAGAAAGAACTACTTCTTATCGCCTCATGTTTAAAGGGCATGATGATACGATGACAGGAAGAATGTTGGATTACGATTTTTTTGAAGGAGAAAATCTATCAATAGGAAATAAAAACATTAGTTATAATGCAGGGGTAGGCCCTTTTTATTGGGAACATACGATAAACCGTATTGTTGCCATCGGAAAAGACTTTCATCAGGTGATAGACGACAAAGAACGCATTGACTTTTGGTTTATGCGGCGAGGAGTAAAACCCGATGAAGTGCATATCCGCAACCGAACATTGGATGCTATTGGGTTTGGCTTTACGAATGGAAAGTGGGTGTATGTGGTCAATGGTCATTTCACCCATGTACATTTTGATTCCGAACTTGAACCTTTGGAGTTTGCTACTCATAAGATGCAAGAAGCAGAAGAATTGAAGATATTGCAGGAGATACAGTAGTTTATCCATCGAAAACGGCTTGCCAAATTTGTGGTAAGCCATTTTTTTTTGAACCCAACTATCCATACCATCGTTTGATAGAATTATGACCACAAAAGAAAAAAATATGCAAAAAATACTTTTTATAGACAGAGATGGGACATTGATAATTGAGCCGCCAGTAGATTTTCAGGTGGATTCACTCGAAAAGTTGGAATATTTGCCGAGGATGTTTTGGTATTTGTCGAAGATAGTGCAGGAAATGGACTATGAATTGGTGATGGTCACAAATCAGGATGGTTTGGGAACAGAAAGTTTTTCGGAAGATACCTTTTGGCCTGCTCACAATAAAATGATGAAAGCATTGACCAATGAAGGAATTTACTTCAAAGAGGTATTGATAGACCGTTCGTTCCCAGAAGACAATACCCCTACTCGAAAGCCTAAAACGGGTTTATTGACGCAATACATGAACAGTAAACAATACGATTTGAAGAACTCTTTTGTGATAGGCGACCGATTGAGCGACATAGAATTGGCGAAAAATCTCGGTGCAAAGGGGATTTGGATAAGCGATATGAGTGATTTTGAAGGAGAATTGACCCTTCAATCAAAGGATTTAGTGGAAACCTGCGCTGCAACGGTGAAAGATTGGAAGGATATTTATACGTTCTTGAAGTCGCAAAATTCACAAGAAAGAAAAGCTACTATTCATCGAAAAACCAATGAAACTGATATTACTATCAGCTTAGAATTTGACGGTGAAGGCAAGGCAGACAATGATACGGGAATTGGATTTTTTGACCACATGCTCGATCAATTGGCGAAACACAGCGGCTGCAATTTGACGGTGAAGGCAACGGGAGATTTACACATTGACGAACACCATACGATTGAAGATGTGGCGATTACGATTGGACAAGCTTTTCGGGAAGCATTGGGCGACAAGCGGGGAATCAATCGCTATGGTCATTTTTTGCTGCCAATGGATGAGGCTTTGGCGCAAGTGGCGATTGATTTTAGTGGTCGCCCTTGGCTCGTCTGGAAAGCTGATTTTCACCGAGAAAAAGTAGGAGGGATGCCCACCGAAATGTTTGAGCATTTCTTTAAGTCTTTTTCAGATAATGCACAATGTAATTTGAATATCAAAGTAGAAGGTAAAAATGAACACCACAAAATTGAAGCGACATTCAAGGCTTTTGCAAAGGCGATAAAAATGGCGGTTCAGAAAGATGGAACGGACGAATTGCCGAGTACGAAGGGGATTTTATAGATGCAGGAGGTAGGAAGTAAGATACAAAGATTATTAATATTTTAACACTTCAACACCTTAACACAACAAAAAAACCATGATTACAATTATCAACTACAATGCTGGAAATGTACAATCTGTCCTGTTTGCGATGCAGCGATTAGGTATTGAGGCGGTTTTGACAGATGATTTGGAGGTGATTCGAGCATCGGATAAGGTGATTTTTCCAGGCGTTGGAGAAGCAAGCACAACAATGCAAAACCTGCGGTCGAAAGGTTTAGACCAATTGATTCCCGATTTGAAGCAGCCCGTTTTGGGGATTTGCTTGGGAATGCAGTTGTTGTGTGACTATTCGGAGGAAGGAGATACGAAATGTTTGGGCGTATTTCCGCAAAAAGTGGTCAAATTTGAACCCAAATTGAAGGTGCCACATATTGGATGGAACAGTATTTATGGGCTTCAAAATCCATTGTTTCACGCTGCATTGGAGTCGGAGTATGTATATTTTGTACACAGTTATTATGTCGAAAAGGGGTTTTACACCATTGCAGAATGTGACTACATCACCCCTTTTAGTGCTGCGATTCGCAAGGACAATTTTTTTGCTACTCAATTTCACCCCGAAAAATCTGGCAAAGTAGGAGAGGAGATATTGAAGAATTTTTTAGAGCTCTAACTATCACACCTTTCGCTGATAAACAGTTTTTTATAAAAAAAGTAACACACATTACAGCCCTAATAAAAAAACTTTTATTTGGAGAGGCGAAAATATATTTGCAATACCTAAGAATCTAATGTATTTTTGTCCTATGTATTCAAAAGAACTACTCAAAGGAACACTTCGAACGATTGTTTTAAAGCTACTTGCCGAACAAGGTCGCATGTATGGCTACCAAATTACACAAGAGGTAAAAACCCGCACCAAAGACGAAATTGTATTGACCGAAGGTGCATTGTATCCCACTTTGCACAAACTGGAAGCAGAAGGATTGTTGGTAACAGAGGAGGTTTTTATCGGTAAACGAGTTCGTAAATATTACCGATTGACAGAAACGGGCAAAGTTGCGGTAGTCGATAAAGTTCAGGAATTTGCAGATTTTGTGAAGACCATGCAAAAGTTACTGGAGTTTAAATTGGAAGTCAGTTGAAATGACTGGATGAACAAATAAGTGAAATGATATGGAACTTTCTGATAAACAAATAGACTGGATAGCGAGGGATTTGCAGCAGAGAGGTTTGACGTATCATCCATTGAAGGGTGAACTGCTTGACCACATCTGTTGTGCCATTGAATCGAAACACACAAATGGTGAAACTTTTGAAGTCACTTACCAAGAGGTGATAGCAGCATTTGGTGTTGAAGGAATAAAACATATTCAAACGGAAACACTTCATTTATTAACACATAAAAAATACATCATGCGAAGATTAACAGCATTGACTGCCACAACATTTATGGCGATTGTAGTTTTCTTGACTTTCAATATGTATGCTCAAAATGCACCGAGTATGCACCCTCTTGGTAAAGAGGTGAAAGTGACGAGTCATTTTGGAATGAGGATGCACCCTTTTTTGAAGAAAGAAGCCTTTCATAAAGGTATTGACTTCAAAGCAGCTTTAGGAACACCCATTTATGCAACAGCTGATGGGGAGGTGAAGGCAGTTATTGAAGACAAGGAAGGACATGGTAATCACTTGATTTTACAACACGATTCAGAATACAAAACAGTGTATGCCAACTTATCAGGTTTTGCTGTTGAGGCAGGTGTGATGGTTAAAAAAGGGCAGTTGATAGCGTATTCAGGTAATTCAGGAGCTTCTACTGCACCGCATTTACACTATGAAGTTTTGAAAAACGAGGAGCCTGTTGATCCGCTTGATTTCTTTTGAAGACCTTGATTTAGTAGTCAGTATTGAAGCCATATTTTTAATTGTTCATTTCATAATCTGTTAAGAAACTAAAAATGTCGATTCACTGACTGTTCTATTTGGTTTTACTAGAACAAAACTGACCTCAAAGGAGTTATATACCCACAAAGAGTGAAAAACTCTTTATCAATTTGGATTAGTTTTTCAAGATTTTTTAGGTTTTTAGGGTTAAAAATGGTTTTTGATTGAGCCTCACTGGTGATTCGGTGAGGCTTTTTTTTTGGGCAAAATAATATAGTTTTGCTTCAATTTTTACCAAGTAATTTAATTCGTTAAGCGATTATGCGTAACTTTCCCGCAAATTTCTAAACAAAATGCCTGAAACTTTATATTCCGCTCTTACACTGTTGTTGATTGGTATGATTACCGTTTTCATCATTTTATTTTTGGTGGTAGTCAGTGGAAATGTGCTTATTCGTTTGGTTAATAAATATGTACCCGCTCCAATCGAACGGTCTAAATCTTATTTGCCGACTAATGACAAAGGAACGGCGATACCTTCTTCAAAAATTGCAGCCATTGTAGCAGCAGTAGAAATGGTTTCAGAAGGTAAGGCACAAGTTGTGAAAATTGAGCGCAAAAAGTGATTTCAAAATAAAATAAAAATTCAATATATGGGTCGCGAGATTCAATTAAGTCTTGTTTATAGAGATATGTGGCAATCATCTGGAAAATACATGCCACGAGTTGACCAGTTGGTAAGAGTTGCAGAGCCTATTATCGAAATGGGTTGTTTTGCGAGAATAGAAACAAATGGTGGTGGTTTTGAACAAATTAACCTACTTTTTGGAGAAAATCCCAACAAAGCAGTGAGAGCATGGACAGCTCCCTTCAACAAAGCAGGAATACAGACACACATGCTCGAAAGAGGACTAAATGGTATTCGAATGAGTCCAGTTTCTGCCGATGTTCGCAAGTTGATGTTCAAAGTCAAAAAGAAGCAAGGAACAGATATTTCTCGTTCTTTTGACGGTTTGAACGATGCTCGAAACATAATTGACTCTATTCGCTATGCCAAAGAAGGTGGAATGATTGCCCAAGCTGCCTTGAGTATCACCCACTCCAAAGTACATACCGTTGAATACTACATCAATCTGGGCAAAGAACTAATTGAAGGAGGTGCTGATGAAATTTGTATCAAAGACATGGCGGGAATTGGTCGACCTGTTTCGATTGGAAAAATTGTGAAAGGTATCAAGGATGCTTTTCCGAAGATATTGATTCAATACCATGGCCATTCTACACCAGGTTTTTCGGTAGCCAGTTCATTGGAAGCTGCTAGAGCTGGTGCAGATATCATTGACGTAGGCATGGAACCGCTTTCGTGGGGAACAGGTCATGCGGACTTGCTCACAATCCACGAAATGCTCAAAGATGCAGGCTTTAGCCTTCCGCCAATCAACCAAGAAGCCTATATGGAAACTCGGCGATTGACACAAGAATTTATTGATGACTTCTTGGGCTATTACATTGATCCTCAAAACCGCTACATGAGTTCACTGCTTATCGGTCCAGGGCTTCCAGGCGGCATGATGGGGAGTTTGATGGCAGATTTGCCGCCCCGAGCCAAAAGCATCAACAAAAGTCGCGAGAAATTTAACAAAGAATCCCTCACCGAAAACCAAGTATTGATGGAACTTTTCAAAGAGGTAGAATACGTTTGGCCCAAAATGGGATATCCACCTTTGGTGACTCCTTACAGCCAATATGTGAAAAATACTGCTTTGGCAAATATCATGCAGATGCAAAAAGGTAAAGAGCGTTGGAGCATCATGGGCGAAGACGTGTGGGACATGCTTACAGGACGTTCGGGGAAACTACCCAGTGAAATTGCACCTGAATTGGTGGCAATGGCAAAAGCACAAGGGCGAGAATTTTATACAGGACATCCACAGGAACTCTACAAAAGTAAATTGGAGTTTTACCGCCAAGATATGCTACAAAAAGGATGGGATTTAGGGCAAGACGATGAAGAACTATTAGAGTATGCGATGCACCCTACCGAATATGTAAAATACAAATCGGGTGAAGCAAAAGCCAAATTTGAAGAAGATTTGGCAGAAAAAAGGGCTGCAGCCAAAGTTCAAGAAGATGCTGCAAAAGGCATTTTTTCTGCAAAACCAAATGATACCAACACACAAACTTCAATGCCAAATTTCCAACCCAAAACCCTCAATGTACGAGTTGGTGAGGAAGAATTTACCGTCACTGTGTCTTATGATGGTTCGGAAATGCCTGTATCACAAAGCCTGAATCCACCAGCCATTGAAAAATCTGCCTCCAATGGTCAATCTACCAATACCAACAACGGTAAACTAGAAGATATTTTGGCTCCATTAGAAGGTGTTTTCTACCTCCGCAAAAACCCAAGTGATCCCGCAGTCAATGTTGGAGATATGGTAAAGGTCGGTGATACAATTGGTTATATTGAAGCCATGAAAGTATCCAATGCAGTGAAAACAACCAAAAGTGGACGAATTGCAGAAATATTGGTGAAAACTGGGGAAGAGGTGGAAGATGATGATGTATTGATGAAAATTAGCCCCATGTAAAATTGAGGATTAGCATAAGTTGGTGTGTGAGGATTTTCACTCACCAATCACTATTCACCAATCACCAATCACCAAATGGATATTTTAGAAAAACTCTATAAAATGACTGCCTTTAGCAACATTGTTGCGAGTCCAAGCATATTGATTATGTTGGGATTGGCCTTCGCATTGTTGTATTTAGGTATCAAAAAACAATACGAACCACTTTTGTTGGTGCCGATTGGTTTCGGATTACTGCTCGCCAATTTTCCCGGTGGAGGTATGAATGTTATCCCTGCCATAGACAGCAGTGCACCAATTTTACATGCAACAGTTTTGGAACTTGCCAAAGATTACGGCATTATGAACATGCTCTACTATACCCTCATCAAAACAGGATTGTTACCCCCCATTATCTTTTTAGGTGTTGGAGCAATGACTGATTTTGCTCCAATGCTACGCAATTTGCGTTTGGCATTTTTTGGAGCAGCTGCCCAAATTGGTATTTTTAGTGTATTGATTGCCGCTTTTTTAATGGGTTTTGATCTTAAAGAATCTGCTGCTTTGGGGATTATTGGAGGGGCAGATGGCCCAACAGCTATCTATACGACCATTATGTTAGCACCTCATTTACTTGGGCCAATAGCCATTGCAGCCTACTCTTACATGGCTTTAGTACCTGTTATTATTCCGCTGGTGGTGAGGTTTACAGTTACAGAAAAAGAGCTGAAAATCAACATGAAACAACAGGATAGAGAGTTTCCGAATAAGATAAAAATCAACAATATGAGGGCGGTAAAAATCATTTTCCCCATTTTGTTAGTCACCATTGTTTCACTATTAGTTCCTTCTTCTGTTCCTTTGGTTGGCATGCTTTTATTCGGCAATTTAATCAAAGAAATAGGTAGCGACACCAAGCGATTGAGTAATGCCGCTGCAAATGGAATCATGAATACTGCCACCATCTTTTTGGGTTTAACTGTTGGTGCAACAATGACCGCAGATGCTTTCCTCAACTTTCAAACCATAGCGATTATTGTAGGTGGTTTTATTGCGTTTGTTTTTTCGATTACAGGCGGAATTATGGCAGTAAAAATCTATAATTTATTTGCCCAAAAGAAAATCAATCCGTTGATTGGAGCAACAGGATTGAGTGCTGTCCCGATGGCTTCAAGGGTTGCCAATGAAATCGCATTGGAGTATGATGATACGAATCATCTACTTCAATACGCAATGGCAAGCAATATATCAGGAGTCATTGGTTCTGCAGTTGCAGCAGGTGTATTGATTACTTTTTTGGGATAGAAGGAACTTTTTCCCGTTTATTTTGATTGAAATGGTAGTTTGTCTACAAAACTGACCCAATAACTTGAAATAGTTTTTGGGATTTAGTCGTTGTAATAATAGTATAATTGCGTAGTTCATTTTTCAATTGAAAAAACGCCATTACAGAGAATTGCGATATTAATGAGTAATTTGCTAAAAAAAACATCAAAAAATCTTTGTCAAAAACCTCAAATATCCTTATATTCGCAAAAGTATAAAAACAGTTGTAAGTAAAGGCTACAAAAAAAGACAAAAATACGTCATACCATTAAAGGTTTCCATCATAACAACTTTTTGTCAACCACTGCAAAACTCCAATCAGCATGAAGACCATTTTTACGCCTTTCATTCCTTCCTTCCTAGTTTTTCTGGGCATATTTTTATTTGCCCATGTCCATTTGTATGCCTTTTCAAATAGCCATCAGTCCAAAAAAGAACAACTTCAAGAACAAGATGTGGTTCAGTTAAGTCCAGAAGGGGATAGGGTTGCTTATATGCGAAATGGATTTATTTGGGTAGCCGACATACAGCAACCGAGTCACGCACAAAAAATTTCTGTTAAAGGAGAAATTATCAGTTGGCAATGGACTTACAATCATGCTCTATTGGTTGTTTACAAAGTAGATGCAGAAATGGGTATCCTCAGTATCAACATTGATGAATTTACCCAAACAGATGTAACTCCTTTCCCTCTTCAAAATGTCCAAATATTGGCTACTAGCCCTAAACGTCCTCATACAATTGCCGTGAGTATTCAGGCTAAAAAAAACATACAAAACGGAATCTATCACCTTCACCTACAAACAGGAAAAGCTTACCGAATCACTGATTTAGGAGATTACGATGGACGTGATTTTGATTCTGAACTGCATATTAAAGCATAATTGAAATAAGCTAATTCTTTTCCTTCTCCTTTTTGTGTCTTACCTTTGCCTAAAACAAATGTCAAAACGCAAAGCCACAAAAACAGCACAACAAACAGACAATCAAGGCAACACAAAACCTTCTAAGTCCTTTTTAGAACGTTACCAATGGTGGGGTCTTTTGTTGGTAGTAGGATGCACCTATTTGGTATTTGCAGGAGTGGTGAAAAACGATTTCATAGATTACCAAGATAATTTGTATATCCTTAGCAATGGTTTGATACAAAGTACTTCTTTACAAATTTTTGGTGAACCAGTAGCCAATCATTACCAGCCACTTACTCTATTATCTTTTGCCTTCAATTACCAAACCGCCAATCTCGCACCTGCTGCTTACCACTGGACAAACTTAATCTTACATTTAATCAATGTTGTTTTGGTCTTTTTCGTACTCTATTTGTTGAGTAACCGAAAGCCATTGGTAGGACTAATTGGAGCTATGTTGTTTGCCGTTCATCCCATGCAAATAGAAACGGTAGCTTGGTTGTCAGCACGTTCGGTTTTGGTATATAGTTTTTTTATTCTATTGTCACTTATCGCTTACCTTCAATACTACAACACCCTAAAATCCTGGTGGCGAGTTGCAGCTATCTTCACTTATATTTTGGCACTGTTTTCTAATTCTGCTGCGATTGTATTTCCTTTTGTTTTGTTGGCAATTCATTATTTTAGAGGTGATTCGATAGACCGAAAATTGGGAATGAAATGGGCCGAATTTTGGGTGATTTCTCTGGGATTTTTGGCGATGGCATTGTATTACCATCAAATAGGAAATGCAGAAGGAAGTATTGCATCTATTTTGATGGATAGCACTTATGCGTTTACGCTGTACTTTTTGAAATTCATTATTCCCTTCAAATTAGCTATTTTTCACCCTGCACCAAGTATCGTTCCCACACAAACGTTGCTGTATTACCTTTCTCCCGTTGTGGTATTAATGTTTGTAGGGCTTACGATATGGGCGTTTCGTTCTGCTCGTGTTTTGGCCTTTGGGTTGTTGTTTTTTGCAGCAAACATAGTATGGTTTCTGCCCTTTTTCCAACATTCGGAAAGCATTATCAACGAAAGCAATGTCTATATCGCCTATATTGGATTGGCGTTTGTGGTAGCAAATGGTATATACCATTATTTGCTACAAAGCGATAAATCACAACAATTTGTAAGCAAGGTAATATTGAGTGGAGGAATCTTTGCCGTCTTAATTTTGGCTTATACCAGCTATCAAAGAGTCGCCGTTTGGGAAAGTAATTTTACCATTTGGCAAGATGCGATTGACAAATATCCACAAACATCATACATGGGATATGCCTTCAAAGGCGACTATTACCGCAACATTCAAAACTATACGGAAGCCCTAAATCAATACAATCAATCCCTCCAAATCAATCCCAATTATGGCACAGTTTACCACCGAAGAGCCATCACAAATCATTTTCTTAAAAACACCAAAGCAGCAGAAGCAGATTACCTTAGGGCAATTGAAATGAATGAAGAAAAGTATATGTCTTACGCCAATCTCTGCAAAATTCATCGGATGGAAGGTGACTATGAACAGGCAATGAAAGAATGCAATGCTGCCATTGAAGGAGGTGATTTTGTAGAAAAACACAATGTCTATTTGCAGAGGGCAACTATGTTAGCATTGGCAAAAAACTACGAAAAAGCCCTTGCCGATTACAACGAATATTTGAAGTATGAAACGGAAGATGGAAAAGGCTATCGTTGGCGGGCCATCGCTTATTACGAGTTGCAGAACTACGATGCCGCTATGAAAGACATTCAATCGGCCTTAAATCTCAATGCAAGTGATGCCATTGCGTATTTGTATCGATATCGAATCCACAAATTGCGGAATAATGTTGAGGAAGCAAGATTAGACAGCATACGGGCAAAAGACTTGGGTGCACCTTTTTAAAAGCGTGTAAAAAACTATTGAAGTTTGTTTTGTGGATTTTAAGCATTTGACAATCAATTGATTGTCGGAAACACTAATTTTCGTAACTGTGTAATAATCAAAACTCTATGCCTCAGTGTTCAATAGAAACTATCCGAACTATTGTTACAATGACTTCAAATAAATCGGTAAACCATCGGTGGGTTCTTGCAGTGGAACTGCTCGATAAGGAGCTTTGTAATTTTCGGGAACAGTCCACTCAAATTGCTGCAATAAGTGATTCATAATCAATTTGATTTGCATTTCTGCAAATGCAAACCCGATACAATGGTGCTTCCCCGCCCCAAAAGGTGCATAGGCATGAGGGCATTTACGGTGTTCCTTTCTTTCTTTGTCAAAACGCTCAGGATCAAATTGTTCAGGTTTTTTCCAAAGTTCATCATTGTAGTGATTGTGCTGTAAAACAACACCCAAACGGGTATTGGCAGGAATGGCATAATCTCCAAATTGCATTGCATGGGTACTCACCCGAGGCAACAATATAAGTGGTGGATACAGTCGCAAAGCTTCTTTGATTGCCAAATCCATATCTTCCAAGATTCGCAAATCTTTGACTTCCTTCAAATTATTTAAGTCCAGTTGGGTAGCCTCTTTGCGAACACGCTGCTGCCATGTTGGATTTTTGGCAAGCAGATAGGTAAGGCTTGTAAGCGTGCTTGCGGTGGTGTCGTGGGCAGCCATCAGAATAAAAATGAGGTGATCTACGATTTCTTGGTCACTCAATTGATTGCCTTCTTCACTTTTGGCAAAGCAGAGAAGGCTAAAAAGATCTTTTTGAGGATTTGCACGTTTCTGTGCAATCAGGGTTTTGAAGTAAGCCTCCAACTTTTTTCTTGCTTTAACACCACGAGCATAAGTGCTAAAGGGTATAGCTACTGGAATGGCCGTTGCTGCTTTCACCACTTCAATAATATGTTGATTCACAATAGCCAAGTCTTTGGAGAAATCCAACCCAAAAAATACTTTTCCCGCCATTTGAAGGGTCAATTCCTTGTAGGCGTTGAAAGCAAACACCTTTTTTTGTGTCCGCCAACTTTCCACAAAATCTTCAATAATCGGCAGCATCATTTCCAAGTATCCGTTCATCGGGTCTTTTTCAAATGCCGTTCGCAAGATATTTCGATGGTACTGATGGCGTTCTCCGTCCATGAGCATCAAACCATTGGGAAACAAATCTTTGAGTGGAAATTCCCATGCTTGTTCATTAGAAGTGTATTTTCCTTGCTCAATTAGCAAGAACTGATTCGCTGCTTTGTCTAACAATACCAATTGCGTTTTTCCGAAATATTGCATTTTGAATACATCTCCATATTTCTCTTGTTTGTCCTTGTAGAGTTGAATTGGGTTTTTCAAAAACTTAAACATGTCGCCAAAAAAGGGTAAACCCCAATCGCCTGGAATGTCTGATAGTTGTGCTTTTTGCTGATTCATGGTTTATATATTTAAATGTGCTGCAAAATAAGAAATTTAATAGTATTTTTTTTTTCAGTATTTGAAATACAAATCACTTGTTAAAAATTGCTAAAGAACTGCAATACCTAAAATTTTCACTGTATAAAAATTATATTTGCATGGATACATACAACATATATTTCACCTAAAGTCGCTTCAATATGGACACGAAACACATTTATTTTCAAAGCTACAATGAAAATCATCTACCCAATCATGAAGCCCACAATACCAATAGATTGGCATATTCTTCCTTCAAAAAAATTGAAGATCAAGGGACTGTTGGTGGAATAGCGATTAAATATGTTATACAAGGATTGGAGGAATATGCTGTGGGTTATGACAGTCATGAGGTCGGTGATAATCAGTTTTTATTGCTCAATCAAGGAACTCCTTTTCATGTATCCATCGACACAAAAGATTACACCAATGGTATTTGTGTGAATTTAAGTACCTGTATGGTCAAGGATGTGTTGAGGAATTTTGAAGCAAAAGAGGAAACCTTGCTCGATTTTCCTTTAGATTTTGATGAAATGAAGGGTTCGATACCCATTATTGACAAAATTTATCCCGCCAATGAATCGTCTATTTTGGGGAATCAACTCAAAAAACTGGCACATCAAATTGAAAGTCAAAAAATAACAGACTTATCAGAACATCACTTGTTGACTACCCAAGATGTGTATTATGACCTCACACTTGCTTTGCTGCAATTGCAGGGTAAGGCTTTTGACCAAATGAACAAATTGTCGAGTGTGAAGCGAAGCACTCGCAAGGAATTGTACAAACGCCTGTCGGTTGCCAAAGAATTCATTGACGAAAATTTAGATAAAGGTATTGACATTCAAGACATATCGAAAGTAGCCACTATTTCTCCCTTTCATTTTCACCGCACCTTCAAAGCCGTTTATGGTTTGTCTCCCCACCAATACCGCATCCAAAAACGATTGGGCAAAGCTGCAGAACTTTTGATGGACATCGAACATTCTGTTACAGAGATTGCTTTTCTCACAGGTTTTGCCGATATTCACTCCTTTAGCCGTTCTTTTAAAAAGGAGTTTGGTATTCCACCTTCAAAATATCGGCGATTTAATGATGAATGACAGGTAATTATGTACAAAATTCCCAATCGAAAGATACAGTTTCAAGACCTTGGTTCGGTAAGTTATGAAGACGCTTGGAAATACCAAGATGAACTATTTCAAAGTGTAGTTGCAGAAAAAGTGGCCAATAGAAAAAAGGCGGAATCAGAACAATTGCCAACCGACAACCACTTGATTTTCTGCAATCACCCCCACGTTTACACCCTCGGAAAAAATGGGTCAATAGACAATTTGCTGCTCAATGAAGCCGAATTGGAAGACCAAAACATCGAATTCTTCAAAATCAATAGAGGAGGCGACATTACCTATCATGGCCCTGGTCAAATTGTGGGTTATCCGATTATGGATCTTGACAATTTTTTCACCGACATTCACAAGTTTTTGCGGTTTTTGGAAGAAATGGTTATCCTCACTTTGGCGGAATATGGTCTTGAGGCAGGACGTATCAAAGGCGCAACAGGTGTTTGGTTGGATGGTGAAAATCCATTGAAGGCAAGGAAAATATGCGCTATGGGAATCCGCTGCAGTCGATGGGTGACAATGCACGGATGGGCATTTAATGTAAATGCCAACCTTGATTACTTCAACAATATTGTTCCTTGCGGCATCACTGATAAGGCAGTGACGTCACTCCACAAAGAATTGGAGGTGGAAAAGGTGGATATTGAAGAGGTGAAAAGTAAATTGAAGAAGCATTTTACAAATTTATTTGAAGCTGAACTGGTGAAAAATTTGCAGCCGGTGAGATAATTTGTTCAAGTCTTAAAGAAATAATTATCTTAGACCTTTAAATTTTTCCGCTACTGTGTAGTTTATATTCTCTAACAAAAGAGAAGCATAAGAAAATTAAGTGAATTTGTAAATATTTGAAAGAATGAAAGACATTGCAGTAATTGCACTTGCTTTGGTGATGTTCGGTTTGATAGGTTATTTTGCAGCAGCACAGTTTGGCTATATTGAAGGAGTTGGTGGGATTTATCATTTATTTCAAGACTCACTTGGCAAATGGGTGAATCTTGCAGTTTTTATTGTGGTGTTGATTACCATTGGTGCCATTTTCTTTCGGTTTGACAATGCAAGTACAATCCTTGCATGGATATTTATGTTGATTACGTTTCCGATAGTGGGCTTGATTGGAAACTTGTATTTAAGTCGTGAATACCTATTGGGGCGAAAATTGTCTCAAAAAGAAGATAAGGATTTGGAATATCTGAAAAAATCTGGTGTTTTAGAAAATGATTATTCTGCCAAACACGATACGATAGCAAAGGAAGATGTCATTCAGGAGAAAATGAATATCGTGAGAATGTTGTCCAACAACTGCAAGGCCCTGCTGACTGACTGCAATAAAATCACTTTGTTGAACAATGGTAAAGTTACTTACGATGCTTTGTTGAAAGCCATCGAAGCAGCAAAAGAACATATAAATATTGAATACTACATCATTGAAAACGATGTTATTGGGAACAAAGTAAAGGACGCTTTGATCAAAAAAGCAAAAGAAGGAGTAGAGGTGCGACTTATTTACGATGGTTTGGGAAGCTGGGGAATGGGGGGCAAGTTCAAAAGACAACTCAAAGATGCAGGTGTGCAGATAACTACTTTTCGGTCGGTTTCTTGGCTGATTTTTGCCACCAAAATCAACTTTCGCAACCATCGAAAAATTGCTGTCATGGATGGCAAAATTGCTTTTGTTGGAGGCATCAATATTGGCGATAATTATATCAAAGATCCTGAATTGGGCTTTTGGCGAGATACACACTTACAGATTGAAGGAGAAGCAGCTCAAAGTTTACAAGCTATTTTCTTGGCAGATTGGTTACATGCGAGCAGAGAAAAAAATGTAGACGTTGAGAAATACTTGAAAATACACCGTCCTGATAATAAACAATGGGTGCAAATAGCGGCAAGTGGCCCCGATTCGGAATGGTCTAGCACTCTACAAGCTTTTTTTGCCGCTATTACTACCGCCAAAGAATATGTTTATATTGCTACTCCCTATTTTATTCCCACCGAAAGTATTTCGACTGCTCTTTGTGTAGCTGCTTTGAGTGGTGTAGATGTCCGAATTATTCTCCCAAAAGACTCCGATTCTTCAATCGTAAAATGGGGAACACGATTCAATGTTGGGCAACTTTTGGAGGCAGGGGTAAGGGTGTTTTACTACGCCAAAGGATTCATTCACAGCAAGGTAATGGTAGTAGATGATGTGTTTGGTTCGGTTGGCACTGCCAATATGGATATCCGTAGTTTCGACCAAAACTTAGAAGTTAACGCATTGTTATACGATAAAAAAATCGTGGCAGAATTGAAAAAATCTTTTCAAGAAGATTTGACTTATAGTGAAGAAGTGACACTTAAAGATCATCAAAACCGACCCTATTTGGATAGGGTGAAAGAACGGGCTGCGAATATGGTGTCGCCTTTGTTGTAGGAGAAAGAGTATAAAAGTCTCATTCCACTAAAATCTTCCATGAACCGTAAAAAAATAAAACGTTTTTTGGCTTTTTAGCCCAAAGTCCGCAAATATTTATCCACATACAATTGCTTCGACTTCAATTTGTACTGCATCACATAACGAGGGTGTTCCAATGGCACAATTTTGTCGAAAAACTTCCTTTCCTTGTTCAAAGCGTTCAAGAACTTAAAATTCTTACCACTTCCCATACAAAAGCCTGTACTTCGGTCAATTCCAAACTCCAATTGTGCTTCAATGGATTCAATGATAAACGGTGTAACCGCTTCCTGCAATGTCTTGCTATCGTAGTAATTGTAGTTTTTTTCATTGCCCTTTGCATCACGAATCACAAAACCGAGCGGACAAACCGAACTGATATAAACGTCTTGATAAAACGCCTCCGCACCACCATAAGCTTCAATAACATCGTACACAAAAACCGATGATAATTCGTAGGTTTTCACTCCTTCAATGCTCAAGCCACAATAGGTTGACATTCGGTGGGAATCGGTGAAAGGAACTCCCGTCACACCCGCCCCGAATCGCCCAGGATTGATGCCCAAAATGAGTTTGCGCTTCTTATTATCGTTGTAAAATTTGCGGTAAAACTGACTGGAAGTTTCCAACACCTTTTCGTTTGTTGCAAAGGGATTCATTACGCCAATGTTGGGAGGGAGTTTGGCGGTCAATTGAAGGGATTTGTTGAAGGAGATGATTTTTTCGGCGAAGGTTAGAATTTTCATTTTTTTCTATTTTCACTGTTTATACACTTTGTAAGTGTAGGTCTCATTTTTTGAGGTAAGTTTTAATAAAAACACCTTCCCATGAATTTCTCGCAAATCAATTTGCATAGTTCGTTCCAATTTCGGAAAATCAGTTTCAAAAAGTAAGTCCCCATTAATCCCATACAGAGAAGCAGATAAACCTTCAACACTTTCTTTTATTTCTATATGTAAGAAATTGCTTGAAGGGTTCGGATAAATGTTTATTTGAGGTAGCTCGAATGGCTGTAAATTGGAAACAACAATAGATGTATCTTGATAAATAAATACCTCATCTGTCATCTCAAAATCTGCTTTTCTTCCACCTGCAATAAATAATTTATCTTTATGTGAAATCATTGAAATATATTGGCGACTATCTCCATACTTGTAATTTGTCCATAATTCAGTATCTCCATCATAGATAAACACCAAAGCCCCATTAATGCCAGTACCCGCAGAAAAATAGGCTTTATTTCCTAACACAGTTGCTTTTACACGAAAAAGTGACGTTGCAGAACTTAAAATGCTTGAATTTACTGTCATTTCTGCAATATCTACAATTTCTGCAATTGTAGTTTCTCCACCTACAAAAATAGCTTTATTATCTAAACGAATACCTTGTAGTTTACGATTTTCATTTGATAGAAAAAGTGTTTGAATATTATAGGTTTCTGTATCTATTATTTCGACTAAATCTGAAAATCCAGAAGATAAGCTATTATCAAGCTGTCCACCTGCTAAGATTATTTTGTCTTCTACAACAACCAACCCCATATCATATTTTCCTTCTGTCAAGGTGAAATTTTCCCATTCACCAGTATTTGTATTCAATACATCCACTACATCAGAATTTGTAAAACCTGCTTTCGGGTCTCCTCCTAAAAAAAATATTTTATCATCTACCACAGCAGTAGTAATATCTGAACGCCCAGCAGATAAGCTATCAACAGACCATTCTTTAGTCATTAAGTTGTATATATCTACCACTTTACTGGCTGGCTCAAAAGATTTTTTACCTCCAGCGAAATATACCTTATCATTATGAGTCACAGCAGCATAACCAGACCTCCGATTAGGGTGGTCAATTGTTTCCCAAGATTTTGACTGTTTATTATACAAATGTATTTTACCTACATTATCAAAACTAATCAAGTAATTTTCTGTTTGAACTGTTGTTAAATCAGCTCCTGAATAGAAAGAAAATTCCTCTGTTCTCCATTCATCAGTCGAGGAGTTATAGATTTCTACAATATTTGTATCGGGCCCATTAGCACCTTTATTACCTCCAATGAAAAAAACTTCATCTCCCATTGAAGCTACTGCAATCTTTTCCTTTGCTACAGATAAATTAGTTGAAGTCCATTGGGCAAAGAGGGAGGAACAACTAAAAACCAATAAAAAAACAAATAGATTTTTACACAAATCACGGAGAACACAAATAATTTTAATCATTTCATATAAATTTTAGTCTTACAAAGATAACATATAAATTTTAGTCTTACAAAGATAACATATGAATTTTAGTCTTACAAAGATAATTAATCAAATTCACCCCTTCAAAAACTTTCCTCCACTTCCGCTATTAAATTTTAGCTTTTTTTCTTACATTAGACACCAAAACACTCAAAAACCGCATCAAAACTTATGTGAACAAGAACTGTTAGATAGAAAGGAACTTTCACACTGAATTAACCTTTACATTATGCGAGATTCTTGTCCATACAACCACGAGTAGTTCTTTTTCATCTATAAGTTCTTGTTCAAAAAATCAACAGCATCCACCAAAAATCCAACAAAAACCAAATAAATAATCCATGATAAACTTCACAAAATTTCAATTTTTCACCTTCCTCACTCTACTTTTCGTAATTTTAGCAACCATTATTAGTTGTAGCAACGCTCAAAAAATCGAAGGCATGAATTGGAACCCCGATCAGGACTACGCAGACCAATGGCTGCAAGTCCAAAAAGCAGAAAACGAAGGACTCACCCAAAATGCGGAAGACTCTGTCCGCAAAATATACCAAAAGGCAAAAGAAGACCAAAACGCACCACAGGTCGTCAAATCGCTTCTGCACCTTTGGAAATACACGACTTACAAAGAGGAAAACAGCCAGCAGAAGGTGATGAATGAGATTACCGAAGAAATCAAAAAGGCACAAGAACCCCTCCAGTCTGTCCTGCAAAACATACAGGCAAATCTCTATTGGCAATACTATCAAAACAACCGTTATAGAATACTCAACCGTACCGAAATTGCCAACAACAAACCCGAAGATTTCCAAACTTGGGATGCGAATACGATTATTGGAGAATCCATTCGCCTCTACCAAGCTTCTTTGAAAAACAAGGAATTACTCCAAAAAACCAAGATAGAAACCTTCAAAGACATCCTCGTAGAAAACGAAAAATCCAAAGAATACCGTCCGACACTCTACGACCTATTGGCGCACGATGCGCTTGATTTTTTCATGAGTTCAGAATCTAATGTCACAACGGCTGCCGACCAATTTCAAATTACCCAAAAAGCAGCCTTTGATCCTGCAAGAGATTTTGTAAATCACAATTTTACCACCACCGACCCACTTTCCACCAAATTTTACGCCATCAAGGTATTCCAAGATTTGGTGCGTTTCCATTTGAACGATGAAAATCCAACAGCACTTGTTGATGCCGATTTGAAGCGATTGGACTATGTACGGGACAATTCCATTTTGCCCAACAAAGACGAATTGTATTTAGAAGGTTTGAAAGCTTTGGAAAACAACACCTTGACCCATCCATCTTCTGCAATGGCAAGTTACAACATAGCCAAATTTCACAGCCAAAAAGGAGACAAATACCATCCAATCAATACGCCTGAACCACGTTGGGAAAAGAAAAAAGCATTGGAGTTGTGTGATGCAACGATTGCCCGACATCCGAATAGCAGAGGATCAAACAATTGTGCCTCATTGAAGGAAAACATCATGCGGAAGAACCTTCAATTTACCCTCGAAAACGCCAACCTACCCGAGCAACCTTTCAGGGCATTTGTCTCTTACCAAAACGTCTCAAAAGTATATGCCAAGGTTGCAGCTATCACCCAAGAAGATGAGGAGGCAATCGAAAAATTAGACAAAACAGAACAGCAACTCAATTACCTCAACCGATTGAAGGTGTTGGACAATTGGACAGTGGATTTGCCAAACGAAGGTGATTACCAAAGTCACAACATTGAAATAAGCATACCCAACCAAAAGGTTGGAAGATATGTGGTCATGTTGGCAACGACTGACAACTATTCAATGAAAAAAGAAGCGGTTACCTTTCAATATACCGTTGTCACCAACTTGAGTACATTGAAGAATGGACACAAAAATACGACCGATTTTTTTGCTGTCCACCGCAAAACAAGCGAACCGATTGACAATGTAAAATTTGAGATTTACGCTCGAAAATACGACTACAAAACCCGTAAATATGAGGAAGTATTGTTGGGACAAGGCACATCTAATTTTGAAGGCAAGTTTTCTTTCAATGTCAATCAAGACAGAAATTATTACTCCAACAAAAGAGTCGTAATGACCAAAGGCGATGACCGTTATTCTTACAACGACAATCTTTACTACCGAAACGAAAGCCCTCAAAGCCGTCAAACACGCACCTTCTTTTTCACAGACCGTTCTATCTACCGTCCAGGTCAAACTGTTTACTTCAAAGGCTTAATGCTCACAACAGACGGTAAAAATAGTGATTTGGTATTGAACAAAACAACGAAAGTGGAACTCTACGATGTCAATTACCAAAAAGTAACCGAGTTGGAACTCAAAACCAACGATTACGGAACCTTCAATGGTAAATTCACCTTACCCACAGGCGTGTTGAACGGTAGAATGACTATCAAAGAGTCAAATGGCAGCACTGACATTCAAGTAGAAGAATACAAAAGACCCAAATTTGAAGTGAGTTTCAACCCAATTGAAGGCTCGTATCGCTTGAACGAAACCGTCAAAGCAACAGGTTTGGCGAAAGCCTATGCAGGTTCGGTGATTGACGGAGCGGAGGTCAAATATAGAGTCGTTCGCAGAGCGAGTTTCCCCTATTGGTTCAGATGGTGGATTCCTTACCCTGCTTCTTCCGAATTGGAAGTCACCAATGGCGTGACCAAAACCAACGAAAAAGGCGAATTTGAATTTGAGTTTACCGCCATTCCAGACGCAAGCATTGACTCCAAACAAAAACCACAATACACCTACACGCTTTATGCAGATGTGACCGACATCAGTGGCGAAACCCGAAGCAGCGAAAGCAGTGTCAGCGTGGGCTATATTTCGCTTTTGGCAAGTGTCAGCGTTCCTAATGAAGTGAACCGTGACAGCACCGCCAACTTCAAAGTCAGTACGACTAATTTGGGTGGAGAATTTGAAGCAGTAGATGTAAAAATCGCCATCCACGAATTGAAGCAACCTGAACGGGTTTTTAGAACCCGAAGATGGGAACAGCCCGACCAATTTGTGATGTCAAAAGAAGAATATTACGACACCTTTGAATACGATGTTTACAAAGACGAGAACCGTCCTGCAAATTGGGAAAAAGGCAAAAAAGTATTTGAACAATCCTTCAAAACTGCCAAAGACTCCAAAATCAGCCCCAATGACATCAAAAGTTGGAGCGTTGGAAAATACGTTCTTGAATTGACCACCAAAGACAAATACGGTGAGGAAGTGAAATTTGAGAAATACTTCGATGTCTTTTCGTTCTTGACAGACGAAATCCCATTGAAGGAGGCCTTTTGGCACACGCTTTCTCAAACCGCAGCCGAACCGAACGAAACCATTGTGATTGCCTATGGCTCTGCTTTACCGAATACCAAAATCCTCTTTGAAGTCGAACACGACCAAAAAATTGTGGAACGCAAATGGCTGACCGCAAACAAGGAACAAAACATTTACAATGTCAAAGTCTTGGAAAAATACCGAGGCAACTTTGCCATTCATCTAAGTGCTATCCGCAACAACGAAGCCTTTACCGAAAGCCACAACATCAATGTTCCGTGGAACAACAAAGACCTCAAAATTGAACTATCTAGCTTTCGCAACAAACTTTATCCTGGCGCAGAGGAGCAATGGACAGTGAAAATCAGTGGCATGAAGGGCGAAAAAGTAGCCGCCGAACTCTTAGCGAGTATGTACGATGCATCTTTAGATGCCTTCAAATACCACGGATGGAGTTTTGGCAGCATTTACCCAACCTACTATGGACAAAGCCGTTTTTCATCAGATAGTGGCTTTGGGGTAGGCAACTCCCAATTGTACGCTGAGAATTGGAATGAGTATGACCACAGATTGGAATACCAAAACTACGACCAACTGAATTGGTTTGACTTTAGTTTGTATGGTTATCGGTATTACGGTAGAGCAGGTGGTGCTTTGGCTGGTGAAGGAAGAAGGTATAAAGCTATGTCAAAAGCACCGATGCCTTCTGCTGCTCCTGCAATGGAAATGGAAGAGTCTGCGGGAATGGAATACTCTTCTGCTGAGATTGCGGATGATTCTGTTACTGCCGATGAGTTGAAGGTAGCTGCAAATGGGGCAGAAAGAGATCAAAATGGAGGAGATGATACACCTACCGAAACTGATTTTGAAGATGTGCAAGTGCGTACAAACCTTAACGAAACGGCTTTCTTTTTCCCCGAATTGCGGACGAATGAAAAAGGCGAAGTGATGTTGTCATTTACCGCCCCCGAAGCTTTGACCCGTTGGAAATTCATGGCGTTTGGACACACCAAAGATTTGAAGTATGGGCAGATGACTGAGGAAATTGTGACGCAAAAAGATCTAATGGTGATGCCAAATGCACCCCGTTTTTTCAGAGAAAGCGACGACATCGTTTTTGCTTCAAAAATCTCCAATCTGACCGACAAAGAAATGAACGGAACGGCTGTTCTGCAATTGTTTGACGCATTGACCATGAAGCCGATTGACAAAAAATTGGGCAATACGACGACTTCCGTCAACTTCACTGCAAAAGCCGAACAAAGCACTGCCGTCAATTGGAAATTGAAGATACCCAAAGACATTCAAGCAGTTACCTATCGAGTAATTGCGAAATCGGGTAAGTTTTCGGATGGTGAAGAAAGTTCGATTCCCGTTTTGACCAACCGAATGTTGGTGACAGAAAGTATGCCTTTGCCTGTTCGTGGACAAGGCACAAAGGAGTTTACCTTTGAAAAACTGAACAAATCCGAGCAGTCTTCTACGCTTCAAAACGAAAGATTGACGCTTGAATTTACTTCACAACCTGCATGGTATGCCGTTCAAGCATTGCCCTACTTGATGGAATATCCGCATGAATGTGCCGAGCAGATTTTCAGCCGTTTCTATGCCAACAGCATCGCATCCCACATTGCGAACTCCGACCCCAAAATTGCAGCCGTTTTCAAAGAATGGGAAAAAGCTGCTGCAACGGCTTCCTTGGACGATGGCGCAGGAAACGAATCGGGCGCATTGTTGTCGAATTTGGAAAAAAACCAAGAATTGAAGTCTTTGCTGCTGCAAGAAACTCCATGGGTTTTGCAGGCGAAAGACGAAAGCGAGCGCAAACGCAGAGTGGGTGTTTTGTTCGACATCGACCGAATGAGGAGCGAATTGACCAAATCCTTGAAGCAATTGCAGCAAATGCAAGTCAGCAATGGCGGATGGTCTTGGTTTCCAGGAATGCCCGAAAGCCGCTACATTACGCAGCACATCGTTTCGGGTTTGGGACACCTCGACAATTTGGGCATCAAAAACGTGCGAGAGGACAGCGATACGTGGAACATGACCCAAAAAGCGGTGCAGTATTTGGATATGGTCATTCAAGAGGATTACGACAACTTATTGAAATACAAGGCGAATTTGAAGGAAAAACAAATCGGCAATGTGCAGATTCAGTATTTATACGCCCGCTCTTTCTTCAAAGACATTCCTGTGGACAAATCCTACAAAACGGCTTTTGACTACTATCAAGGTCAGGCTGCCGAATATTGGTTGAGCAACAACAAATACCTGCAAGGAATGATTGCGCTTGCCCTTCACCGCTTCACAAATGGCGACTCGAAAACGGCAAATGGCATCATCGAATCCCTTCGCCAAAATTCGGTCAACAACGAAGAAATGGGTATGTACTTCAAAGATATGGCAAACGGTTGGTATTGGTACCAAGCTCCGATTGAGAGTCAATCGCTGTTGATTGAAGCCTTCAATGAGGTGGCGAAGGACGAAAAATCGGTGAACGACATGAAGGTGTGGCTTTTGAAGCAGAAACAAACGCAGGATTGGAAAACGACCAAAGCAACGGCAGAGGCTTGTTACGCACTGATTTTGACGGGCGATGATTGGTTGTCAAGCGACGAAATAGCGACCATCACCGTGGGCGGCAAAAAACTCGACCCCAAAAACGACCCAACGGTCAGCGTGGAGGCGGGTACGGGCTACTTCAAAAAAACATGGGATGGCGAAGATGTGACCGCAGACATGGGCAAGGTGACGGTGACGAAAAACGACAAGGGCGTGGCTTGGGGTGCTATGTACTGGCAGTATTTTGAGCAACTCGACAAAATCACTTTCGCCGAAACGCCTCTTTCTATCAAAAAGGAATTGTTCCTCGAAGAAAATACCAAAAACGGCCCCAAATTGACTCCTTTGACCGACAACGCTAAAATCAGTGTGGGCGATAAGGTGAAGGTTCGCATCGAAATTCGGGTGGATAGGGATATGGAATATGTGCATCTGAAAGATATGCGGGCTTCGGGTTTTGAGCCGATGAACGTGATTTCGTCTTATAAGTACCAAGATGGTTTGGGCTACTACGAAAGCACCAAAGATGCGGCTACCAACTTCTTTATGTCGTGGCTGCCGAAGGGTACGTATGTGTTTGAATATCCGCTACGTGCAACGCATCAAGGTGATTTCTCGAACGGGATTACGACGATGCAGTGTATGTATGCTCCTGAGTTTACGAGTCATTCGGAGGGGATAAGGGTGGTGATTGGGGAGTAGATAATTAATATTGAGATATTTTTGGGGAAACCGAAGCTTTTTTTGAGGAGGAGCTTCGGTTTTTCTTTTTATAGATTGTGAAACTAAATACAGGAGAAGTTTGTTTTTCCTAAAATTTTAATTTTATGACAGTACTAGAAATCAAACAAAATATCTACAATATCATTGAAGAAATTCAGAATAAATCTATTTTGGAAGAGTTGCACTTGGCTTTATTGGAAGCACAAAAAGCAGATGCTAATAATGATTTTTGGGATGAATTGAGTTTTCAGCAACAAAAAAGTATTGAGAAATCTTTACAAGAAGTAAAAGAGGGGAAGACTATTCCTCATAGTGAAGTCCAAAAAAAATACCATCAATGGCTTATGAGATAGAATGGACACAAAATGCGGAATCAACTTATAGCGATATTGTGCATTATCTGGCTGAGGAATGGTCTGTTGATATTGCTTCCAAATTTATTGACAATGTGGAGAGTAAACTGCTGCTATTGTCCCAATTCCCACATATAGGAAGGAAATCTGCAAAGAGAAGTCAGGTGCGAAAATATCCTTTGAGTCGACAGAATATGCTTGTTTATCAACTAATTGGTGAAACCATTCTTATCTTGTACATATATGACACAAGGCAAAATCCCGATAGTCATAAATTTTGAATTTATAAAATATATCCGCTTTGGGCAACGCATCAGGGGGATTTCTCCAATGGGATTACGACGATGCAGTGTATGTATGCTCCAGAGTTTACGAGTCATTCGGAGGGGGTTAGGGTGGTGATTGAGTAGGGTGTATGGGAACAGGAATTTTGGGATTCGGAGGGATTTAAATTTGGAAACCCCCGAAGCTTTTTTGAAGAAAGGCTTTGGGGGTTTCTTTGCATTTGTTATATTTCAAACTTTGAAAGTGTTCCGTACATATTACAAACGCACGTAATTTTATTTTTTTCATATGAGTGAATTGCATTTACTATTAAAAGAAATTATGCAGACTTCATATCTATGAATTTCATTAGTAATAGTTTTTTTTTAAAAATTTATAATTCCAATATCCTCTTTAGTTATTAAACTCAATTTTTCAGATTTACCAAGGCTATATAAAAATTCTTGTACTGGTTTGAAAATATTTAAGCAAAGCCTCCAATCAGTCATAAACTTTGCGATAAACCTATTTAAATCAAGTGGTTTTGTCAAAGTTAATTCTTCATTGAATAGATTGGATTTATCGTTTGTGCTATTAATTGCAGATTCTAACATCATTAATAATAGGATTCCTTTAAAGTCTGCTTCTAAATTTTGGCTAATAAAGACTCCCTTATAATTATATTTTTCACAAAATTCTTCAATTACATCTAAGTCTAGATGCCCACCTATTTTATTTCTAACGTGCTTCCATTTTGACATGACTTTTCTTAATTCCTTTAATTCTAATCTTAATTCTTCAGGCATTAATGTAGCTAAATGATTCTTTTTCAATAGTTTATCTGTCAATGAATGATAATTTTCAAATAGGATAATCACATCAATTATATCATAAGTTAATTCCCCTTTAGATGCTATTGCTTTTGGAGTTTTTAAGTCTTCAAATTTCAACGACTTAACCCTACTTATACTATCGTTTATTTTTATAGTTTTAAAGTGTAAGTACATTAACTTTACTTGAATACTACTTATCTCTGTTGTAATTAATGTCATTTGAATTTGATTTTCTTGTTTTTAATAACCACTACTAAATTGTTTATATAATAATATGTATATCCAAATATTTCACAGGGTTATTTGAAGTAAAATTTAGATAGCTAACATTCATAAATGCTTGTATCTTACTTCAAAATTCACAAAACCATTCATCAGTTTCTTCCATAATACAAATTATGAAGAACTATCTCGAATTGAATTATGATGATGCTGTATTAAGCATACGAGTTAGCTTTATGAAGGACAATTAGAAATATAGTTTCCGATTTTAAAAATATAAATAAATATTTTATTACATATTTATTCTTTTATTTTAATTCTGATTTTAGAAATTAAAATTCTTAATTCTTCTGGTAATCCGTGATTGCATTTACAAATTTCACAATAATCAGTTTTCAAATCTTCAATTTCTTCATCTCTTATTCGAGTGATTATTTTATAATCAAATAAATGTATTGTAAGTGTTTTTAGAATTTCTTTATTATTGCTTTTTGTATTTTTTAACTTATTAAGAATTAAATCCATAATTTTTAAAATACTCATAAGTTCTGAAACACTTTGTGTGCTATGCAGTTCTTCTGGTGTGCCGTGGTAATGGCATCTTATCTGAGAAAATAAATGATAGAAAGCATCTCCACCTGTAAATTCTTCTTCTATATCTATTTCCTCTACATTTCTTAAATCATGAACTGGTAAAGTTGTGAATTTAAAAGTATTTATACTTTCAAGTAGATAAGAATACAACTGATTAAGATTCTGGGCATCTGTTTCGCATTCTTTTAATTTGTTTTCCTTATCAATTTGACGTTGAACTAACTCATTTGCTTTTACTTGAGCTTTTAAGGCATAAAAAACTAAAAATGCTCCGATTAAATTCAAAAACGGAGCTGTAATTCCACCAATTGTATCTCCAATTTGTCCTGTTTCGCTAAAATTAAATCGTTCGTGAAAATACTCGAATGTTAGTAGAAAAGGCATCATTATTATTATTACTATACCAATTCCAAGCAACCATTTAGCTTTTTCTAAAATTGAATTAATTTCCCTTATTTTTTTTTTCTGTCATTTACTTTTTCTTATCTTAAAAATTAATCTTCATTTATTTTCGATAAAAAAAGATTAATTTTTGTATGATTTCTTAAAAATTAATCTTCATTTATTTTCGATAAAAAAAGATTAATTTTTGTATGATTTTCAAATATTTAATAATTAGTGTTTTTTGTCTTTTGGTGGATTTGGGTCATTACCGTAACTATCTTTATCTCTAACTTTTCCATCTCTTCCATGAATTACTACGTCAGATTTTTGATTTTTAGCAATTTCTCTTGCAAAATTAATTGCTTCTTTTTGAGTATTGAATTTTTTTGTAGATTTGGAATTTCCTGCTCCTTTCACAGACCACTTATTGTCCTTTTTTACAACATGCTGATTTTTACCCATTTTAAAATATTTTTTTTGTTTAAAAATTAATTATCAATATCTAAACACCATACTATGGTTATTTAGTTCCCTAATGTTACGTATTTTTTTCTTTTTTGCATTCAAAATTCACAAAACTAACATTGGAGTTGGATTGTTTTTTTGGTAATCAGGCATATGCTTCAATAAGAGAATAAAGACGTAAGAATATATAGATAGTTGTTGTATAATTCAGTAACCCAAAAGCAAAAATCATAAAAAAATGAATCAATTAGCAGCCTTGCACGATATAGCGATGGAATTTGTGGATGAAGCCTTTTTCGCCCAAAAAAGAGGGGATGAAACGACCGCACAATTGTTCTATCAAAAAGCCTACAATTTGGAGCGCACCTACGCTTTGTCGATTCCGAAAGAAGAAAGCCATCAGTTGTCCCGTTCCGTTTTTTTGAGGAGTGCGGCTACTTTGGCTTTGGATTGTCAAAAACCCTCCGAAGCCAACGAGTTGGCACAATTGGCATTGCAGGACAATCCGCACCCTGCTATTGTGCCTGAATTGCAGGAGGTGCTTGCGAAGGCGGAACAGGCTGCGATAACGATAGGAGGAATGGATTCGCCTTTGTCGTCGACAAGTCATGAGGATTCTTCTGTGGGGAGTTTATTGGTGGAGGAATCTGAATCCGAATTGGAGTTGGAGTCTGAAAGTTCGGCGGTTTCTTCTCCGAAAATGCGGCGGATTCAGTTGACTATTGGGGATGAAAAGGAGGGGGAATTGTTGATTGCTTTGCTTGGGAAGTTTGATTCTGTTGGGGTGAGGTATTTGTAGGGGGGCGTTCCAAGTGTCGCCAAGTCCTTCGGACGTTGAGCGAACTCTACACTAATCAAGAGAAAACTCGACAATGTTTGAAAAACTTGTCGACGTTTGAATGACCGCCCTCAACTGTTGTCAAAGTCTGCGACTGTTGACAAAGTTTTGGAGAAGAGAACTAAGATTCCAAGAATAGTGTTTGGATTGTATGTATTTGTCAAAACAAAAAATTAAGGAAAATGGCAGAATTGACATTAAAACTCGATGAAGAAGCAGTTGCCGCTTATCAGACTGCTGATGAAAAAACAAGAAATAAAATAGATTTTTTGGTGAATAGGTGGTTAAAAGAATTGCTAACTTCTAACCCCAAAGAACGCTTACTTCAAACTATGCACGAAGCAAGCAAGGAAGCACAAGCAAATGGATTGACGATGGAAGAATTGAATAAAATATTGTCAGATGATGAATGAGATTCGATTTGTTATCGATACCAATACGCTGATTAGTGCCTTTCTGTTTCGGAATTCAACTCCCTATAAAGCAGTTCAAAAAGCTACAAAAACGGGAGAAGTCCTACTATCTTTAGCTACTTTAGAAGAATTGCAGTCGGTTTTGTTTAGGGCAAAATTCGACAAATATATTACCTTAGAAACTCGAAAACAATTGCCTAGTGATTTTATAAGTGTTGCTGAACTGGTCGAAATAATCGAAGAAGTAATAGCTTGTAGAGACCCCAAAGATGACAAGTTTTTGAGTTTGGCAGTGAGTGGCGATGCAAGTGTGATTGTTTCTGGAGACAAGGATTTGTTGGTGCTTCATCCCTTTAGAGGGATTGATATTCTCAAGGCAGTAGATTTTTTGGAGGATTTTTAGAATGGTAAAAACAGTACAAATCATGGAGGATAACAACAAGGATTTTTGGGATGAATTGAGCAAGGAAAGGCAAAAGAATATTGACCAAGCTTTGAAGGAAGTGCAAGAAGGGAAAACAATTCCTCATGCTGTAGTTCGGAAAAAAATATTGCAATCTATTCGGAAAGCAGAACGAGATATCAAAGAAGGGAAATTATATTCTCTGGAGGAAGTTCGTGAAATGTTGCAAAAGAAACGAAAAAAATGAATCAATTACCCACCTTACACGATATAGCGATGGAATTTGTCGATGAAGCCTTTTTCGCCCCAAAAAGAGGAGATGAAACGACCGCACAATTGTTCTATCAAAAAGCCTACAATTTGGAGCGAATGTATGCTTTTTCGATTCTCAGAGAAGAAAGCTATCAGTTGTCCCGTTCCGTTTTTTTGAGGAGTGCAGCGACTTTGGAAGACAATGAATAGTGAAACTTTGGCAACGGTTTTTCACCTTACCAACAGTTGAACGATATACATGGAATCCACTTCAAAGTTGTCAGAGTCTGCGACTATACCGACTTCTTCGGCATCCAAGATTGACAAAGTTTCGTCACACGATTCATGAGAATTTAGAAAACCGAAGTTTTGGAAACTTCGGTTTTCTTTTTGTATATATTTTTCGGAGAACCAAAATTAAGAGAATATTGTTTTTTTTAAATCAGAGATAATGAGTGATTCAACATTAAAATTCAATCAATCGGACGTTTTTTGGACAACAAGAAGTGATAAGGTTTATTAACTTTATGCTTCAACAAGAAAAGTCTATAGATTTAAAAAAAAACATCAGTTTTAAACATTGCTTCAAATAAAAATAAGATACTATGATTCAATTTCGCTTTTTTTCGTTTTGGATGTGCCTTATCCTTGTTGGCGCATTCCTTAGTTTCAATAGTTGCACAGATGAAGTGCCTGAGCCAGAGCCTCCTATTGAAGAAACTCCTACGCCCAATGATGTGCGATTCAAACTCATTGGCGGTTCTTTTGGTGAACAAAGCATTATTTTTGAAAAAACAGATGGAACTATCTCCAAAACGGGCTATGATGAGGCAACAGGTGCAACCCGACTTTACACCCTTGCCCCCAAAAGTAATAGCAACCAAAACGACATTATTGACATTTACTTTCCTTTCACCCCAACGACAGGAGCAGGTCAGTTTGTTTTGCAAGCAGATAACCGTCAATCCAAGATTCAAGACTTCAACATTTACATCAATGGAACCAAACAGGTTTCTATGAAAACCATCACCATAGAAATTGATGAATACGGCGCAATTGGTGAACGCATCAAAGGGCGATTTTTTGGAAAGGGGTTGGATGAAAGCATTGGAGGCACGGAAATCAACATCAACTTTGGAGAATTTGATATGTTGCGAAGTTTTTAAATGACAATCAATGCAAGCAATTCCTCCTCCCTGTCTTTTGGTTATGGGTGTTTCGGGCTGCGGCAAAAGCACCATAGCACACCTTTTGTCCGAAAAACTATCCTTAACGTTTTTGGAAGCAGATGATTTTCATCCGCTTGTGAACAAACAAAAAATGTCGGCAAAAATTCCATTGACCGATACCGACCGTTTGCCGTGGCTGCAAAGGATAGGCACTGCAATGAAGGTGCAAGAAGAAAACGGCTTTGTCCTTGCCTGTTCTGCATTGAAGGAAAGTTATCGTCGGTTGCTACAATCCGCCATTGATTCATCATTGCAGATAGTGTTCCTTGAAGGCAGTTCCGAGCAAATTTTGCAGCGAATGAACGCAAGAGAAAACCATTTTATGCCAACTGATTTGTTAAAAAGTCAGTTCCAGGATTTGGAAATTCCCGAAAATGCCATTAACATTGACATTCACAAACCTCCTCTCGAAATTGTGGAGGAAGTACTTCAATGTTTAAATCAAACACAATGACCGACATCGGTATTTTTGGCTTAGGAGTCATGGGCAAAAGTTTGGCGAAAAATATTGCCAATCAAGGTTTTCAAGTATCGATTTACAACCTTCCATTGAAGGGAGAAGAACAGGTAGTAACGGATTTTGCAGCCGAAAACCCAGAAGCTGCTTTTTTTGCTGCAAAAGACCTCCTTCAATTTGTGGAATCACTCACCCGTCCCCGCAAAATTTTGTTGATGGTCAAAAGCGGCGCACCCGTTGATGCGGTGATTGCTCAATTGGAAACGCATTTATCAGAAGGCGATATTCTCATAGACGGAGGTAATTCTTATTTCAAAGACACGATTCGGCGAGAGAAAGAATTGGCTGCAAAAGGGATTTTGTATGTGGGAATGGGTGTTTCGGGAGGAGAAAAAGGGGCATTGTTGGGCCCTTCAATGATGCCTGCTGGAAAGGAAGAAGTCAAACCTTTATTGCTTCCAATTTTGAAGGAAATAGCTGCAAAAGCGGAGGATGGCGAACCCTGTGTAGATTGGATGGGTGGCAACGGTTCGGGACATTTCGTCAAAATGGTGCACAACGGTATTGAGTATGCCGATATGCAAATTTGGGCGGATACCTATTCTATTCTAAAACGCATTTTTCCTGATAATCAAGCTGCAATGGCGGATTATTTAAGGGGTTGGCAAAACACTTTACACCACAGTTATCTACTCGAAATCACCCTGCAAATCCTTCAATTTCAAGAAAATGGCAAGTATCAATTGCCGCAAATTTTGGATGTAGCAGGGCACAAAGGAACAGGATTGTGGACGGTCAAGGAAGCATTGGATTTGGGCGTTCCTATTCCAACAATTGCAGCAGCGATGAACAGTAGAATCATCTCCACCCACCGTTCCTTACGAACCAGATTGAGGCATCAATCGAATCACCTAATACAAGATTTTCCTTATGCAGAAATTGCCAACATCCTCAAAGATGCCGTTTTAGCAGCCCGATTGATTGCACTTGCCGAAGGGTTTCATTTACTTTTTGAAGCAGGTAAAACCTACGAATGGAACTTGTCTTTGGCTGCAATTGCCAAAATCTGGAGAGGCGGTTGCATCATTCGCTCCAAAATGCTGCCCGAAATCGTATCTGCCTTTGAAGGAGAACCCAACATTTCCCACCTATTTGAATCTAACTCTTTTGCTCACTTATTGACTTCCAAAATACCCGCCTTAGAAGAATTAACCGTATTATTGGCACATCAAAACTGCTCTTGCCCTGCTTTGACTGCGGCTTTGCAGTATTATCATTCGATGCACGAAGCCTATTCCTCTATCAACTTGATACAGGCACAAAGAGATTGTTTTGGAGCGCATGGCTACCAAAAGTTGAAGGGAGATGAAGAGGTTTTTCATACCGAATGGGAAAATTAAAATTCAATTAAACCAATGGATTACACTTTACTCTTAGCCGTTTTTGGAGCAGTTGCTTTGTTGTTGATTTTAATACTTGTATTCAAAATGCAAGCATTTTTAGCCTTGTTAATCAGTAGTATAGCTGTTGGTTTATTAGCGGGTATGTCTTTTGAAGCCATTATTGAAAACATCAAAAACGGGATGGGTGGCACTTTGGGTTATGTGGCAACGGTGGTAGGAATCGGAGCTATTTTTGGGGCAATACTTGAACACAGTGGCGCAACCGAACGGTTATCATCCTTTTTGCTCGACAAATTTGGGATGGAAAATGCCCCTACTGCTTTGTCGATTTCGGGCTTTCTTATTGCTATACCTGTGTTCTTTGATGTAGCGTTTGTGATTTTAGTGCCGATGTTGTATGCTCTGCAAAAGAAGTCAAAAAAATCACTTTTGTTCTTTGCCATTCCTTTGTTGGCGAGTTTGGCTGTTACCCATTCGTTTATCCCTCCAACTCCTGGCCCGATTGCTGTTGCAGACATCATTAAAGTGTCTTTGGGTTGGGTAATTTTATTTGGTTTTATTGTCGGGATTCCCACTACTATAGTTGCTGGACTTGTGTTTGGAAAATACATTTCGTCCAAAATATACGTAGAAGTTCCTGAGGCTATGAGTAAGCCAATTCCTGAACGAACCTATCAAAAAGAAGTATCAATTGGTTTGATACTGTTCTTGATTCTAACACCGATTGCTTTGATTTTGGCCAATACAGTTGCCGATTTGATGGTCAAAAATGGCAGTATTGAAGCAGGATTCATGCCCAATTTGTGTCAATTTATTGGACATCCATTTGTAGCTTTGATTATCAGTACTTTGTTGGCACTCTATTTATTGGGAACACGACAAGGTTTTTCCAAAAGTGAATTACAAGATGTGAGTACCAAAGCATTAGGCCCTGCAGGTGTGATCATTTTAATTACAGGAGCAGGAGGTGTTTTCAAGCAAATGCTCGTGGAAAGTGGTGCAGGGGTGATGATTGCACAGCAAATGATAGAGTACAATATCGTACCGATTTTACTCGCCTTTTTGCTGGCTTTGTTGGTGCGTGTCTTGCAAGGTTCTGCAACGGTTGCGATGATTACAGCGGCTGGAATTATCGCTCCTATCATGGAAAATTTTGCCTTATCTGAACCTCAGTTGGCCTTGATAGTGTTGAGTATTGCAGCAGGTGCAACGGGTTTTTCACACGTCAATGACAGTGGGTTTTGGTTGGTTAACCAGTACCTTGGATTGTCCGAAGCCCAAACCTTGCGGAGTTGGACAGCTATGACAGGAATATTGTGTTTGACCGCTTTGACCATTATTTTTGTATTGAGTTTTGTGGTAGCTTGATTTACTCTAAACTCACTGTCAAATTATAGCCACCACTTCCTTCAAATGATTGAACCACAATGTAATAGTCGCCCGATTGAACACTCGGTAATAAGATGCTTTCTACTGAGCCTTCTTGAATACTTCGGCCATCAAAATCATTTTTGGTCGGGATAGCTCCTCGTTTTACATACAGGTCAAAATCGTTGTTGGTACTGCCTACTGGCACTTCCATACGGATTTTGAGGCGACCGCCAAGACTAACCTTAATCACTGTTTCCTCCAATTCTTGGCGTAAAATACCGCCAACCAAAGCCTTGAGAGGTAATTCATTGATACCACTACCCGCAGGGGCAACTTCTAAGGTTGCATCCAAATTGTAGCTACCTTTTCCTCGATAAGCCCTTGCCATGATGTAATAATCTGCAGCAGTTGGATTGGAAATCACTATTTTTTCATTAGACCCTTCCTCCACACTGCTTGCATCATACTTGCGGTTTTTGGGTTCAGGAACTGCTCCCTTGCGTAGATACAAATCGAAATCTTGGTTGTTGCCAATGGGTGAAGTCATGCTGATAACCAAACGATTGCTCATACTGACTTTATACACATGGCGTTCATTGCTTTGTCTAATCACACTCGTTACCGCTCCTTTCATCGGGATGGCACGAATTTCGGAAGGAGGAACAACAACAGGCGGGGTAACGGGGGGAGTAATAGGAGGATCAACGGGAGTAGGTATGATCACAGGAGGAGTTGGTATATCTGGAATACTTCCACCACTTGCCATTACCACCGCTTTAAGTGTATTGATACGTCCATATCCAAAATACACCGAATGTCCATTGGAGTCGTACAAATTTGCATCACCAATTTTATCTGCAGTTTTCTCCAATATTTCTTTGACTTGTGTTGCTTTCAAGCTGGGTTTGACCGACAAAATCAAAGCGCATACCCCTGCAACAAGTGGGCAGGCACTGGAAGTACCTCCAAAACCAAAGGTGAAATCACCTGCATCATATCCTTTATGTCCAATACTTCCGCTGGGCAGTACGATTGTACCCGTCACGTCAGCAGTGGTGACACCTGCACCACCCGAACCATTGGAGGGCGCACATACAGAAATTCTCTTACCAAAATTGGAGTAACTGGACCATTCGTCCTTGCTATTGGAGGCAGAAATGGTGATGACATTTGGGTGGGTTGCAAAGCCAGTGACGGCATCGGGTTGGCTAGCACTGTTGATGCTTCTAGCCGAATTTCCTGCTGCAAAAACAATCACGCAGCCTTTTCCGTTGCGTCCTTCAATGGCACATTTCCGAATGGCTTGTACCATGCGGGTACTCATCACAAAACTATTGTCCTGTGATCCCCAACTGTTGCTGACTACATCTGCCCCATTCTGAGCAGCATAGGCAAACCACTTTTCGATTTGACTATCACTGATCCATGCAAAACGTATCGGTATAAACTTTGCATTGGGAGCGGCTCCCACAATGCCTGTACCATTTGCAGCACCAATCGCCACTCCTGCAACGGATGTACCATGCCAATCGCCCAAATGGGGCGTAGGGTCAGGTGTTTCAGATTCAAAATCCCAAGGAGCTGTGACTTTTCCTCCACTTCCTCTCAAGTCGGGATGGGTGAGGTCGAAACCGCTGTCAATCACTGCAACAGTAATGTTAGAAGATCCCAAACTGTTCATGTATTTCCAAGCCTCTACTACCTTGGCATCCGAACCCGCTTTGAAAGCATTTGCTCCCCAATTGCCGTGGTTTCCAGTATTTTGAAGGTGCCATTGGTCTTTGAGCAGTTCGTCAGAGGGCAATGTCAATGCGCTGAGTCCTATGGGGGTTAATAATTCAGGTTCTGCCACTTTCACCATTTCCAATTCCTGCAATGCCACTACTACTTTGATGGGATTAGGCGAATCAGGTGTGACACTTGTGATGTAGATATGTGAACTCCGCTTTTCGAGGATGGCCAAATGCAAATGCTCAAAAATGACTCCCATAATGGCAGGTTGAGTTTCAGGAGTAAACTCTATGTAAATCTGACCAGAAGGAATATAGGGTGTATCTCCATCATCGGTCGTATGAAAAACATGCGTACCAATATTGACGGATGGCATTGCACGAACATTGTTCAGGGTGTTTTCGACAGATTCAAAACTGGGAAGGGAGGCTTCTAATATTTCAAAATGACCGAGTTTGGTGGTAGTAGATTTGATAACTGGTGCAGCAGACCTTGCATTGGCTGGCATACTTGCGGTCAAAGGTGTGTCGTCTCTTTTACTCACTGCAATGAATCGGTTACTTTTACTGACACTCAGGGTGGAGTATCCATATCTAAATGTGGCTTTATCCATAAGTTATGCTAAGTTTTTTGGGTTACTTAATCGTAGTTTCTAAGTCAATGATGCTTAATGTTGATGACATTCGATTGTGGGTTTGGATTGGATGTCAATGATGGGCAAAAAAACTACGAAAGCAATGGTAAAAATAAAAATTTGAGTAAAAATACATTTTTTTGAAAAAATAACATTTTTAATTTGTTTAATTCTTTAACTTTTATCGTGTTTATTTTATTATTGGATAAATTTGACCTATGCAAGATTCTTTCAAACAATTAAGTAGTAAAATAGGTAAAATGCCTGGTCACCTTCAATTTGTGGGAATGCAGAGGCAGGCTAACATTGAAATGAGTGTGATGGCGTATCAACCTAATGTGGGAAAATACCTGGAACGGGTCGAAGTGACTGACATCAAGAAAAATTGGCAACCTGAAGAAACTGTTTGGCTCAATATTGACGGAGTACATGATGCAAATTTGGTTGAAGTGGTTGGCAAACAATTTGAAATTGATGCACTTGTACTGGAGGATGTACTGAATACCACTCATTTACCCAAATTTGAAGATGTGGATAAGTACTTATTTTTGACCCTCAAAATGCTGTATGTCAATGATGCAAAAACCAGAATTGAGCAAGAACACTTGAGTTTTCTACTGCTGGACAAGTCGGTCATTTCTTTTCAAGAACGGAAAGGAGATGTGTTTGAGCCAATTAGAGAGCGCATTTTGCAGGGTAGGGGAAAAGTGCGGACAAAAGCGGCAGATTATTTGTTCTATTTGTTGTTGGATGCAGTAGTGGACAACTATTATTTGGTGCTTCAATATTTGGAGGAACAAACGCTATCGTTTGAAACCAAACTGCTGAAAGATGTGCCTGCTACTTTGGAAGAGATTCTGCAATTGAAAAAGCAGTTGATTGAGCTGCGAAAAATGATTTTTCCGTTGTCAGATATGCTCACCAAAATCATCGAGGCTGAAAGTACGTTGATTCAAGAAAACTCACTCAAGTATTTTCGAGATGTGAAAGACCATATTCTGCACGTCACTGAAAACCTCAAAGACCTCCGAGAAATGACCAATGGCTTGATTGACCTCTACATGATGAACGCCAGCAATCAACTTAACCATGTCATGAAAACCCTCACCATCGTTGCCACTATTTTTATTCCCCTGACTTTCGTGGCGGGAATTTATGGCATGAACTTCGATTTTATGCCCGAACTGCATTGGCGCTACGGATACTTTTTTGCGTGGGGCGTAATGTTTTTTGTACTTGTGGTGATGCTTTGGTTTATGAGACGGAAGAATTGGGTTTAATTTAGTGACTGGTGACTGGTGACTGGTGACTGGTGATTAGTTGATTTTTGCTGTACTAAGGTGGTCAGGTAGATTTATATTAACAATTAATATTTTATAAAAAAAAACTGATTATCATTATTTTAATTTACTGCTTACAACAACTTCTTCACCTCCTCATACTCCTCTGGTCGGTTCACATTCTCCAATGCCGCCACATCAGGCACCTGCAAAAGGGCAATATCCGAATTGATTAAGACCTTTCGGGGGCAAGAATAGGCTTGTGCTAAAAATTGAAGTAAGGTCAGGTAGGATTTGGATTCCCAGATGGTAATCAAAGGTTCGGGAAAATTTGTGGCGGGATTGTGGAAAGCCGTAGCGGTTTTGGAAGGATTGCGATTGTCCACCAAGTATTGTAAAGTATCGGCATCCAAAAGCGGTAGGTCACAGGCAACGACAAGCCATGCAGCATTGGGATTGTGCTGAAAAGCGGATAGAATCGCTCCAAAAGGCCCCAAACCCAGCAGGGAATCTTGCAATATTTGGTGTTGGGTGTCGATATTCGAGACCTGGTCTGGGCGGCAAGAAATAAATACTTCCTCACAAAATGCTTGCAGCATATCACCTACATATTCCCGCTGTGCTTTGCCGTGGTAATCAATCAGGCCTTTGTCTCGACCCATGCGCTGACTTTTTCCACCTGCCAATACCAAACCGTAGAGAGGTGGCTGGTTTGTGTTTACTTTTTGCAGCAGAAAATTCGCTATTGCAGCCGTATTGATACTTTGTAGTATCGGAATGTCGGCTATATTCGGAATTTGTGTTTGAAGGAAAGGAAAAATACTGTCATTTTCTCCCTCCAACAAAATCAGGTCGACATTGGTTAGTCTATCTAGTTTTCGCTCCAAAGAATCTTTTTTTCGGGCATCTATGACCACAATTTGTTTTTGAGCCTTGAAGTGATTGCCATTGACGAGTACGATGTCTTGTTCATGGAAAAGGCTGCGGTATTGATAAGTGTCGAATTTTTCATTGTTGAAGTCTATGCGGTGATGGGTGATTTTATCGGTATAGACCAAACTTGCACCTGCATCCATTGCCGCATCTTCTTTTTTGCCCTGAGTTTTTTCTGCATCTGCACTTTGGTGATCGGCATCTACATAGCTTACTTTGAAGTCTTTGGAAAGTATTTCGATAACTTTATGCGCAATTTTTTGGATATTGCCGCAGGGTGTACCGATGATGGCCCATTCGTTTCTTCCGAAATGACCGAGTTGGGGTTTGGTCAGTTTGGCGTGTTTGGTATGTTGTGTTTTCATATTTTTGTGATGTCGGTTTTCTACAAAGATAATGCTTACATTTGGGAAACATTCATTTGAGTTTTAGCAAAACAATAACTTCATGAAACAAATCAAAATTGGCACTTTCAATGCTTACAACTTGGTTCTACCCAATACCACTTATTATGGCTGGAAAAAATATACTTCGGATGAGTACCGCAAAAAAATATCTTGGATGGGATGGCAGTTGGATACCATGAAAGCAGATATTATTGGCTTTCAGGAAGTTTTTCACAGGACGGCCTTGGAGGAAGTATTGGATTCGAGTCTTTACTGTAAGGATTACCACATCGTGATGTCGAAACCTTCATCGACTGTCACTTCGCCCGACCTTGCTCCGATTGTGGCTTTGGCGACCAAATTTCCAGTGTTGGATTACCATGTAGTGGAGGATTTCAACGAGATGTTGCTGTTGGATACAGAGGTCAGTGTGCCTATTTTTCAGTTTTCACGTCCTGTGCTAATTGTAGAATTGGAAATGTATGGACAAGCAGTAACGGTTTTTGTAGTGCATTTAAAGTCCAAACGCCCTGATATTGCAAAGGGGGCGGATGCGGATGATCCGATGGAACAGGCGAAAGGTCAGGCGAGATCTTTGATTCGTCGAGCGGCGGAGGCTACTGCTTTGCGGAGTTTGTTGCTGCAATATCTCAATAAGCGCAGCTATCCCGTTATTCTACTTGGTGATGTGAACGATTCGGGTAGTGCGGTTACAACGGATATTCTTGCAGGTCAAGAACCTATGAGTTATTGGCACAAGGAAAAGAAAATGAAATATTGGGATGTACTGCTCTACAATGTGAAAAACATTCAAGCTCTGAAAAGTTACCAAGATTATTACTATACGCACATTCACAACGGACATCATGAAAGCTTGGACCATATTTTGGTGAGTCAAGAATTTGTGCGGGAGAATCCGAATCATATTGGAGAAGTGCGCTATGTGCAGGTACTCAACGATCATTTGCAGGACAATACTTTGAGTCGAGAAGGAGTGGAGGGCTGGCAGTCGGATCATGCTCAGGTGGTCGCAACGATTGAATTTGAGTGAGTTGTTTTGGAGTTTTGAATATCAGAAGGAAGAAAATCAACTTTCTATCAACAGAAAACTACAAAAGTCTTCGTATCAATTTAGGAAGTTATTTTTTCGCCATTACTTAAATGACAAATTCCCTTCCTTCAATGGCTAATTCTGTAGTGGGGAAAATGGGCTGGGCTTCCTCCAAAAAAGGACTTAAATCGTAGTATCTGGAAGAAAAATGCCCCAAAAGTAGTTTTTTGACTCCCGCTTTTTTGGCAATCAAGGCAGCTTGTTTGGCAGTACTGTGTCCTCGTGGTGCGGCTAATTCAATTCGTTCTTCCAAATAAGTGGCTTCGTGATAGAGCAAATCTATTCCTTCAATAAGGGGTAAAATGCTTTCGGTATAGGCAGTGTCGCTACAATAGGCATAGGTGCGAGTAGGCAAAGGGTTGGCAGTTAATTCACTATTAGAAATAATTACTCCTTCTGGGGTGGTGTAATCTGCGCCTTTTTTGATGTCTGGAATGGCGGCGAAAGGGATGTTGTAGGTGGTAATTTTATCCTTCAACATTTTTCGATCACTTGCTTTCTCTTCAAATACAAAACCCGTGCAAGGCACTCGATGATCGAGTACGATACTTTTGACGGTGATTTGTTTGTCGTCTAATAACAATTCTGAAACCGAAGGATTGGTGGCATGGAAAATCAATGGATATGGGGAATCTTCTAATTTCCAACCATTTATTTCGCCATGTAAGGAAATGACATTCAGCAGTGGCGTAGGTGCATACAAATGAACAGGGGCTACCCGTCCCAAAAGTGCAAAGGAATCCAAGAGTGGAATCAGTCCTAAATAATGGTCTCCATGCAAATGTGAAATAAAAATATGATTGATTTTGGAGAAGCGAATTGCATATTTTTGAAGCTGCATTTGCGTACCTTCTCCACAATCAATCAAATAGAGTTGTTCATTGACATTGAGTATTTGAGCAGAAGGATGTCTGTCATAAATAGGCATGGCAGAATTGCTACCCAAAATGGTGACACTGAATTTAGTCATTTTGCATCAATCTTCAGCGTCTCCTTCATCGGCTATTTCTTCATCTTGTAGTTCATTCACCAATTCCTGCATCATCACATAATCCCTTGCTTGTTGAACAGAGGCTATGATAGTTAGAACGCTGTCTAACTGAGAAATCTTAAATAAACGATTGACATTGTCAGCAATGGCTGCAACGATCAAACTACCACCACTTCTACTACACAAACGATTGCCTACCAATATGGCACTCAATCCCGAAGAATCTACAAAAGATACTTTTTCGAGGTCAAGGATGATGTTTCTAATGCCTTCGTTGTGCAAAATGGTTAATTCAGTTTTCAAGTCAGGAGCAACAAGCGTGTTTAGCTTAGACTCTAACAATGAAAAAACTGTATAGCTATCTTTTTTGTCTAAAGCGAATTTCATAGTAATATATAAATTTTAATGGGTTAATAGCTCATTTATTTACCACAAGGTACATAAGATTTTGGCTAAAACCTTAGCGTGATTTTCATTTTTTTACCATTTTCACAAACAACTCACTGTTTGCTCTGGGTAAAATGGAGTTATAACAAGGCTCCATTATCTGAATGTTAAAATAATCTTCAAAATAAGAAATATATTCTTCTTTCTTGCCTCCAAAAGGAGGATGATCGTCATTTAACGGAATATTGAATAGTAATCCAACTATTTTCCCTTCATTTTTTAATAATTGGTGCGAATGTTGTGCATATTTTTTTCTGAGACTTGGATTTAAAGCACAAAAAAACGTTTGTTCAATCATTAAGTCGTATTGACCTTCGTGTTGAAAAAAATCAGCATTTATCAATTGAGATACAGGAAAATCAGGTATCCGACTTTGAAAATTTTGCAGTGCTTTGAGTGACCAATCTAACAAAAAAACATTTTTAAATCCATTTACAAATAAGTATTCTACTTCATGAGCATTTCCCGCTCCAGGAACTAAAATATGTAAATTTTTATTTGTTAATTGATCAAAGTAATGTTTAAATGGTTCACTAATATATCCAATATCCCATTGAGTTTCTCCATTCAAATACCTTTTATTCCAATAATCTTTTGTTAGTTCAAGCATAATTTTCTTGTATCTTTGCTAATGTAGGTTGTCCAAAGCCATTCAATCTTTTAAATCGTAAAAATAATAATAATGACGGAAACAAATACCAAATCACGTCAAGCTATTTACTTAATTCTCATTTTACTTTTGTTGATTACAAACGGTTGGCTTTTTTATAAAGTTCAAAAAATGAAACAAGAAAAGCAAGATGTAGAGGTAAGCATGACAACAGAAAAGGAGGCTCTGCAAGTTGAACTGAATGACTTAATGGAAGAATTGGATACCTTCAAAGAAGAAAACATCGAGCTGGATAGTACCCTTCAAAGTATTCGTATTCAAATAGATGAACAAACTACGGAAATTGAAAACTTATTGAGTAAAAATAGGGCGAGTCGCCAAGAACTCTTACAGGCGAAAACAATGCTCGAAACACTACGCAATACTGTGGAAAGCTATAAAGGAGAATTGGATCAGCTAAAATTGGCAAATGAGCAATTGAACAATCAAAACCGTTCACTTCGAGATGATGTAGTGGTCAAAGAAGAAACCATTAAAAACCAATCCGATAGTATTTCGCAATTGCAGGTAGAACAACAAATGTTGAGTACCAAAGCTAGCATTTTGAATGAAGAAAAAGAATTGCTCGCTTCAAAAGTAAACCGTGCAGCAGTTTTGCAGACAAGTAGTATCGAAATTACAGGTGTGAAATACAAAGGTTCGGGCAAAGAAGTGATGGTAAACAATGCAAAGAGAGTAGAAAAACTAAAGGTCTGTTTTGATGTAATGCCCAATCCTGTCGCCAAACCTGGCGAAAAAGAAATCATGCTCCGTATTGTATCTCCTGGTGGTGAAAGTCTTTATGTAGAAGCCTTTGGTTCGGGCATTATCGACAATGCAGAAGACGGTACACCTATCAAATACACCATCAAAGGAGCAATAGACTACAATGGCAAACGCAACAACTATTGCATGTTTTGGGAGCAAGGTACACCTCTCGTCAGTGGAAGCTATTCGGCTGAATTGTACCATGAAGGTTATTTGATTGGTCGAAATAATGTCAGTTTCAAATAAGGTGACATTGTTTTTATATCCCTATCTTCGCCAAATATCTAATGTGATACAATGACGAATAGTTCGAATAATCGGAATACGCTTTTTAGAGTCTTTTTTACTCTTTTCATTGATTTCTTTGGCTTTGGCTTGATTGCTCCTGTTTTACCATTCGTTTTTTCAATGAATGAAACAGGACTTTTCAGAGATAGTTTTCCACCCGAAACCCTTACCTTTTTATATGGCATTGTGATAGGTGGATATTCGCTGGGCGCATTGTTTGGTTCACCTATATTGGGTATGGTGTCAGATTGGAAAGGCAGACGTAAGATATTGATGTTTGCGAACTTGATGAGCGGCATCGCTTATTGTTTGGCAGGATTTGGTGTTTATTGGGTGAGTTTCTGGTTTATTTTTATAGGGCGGTTGATGTCGGGAGTTTTAGGCACGACTCTCAATACTGTACAAGCAGCCTTGGCAGATGTGAGTGATGACAAAAGCAAGGCAAAAAACTTTGGGCTAACAGGTGTTGCCTTTGGTTTGGGTTTTGTGACAGGTGTAGCGTGTATGGTATTTTTGTCGGGTTTCGATTGGTTTTCTTATGACCTCGCTTTTCTATTTGGGGGACTTTTGAATTTCTCCAATATTCTGTATATCAAATTTTTCTTTCCCGAAACCCTTCAAACCAAAGCTCCTGTACGCAAAATTAGTTGGCTGACAGGAATTCACAATGCAAAAAAGGCGTTTACTTACCCCAAGTTTCGACTTATTTTTATGGTCATTTTCATGTTGACCATTGCACTTGCATTCTTTTCGCAGTTCTTCCAGTTTTATCTGATTGAAGAATTTGACTACAATGTGCGACAGGTTGGCTTAATATTCATGTACATAGGTGTATTGATTGCATTAGCACAAGGTGTCTTGCTTCGTCCGATTGCCAATCGTTTATTACCTTCAAAGATACTCAGTTGGTCTATTCCATTTTTTGGATTGAGTTTCTTGTTGATTTTATTGCCCAAAAGCACCCTTATGCTTTATATGGTATTGCCAATTTTGATATTTTTTCAAGGTATTACCTTTCCCAGCTCACTTGCCATCGTATCTAATTTAGCAGATGATGCGATTCAAGGCGAAGTAATCGGTATCAATCAATCTATTCAATCACTCTGCAATGCCTTACCTGCCATACTATTTGGGGCAGCCGTAGGCTTCAATGTTCGATTTCCGATGTTGTTTGGAGCGGCATGTTGTTTGATTGCTTGGATAATTTTTGTGAAATTTTTGAAGACCATAAAATAGCGTTTGTATATTTCTCTCAAAACATCAAACAAGTAACGGTCAAAAAATAAGTTCCCGATTTAGACTTTTGTAGTTTCATTTAAAAATTTACCAGAAGGAAAAAAAGCGACTTTCTATCAAACAGAAAACTACAAAAGTCTTTGTATCAATTGAAGAAGTTATTTTTTCGTTGTTGCTTACCAAGTTCTTTTTATTATGAAAAAGAAAATCTTTGGTGCAAGACAAGTATTGGCATTTTGGAATATCGGTTTATTGTTGTATTTTATATGGCAGGTCAAATTTGTTGAAGCAAGGTATATTTTAATGCTCATTCCCACAATGTTGATTTTGGCTTCTGCACTTATTTTCCAAATATGGAAATGGCTCGCCAATCTTTCAATATCAGACTATTATATCACAATACTCAAACGTTTACTTTTAGTTATTTTGGTCTTGATTTTTGGTACGGGTATTCAGCAATGGGTCAATTGGAGCAAGTATCACCGCAATCGAGAACATACAAATGCCTCTATCATTGCAGGAAAATGGTTGTCCGAAAATGTAGTTAATGACTGTACTATTTATTGTGATGAAACAAGTTATATCCCTGATACATTTTCCAAAATATTTCGAGAAAAACAATGTCGGTTGAGTAAGATTTCCGAACTTCAAACCGATATTATTATGTTCGTTGATTCTCGGTACACGCAATTTGAAGATTCGACAAGCGTGCATAATTTCTTATTGGAGGAAGAAAAGTTTTGGGATATTCACTATTTTTATCATGCTTTTCAAGATTCTGTCTATCAAAACTACCATTTATGGAAAGATTTTAGAGGTGTACGAATTTTTAAACGTAATTGAAAACCCTTAATCATGTCAAAAAAAGTTAAATTTAACCGAATCAATGTCGTTTATTCTACGAACCCCGACTTCAAACCTCAATCAGAGGAAGAGGAAGAAGTCGAAACATTGGAGGTAAACAAACAACAATTGAAGGTGTTGCGTGACCGCAAAAAACGTGGTGGAAAAACGGCAACTTTGGTCGAAGGTTTTGTAGGCTCAGATGAAGATTTGAAGGAGTTGGGCAAAACCTTGAAGTCGAAGTGTGGCGTGGGCGGCTCTGCAAAAGATGGAGTTATTTTGGTTCAAGGAGACGTTAAAGAGAAGGTGTATAACCTGCTCAAAGAGATGGGATACAGCAAAACAAAAATGTCTGGAGGATAGTATAGTGATTAGTAAATTAGTGACTGGTGATTAGTTTTCAAAACTATTAATTGTCAGTTCTTTGTGCAAAAAATAAGTTGCCACGTAATTTGGTTTATGCTGTACTAGTTTTTTTCTTCATTTTCCTTCAATGAGTGGCTTCATTTTTCAATCCTAAAAAACCTTCTTTTATGAAAAATCTTATTTGGTATTGTTGCTTTGTATGGATGTTTGCAGTTGTAGCTTGTTCTCATGGTAGCGACCAATATGCGCCTTCAATCGCTAAAGATGCAGGTAATTACGAAAATGATGCTTACAATGAGGAGGCTACTTACGAAGCAAAAGTTGTGTCTACAGACCAAATAGCGGACGGAAGTCGTATCACTGAAGAAACCAAAACACAACCTAAAATCATCAAAGATGCTTCAATTCGCTACCGTGTGGAAGACTACAAAGAAGCCCGTAAAACCATTGACGAAGCTATTGCAGCAGTAGAAGCATACATCACCTTGGAAGATGAATCTAAGAGTGGCTATTCGTGGGAAAATAATTTGGTGATTCGGGTGTCTTCCGAAAAATTTGATAATTTGCTCGAAGCACTGGAAAAGATAGCGATTTACACCGACCACAAACGTATCAATGCCAAAGATGTAACCGCAGAATACATTGACATTGAAGCCCGCCTCAACAACCGCAAACAAGTTGAAAAACGCTTTCAAGAGATTTTGCAGCAAGCCAAAAACATCAAGGAAATTTTGGATGTCGAAAACGAAATTCGCAAAATCAGAGAGGAGATTGATGCGGCGGAAGGTCGTTTGAAATACCTTCGTGATCAAGTGAGTTACAGCACTATCAACCTCACCTATTACGAACAACTTGATTATGAGGCTGCTCCCGAAAGAAGTTATTTCACCAAAATCAGTAAGGCGATTGGCGAAGGTTGGGATGGTTTTTTAGAATTTACCATTGCCATCATGTACGCTTGGCCTTTTTGGATTGTTTTGGGTGTGTTGATTTGGTTTTTTAGAAGATGGTGGACCAATCGAGGGAAGAAGCCAATGTAAGGAGATTATAAATTTTTTATTAATGTGTTTATCATTAGGCTGTTTTACAGCCTAATGATAAATTTCCCCCTTTGGAGGGGGTTAGGGGAGGAAAGCGTAAAGAAGTGGCAATTTATACTTCTCCTTCTTCATAATTCAATATCCAATTTTCAATAACCCTACCAACATTTAATACATCTTGAAAAATCAGTTGGTCGTTAAACCGAAGAAAAGTAAAGCCAACCGCTTCTAATTCTTTTTGTCGTTGTTCATCTCTTTGTACTGCTTCTTCAAAATGATGAGAACGACCATCAATTTCAATAATCAAGAGTAACTCTCTGCACATAAAATCGACAATGTAATTCAAAACAGGGCGTTGTCGGTTAAACACATAACCTCTCATTTTCTTCCCCCTTAATACCTCGAACCACAATTTAATTTCTGATTTAGTAGAGTTTTTGCGTAACTGACGAGCGAGAGAGAGTAATTCTTTGTTATAGTGCCAATTATTTTGTGGAGATGCTTTCATTTTAATGTAAACTATGGTTTTCCTCCCCCTGCCCCCTCCGAAGGGGGAAACACAGTTTTTGGGGCTGGGTAATAAAATTTTGAATGTATTGGAAAATCACAAATCATTTATTGATGTATTGAGTATTAGGCTGTTTTACAGCCTAATGATAAATTTCCCCCTTTGGAGGGGGGTAGGGGGAGGAGGCACACACATTAAAACAATTTCCCCTGCTCAATCCCATCTTTCCGCACAGCCTCCACTTTTTTCTCTTTCTCTCGAATCTCCACCTCAGCCTTTTCCTCCGCTTCTTCCTTATTGGTGATAGACACCACATTCACCTCATACACCTTGTGGTAATTTCCCAGTTTATTGCCAATTGCAGAACGCCCTTTGATGTCGATAAACTCCGAAAAATTGAGGCGTTCCATGACTTTTTCACCTCGAAGTTTTTCATTGCAGAGATAATCCACAATTACCTCATCACCAATCGCAGCATAGAGCAAGTAAGAACCGTGATTTTCAGGGAGAAAGCTGAATTTTTCGCCCAAAGTAGTCGTGTCAATTTGGAAACGTTTGACGTAGTAGGTTTTATTGGATGCTCGGTAATAAATCGCATTGACCACCATATCTGGGTCAAACTTTTGGATGCTCAGGGTCTTTTTCATGTCGTAGCGATTGGTCATTTCAAAGTCGGTCATTTCGTAAGAACCGTCCTCATGTAAGACCAAAATAGTATCACCCGTGTCAAATTCACCCAACAATCTGCCCCGTTTCTTTGTATTCAAACGTCCAACCGATTCATCGAGCCAAATTTTGCGTCCACCCAAAGTAGCCGTACCGACTTCCATTTGTCGAATTTTGGCTATAGGATATTTTGTCAGCACATTCCCTCTTGAAGTACGTCCTTTTATCGCCAATTCTGCAAAATCGTACTCCAAGGTTTTCACCTTCGCTTTGCTGCGAGGATGCAGTTTGATTTCCACCATTTCGGACTCACTGTTGGGATGCACTTCAAAATAATGCAATTTGGAACGCTCATGCTCCGTCATGATGTTGTATTCTCGGTCACGGGTAACGGCAGTCACTGCAAAGCGTTTGACATACGAGCGGTCGCTATCGCCGTCGTAGTAAATAGCATGGTAAATGCGCCGTTCATCGTTCTTTTTCCAAACAGCTACGTGTATAATGTCCTTGCCGACAAAGGCTTTGTCCGAAATTTTGGTGACCAAATAATTGCCGTCTTTGCGGAACACGATGATTTCGTCAATGTCTGAGCAGTCGCACACATATTCTTCCTTCTTCAATCCGTAGCCAATGAATCCGCCTTTTCTATCCACATACAGTTTTTCGTTGGCAACCGCTACTTGCGCCACTTGAATGGTATCAAAATTGGCGATTTCGGTTTTGCGCTCTCTGCCTTTGCCATATTTCTTCAGCAAATTGTTGAAGTAATCCACCGCAAATTCTACCAAATGAGCAAGATGGTGTTTGATTTCTGCAATCTGTTCCTCCAATGCTTTGATGGCATCTTTGGCTTTGAAGGTATCGTATTTGGAAATGCGTTTGATGCGAATTTCAATCAATCGGAGAATGTCGTCACGACTCACCTCTCGCACAAATTTCTTGGTGTGTGGCTTCAAGGCTTTGTCAATGATTTCGATGACCTCCTCAAAGGTTTCAGCTACTTCAATTTTTCGGTAAATGCGTTTTTCGATGAAAATCTGCTCCAAAGAAGCAAAATGCAGTTTTTCGAGCAAGGCAGCTAAATTGATTTCCAATTCGCTTTTCAGCAATTGCAGCGTGTATTCGGTAGAACGACGCAGCAAATCGTTGGTGCTGGTAAAAACGGGTTTGTTGTCAATGATTACACAACAATTTGGCGCAATCGACACCTCACAGTCCGTAAAGGCATACAATGCGTCAATCGTCACATCGGGCGACACACCCGATGGTAGTTCGACTGCTATTTCCACATCCTTAGCCGTATTGTCTGTTACCCTTTTGATTTTGATTTTGCCCTTTTCATTCGCCTTCACGATGGATTCCATCACTATTGAGGTCGTCTTGCCGAAAGGAATCTCTCGAATCACCAAAGTCCGTTTATCGGAAGCATCAATTTTGGCACGAACCCGCACACGTCCTCCGCTTTGTCCTTCTTTGTAGTTGGAAAAATCGGCAGAACCGCCTGTTTGAAAATCGGGTAAAATTTGTACCGTTTTGCCTTGGAGAATGTCTATTGAAGCCTTTATCAATTCGATAAAATTGTGGGGCAGAATTTTAGTGGAAAGTCCAACTGCAATTCCTTCAACGCCTTGCGCTAAGAGCAAGGGGAATTTGACGGGAAGGTAAACGGGTTCTTGTTTGCGGCCATCATAAGAGAGTTGCCATTCGGTGTTTTCTTTGTTGAACGCCACTTCAAGGGCAAACTTGGACAACCGCCCTTCAATGTATCGAGCTGCCGCCGCACTGTCACCTGTTCGGTAATCTCCCCAGTTTCCTTGGGTTTCGACCATCAAATCTTTTTGACCCAATTTGACCAGTGCATCGTATATCGAAGCATCTCCATGCGGATGATACTGCATCGTTTGGCCCACTACATTCGCAATTTTGTGGAAACGCCCATCGTCCATTTGCTTCAATGCGTGAAGGAGGCGACGCTGCACAGGCTTCAACCCGTCTTCCATATACGGCACAGCCCTATCCAAAATCACATAGGAAGCATAGTCCAAAAACCAATTTTCATACAATCCCTTCAAAGAGGTGATGTTTTGCAATTCACCCTCTTCCTCCTCATTGCCTTCTCCATCTTCACCTTCTTCCTTCAATTCTCCATTTTCATTCACCTCAGAGGGCAGTTCTCCATTCTTATTGTATTCTTCTTCCGAATTATGTAGTTCTATGTTGTGGTTGTTTTCTTCTGACATCTAATTTTTGGGGTTTTACAGCTCAAAAAATGGTTCTCTGATAAAATGAAACTACGGTAGTTTTAGAAACTAACTTAGTCTTCTTTACTCCTTAAATACACAAAAATAGTCAAAGAAGCAAAAATAAAATTCTTGGCAAATATACTAATTTTTTTAGTAAATCTGCAAAGCTATTTTTTGAGGCTGCAAAGATAAAATTATTTTGGGGTAGAACTCCGTTGCCCATTTAATTGGGTGCATCCCAAATTGTCGTAAGTGGTGTCGGTACGCTGTACCTTTTATTGACTCCTCCAATAATGTCCTACAAACAGGGTCGGAGCTACGCTCCTAAAAAATTGCGTATCAGGAGCGTAGCTCCGACTCTGTTTGTAGAGTGTGGAAGATAAAATGTTTTGAGGTGCGTAGCACCGTCACCAGTTGTCAAATAATTTTTCAAAATATGACAATTTGGGATGCACCCCATAGTTTTGGGTATAGTGTTGAAAATTCCTTTCAGTAGCCGATTCCTGTTCGAGGCTACATCATCACTCTCAAATCACTTGATTTACGAAAAAGAATCACGTCCCAACAAGAATACAAAAATTTTGAAAATTTTTGTATTCTCCAAAACCGTATCCCATCCCTTCAAACAATAGTTCGTGCAGAAATTACAACAATTTAATTATCAACAGTTTAGAAGATAATTTTTATTTTGCTAATTATTTGATAATCAAAATTCTGTGCCTCCGTGCCTCTGTGTTCATTAAAAATTGCACGAACTATTGTTCAAACATTGAAGCAAAAAAAGTGGTTAACCCTAATAAAAACCAAAAACCATGTCCTATATGAACTTGTACCACCGAACCCTCCTCACAATTGTACTTTGCTTTTCCTTCAATATGCACCAACCTACAAACCTCAATGCCCAAACCCCCGACTGGGAAAATCCCGAAGTCGTCGAAATCAACAAAGAAGCACCACACGCCACCTTGTTTCCCTACGAAAACCGCAGCAAGGCATTGACCTTCCATAAAAACGAATCCGACTATTTTCAAACCCTCAATGGCGAATGGAATTTCCATTGGGTCGAAAAACCAGCCGACATCATAGAAAATTTCTACGAAGAAAGTTTTGACGACAAACTTTGGGACAAAATCGAAGTGCCATCGAATTGGGAATTGCAGGGCTACGGTGTGCCGATTTACGTCAATATTCCCTACGAATTTACCAAAACCCCCGAACCGCCCAAAGTGCCACACGACTACAACCCCGTAGGTTCCTACCGCAAAACCTTCAATGTGCCAGCTAATTGGAGCGACCGACAAGTGTTCATACATTTTGGGGCGGTCAAGTCGGCATTTTATATCTGGGTCAATGGGCAGCGGGTCGGCTACAGTCAGGGTAGCAAAACACCAGCCGAGTTTGACATCACGCCCTATATTCGCACAGGCAATAACTTGGTCGCCATTGAAGTCTATCGTTGGAGTGATGGCAGTTATTTGGAGTGTCAAGATTTTTGGCGCATCAGTGGCATTGAGCGAGAAGTATTTGTGTATGCTACGCCCAAAGTGCATATTCGGGATTATTTTGTCAAGGCAGATTTGCGGGACAATTACGAAAATGCTTGGCTCGAAGTCGAAATGAACCTCCGCCGATACAGCGACCGAAGCGACAGAGAAGGCACGATGGAAATGGAATTGTTGGATGCCGACGGACAGCAGATTCGCACTGCCAAACGAGATTGGGAATTCAAAAACGAAGATGGCGACGAAAAACTGTTCACTTTTGGCAAACCCATTTTCGAGCCGCAAAAATGGACCGCCGAAACGCCCTACCTCTACACGCTTTTGGTGACATTGCAGGACAAAAGGGGCAGAACTTTGGAGGTGCTGTCCTCCAAAATTGGCTTCCGCAAGGTCGAAATTGTGGACGGTCAATTGCTCGTCAATGGGCAGTATGTGTATATCAAGGGAGTCAATCGGCACGAACACGACCCAACAACAGGTCATGTTATTTCGGAGGAATCCATGCTGCAAGACATTCAATTGATGAAGCAAAACAACATCAATGCCGTCCGAACTTCGCACTATCCCAACGATCCTCGCTGGTACGAACTCTGCGACGAATACGGTTTGTATGTGGTCGACGAGCCCAACATCGAGTCGCATGGCATCGGCTACGACCCCAACAAAACCTTGGGAAACAAGCCCGAATGGGGTGAAGCACATTTGCAGCGCACACAGCGAATGTTGGAACGGGACAAAAACCATCCTTCCATCATCATCTGGTCATTGGGCAATGAGGCAGGAAATGGGGTGAATTTTTATGCGACTTATGAGTGGATAAAAAAGCGGGACACAAGCCGACCTGTGCAGTACGAGCGTGTGCAAAATGGCTATGGAGCGACTTCAACTTTTGACTACAATACCGACATCCTTGCGCCAATGTATGAGTGGGCGGACGATTTGGTGCTTTTCGCTGCAAAACATCCCGACAAACCTGTGATTCTCTGCGAATACGCACATGCAATGGGCAACAGTGTAGGAAATTTGAAGGAATATTGGGACATCATCGAAGCGCATCCGCAATTGCAGGGTGGTTTTATTTGGGATTGGGTGGACCAAGGTTTATATAAAACGCTGGAAAACGGCAAAACGATTTTTGCCTATGGTGGTGATTTTGGGGATAAAAACACGCCGAGTGATGCCAATTTTCTGGCGAACGGTTTGGTACAACCCGACCGACGACCAAATCCACATTTGTGGGAGGTCAAAAAGGTGTATCAATACATCAAAGTCGAGGCGGTAGATTTGGAGCAGGGTACCATCAGAATTGACAACCAATATGCCTTCAAAAGCTTGGATGACTTGTATTTGCAGTGGCAAATTTTGGCAGATGGAAAACCATTGAAGGAAGGAAAAATCATGGATTTACCGATTGTAGCAGGCACAGATGCCACAATTCGTTTGGAGGACTTTGCCTTTGAAAAACAAAACGATGTAGAATATTTCCTCAATGTGTCTTTTCGCACCAAAGCTGCAACGGCAATGATTCCTGCCAACCACGAATTGGCGGTTGAGCAGTTCGGAATAGAGAATACTTTGAAATCAAAAGTAAATGGGGCGAAAAATATTCCTGCTCTTAGTGTCAAAGAAGTAGGAGAGGAGTATGTCATTGAAGGAGATAATTTCAGCATTTCTTTCAACAAGCGACAAGCTGCAATGACTTCCTTCAAGCACAAAAACACCGAATTGATAGCCTCCCCTTTGCAGCCCAATTTTTGGCGAGCCGCTACGGACAATGATTATGGGGCAGAATTGCCGAAAAAATTGAAGGTTTGGAAAACGGCTTTTGAGGAGGCGACTTTGACCAAAATGGAGGTGAAAAAAGTCAGCACTTCTCAGATAGATGTGCTGACCGAGTGGAGCTTATTGAAGGGAGACGCAAATCAAACGATTCGTTATCAAGTTTTTGGAAATGCAAAAATTGAAATTTCAAATAACTTTGTAATTCAAAGTAAAAATAATCGTCCAATGCTTCCAAAATTTGGGATGAAAATGCGGATGGCTAAAGATTTTAGCAATTTTGCTTGGTATGGGAGAGGGCCACAAGAGTCGTATTGGGATCGAAAAACGAGTGCTTTGGTGGGTTTGTATGAGGGTACGGTAAGCGAACAGGTGCATCCTTATGTCCGACCGCAAGAAACGGGCAATAAATCGGATGTTCGGTGGGCGACTTTGACAAATGAGCAGGGTAGGGGATTGAAGGTGAGTTTTGTTGAAGGAGGCGATTATTTGAATGTGAGTGTGAATCATTTTGGAGAGGAAGATTTGGATGGGGGAGAGGTGAAGAGTCAAACGCATTTTGGAGAATTGGAAGAACGGGACTGGACGACTTTGAATATTGATTTGCAGCAAATGGGCGTAGGTGGTAACAATAGTTGGGGTGCATTGCCTTTGGAGAAATACCGCTTGCCATTTAGGGATTATGGATATTCGTTTGTATTGGAGGTGGTGGAGTAATATTTTTTGATGTAGAAAGAGACTTCGGAAGCTTCATTTCATAAAAGATTAATTTTTAGTAAAATAATTCCTTGATTTTTTAAGCAGCAAACTTCCGAAGTCTCCAATCACAGATTTTGTCAAAGCCCCAGACTTTTGAAGTTTTCTTTGAAGAAAGGACTGGTTTTCAAACATTTTATCTCTTTCAGCACAAACTTCAAAAGTCCAAATCGAGAAACAACTGTCATTGCTTCAAAACCGTTTGAAAATAACGTTTTTCATTGGTGGTCAATTCAACACGCAAAAGTCCATTGGGTGCGGTTGATAGGTCAATTTTGTCGTGCAAACCGTCGATTTGCAAAATCAATCTATTGTGAATGTCAAATACCTGAATACTTACATTCTTAGAGTTGATTTGTGCATCCCACTTCAAATTCAAGGCATCCGAAAATGGGTTTGGGAAAGCTTGAAAAATCGTGTTGTCTTTCACAAACTCCTCTGTATTGACAGCACCTTTTTCTAAGTCATATTTATACACGGCTGTTTGGAATTCAGATGCCCCTAAACCAACATAGGTCTCTCCATTGATGATGTAAACCTCTCCATCAATAACAAAAGATGCGGGTGCCCAACGTGATCTATCTGGATGTGGAGGCAATTCTTCCCATGTGTCCAAAGCAGGGTCATACGCCCAAAACTCACCCGTAGGCATAGAGGAATGGTCTTCGTTTTCGCCACTGAGGACATAACCTATGCCATTGTGAGAAAACTGTGTTCCCGCCACTCTTCCGTTACTAGGAAGGTCTGCTACTTGTAGCCATGTTTCATTTATAGGGTCATATTGAAACCATTCATTCGAGATAAATCCACTTCCATGTCCTAAGCCTGTATAGATGTAGTTTCCAATTCCAAACTGATAGGGATGGTGTCGAGCAGGAGCAGGAAAGTCTGGTTTTTGTGACCAAGAATTGGATGTTATGTCATATTCCCACCAATCTTTCGCATTTCCATTAGTCGTACCACCCATTCCAACAAATACTTTTCCATTGTGTGCAATCATTGCTGGGTGTATGCGCGCCATGCAAGGGCAACTTTCCAACTGCGTCCAGCTCATATTTGTTGGGTCAAATACCCACAAATCGTTCAAATTATTTGATTCATCCCTACCAAATCCAAAGTAAGCTTTTCCATCCCAGATATCTCCAATTGCATAAGCACGTGCTGCGCCAGGAAAATCATCTAATCTTGTCCATTCATCAGTGGTGGGGTTGTACTGATAGAAATTTTTGTTCTCATCAGCCTGAGTGGAATATCCCGATACGAGATAACCTTTTCCATCTATTCCAAAACCGAATGAATGATATGTTTGGCTAAATTCATTCGGTAGAGAGGCAACTTGTACCCAATCTTGTGCTTGGGAATGTGTCCAAATGCAAATAAAAAAGAGAAAACTGTAGATTAACTTCATGTTTAAATTTTGTGTTTAAAATAGTCAAATGTAGGGTCTCTGAAGTTTGAAAAATGTAGTTTAATTAGCAGAAAGGGGAAAAAACATTTTTTTATTAGGATAGTAGAAGTGTGGAAAGATGGGATTTTGTTGGATTTGTAGAATTAGAATATTTGGTTCAACCGTTGACAAAGTTTACAACTGTTGTCAAGGTTTTTTAGAAAGGTTTTGGTGAAGAATCCGCTGCAAATCTTCGGGTGTGTCGATAGAAGGTGATTCAAAGTGGGTAATGGCCGTTTGAATCGAAAAGCCATTTTCCAGCCAACGCAATTGCTCCAAACTTTCGGCTTGTTCGAGCAGAGAGGGGAGGAGTTGGGTGATTTCCTGCAAAGTGCGGCGGCGATAGGCATATACGCCAATGTGCTTGAAAAAAGTGTGGTTTTGCAGCCATTCTGATTGCGGAATGTTGCGGAGGTGCGGAATACATTGACGGCTGAAATAAAGAGCATTTCCATTTTCGCCTCGTATTACTTTGGGCTTGTTCACATCCCAAAGCACCGAATCTTCTTCAATTGGCTTAATCAAAGTAGCAATCTCTGTTCGTTCATGGTCAAATAGTTGCACCAAAGCGTCAATTTGTTCGGGCTGAATAAAAGGTTCATCTCCTTGAATGTTGATAATTATATCCGCTTTTTCAATTCCATTATTTTCTGCTTCAATTAGTTGCATGGCCTCCGCACATCTATCTGTGCCGCTTTGATGATTGGGAGAGGTCATCACCACATTCCCACCAAATTGCAGAACGTGTTTTTGTATTCTTTCATCGTCCGTAGCAACATAGACAGCCGAAATAGATGCCGATTTTTGGGCTTGTTCATAGACCCTTTGAATCATACTTTTGCCCTTGATGTCGGCCAAAGGTTTGCCGGGGAATCGGGTTGATGCGTAGCGTGCAGGGATAATGACGATAGAAGTTGCAGAAGACATAACAGACAATATTTTAACGTTGGTGACAAAAACAAAACTGCCCAATGTGTCACAAAGATACACATTGGGCAGGTCTTATCATATCACCGAAATAATCCAACTATTTAGGTTCATCAAGATTTTAGTGGAAGGAGACTTTTGTAGTTTATTCTGAAAGATATCGAATGTTTGAAAATCAGTATGCTCTCAAAAGGAAACTACAAAAGTCTTTCCATGAGGCACTATTTAACAGCTAAAGTTGATTTACTTCCAGTTTTAACTTCTACCAATTCAACGTTTTCTGCCTTGTCAGTTGTAGCTTTACAAGAAGTTGCTGGTTTACAATTGCGAAGACTATATGTACCCAATGTGCCTAAAAGTGAGTTTCTTGTCACAGGTGCTTTTGCTTCTGTGTTTGTAGTGGGAACTTCTACACAAGAATTCTCGGCTACTTTGCAGCAACTACTGTAAGGTTTACAACAGCCAAAAGGTGATAAAGAAGCATTGGTGATCGTAGTTTCCGTTTTTGCAGACTCAGCAGACTGGGAAACAGTAGCCGTTTCAGCAGGTGTTTCGCTTTTGAAAAAACGTGTACTCGATTGACAAAATTTTTGGACATTTTTCAAAGGACAAAAATGCCAATTGCAGCAATCGGCATTTTTGGATGCAGTTGCAGTAACCGATGTACAATTTACAGCAGTTTTTGAATTAGCTGTTTGGTCGTTTTGCGCTTGATTGGTCGTAAGCGAGAAAAGGGCAAAAATCCCCATTAAAAGAATCAATTTTTTCATTTGAATTACAAATTTAGAAAGTGAAATAAATGATAGCCAAAAAGGAAAATACCTTAAATGGCTAACTCCATGCTTGTTACTGCAAATATAAAGGCCTTTTGTGCTGCAAACTGTTTCAGACTTGTTAGGGAGTTGTTAAGGACTTGTTAAAGATTAGTAGAACAAAAAAGCTTTGTTTTATTTTGTAGTATGATGCGATTGAACAATGTCAAAATAATTATTGGTGCTTCAACAGTAGCGTTGATTGCGCTCATCTTTTTTCAAGTACGGTGGTTGATTCAGGCCAAAGATTTGATTGAAACGAATTTTGAGCAAAAAGTTCGGATGGCTTTGTGCTATGCGGTTGAAAATATGGAAACAGATGGACGGGCGTATAAATATGGTTCTCCTCTGTCGGCAAGTGTCTGTTCTTCAAGTCAAAACAATCAAACTAATGCGTTGTCTATCATTGAAATACTCAATGAACAGGGGGAAGAAAATCAAATTTTGAAGCAAGCACTTTCGGCAGCACTGACTTTTTATGGCATTGACATGGAGTATGAAATGAATGTGTGGGATATAGGAATGGCAGGACACAATTTTTTGGGCTGTGGTAATGATAAAGCCTATTGTTGCCCGCTTTCTCCTTTCCCAATCGGGAATAAAAATGAATCTTCTTTGATGCTCAATGTGCAGTTCCCCAACAAAACGAGGTATGTGTTGGGGCAAATGGGTTTTATGTTGATTTCTTCGATTTTGATTCTGCTTTTTATCAGCATTGTTTTTATACTTGCCAATTATACCTTGATACGCCAAAAACGCATCAGCGAATTGAATGTCGACTTTTTCAACAATATGGCGCATGAATTTCGCACTCCTTTGACAAATATTTCTTTGGCGAACAAATTGTTGGTTAAGAACAGGCAAGACTTAAAAGACAACCGTTATTTGGAAGTGGTCAAACGAGAGAACAACAAACTACTCCAACAAATCGAGCGGGTTTTGTATCTGGCAAAATTGGAAAATGGTGACTACCAACTTCAAAAAACTTCTATACAATTGGACGATTTGATTCGTGAGGTGGTGTCGGATATGGATATGCAAATCAAAGAACGAGAGGCACATATTGAAGTACAAATGGGTGAGAATGAAAGTTGGCAAATAGTAGGGGATAGGCTGCATCTCGGCAATGTGTTCCGCAATTTGATTGACAACGCTTTGAAGTATTCTGATATGGGAACATCGGTTTGGATTCGTTTGCAGAAAAAGGAAAATGGTGTGGTGATTAGCTTCAAAGACAATGGGATGGGAATTGCAAAGAGTGAACAGGTGTATATTTTTAATAAGTTTAGCCGCATTGCGAACCAAAATATACACAATCAAAAAGGTTTTGGATTGGGTTTGTCGTATGTGAAAATGATTGTGGAAAGGCACAATGGTTTTGTGGAGGTCATGAGCGATTTGCAGAAAGGATGTCGGTTTGATTTGTTTTTTCCAGCTTGATTGCTGATGGATATGAAGTTAAAATAAAAAAGGAAATGTACCATATATTGTTAGTAGAAGATGATTTGACTTTGGGTTTTTTGTTGGTAGAGTATTTGGAAGCAGAGAATTACAAAGTGAAATTGTGCAGAGATGGGAGTTCGGCATGGAAGTCCTTCCAAAAGGAAATCTTTGATTTGTGCATTTTGGATATTATGTTGCCAAAAATAGATGGCTTCACCTTGGCACAACAAATCCGACAAGAAAATAGCACAATTCCTTTTCTGTTTCTGACGGCTCGTTCCTTGAAACAAGACAAGTTGCGGGGTTTTTCGCTAGGAGCGGAGGATTTTATTACAAAACCTTTTGACGAAGAAGAATTGCTGTGCCGATTGCAGGTAATTCTGAGGCGAAAAGCCGAAGGTGAGGAGCTGCAAACATTTCCCAAACAGTTTCAGGTTGGAGATTATTTCTTTGACTATGAACGACAAGAGTTGTACTACAAAGATACGGTCAAGCGCATAACCGAGAAAGAAAACGAGGTATTGCGCTTACTTTGTATTCACCAAAACAAGATTCTGAGGCGAGAGGATGCGGTGAAGCAGATTTATGGTGAGGAGGATTATTTTTTGGGGCGCAGTTTTGATGTGTTCATATCTCGCATCCGCAAACTGCTGAAAAAAGACCCTCGTGTGCAGATTGAGAATGTGTTTAAAGTTGGGTTTATTCTGAATGTGCCTTCCTAATCAAAATTGCTCAATAGCGATGGGTTTCAAACCCATCGCTATTGAGCAATTTTGATTATTTTTGAGCAAAAATTATTCTACAATGAGAGTTAAACAAGTAGTTTATGTTCTTTTGGGTGTTTTACTTCAACATGCCTCTTTATTTGCCCAAACTCCAACGGAGGACAATGGCATGGCAAATCTGATGTACCAATCTGGTAAAATCTATGTAGTGGTTGGAGTTATTTTATTGATATTCATCGGAATAGTGTTTTATTTGGTGGCTTTGGATAGGCGTATAAAGCGGATGGAAGATGAAATGTAAATCTTTCGTGACTACTTGAATTTTCTAAACAACTTATTAAACGCCTCAGTCTTATTATCGACTTGAAGTTTTTCGTAAGAATTGTAAATATGGCGCTTCAATGTGTTGATAGATATTCCCAATTTATCGGCTACTTCTTTATACAATGCTCCCGTAGAAAGCAACTGCAATACCTCCATTTCTCGGGGGGTGATGTTCGCCTCGGCAACAATATCTGTCTTCTTTTTTTGGAAACGTTGCACAAGTTTGCGGGCTATATCGGGACTCAAAGGACTTCCACCTTCATGTACTTCTCTGATGGCCTGCAATAAAAACTCTGGCTTGCTGCGCTTCAAAATATAAGAACTCGCTCCAAATTCCAATGCCTGATATACTTTTTCATCCTCATCATACACCGTACACATCATAAACTCCGTCTTTGGACAAAGTGGTTTGAGTTGTCGCACACACTCGATGCCATCTATACCAGGAAGTCCAATGTCCATCAATACGACATTGGGGTGGATAGTTGGGATATATATAACTGCTTGTTCACCATTCGGATAACTGCCCACACAGTGATAGTCTTTTTCCATACTGATAGTATTTTGGAGCAGTTCGCGAATGTTGGCATTGTCCTCAACAATGGCTATCGTAATTAATTCATCATTCATATTTTATCTTTTTTCAGTGGAAATAACAAGGTAATCTTAGTGCTTTTAGGATTGGAAAAATAGGTCATTTCACCATTGATATTTTCCATGTTGTGCTTCATATTGCGGAGTCCATTGCCCAAAATATCCGTATTTTCAGATACCACAAACCCTTTGCCATTGTCCTCGATTTGAACCATAAATACATCACTTTCGATGGCAAATCTAAGATTGACATGGCTCGCTTGTGCATGTTTCACTATATTGTTCAATGCCTCTTTCGCCGTCAAAAAAATACTGCGGCGCACCGCACCTTCTAATTCTATATTCGGGATAACATCCAGTGAATCAATTGAAAAAGAAATATCTGCATCTGTTAAAAATTGAGAGGTAAATTTTCGGATATAAGCGACCAGACTTTGAAGGGAATCGTTGTTGCTGTTCAAACTCCAAACGATTTCATTCATACTGTCGACCAAACTGCTTGAGCTATCAGCTATTATTTCAACTTCTCGGCTATTCAGTTCGGGGTGTTTCCTTTTGAGTAGTTCGGCACTCATCGAAATAGAGGTAAGCGTTGCCCCCAAATCATCGTGTAGTTCTTGTGAAATTCGGTTGCGTTCTTTGAGTTGACTTTTCAAGAGAGCTGACTTCAATTCAAATTCCCTTTGTTGCTCCAAAATTAACAGTTCTTGTCGGTGCAACTGTCGCCGTTTTTTCAAATAAAATAGGGTGAACAGGATAGCGATTAACATTGCAGCCAGCCCAACAATCAGCCATGTAATCGTTAAATTTTTATTTTGATTTTGCACCGTCTGTTGCAGAATGATTTTATCCTTTTCGGCTTGTTCGATTTGATGCAATCTTTTGGTACCAAATAAATTTTTATTTTGCTCTATTTTCTCATTTAATAAACGGTTAATAGTCGTCAGATTATCAATGGTTTCTTTGGTTGAAGTGTTGACATCTTTTAGCTTGAATTTCGTTTCAGCATACTTTAGTTGTTGTTCCTTAGATAGCTGTTGTGGCCCCGAATTTTCTTCAAACAACCTCAAATAATACCGAGCAGAATCTGGATTGTTGAGTTGACTGTGTGTGAATGCCAGTTTGAATAGGGTTCTGGTAAAACTACTGATGTCTTGATTAACAATTGACTTTTCCTGCAATAGATGAAAATAGAACAAGGCACGGTCAAAATTTGATTGAGCTAAGGCATGACGGCCTTTCATTTCCAACAGATTCGTATTCAATGTATCGTCAAAAACCTGTAAAACGTAGGTTGCCGAATCTAGGTATTGGCGAGATTGAGGCAGCTTATCCATCTCAATGTATAAATCCACCAAAGACAGGTACATAAAACCCATTTCTCTTTTATCCTTACGCATTCTTGTTCTATTCAATACGGCAAGTTTGTATTTTTCTGCCGTCAACAAGTCACCCTGCATTTTGGTCATTTCAGCCAAATTGGTCCAAGCATCCAATTCCGCCCCCCAATCTTGACCACTGGCTAAATAATCAATCGAGCGAAGAAAATAATAGGAGGCAGAATCGAGGATGTCTTGTGCGCCATACAAAATAGCAATGTTGTAGTTGGCATGTCCCAAGAATGTACTGTCATTCGTCAGCTTGGCAATGGTCATGGAGGATTGTGCCAATTCCGTAGCAGTTTCAAGGTCTTGTGCCAAAGCAGCCCTATTGAAAACCCCGTAACGATAATAACTCATCAAAGGGAGGTAAATCTTTTTTTTGAGTGCTTCTTGAGCGAATGGTTGCCAAGCCTGAAAAGCACTATCAGGGTAGTCAAATTGTATATCAAAAATAGAATCTATGGCATGAACAAGTCGGATGGAATCTTGTGTGTAGCTTAGGTTTCGCACTGGATTTGGAGCTTGTTTTTTGGTGCAAGCAGTCCAAAACGAACCTATCAAAATGACAAACAGGCATTTAGACAACAAGTTTTTAAATGGGCTTGGCGAAAAATCCATCATTGCGTAGTAGCTTCGTGCTTAAATTTTGTGAAATAAACAATTAGTTCAGCTTCACTTTTTAGCAAGGTAAAATAAACTTTCCAATCTGCTTCAATTTTGTACTTGACTTCAAGCCAAATTCCATTCTGTTGTGTCACTTCCGCCCTTATTTTGGTTTCATAAATCACAACATCCGCCTCTCTTTTATACCTCGTAATATATACAATTTTGTCGGCTTGTGCCTTAAATAGTGTTTGGTAAATCAAACGTGATTTTGCTATGTCATTGTTGTTCATTTGATGTTTGCTTTTTTGAAAAAATCAATAATGGCTTCGTTTCCTTCTTCAACAATATTCATTGGAGGTATTTTTATTGGATTGTCGTCAAAAGAAATAGAAATATATAGGCTGAAAAAGTCTTTTAAAGGCGTTAAATCTTCAATTAGATTTCCATCAACATTAATATATTTAAGCGATATGGGAATAACACCTATTTCTCTAATTCTGTTATTCAATATTTTTAGGCTTTCAAGTTTGCTCGGTAAGTTTTCAATACTCCTTATTTTATTACTACATAAGTCCAGTTTTTCTAAACCTATAGGGAGGTTCTCGATGCGCTCTATATCGTTGTCAAAGAGGTAAAGTTCCAATAAACTATCTGGTAGATTTTGTAGTGTACGAATCTTACCATACCCAGCATTTAGTTCTCGCAAGGTATCAGGCAAGTTTTCCAATTTTTTTATTTTATTGCCGCCCACAGATAAGGTCTGCAAACCCATAGGCAGCGATTCAATTTTTTTAATTTGATTAAACTTAATACTCAAACTCTTCAAACCACTGGGAAGCGCATTCAAATCTGGAATTTTATTGTAGTCAGCTTCTAGCACTTCCAATCCATCGGGCAAATATTCTAACTTTTGTAAATTCCCTCCAGTATTCCAATCTCCCGAAATAGATAACTTTTTTAGATGTACTAAGCGTGTAAGTTCCGATGGAAGTTTGTCTATCTTGTTCGGAATCATTTTTACATCAAATGAACTATACCGCAAGGAGTTATCAGCACCTTCTTCATAATCAAAATATTCGGATGTGGGGCCGTTGGTTAAGATTAGTTCTTCCAACCACTCCAGTTCAAACAAAGTAGGAATATCTTTCGATAAGTTTGCTAACCCACAATGACCTAAATTTAATTTCCCTGTTTTCCTCCTTTTTTCGTTGGCAATCAATTTGAGTGCTACACTTATATTTGACATGGTTAAAATAGGGTTTGTAGTTAAAAAAAAGTCTTTGAAGCATTCACCCTATTTATTAATAAAATGGGCTAGGTAATGATTACCCAGCCCATTTTTCCTTCAATTGTTTTTAAATTAAAGGTGCATTAAACGCAAACAAGGCAAACTAAAATATCTAATTGGTCAGTCAGCAAAATCAGCTAACTCGTTTATAAAAAATCATTTTCATTTGTGTTTTTAAATTGAATTTGCACTTGCCTTACTTCACACTCCATCCACGCTTCAACCCAGTGTGGATTTTTCCATCCCAATTAACCGTTTCGATATCCGCAGGAGCATTCAATGTTACCGTACTTTTGTCCTCACTCCAAGACATTGTTACCTCTTTGTACTTATTATCGGCATTGATAATGATGTGCAATTCGTCAGAATTTGGGCTGTAACCATGATTCCAAATCGAAGAACTACCATCTTGTAAATAAATAGCAAAACTGCTCACATACCCCAATACCATTTTGAAAGCATCTTTACTTCCCTGAACATTTTGTGCATTCACAGTGATAGAATATCTATCTGCCAAATCTTCAATAATACTTGAACAATATTGACGGTTATCTACATCAACAGCTTCACCAAATCCACATTTTTTATTCAAATAAGTATCGCCGAATTTATCTGACAAATCAGCAAAAGCACCTCCCATACGGCCAAATGTAGAGAGACCTTTTGGATACATTTGGTCGCTGAGTACCTTTTCCCACATACTTTCCGAAAAGTTTAAAGTAGCCATGGTTTCGATTACACGAGCATCGAGCCAGTTGGATTCTTCCTCAATTTGCTGAACAAGTGTTTCTTTATGATTTTGAGCCATAATATTGGTTTTAGTTGACAAAAATAATAAAATAAATAAAAAATAATAGAATTTCATAACAAATAGATTTGGTAATTTTAAAATTTCAAATAAAATCGCACTTTGAAGTTTTAGTTCTGAAAATCAAACTATTATTGATATTAAAAACTTGTCATTCAGTCTGTTGTGGCAGATGTGCTACATTCCATTTTTGATAATTCAAAGTTACTATCTTTTGAACTGCGGTGAAATAACACTTTTGTGTCAGGCAATGGATAAAGAATCAAATACTTCTAAATTATTTTAACCGACCACAACAGGGTAGGTTTACCTGTTGTTCTACTTGATGAATGAATTCCTTCGAATTTCATTCATTGGTCTCAAAAATATTTGAAAAGGATAAATCTTTATAAGTCTATAACTACCAATTAAAACCGATTCTGAAAATACAGTTACCTAACCTTCTAAAATACTGAAATGTAGATTCCCCAAAGCCAATAATCACCTAAATTTTCAGAGAACCCCAAAAGGAGAGGGTGTTTTTTCAATTTAGAGAAATGCTATTTAACATAATATAAATTATAGGCAAAATTACCAGTTTCTAAGCCTAATCTCTAAGGCTTTAGAGAATTCTGATTGAATAATGTCCACTGAACACTCTTCAAATGTCGGCGGACTGAATTTTGCTCGTGCATTGTTGGAGAATCCAAACATTTCTTTTGGAATCCCAATCCAATTTCTATCCAATTCCCAATTTTCGTTTTCATCGTGATATACACTCACCGCATATTGCCCAACCTTCAAGCCTTCAAAAAACGTCTCAATCGATGTCGGAAATTTTGTAGTGCTATCAATCGCTACAATTTTGTACTGCAATGGCTCATCCAAAAAAGTTTCTTCTGAATCGTAAATAGCTACCAATATCACTCCCCTAGAATTTTGAATATTGGTGATTTCTACCTTCAATTGTTGGCTGTTTTTCTGAGAAAAAACACTTAAACTATTGAATATGAGCAATATAATGTATTTTCTAAGGTTCATTAAGCGTTTGTAGCGTTTGTTGTTGTTAAATATGCCTCATAATACAAAAAAAATGTCCTTTACGCCGATTCTCCAAAAGACAGAATCAACACAAAGGACACACCATAAAATGAAATAAATAGGACTTATGATGGTAGAAATTGGTAGAGTAACCCAATTCATCCACTTTTACTTATTGTAAATAATCGTTTAAATGATTGATAATAATTAAGATACAAATAATTACACTATTTAATTATCCACTTTTTTTCTATACTTCCTTCAATTGTCTGCCAATTGATTACAATGCTTGTTAAATTTGCAAGAACCTTATCTAACAATTTGAAAAGCATAAGACCAAATTGAAGGAAGCAATTCACAACAGTATGTCGAACTACTTGTTTTCTTACTAAATTTGAACACATAAAATTACAAACATGAATCGAATAACTATTTTCTTAGCTTTTTTCCTTTTTATACAGGCCAATTTTGCGCTTGCCCAAGTCGTCACTTGGGAACCCGTTTTGGTGACTGCCGAAGACATGATAACCATCACCTTTGATGCCAAAGAAGGCAATGGTGAATTGGCTGGTTCGGGTGGGCCTCTTTACGCCCATACAGGTGTGATTACCAGCGAAAGCACTAGTCCAAGTGATTGGAAATATGTCGTTTCAGATTGGGGTATAGCCAATAACAAGGTGCTATTGACTGCAATTGGTGACGACAAATACCAAATTTCTTACAACATTCGCAGCTACTACGGCGTACCTTCCAATGAAGCCATTTTGAAGTTGGCTTTTGTGTTTCGCAATGTCGATGGCTCAAAAGTTGGGCGAGCTACCGATGGAGGTGATATTTTTATTGACGTGGCGCAAAGCACTGGATTGCAAGCTACTTTTGCAGAACCCTTTGAGCGTCCCTATATTGCCCAACTCAATGAATCGTTTACCATTGCCGTACAAGCGAGCGAAGAAGCGACCATTTCTATTTATATAGACAATTCCTTGGTATCGCAAAATGTAGGTACTCAAGCGGTGTATGAAGAAACCGTCACAGAGGAAGCCAAAAAATGGGTGAAATATGTGGCAAGCACCAACACCGAAGAAGTCGCCGACTCTTTCTTCTATTTGGTACAGCCCTCCAATACCGTTGCTTCTTTGCCAAACGAAATTGAAGACGGAATCACTTATTTGAATGACAATTCTGTGGTGCTTTCACTTTATGCGCCGAGCAAAAAGTTCGTGTATGTGATTGGCGACTTCAATGATTGGGAATTGGACAACAATTATCTGATGAAAGTCACGCCCGAAAACGACCGTTATTGGCTGCAAATAGATGGATTGGAAGCAGGTAAAGAATATGCCTTTCAATATTTGGTGGATGGATTCATCAAAATTGGCGACCCTTATGCCGAAAAAGTTCTCGACCCGTGGAACGATCAATTCATTACCTCCGATGTCTATCCCAATTTGAAGTCCTACCCTGCTGGAAAAACCACCGATATTGTGAGTGTCCTGCAAACGGCTCAAACGCCTTATACTTGGACGACAACAGATTATGAACGACCAACACAATCTAATTTGGTGATTTACGAATTGTTGATACGGGATTTCTTGGGCAGTCACAGCTACAAAGATTTGACCGACACACTCGATTATTTACAGCGTTTGGGCGTAAATGCCATTGAATTGATGCCGATTATGGAGTTTGAAGGCAATAATAGTTGGGGCTACAATCCGAGTTATTTCTTTGCACCCGACAAATACTACGGCACAGAAGAAGATTTGAAAAGATTTATTGATGAATCCCACAAAAGAGGTATTGCCGTTATTTTAGATATGGTCTTGAACCATGCCTTTGGACAATGTGCCTTGGTGCGTTTGTACCCGAATTTAGACGAAAGCCCTTACCACAATAAAGTTGCCAAGCATCCCTTCAATGTGGGTTATGACTTCAACCATGAAAGTACTGCTACACAATATTTTGTAGATAGAGTGAATGAATATTGGTTGACCGAATACAAATTTGACGGCTATCGTTTTGACCTTTCCAAAGGATTCACCCAAACCGATTCAGGCAATGATGCAGGTCTTTTTGGTCAAAGAGACGAATCCCGCATTGCGATTTTGAAGCGAATGGCAGACAAACTTTGGGAAACCGACCCAACTGCTTATGTTATTTTGGAGCATTTTGCAGACAATAGTGAAGAAAAAGAATTGGCGGATTATGGCATGATGCTTTGGGGAAATGTGAACCACGATTATGCGGAGGCTGCAAAAGGTCTTTCGAGCAATTTGACAGGTATTTCCTACAAAGGGAGAGGCTTCAATTCTCCTCATTTGGTGGGGTATATGGAGAGTCATGATGAAGAACGCATGATGTACCGATTGGTCAATAATGGGAATAGCAATGGTAGCTACAATACACGAGATTTTGCAACGGCTATTGAGCGAGCAAAAATGGCAACTACTTTCTTTTTGCCCATTCCTGGGCCCAAAATGGTGTGGGAGTTTGGTGAACTTGGGTATGATTTCTCTATCAACAGATGTACGGACGGAACGATTAACAACAATTGCAGACTGTCTGACAAGCCCATTCGTTGGGATTATCAAGACGATGCCAACCGCAGTAGTTTGTTTGATCATTACCGCTTGATGATTGCCTTGAAAAAAAACTACCCTACTTTCCAAACCGATAATTTTAATATGGAAATGGCTTCTACCTTCAAGGTAGTTCGCCTTCGACATGCAGAAATGGATGCCATCATTGTCGGCAATTTTGATGTAGTCCAGAAAACCAAGTTGGTCACATTCACCAAATTTGGCACTTGGTACGATTTCTTGACAGGTGAAGAATTGGAGATTTTGGATACTTTCCGAGATGTGACCTTGGCTCCTGGTGAGTTCCACATTTACACCTCCGCTCCTCTCCCATCACCTGCCGATATTTTGATGACTTCTATTGAAGACCATGAAGTATTGACTGCCAAATACCAAATCCGACACTTTCCCAACCCTTTCCAACAAACGGCAACAATTGAATATGCTTTGCCGAAAGCTGCAAATGTGTCTGTGCGTATCTTCAATGTGTTGGGGGAAGAAATTGAAGTATTGTTTGAAGGAAAACAAAACGCTGGGCTGCAATCTTTGCAGTGGAATGCAAGCGATTTTCCGAATGGAACGTATTTTTATCAAGTTGACATTGAAGGGGAACGGGTAAGTGATAGGCTTTTGTTGTTGAAGTAATTGGATTGAAGCATTTTGTGCCTATTCTCAATGTGAAGCCTCCTTCGTAGTTCATTCATGGGCTACGAAGGAGGCTTTTATATGTATTACACTGCAACGAAAGTTATTTGACACTCAAAAGGGTTAGGTGTTGTGTCGAGGCTACGCCCCTCATGAAAATCTATTTACCATTATTTCTACACATCTGGGATTCCGATGAAATTTATTTTGCTTTCACAGTCACGAATCAACTATTCCGTATTATTTTGTAAACAAGGTCAGTTTTTGCTTCAATTCGGGGAGATAGTTGAAAACTTCTTTTTTCATAATCAAAATGTAATCGCTGACCTTTTCTCGCTCAAAAGTAGAAGCTTTCGCCATCTGCTCAACAGTTTGTGCCAATTCTTCTAATTCGGTCAAACCTATCATCATAAAGCTCGGTTTGATGCGGTGGGCAATCTTATAGACTTTCTCATGGTTGAGGTCTTCACAAGCATCTGAGAGTTCGTCCATTTGTTTGGGAGTCTGCTCCAGAAAAGTTTCTAACATGTCTTGTATAAAATCCAAATCACCATCACTGAATTCGTAAAGGTATCGAAACGTATCTTTTATGCTTTTATTCGTATCTTCTGCAATTGATTCAACGCCATTTATTTGCTGTATAAAACTCAAATCCAACCACTTTTCGAAGATACCTTGCAGCATTTTGGGAGAAAAAGGTTTGGTTAAAAAATCATCCATCCCTGCATCAAAAACCCTTCTTTTTTCATCGAGCAGAGCAGCTGCCGTCAGAGCAATGATGGGGGTTTTGATATTGGGATTTTCAGGATTTTTTCGGATTTCCAAAGTGGCGGCACAGCCATCCATTTCGGGCATGTGAATATCCATCAGTATCAACTGGTAAGCACTTTTTTTAGCCATTTCGACTGCTTCTAATCCATTGACTGCCAAATCAAAATTTGCATTCCAAATTTTCAATATTTTGGTAATCAACTTTTGATTCATATCATTGTCTTCTACCACCAATACCCGTACTTTTTCGAGCGAAAAGGAAGTTTCCATTTTCAACTCAGTTTTAAGGTTTCTAAGTCCTTTTTTGCCATCTTTTCCGAATAACAGACGGAAGCAAAATTCAGTACCTTCACCTTCTTTGCTTTTCACTTCAATGTTTCCTCCTTGCCTTTCTACCAGTTCCTTGACGATGGAAAGCCCCAATCCTGTGCCTCCATATTTTCGGGTCACTTGATTATCTACCTGTTTGAAGCTTTTGAAAATAAGCGGTAGTTTTTCAAGAGGAATTCCAATGCCTGTATCATGGACATTAAACTGTATCAAATAGGTATCGTGGGTTTCCTCCAATAGTCTGACATCTATGCCGATTGAGCCTTGTGGGGTGAACTTTGCCGAGTTGCCGAGTAGGTTGATAAGGATTTGATTCAAGCGAGTCGGGTCTCCGATGATTTGATTTTCGATTTTGTAGTCCAATGAAAAAGCTACACTAATAGGTTTTTCTTTTACTTTATATTGAAAACTGGATTGAAGTGATTTTAGGAGTTCGAACAAATTGAAGGAGCTTGACTCAAATTCAAGTTCTCCTGCTTCAATTTTAGACAAATCCAAAATATTGTTGATAATCGCCATTAGACTATCAGCCGAAAACATAAGGGAATCTACATAGTCTTTTTGGACTTCGGTGAGATTGCTTTGATACAGTAGGTGCGACATTCCAATGACTGCATTCATGGGCGTGCGAATTTCGTGGCTCATGTTGGCCAAAAACTGTCTTTCGGCCAATCGTGCTTTTTCGGCTTCATGTTTGGCTCTAATCAATTCGTTTTCATCTTTTTTTCGGTTGGTAATATCACGAAAGAACATACTGAAAGAATCTTTCCCATTGATTTTGATATGCGAAACGGTCATTTCAATCGGAAATTCTACTTGGTTTTTTCGCAATGCAGTCAACTCTAGGAATTTGTCAAAGTAGGTATTTGTCTCATTTTTAACGAACTGATCAGCTGCTCGTTGGTAGTATTGGCGGTAAGTTGGTGCAATGATAAAATCCACGACTCTTTTACCAAAAACTTCGCCCTTTGTGTACCCAAAAATGGTTTCGGCCTGTCTGCTCCATTCAATTATTTTCTCTTTTTCGTCAATAATTACCACAGCATCCAACGAAGTATCAATCACTTGTCTGAGCTTAGACTCTTTTTCGACCAGTTTCATTTTGTTGAATCTTTCACGTTCATACGCAAAACATCCTTCTACTGAGACTGCAAATTTATTCATCACATTTTGCAGCTGTGATAATTCGGTGGAATCATAGGGCTTTTGCCTATTAGCAGTATAGGCTTTCAAAAAACCAAAATTGCCTAGTCTAAAGAAAGAATAAGTTCCTGATTTTACTTCTTTTTCATGTATGTAGGCATTGAAGTCTTCGGAATGAGAAGAGGAGGATACGGAAAAAAAATTCTTTGTTTGAAGTTGGTGACAAATGTGATTAATATTGGTGAGTTTTATATCTCTAACTTTTGCTGCGGGATAGGCAAATAAAAGATCGAATTTTTTTTCGCTGCATCGTTCTTCTTTAAACTCTACACTCGGAATATTCCGAGCCCATATAGATACAAATGAATATCCCTTTTGTGTGACGAGTGCTTTTACAAACTCTTCACAGTTTTTTTGGGTTTCAATAGATCCACCAACTGCTAAAGATAATTCGTACAGTGTGATAAGGTTGTGTGTGTGTAAGGTCATCCGTGGTACTAAATTGAAAGGCGATATTAATCTTGTGTGATATCCAACATTGGACTTTTTATTGTTGAGGTTAAATGGATTACTCTTTTAGTTTTTTCAACAAAATTTCTTTTTCCTGTCTAAGCACTAGCACCTCCTTTTGAAGATTGACAATGTTCAAAATCCTATATTTGGTATTCAAATCTTTGGAAATGAAATCAAATGCTCCCATTTTCAACATGTTTTTTGGAGTGTTTTTATCTACCGAACCCGAAATAACAATCACAAAAATGTCCTTGTTGAACTGTTTGATTTGCTGCAATACGATTTCCCCACTTACATCAGGCAAGCTATAATCCAGTAAGATAACATCTGGATTCAATGCTAAATTTGCAATGCAATCTTGACCGTTTGCAAACACATGAAGGTTGTATTCCTCCTTTGAGTTGAAGATATACGACAGCATTTTGCTATACATTACTTCATCATCAACAATAAAAACATTTAATTTCATTCACTTAGGATTTTATAGTGTGTTATTTTTTGGTGGACTACAATAGGTTCAATCTATCCATTAAAATAGGTTTGTTTGAACGGCTAATCGGAATCACTTTATCTGCTACGACAAGAGTATTGTCTTCAATATCAATAATCTTATTCAAGTTTACGATATAGGAACGATGCACCTTCAGAAACCGATTTTGAGGCAATTTAGACTCCATGTTCTTCAAGGTACTATGAACAATGTGGCGGTTTTTTGTAGTGAAGATTGTAGCATAATCTCCTGATATTTCAACGTAAAGCATATCGTCGTATTTGATACGCACATACCGATTGTTGTCTTTGATGTAGATTTCCTCTTCGTTGAGTCCTTTGCTTTCATCAATTGAATTATCGTTGGTTTTCTCATAGATAGCGATGGCTTTCTGCACCGCTTGTTGCAGCCGAGGAAAACGCACAGGTTTTTGTACATAATCAGTTGCTTCGTACTGAAAAGCTTCAAAAGCATATTCCGTTTTTGAAGTGGTAAAAATGACTTGAGGCATCACCGAAACGTGGTCTAAAAGTTCAATACCCGTCAAGCCTGGCATTTCTACATCCAAAAAGACAAGGTCAATCTCCTTTTTTTCCAACACTTCCAATGCCTCCTCTGCATTTTCGCAAATTTGGACTACTTCTACTTCAGGAATTCTACTGCATAATTTTTCAAGTGACTTACGAGCCATCAATTCATCATCTACTATGATACATTGCATTTTCATGGATATTTTTTTTAGGATTGATATTCTTTCATCCGGTTGAGTTCGGATGCTATTAAAGTTATTTTTTCAGGCAAAGCGGCTTCAATTTCATCCATCAATTCGAGCAGTTCTTGACCAGTAGAACCTCTTGCAACCATCTTTTCTACTTCTCTAAATTTGGGTTCAAAGGAAGTCAAGCCTACTATCGAGAAAGTAGGGGCAATTTTGTGCGCCAATTTGGACAAATCCTCCCAATTTTTGGCTTCCGTATATTTCTTTAAATGAGGTACTTCTGAAACAGTGCTTTCAAAAAAGCTTTCAAACATATCTATCATGTAGTCTAAATCGCCTTCGTAAAACTCATGTAGATAATCTTTATCCAGTTCCCCTACAAAGACAAATTCACTATCAGGGTTGTATGCTTCTATTTCAACTGCTTTATTTTTTTCAACAAGAGCAACATCTTCTTCAATGGTAAATACATTCGCTTCAATTCCTTCTTTATTGTTCGATGTCTGTGCATAGGTCTTGATACCTTCCAATAATTGAGTCGGTGTAAAAGGTTTGGTGATATGACCATTCATTCCCAAAGACAAGGCTTTTTCTCGCTGATCCAATAATGCCGAGGCTGTTAGTGCAATAATTGGCGTATTTTTGTTAAGGTTGTGACTGTTTCTAATCGCAATCGTAGCCTGATAACCATCCATGACAGGCATCTGAATGTCCATCAAAATGAGGTCAAACTGTTGCTTGTCGACCCACTCCATAGCGTGTTTCCCATTTACTGCCATTTCGTGACGTACATTCCACCTTTTGAAAAGACCATCTAAATACTTTCGATTCATCTTGTTGTCCTCCACCACGAGGATATACAATTTATCCAACTCAAAATTATCAATAACCTTCTTTGACTTTTTTTCATCTTTGAAACCTGCATCTTTCACAGGAAGCGTGAATGTAAAAGTTGTACCTCTGCCGACTTCACTTTCTACAGTAATTTTTCCGCCCAAAAATTCAATTAGCTTCTTTGTAATCGGCAATCCCAAACCTGTACCACCATACTTCACACGAACTTCATTGTTCGCTTGTTTAAATTTCTCAAATATAGCACCGAGTCTATTCTTTTCAATACCAATACCTGTATCATACACCTTGAATTTTAGCAACATGTCTTCACCATCCTTCTCCATCAATTTTACCTGCAAGCCAATACTTCCAGACTCCGTAAACTTTTCGGCATTGCCCAATAAATTCAACAGTATTTGATTGATGAGCATTTGATCACTCAAGATGTAATTTTCAATAGCAGTATCTACAAAAGATTCTACTTCAATGTTTTTACTATTCAGTTTGATTTGAAACGTTTTTTGAAGCGCACGAATCAAACCTACCAAATCAATTGGGTTCTCATTGTATTCAATCTTTCCAGCTTCAATTTTTGACAAGTCCAAAATATCAGAAATTAGTGCTTGCAAAATATTGGCAGATGTTTGAATTATATCAAGGAATTCTATTTGTTCTTTCGTAGGACGGGTATCGTACAACAAGTTGGCCATTCCAATCACCGCATTCAAGGGTGTGCGAATTTCGTGACTCATACTTGCCAAAAACTGTTTTTCTGCTTTTTGCATCTGTTCAGCCATCCTTTTTGCCTGTTCAATTTCCAGTAGTTCGATGTTTCTTAGGGTTACATCTCGGTACTGCCACAAATGGCCTAAGTATCTATCTTTTTCAAAAATGGGTATGTAATCTCGTTCCAAAACCAGTCCATCTTTCATAAACAACCTCTCTTCTACACATATCTTTCTGGATTCAAGTAATTCATTCACTCTATTAATAAATCCTTCTGGATCCACAAAAAGATGTTTAGACATCTCTGCCGAGCCACGACAATCCATTCCAATCAAAGCTTCGGGAGGTGCATCAATGTGAAAGGTTTTGCAGAAAAAACCATTTGTTACCACTACCCTTCGATCTTCATCCTCCAATAATATACCCGAATGAAGATTGCTAATCAAAGTAGATAGACGTAACTCACTTGTCTGTAAGTCTTGCGTACGTTTTAAGATACCCTCCTCTAAGTTATCATTCAGTTCTTTAAGTTGCTTATTCACCTGATACAACTCCAGTGATTTTTCTTCCAGTATCCTCTCGGCTTCTTGACGAGCCATTTTCTCACGTTGAAACCGTCTTTGATACAATGCTTCATTACTACTCATGTCTAATATTTTTCAATCGTAAGTTTAACTTTTTTGCCATCTTCTGTTATATTAACCTTTTCTATACTTGCCGTTTCACCAAAATGCTTCAAACATCCTTCAATAAGGCCAACTGCCAAATCCCCCATAGCTCTCTCTGATTGATACATCATTACCAATCGATTTTCAGTTTCTCGGTAGGTACTAAAAGTAGGCAATTCAGATTTTGCGTATAATTTTTGTACCTGTATATGAATATGTTCTTCAATGCTTTCTAAAAGATCAAAAGAGGATTTCATTTCTTCAAAGCCAAGCGGATGGTAAATTTTCGCAAAACGATGAAACAGATAATTTCCAAATACATTTAGCAAGGTGGAAAACGGAATATTTTGTTCATCACTTAATTGTTCAACCAATGCAAACATTTCCGAAGAAGGGTATGTACCTATTGAAGTATAAGCACCCTGAGATTTCACCTCTGATTTAACAATAATCGAATCAACTGTTTCATAACCAAACTTATCCTCCACCATTTCTAAAAACTCTGTAAAAACGACTCCTTTCATTGAACGAAATTTTCATTAATGATATGTGTTTTATAAAGTACCGTCATCAAAAACACTATCCAGTTGGATAAATATTCGATGATATTATCTCTATTATTCACCAAATTCTTAATCCAAAGCTTTGTCAAGAGGCCTCCTTACTATGATACTATTTTTCAATTGTGAGCTTAACTTTCTTACCATCCTCCGTTTCATTTGTCTTCCTTATGCTTGCTGTCTCGCCAAAATGTTCCAAACATCCTTGAATAAGACCAACCGCCAAATCTCCCATAGCCCTCTCTGATTGATACATCATCACCAACCTATTCGCTCCTTCTCTACGAACACTAAAATTCGGCAGTTCGGCATCTGGATACAGTTTTTTGACCTGAACATGAATGTGTTGTTCAATGCTTTCCAAGAGCTCAAAAGAGGTTTTCATTCCTTCAAATACAAATGAATAGATTTTCGCAAAACGATGAAACAAATAATTACCAAAAGCATTCAGCAAGGTGGGAATAGGAATATTTTGTTCATCACTTAATTGTTCAACCAATGCAAACATTTCCGAAGAAGGGTATGTACCTATTGAAGTATAGGCACCTTGAGATTTTATTTCTGATTTAACAATAATCGAATCAACTGTTTCATAACCAAACTTATCCTCCACCATTTCTAGAAACTCTGTAAAAACAACTCCTTTCATTCAATGAATTTTTAATTTGTGATATGTGTGTATCTATATTTAGTATAGACATCAAAAATGCTACCAAAAGCTTTTCGTTTTGGTAGCATCTACTTGTTTTCGGGCATGTTTCTTCAACAAACCCCCATTGTTAAGCTATAAGTTAAAAAAAATTACAGTTTCTTGACAATTTAGTTCAGTTATTGGCCAGAAAACTTGCCTGTGTTGAATGATTTTAGTCAATTAAACAATCACACTTTCTCCAATGCCTGCTCCAAATCTGCAAGAATATCTTCAATCGCTTCAATACCCACAGAAATACGCACCAAGCTATCTGTTAAGCCCCTTGCATATCGGTCATCTCTCGGTACTCCTGCGTGCGTCATTGTTGCAGGATGCGTCACCATCGTTTCGACAGCCCCCAAGCTTTCCGCCAGATAACAAAGCTCTACACTGTTCATCAATGTTCTTCCCGCTTCAATTCCACCGTTCAACTCAAACGAAATCATCCCACCAAAAGACTTCATCTGACGTTTGGCTACATCGTGATTGATGTGACTTTCCAACCCTGGATAATTCACCTTCGACACCTTAGGATGCGCCTCCAAAAACTTGGCAACCGCCATACCATTCTCAGAATGTCGGTCCATTCTCAAAGCCAAAGTTTTGATGCCCGACAAAGTCAACCAACAATCAAATGGGCTTGGAATCGCTCCCAAACTCTTCTGCACAAACTTCAATTCGTCATACACATTTTGGTGATTCGTGATGACCGCACCGCCAATAATTTGGTTGTGACCACTCAAATATTTGGTCGTACTGTGCAGCACAATGTCAATGCCCATCTCCAATGGTCGCATCAAATAAGGCGTTGCAAAAGTATTGTCCACACCCGTCAAAATACCGTGTTTCTTACCGATTGCGGCCACTCCTTCCAAGTCTGTCACCTTCAATAATGGATTGGTAGGTGTTTCGAGCCAAATCATTTTGGTGTTCTCTTGAATCGCAGGTTCAATGGTCGATAGGTCAGATGTATTGACGTAGGTAAAGGTCATGCCGTACTTGGTCAAAATCTGATTGCACAAACGAGTCACACCGCCATACACATCATCACTCATCACAAAGTGATCACCCGCCTTGAACATTCTAAACACTGCATCTACCGCCGACATTCCCGAAGCATAACACACGCCATACTCCCCACCTTCCAATGCCGCCAAATTTGCCTCCAATACCGAGCGAGTAGGATTTGAAGAACGGGTATAGTCAAAGCCCTTGTCTTTGCCTACTTCCTCCAATACGTAAGTAGCTGTTTGGTAAATCGGTGGCACAATCGCACCTGTTGTTGGGTCGGGCTTGATGCCTGCTCTCACTACTTTTGTTTCAAATTGCATATTGATTGATTATTTTTTTGATAAAAATGTTTGTTTCAATGTCTGTGAAAATCAAACTGCGATAATACGAAAAATCAAAGAACAACACTGCAAATGGGCAAAGTGTTCTTTCAATTTGTGTAAAGACTACTGCTTTAGACTTTGGACGAGGGAGCAGAGATGCGAGAAGTGAGATATTAATCAGTTGATAATAAATGATTTACGATTAAACGACAAAAACAAGTAAATCATTGATTACCAAATCTTGACATCTTGCTTCTCACTTCTTTCGTCCAAAGTCCAATACTACTAAAAAGTAATTTTTGTTATTTCCCTAATTTTTAGGATATTGCCTACAATTTAAAATTCATCACCATTTACAAATACATTTCACTATGGATCCCATCACTATTGCAGCCATCAGTACCGTTGTAGCCTACATGGCAAAAACCTTTGCCGACACCAAATCCTTCAAAGATTTCACTAATGAATTTTCCGAAGAATCCATCAAATGGGTCAAGCCCATTTTTCTGAAAGAAGCGGAGGATAAACCCAAAGAAGTAGTCGAGAAACTCCAAGAGAAACCCGATAGCAATGCCCGCCAAAACCAAGTCAAAGCTGCACTTGAAGTAGCCATAGAAGATGATGCTCAGTTGGAAACGCACATTCAAGCGATGGCAAAAGAAATTGAAGCGAAGAAAAAGAGAGGGGAAAGTGTTTCGATTGTGAACAGCAAAAATGTGATTCAGGGAAGCACGATTCATGTTGGTGGGAATTTTCGTCAAGGGGATACAACAATCAATAAATAGCTATCCATGCTCCATCCATGTCCCATCTATACCCCATCCGTAGCCCACGAATTAATTCGTGGGCTACGGATGGGGATTTAATACAAAGAATTATGGAAAAAAACATCATACAAAATAGCAACATCACCGTCACGGGTAATTTCCATCAAGGCGACATCATCACCCACCACAACTACTTCAATGAAGAACGCAAAATTCCGCAAAAACTGACCTTTATTCCACCAGTGAATTTGAGTGAGGTCATGGTAAAACGACCTTGGCGCAGGCATTTGTCGAAAAAAACAAGGACAAATACCTACACTTCGTTTGGCTGACGCAAAAAGACGACAATCCGCAAGCCATTTTTTTGAACGATGTGGATTTGTTGAACTCCCTGCAATTGAATTTTGAAGGGAGCAATCTATCTGCCGACGACCAATTGAAGTTGATTTTTTCGGCGATGCGGCAATTGGTAAAACCCGAAAAGCCGAACTTATTGGTGATAGACAATGCAACGGCTGCCCTGAGCCAAATCCGAGAAATCCCCACTCCTCCCGAATGGCAGGTATTGGTCACTTCTCGTCAAAGCATCGGAGGATATGAAGAAATCCCACTGGGTTTTTTGTCTGAAAATGCCGCCTATCAACTGTTTATCCAACACTATACGCACTCTGTCACAGTCGAAAATACAGCACTCATCCACCGACTGCTGAAAGCCCTCGGCTACCACACCCTCTCCATAGAACTCTACGCCAAAACCGCCCAACACCTCAATATTCCTCTGCAACGACTGGAACAAAAACTGCAAAACAGCCTGCAATTGGGTTATGAAACCGCTATCAGCAGCCCACACCGACAAGGCAAAAACATCGAACAGGTATTCCCCTATTTGGTGGAGATTTTCCAATTGGGTGAACTGTCCGAAAAAGAGGAAAAGCTGCTGCGATTGTGGACTTTAGTGCCTCCTCAGTTTGTTTCTTTGGATTTCGTGTTGATGTTGTGGGGCTTACATCCCGACAAAGACGATGTAGAATGGTATGCCTATATGAATGCCGCCAAAAAGTTGGCGCAAAAAGGTTGGTTGGACAGAGAAGAACAGGAAAATGGCAGCACACTCTACAGTATGCACCGAGTGATTCGGGAAGTGCTGCACCAAAAATGGGTCATCGCCGACTATGAAACAGAATACCTCCCCTTTGCAGAATCGGTGGGCAGCTTTCTATACGAAGGAAACCACAATGTGTCCCTCCGAACCTATTTGATTCCCTTTGGTGAAAACCTCCTCCACTTTCTCGACAAAGAAAAGCACACTTCGTTATTGGGAGCATTGGCAACTGCATATCAAAAAATCCACCGCCTTGATGCCGCCCTTGAAGCCTATCAGGAAGCCTTAGACATCTATCGAAGATTGGCACAGGCGAATCCACAAGCCTTTTTACCCGCAGTCGCTACTACCTTGAATAATTTGGCGGTTTTACACAGTGATAAAAATGAGTTCGCCGCCGCCCTTGAAGCCTATCAGGAAGCCTTAAACATTAGAAGAAGATTGGCACAGGCGAATCCACAAGCCTTTTTACCCGATGTAGCTGGTACCTTGAATAATTTGGGGATTTTACACAGGGCTAAAAATGAGTTCGCCGCCGCCCTTGAAGCCTATCAGGAAGCCTTAGACATCAGAAGAAGATTGGCACAGGCGAATCCACAAGCCTTTTTACCCGATGTAGCGATGACCTTGAATAATTTGGCTAATTTACACAGTGCTAAAAATGAGTTCGCCGCCGCCCTTGAAGCCTATCAGGAAGCATTAGACATCTATCGAAGATTGGCACAGGCGAATCCACAAGCCTTTTTACCCAACTTAGCCATGACGATGGTCAATCTGAGTATTTTTTACCTGCAAAGCAAGCCCGATAGAAAGGCTTCGGTAGAATTGGCAAAAGAGGTGGTGTTGATTGCACTTCAATTTCAGCAGATTCCGATTGTCATGCAGTATGCACGAGCAGCAATTCAGGTTTTGAAGGCTTGGGAGGTAGATGTGGAGGAGTGGTTGAAGGAACAGGGGGGTGGGTAGATACCCCTATTCGTTGCCCACCATTCATAGCCCACGAATTAATTCGTGGGCAACGAATGGGGTAGCCATGACGATGGTCAATCTCAGTGTTTTTTACCTGCAAAGCAAGCCCGATAGAAAGGCTTCGGTAGAATTGGCGAAAGAGGTGGTGTTGATTGCACTTCAATTTCAGCAGATTCCGATTGTGATGCAGTATGCAGGAACAGCGGTTCAGGTTTTGCAGGCTTGGGAGGTCGATGTGGAGGGGTGGTTGGAGGAACAGGGGGTTGGTAGATACCCTATTCGTTGCCCACCATTCATAGCCCACGAATTAATTCGTGGGCAACGAATGGAGATTGGGATGAGGAATACCAAAATTTTGCCTTATTTTCACCCTTTTGTTTTCAGAAAATTTAAGTATCAAACCCATCAAAAAACAATACCATGCACACTTTTCACCAGATTTGGATTCATCTCGTTTGGTCGACCAAATATAGAAATCCATTGCTAAACAAACCTATTCGCAAACGGGTTTTTCAGTTTATGCGCCACAAAGCCAATGAACACGAATACACAATAGACCTCATCAATGGTGTGGAAGACCATGTGCATTGTTTGATTTGCCTCAAACCCACAGAAGCATTGAGTGATGTGGTCAAAAACATCAAAGGCAGTTCTTCTCGTTGGGTCAATGAAATGCAATTGACAGACGAACATTTTACTTGGCAAGTGGGATATGGTGCTATTTCGGTTAGTCCAAGGAATGTACAGCAGGTTCGCAATTATATTCTGAAACAAGAAGAAAACCATCAGAAGAAGGGTTTTGAGGAAGAGATGAAGGAGTTTAAGGCAGCATTTTATTATGATGCGTGAATTCCTATTTGTAGCCTATTCGTTGCCCACGAATTAATTCGTGGGCAACGAATACTGTTGTCAAAGTTCTCCGACTCTTGACAAAGTTTCGCTGCTACTCCCCTATCACCCTACCCAACAAAGCCTTCACAGGATGGTAGTGTTTCACCATAATCACGGTATTCTCCGAACCTTTGGCGATGTTTTCGGGAATACTACCGAAGAGGATTTGGGGGTAAATGCTGTCACGAGTCGCACCGACCATGATAGCATCATAGTTTTTGCCCTCTTCGATTACTCCTTTGGTGATGTCGGAATGATGGATAATTTTGCTGTTGACCTTTACTCCTTTTTTAGTACCAACCCTTAGAACTGCCTCCTCCAATTGTGCTCTCACTTCAATGGATTTTTCCGCATTGATGTCTTTCGGTTGCACACTACAAACGGTTACACTACCATTTTCATACATTCTACCAATGGATGCCGCATATTGTTCGGCGGCACGAGCATGTTCACCGCCAGCCGTTGGGAGGAGAATACTTTGCAGTTGAAGTCCCGTTTTGGGGATTTTGACGAGCATGAGATCGGTGCGGGCGTGTGTGACAACGGCATCGGTTATTTCCCCCAGTATTTTTTCGCCTCTCGTAGAAAAACCTTTCCAACCCATTACTATCAAATCGCAATCATGGCGGCGGCTAATTTCCAAGATGGCTCTAGCGGTATTGTGTGCGATGCAGACCAAAGAAGTCACAGGAACGCCATGTCTTTCACCACTTTGGTCTGCGCTATCCAAAAGCCCTTGCTCCTCCTCCACCAATCGGCGGTGATTGCCCCGCACAGGCGTTTGTTCGGGTACATTGACGACCCTCAAGGCGACTACTTCGCCCCCTTTTTCTTTGGCAATAGCAGCAGCGAGTTTCATCAAATTATCTAAAGTAGCGGGATTTGAAATCGGTACCAAGACCCTAAAGGCTTCTTTTTCATCAGAGGTAAGGCTGTAATGACCGACAGCCACCCTTGATTCTTCACCAGGCAATGAGTCTGCTTCTGACTGCGTTCCTTTCCACATCAAAAAACCAACCATACCGAGCAGCAATGCACCAAAGGCCAAAGCAACAGGAAGCGGATGGTGGAAAATTTGGCTCAATAGGTAAATGTTGAAGACAATACCCAAGCCTGGTAAAATCGGCACTAATGGAACTTTGAAGGGACGCACCATGTCGGGAAATTTACGGCGGTGCACGATTAATGCGGCATTGACCAATATCAAAACCAACAATAAGACCGTATCGGCAAAATGCGCCAAATCTTCTAAGGGCAGCAGCAATACAAATATCAAAATACTGCCTGCAACTAAAAAAGTGGCGATAATGGGGGTGCGTGTTCGGGGATTGATGGTCCCAAATTCTTTTGGAAAATGCCCCAATTGACTCATCGCCAATGCCACCCTTGAACCTGCCATGATCGAGGCATTGGAGGCAGAAATCATAGAAAACAAACCTCCTGCAATGATGACCATGCCGCCTACACCCCCCAAAAACATTTTTGCAGCTACACCCATTGCCGCTTCGTTGTATTCGGTGAGATTTGCAGCCAAAATAACCAAAACCACCATTGTATATAAAACAGTGACAATTCCCATAGATAAAAAGATGGCTCGTGGAATATTTTTTACAGGGTCTTTCACCTCTCCTGCCGAGGCTGCAATGGCGGAAAACCCAAAGAAGGTGATGAAAACCAAAGCGGAGGTGCTAACGATTTGCACGACATCGGTGCTAAATTTCTCGATGACTTCTTGGGGATTGACATGGCTCAAACCTCCAATGACAAACCACATCAACAACAATACTTTCACTACCGTAACGATGACCTGGAAACTTCCACTTTCTTTTGTTCCCTTGATGTTCAACATCGTGAGGGCAATCAAAGCAACGATTCCAGACAGTTGTTCTACGGGAGAATGCCACAAAAATTCATTGAAGTAGCTCGACAAACTCGCAATGTAGAAAGCACAAGAGGAAGCATATCCCAAAAACAAAGCCCAACCGACAAAATAAGCCAAGGGTGCGGGATAGGTTTTTCGGGCATACAAATAACCTTCGCCAGAACGGGGATAGATGGATACAAATTCGCAATAGGTCAGGGCGGTGAATAAGGCTACAAGTGCTGCCAACAAAAAGGAGAGAATGGCAGCAGAGCCTACATTCCTGATAGCCAAGCCAGAAAGGGTGAAAATACCTGCGGCAATCATGGTACCAACACCAATGGCTAAGGCGGTGGTCAGCCCCAAATCTCGGCTGAGTTCTTCTTCATGAAAAGGCTGTTCGTTTACTGCATCTGTGCTTGCAGAATTGCTCATAATAGATGATTTTGTAGTTTGAATTGTTTGCTTTTAGGTGCAAATGGCATGAAAGAGTGCGGTGTGTAAATATAATAAAAATGCCGACTTGGTTTTTCAATTTTTGCCTTTGTCAGTTGAATTTCAAAAATTTTTGAAGCCTTTATCCTCAAATCAAACTATAAATATCTCTATATCAGAACGTACCAAATCATGTGATGGGCATCCTTTCCCCAATAATTTCTAAGGGTAAAGGTGGGCCTACCCAATTTTTTTCGCCAAAATTGTTGAGAAGTTCTGTACCCACTGTCGAGACAAAATTTTTGGATGCTTCTACGTTGAAGCGTTTCTACCAGTTTTTTGAAGAGCAAACTACCAATTCCCTTTCCCTGAAAAGCGGGAAGTACATAGACACTTTTGATTTCGGGAACTTGGACATAATCAAGGGCTAAATTTTCGGTGATGATTCGGTTTGGTTTGCCATACGCTGCAGTCGCTACAATCTGCTCACCATATCTCGCTACCAAATAAAATGCCTCAGATCCATTTGTTTGAAAATACTGTTGCAGTGTATTCAATTGTCCTTCAATTTCTTCTTCAATTTCAGTAGCACTGATGGGTTGTATTTGCTCTTGTTCAAAAGTATGGTGAATTGTTTTGACAAACAATCGGCGAATCGCTTTTATATCTGTTACCTTTGGGCTATCAATGGTGACTTGCATAGTATTCCAACTTTTCTTCAATAATTCCATGTAAATGTATTGATTTCTTTGTTATCCAATCCACGCATCAAAGCTTTCACTTCAATGGTTTCTCCCCATTTTATCTGCAATACGCCAAAATTCAGCTCACTGGCCACTTCTCCTACTCTGTATTTATTGGCTTCCCCTTTAAAGTTGGTATAAGCATGGGTCAAGCCACTGGAAGTAAACTCATAAATTGGATACTCTATGCCTTCCACCTCCAATTTAGAAATTTCGCCAATGTGTCGGTCACCGCTCAACAGGATTACCCCTTTGGCTTGGGTCTTTTTGATGAGGTCAAACAATCGCTGCCTCTCGTTGGGAAAATTTGCCCATTTTTCATAATTGTGTTCTTCTGGAATAATCTGGATGCCATTGCCAATAATGTGCAATTGGGCAGTGCTATTTTGCAGTTCGCTTTCGAGCCATACCCACTGTTCTTCCCCCAAAATCGTCCCCTCCAAATTAGGTTTATATCCTCCAAACAATAACTTATTTGGATCATCCCTAAAATATCGACTGTCCAACAAAATGATTTTTACTTGTTTTCCTGCATTGCCGAGTGTATAGGATTGGTAAACTCCTTCCCTACTTCTAACAGCTGCATTTGTTGGCACTCCCAAAAAATCCAACATCAGTTCTTTGTTTTGATTTTTAGCATCAAAGTCTTTTCCCCCATTGTTCAATCCATAATCATGGTCATCCCAAATACCGACAATAGCCGTTGATTTCATTAGTTTTTGGTATCTTTTTACTTTGAGTTGCAAATTATATTGTTTCTCCATGTAGTCCTTATTTGCAGAATCTCCATAAATATTGTCCCCCAGCCATATCCACAAATCTGGATGGTAAGTATTTATGGATTGCCAAAGCGGTTGGGCATCGTATTGATGGTTGCAAGATCCAAAAGCGATGGTTCGCACGGTTTTGGAGGGATTGGGTTGTTTGGGAACAACCATGTTGATTTTACCTACAGAGGACAAATCAGCATGGGTTGAATTGGTTTTACAGGAAACAAGAAAAATAAATATAAATGTTATTTGGAGTAAACGAATCATAGGTTTTTTTTATGAAATTTATAAGGCCGCCTTGTACTATACATCTTGGCTCACAGAAATCCTTTCTATTGTTTCAACATCTTGGTATGGAAGACCTTTTACCTCTTTATCTTCCGTAAATTTCGCTAAAAATTGTCGAAAATGCAGTGCGCAGTTTTCCCAAGTGAATTGCTTGGCATAAGGAAGACAATTTTCTCGATTGACTTGCAGGGCTTTTTCAACCGCTTTTGACAAATCTATATCCAATGCTCCAACTGATGCATCACCAATGACATCTTTTGGGCCTGTGACGGGAAAAGCTGCAACAGGTGTCCCGCAAGCCAAAGCTTCTAGCAACACCAATCCAAAGGTGTCTGTCAGACTTGGAAATACACACACATCTGCATTGGCATAATAAGCCGCCAATTTATCACCATTTTGATACCCAACAAACACTACGTTCGTATATTTTCTTTGCAGTTTAGCCAAACGAGGGCCATCACCAACGACTACTTTTGTTCCTACATTGGAGAGTGACAAAAATGCTTCAATGTTTTTCTCGTAAGAAACCCGTCCCACATATAGTAAAATTGGTTTTTGAAGTCCCTCATACACCTCACTTTTGATGGGTTTGAAGACCTCTAAATCTACACCTCTTGACCATACTTTTACATTTTCAAATTTTCGGTTGTCGAGTTCTTCCTTCATGCTTTCGGAAGGAACCAATACATGGGAAGAATGTGCGTGGAAACGGCGATAGCAAGGATAACTCCACGAAAGTGGTATGTGTAGGTATTGACGGAGGTAAACAGGAAACCGAGTATGATAGGAAGTAGTGAAAGGCAGTTGCCGTTGAAGGCAGATTTGACGGGTAGCCAGACCAATAGGGCCTTCTGTACCAATGTGAATGGCATCGGGTTGAAATTTGTCTATCGCTGCTTCCACTTTATTGCGGGCAAATAAGGTAAGTTTTATTTCGGGATAGAGGGGAAATGGAATCGTGGGAGAATTTTCGGGTGTAACAAAATATATTTCATCTCCTTTTTCCTTCAATATTTTGGTTACCGTTTGGTAAGTTCTCACTACACCATTCACCAAAGGTGTCCAAGCATCCGTAGCAATGAGTATTCGCATAATAAGCAGATTTTGAAGTATAAAAAATTAAGTGTTACTTCAAACCTAAGTGCTTTTATTGATTGATAAAACCCATTTCAACGAATTAACAAGAACATAAAAATGTGTTTGTATTCACTTAAAAAAAGCTTAACATTGGGTGTTCTTTTTCTTGCCAATTAAAATCTGAGAGAAAAATTTCTAATACTGTCAAAAAGCTTTGGTCATTTGAATTGTTTTGGTGAAATTTGAGATAAAAGGTAAATCATATAGAGATATCAATTATTTGAAACGTCCTTATTGTGCATCAACCATTAATTAATTGATAATGAAAAAAATGCACCCAATATATAAACTTAAAAATTTCCTGTACATTTGCGATATAAAACCGAGTGATTGTACAAAAGAGGCAAATTTCCATAAATATTGATTCTTTGAATTAACATAAAATGCTGAAAAAATCCCTGCCAATATTGATGTTGATTGTAGTCATATATAATATGACAGGGATTTTTATTGTCTTCAAAATTGAGCAATATCATATCAGAAAAGATATAAAACATCAAATAAAGGCAGGTATTCCCAAAGATGAATTACATTTTTTTAGTTTCTCTCAAAATGAGTATGAGCAATTAGAATGGATAAGACCGGATATAGAATTTCGTTTGGGCAATAATATGTTTGATATAGTTCGGGTAGAAAATTTTCAAGATTCTATTCAATTATATTGTGTGAATGATAAAGAAGAAGCTATCCTTTTTGCCCAGTTAGATGAAATGATTCGAAAGAAAATGGAGCAGGAATCTAATACCTCGGATAGTCCGCTCAGTAAAGTTGTCAAAATATTCAAATCGGTATATACTTCTGATTTATTTTGTTATCAATTCACTACTCAATCATCTCAAATTTCATCAGATTACCATGATTTGAATAGTTTTTATTCTTCACCTTTTATTGAAAATTCAACTCCTCCGCCAGATACTGTTTAATTCTATTTCAGATTACTTCCTTTACCCTTATTAAGATTCTTGTTAAGGAAGGGAAAGGTATGTCTTTTTATTAACAAAAATTTATAACGAATTAAACAGAACAAAATGAAAAATTCATTTTTTTTCGTATTGATGATGGTTTGTTCATTGCTAACCTTTGGACAAACCAGTCAACTCAAAGGAAGAGTAGTTGACGGACTCGAAAGAACTTCTTTGATTGGAGCTAATATTTTTATTAACAATTCGAAAGGAGTTGTAACTGATAAAAACGGTGAGTTTACCATAAATTGTACCGACTCGGTTCTTTTAAAGATAACTTTTGTAGGCTATAAAACGCTGCAACAATATTTTAAATGTAAGGATGGTGGTATGATTCAAATCACCATGATGCCTAATTCACAAAAATTGGGTACAGTAGAAGTTACAGCCACTTCAAACCCCAACAAATCACAACTGGAACAACCAAGTTCTATTGTAAAAATAGAAAAAATGGCTCTGAAAAGAGCCACAGGACTCTATCTCGATGATGCCATCAATACCAATGTACCAGGTGTAACTATGCAGCGTAGAACGCAGTCTGGTGGACAACAAATCAATATCAGAGGTTATGGCGGCGGAATGGGATTCAGAGGTGTGAGCAACAACTTTGACGGTCAGGGTGTCAAAATGTATCTCAACGGTATTCCAATTACCGATGCTGAAGGTATTACAGTGATGGATGATATTGATTTTGGCTCTGTTTCAAATACCGAGATTCTGAAAGGTCCATCAGGGAGTTTATACGGTTTGGCCATTGCAGGAGTTGTCAATATGAAGACGGAACAAGCTCCTAAAAACACCACCTCTATCGATCAGGAAGTTATGGCAGGAAGTTATGGTTTGTTGAGAACCACCACTCGCTTGAGTATTGGAGCAGAGAATTCTTCGCTGTTGCTCAACTACGGCCATCAGCAATTTGACGGATTCATGCCCCACACCAACTCACAAAAAGACTTTGTGAATTTGATGGGAGATTTTCGTTTGAATGATAAACAATCCATCACCACTTATTTTGGTTATGCGGACAGTTATGACGAACGCAATGGCGAATTAACAAAAGAACAGTACGAAACCTTAGATTATTCGGGAAATTCAAGATACATTCAGAATAATGCACACTCGGCGGTTAGAACGTTCAGAGCAGGCTTAGGACATACGTATCGATTCAATAAGAATATCTCAAACACCACCACAATTTTTGGTTCGTCACAAAACAGTGACCAAAGTTCTGCTGGAGGGTGGACTGATAAATTACCATTGAATTATGGTTTACGCTCTGTGTTTGAAAAGAAATTTCAGCTATCTGAGAAAATTAAATTAACAGGTATTACAGGAATAGAAGCCCAAAAAATGAATGCTTCAACTCTAGGGTTTGGTATGGGTACAGACAGTACCAATCTTAGTGGTTACAATACTATAACCAGCATTCGTAGCAATCAAGCAACTGCGAATTCTACCTATTCCTATTTCACTCAATGGACTTTGGGTTTACCCATGCAGTTTAGTTTAACCGCCGGAGTGGGCGTAAGTAACATGAGCATTCGTTTAGAAGATCGCTTGTGGGGATTGAGCAATAATACACCAGAAAATACCAAATTACAAGTCTATGAAAACAAGTACAACAATTTGGTTTCACCTACTATTGCCATTAACAAGAACATAAACAGTGTTGCTTCTGCTTATATTTCTTATTCTACTGGCTATAAAGCTCCGGTAAGCGGAAATATCTTAATTGCTACAACAGGTGAGTTAAATACAGGTTTGAAACCAGAAAAAGGGACTCAAATTGAGTTGGGAACAAAAGGTAGTTTCATGGACAATAGATTGTTTTATACGGCAGCTATCTTCAATGTAAAGTATGAAGACAAGTTTACAACAATTACGGTTCAAAATCCAGAAAATACAGCTACTTTATACTCGTATATAGTGAATGGTGGCCGTTTAAATAACAATGGACTTGAAGTATTGTTGAGTTATAAAGCCATAGAATCTAACACCGGATTTATTAAACTGCTACAACCTTTTGTCAACTTCACCTATTCTGATTTTGAATATGAGAATTATCAATTCCAAAAAATTGGGAAAAACTCTGCTAATAAAGACAGTACAATTGTGGAGGATTATTCAGGAAAAGCAGTAGCTGGAGTAGCACCCACAGTCTTCAATGCAGGAATTGATGTAGAGACAAAAATTGGTCTATATGGAAATGTCTATTACAATTACCGCAGTAGTATGCCTTATACTTCTGACGGCTTATATAAAACCAATTCGTACAGTTTGCTCAACGCAAAATTAAGTTACCACAAAAGCATCAGGTATTTTGAGTTTGATCTTTACGCAGGAGCGAACAATATCTTGGGGACGCAGTACTACAATATGGTATTTGTGAATCAATTATCTGATGCGTATATTCCTGCACCCAATGAAATCAATTTTTTTGGAGGTTTAAATCTTAAATACAAATTCTAATTATAGGTCTTCGCATTAAAAAGGAATAAATCGCAACCCACCCCTGCCCCTCCAAGGAGGGGAATACTTGTACCAAGTGGGAAATTCCCCTCTTGGGAGGGGTAAGGGGTGGGTTTAAGTAATATAAACAATCAATGCGGAAACCAATAATTACTAAGGCCTGCTTCTAAATTCAGAAGTAGGTTTTTTTTAATATTATACCTATGAGAACCAACATTTTATTCCTGCTGACTACCCTGACATTTATGAGTTGCGGAAGGTTTAGCAATAAAAACGAAAAAAATGAAACCCAACAAAGGATTGTTTGTATTTCCAAACAATACTCAGAAATAATATTTGCTTTGAAAGCACAAAAAAATATTGTTGCAGTGGATTTGTCAAGCACTTACCCTCCTCAGATACAACAACTACCTACAATTGGCTATCACAGGGCATTGAGTGCAGAAACAATTTTGGCCATGAAACCAACACTAATACTGCATGACAATAATATCGGACCAGAACATGTGGTGAAACAGTTATCGGAATTAAAAATTCCAATGAAAACATTTGGAGATTATCAACCTACTATTGAAGGTACAGACTCATTGATTAGAGAAATGGGAAGTTATTTTGGAAAGGAATAACTAACTAAAACTTCATTTTTGCAGTTTTACTATTTAGACATCAGATAAAGTTTTATTTGGCGGAATAAATTCCATCCTACTTATTTCTCTTTTCACTATTTTTACCCCATGACAAATAAATATATCTGCATACACGGACATTTCTACCAACCGCCACGAGAAAACGCTTGGCTGGAAACCATTGAGATACAAGAATCTGCAAGTCCTTTCCACGATTGGAACGAAAGGATTACCGAAGAATGTTATGGCCCAAATGCTGCTTCAAGAATCTTGGATGATGAAAAAAACATCACCAATATTGTGAACAACTACGCCAATATGAGTTTCAATTTTGGTGCAACTTTACTTTCTTGGCTCGAAGAACACAAACCAGAGGTGTATTTTCCCATTTTGGAGGCAGATCACGCTAGCCAGCAAAAATTTTCGGGACACGGCAATGCCTTGGCTCAAGTGTACAACCACATCATCATGCCACTTGCCAATGAACAGGATAAAATAACTCAAGTCGTTTGGGGTATTGCGGATTTTGAGCACCGCTTCAATCGCAAACCTGAGGGAATGTGGTTGGCAGAAACGGCTGTGGATTTGGCTACCTTGGAAGTATTGGTCGACTACGACATTAAGTTCACTATCCTAGCACCACAACAGGCACACAAAGCCAAGTTGTTGGATGCAGAGGAATGGATAAATGTGAATGGCAGCAGAATTGACACCAAAAAACCCTATTGGTGCAAACTACCATCAGGACGTTCGATTGCCTTGTTTTTCTATGATGGTCATGTAGCCAAAGATGTGGCTTTTCAGAGGCTTTTGAACAGCGGTAAAAACTTTGCCTATCGTTTGGCAGGGACAGCCAATATGTATGACGATAACCCACAAATCATCAACATTGCTACGGATGGCGAAAGTTATGGACACCACCACAAACATGGTGATATGGCACTATCGTATGCCATTGGTTATATCGAATCACACGAGTTGGCGCATTTGACCAATTATGGGGAATTTTTAGAAAAATTTCCTCCCAAACATGAAGTGTTGATTCACGAAGATTCCTCTTGGAGTTGTGTCCACGGAATCGAGCGTTGGCGCAGCAATTGTGGCTGTACAAGCAATGATCACCACCACCAATTATGGCGTGCGCCTTTGAGAGAAGCTTTGAATTGGCTAAGGGATGAACTAAAAAAAGTATATGAGCAGGAAATGAAGTCTTTTACCGCCTACCCTTGGGAAATGCGGGATGCTTTTATTGAAGTAATTTTGGATAGGTCGGAAGAAAAATTGGATAAGTTTCTTGCTGATTGGTGTAGAAAACCCATTGAAGGAAAAGATAGGACTAAGATTGTCAGAATGTTGGAGATGCAACGCCATGCGCTGTTGATGTTTACCAGTTGTGGTTGGTTTTTCGATGATATTGCACGCATTGAAGCACAGCAGATTCTACAATATGCAGCTCGTGCAATTCAATTAGCAGGATTAGAGGCAAATATAGATTTAGAACCTTCATTTTTAGAACTATTGGCTTTGGCTCCCTGCAATGATAAAACATTGGAAAACGGAGCAGATGTTTACAACAAATATGTTATTTCTTCAAAATTAAGCCTTTACAAAGTAAGTATGCAGCATGCTGTCTATTCGCTTTTTGAAGACCTACCCGAAAATATTGAAGTGCTGAACTACAAATCAGAGAGCGGTGTGTTGTATAAATATGAAGCAGGTCAGATTAAAATGGTAGTTGGAAAGGTGCGTGTTCGCTCCAAAATCACCTATGCCAAAGCAGATTATAGCTTTGGTGCCTTGTATTTAGGACAACACAACATAGTAGGCAATACCTCAGAAATCATTGATGATGAAACTTTTGAAGAAATGCACCAAAAAATGAAAGAGGCATTTTACCAAAGTCGCATTGTGGAATCCGTCTATATCATGAATCAACCTCGATACTTACACAAAGGAGCATTCACTTTTTGGGACTTATTGAAGGAAGAGCAACGAAAAATTTTGAGGAATATCGCCCAAGCGGGTCTTGAACAGGCAGAAAGTTCTTACCATAAGATTTATGACAGCAATTACCACTTGATGAATGTTCTAAAAATCGCAAACTTAGATGTTCCTCGCTTGTTTCGCAAAAACTTGGAAGTGGTGATTAACAGTGATTTGCGGGCAATTTTCGGAAAACCTACTATCAATTTGAGAAGGTTGGAAGAATTGGTAAAAGAAATCAAAAAATGGGATGTTGATTTGGATAAAAAAATCATTGGTTTTGAAGCGAGCAACAAAGTTTACGAAATGATCAGTGGTCTGAAGACAAGTAGTGATGAAATTCGTACTTTGGAAACGCTCAAAAATACCTTACATTTTTTGCAGCAAATTAACATTGGTTTGGACTTGTGGAAAATTCAAAATCAATATTTTAAACTGGGTAAGCAAATTGTTTTGGAACGTGCAGACCTGCCTCCAAGTATGGCAGAAGATGCGCTTCAATGGTGGAAAGTCTTCAAAGAAGTGGGCATTTACATCAAAGTAAAAATGAATTTAGATGCTTTAATAGATTGACAGATAATTAATAACCTTTATACCTTTTTGGTATGGAAAATGAACGCAATCAATACGACAAAAAAGATTCCTTAAAAATTGGCAATCAGGCAGAAAACTCTTTTGCTGCAATTGCCGAACAAGGTGGTTGGACTGTAGAAAGTGCCAATCGTCAACAAAATATTTATGAGCATTGGGATTTTAGAATTTCAAAAGAAAACAGCCGATATAAAGTAGATGTGAAGGCCCGAAAAAGAATTAGTCGAAGTGACCAAGACCTTCAAGATGAATGGATTTGGATAGAAATTCACAGCGTCAGAAAAAACGATCAAGGTTGGTTATTTGGAGGGGAATCGGATTTGATTGCGTTTGAACAAAAAGATGCTTTTTGGTTGGTATTGCGAGAAGATCTGAAAACATTGATTCCACAAAAAGTCGAAAAAATTTGGGTTGAAAAATCTTGGCAAGCACAGTACAAACTCTATCGAAGAAAGGGTAGGCATGATATTTTGACCCTGATTAAAGCTACTGATTTGAAGGAAATAATCTGGGAAATATGGAAAAAGTGATTGGATAAATTATAGACTAAAAATTCAAACAAATATGGATTACTATGGTGTCATCGGTTCTGGAAATTTTGGTACGGCAATGGCCAATGTCATGGCTCTCAACGGTAAAGTATTGATTTATGTTCGTCGCCAAGAAGTGTATGACAATATACTGCACAAACGCTTCAACCGAGGACAAACGATGCATGCCAACGTTCAGCCGACCATGAGTTTAGAAGAAGTGGCTAATAAATGTAAACTGATTGTTCCATTGGTTCCTTCCTCCAATTTTCGAGAAATGATTCAGAAAGCAGCTCCTTTTCTCACTCCTGAACATATTTTGGTACACGGAACGAAAGGCTTAGACATTCAACTCCCCACTAATCCAACGACAGAAAAAGCTATTCCTCTTCGCAGAGAATACATACATACGATGTGCGACATCATTCAACAAGAAAGTGTGGTCATCCGTGTAGGTTGTTTATCAGGGCCTAACCTATCCAAAGAAATTGCTAACAATGAACCTACTGCAACAGTGGTTGCGAGCCGTTTTGATGAAGTGATTGAACAAGGAAAACAGGCATTGAAAGGTTCGATGTTTCGGGTTTATGGCAGTCACGATGTTTTGGGAATAGAATTAGCTGGTGTGTTAAAAAATATCATGGCCATTGGAGCTGGGATGTTGCGGGGCTTGAATTTTGGAGAAAATTCTAAGGCGATGTTGATTTCTCGTGGTTTGGGTGAAATGATTAAACTCGGAAAAGCTTTGGGAGCTGATACGAGTGCTTTTCTCGGGGTAGCGGGTGTGGGTGATTTGGTGGCAACTTGTTCGAGTCAGCTGAGTCGCAATCATACAGTGGGTTATCGCTTGGCAAAGGGAGAAAACTTAGATACTATTGTGGAAGACATGAATCAAGTGGTGGAGGGTATCAAAACGGTGAAAATTGCTAAGGGAATTTCGATGTTTTACCACCTTGAATTGCCCATCGTTGAAGGGCTCTATCGTGTTTTGTATGAAGGGGATAGCATCAGTAATTGCATGAATTATTTGATGAGTCATGGCTTTGATAAGGACGTGGATTTTTATTAGCCGTATAGTGAAGATTGAATTGTCATACATGATTGGGCATTTAAAATATTTCCTATTTCTACAACTTTACTTACCTTTACGGATTAATTAGTTATCAAACAGATTAGCACAGAAAAACACATCATGGCAAGAATATTGAGCGAACAGGAACAAATTAGAAGAGACGCATTGCAGGCGATTATTGATTTGGGAATCAATCCTTACCCTCCAGAAACTTTTGAAATCAATGCGAAAGCGGCCGACATTTTGGCACAATACAATGACGAGGAAAAGAATTTTCAAGAAGTCAGTTTGGCTGGGCGATTGATGGGAAAGCGAATCATGGGCAAGGCTTCTTTTGCAGTGATTCAAGACTCTACTGCAAAAATTCAATTGTATATCAATAGGGATGAAATTTGCCCTGACGAAAACAAAGATTTATACAACAAACTGTTCAAAAAACTATTAGACATCGGCGATTTTATCGGTGTCAAAGGGTATGTCTTTACCACCAAAACAGGCGAAACAAGTATTCATGTCCATGAATTGAAGCTACTTAGCAAATCTCTGAAACCTTTGCCGATTGTGAAGGAAAAAGACGGCGAACGCTACAATGAAGTCACCGATCCTGAGTTTCGCTACCGACAACGTTATGCCGATTTGGTGGTCAATCCTCAAATTCGAGAGGTGTTTATCAAGCGGACAAAGATGGTCAACTCCATGCGAGAATTTATGAACCGTTATGGATATTTGGAAGTTGAAACACCGATTTTGCAGCCATTGTACGGTGGCGCTGCAGCCCGCCCTTTCAAAACACACCACAATACACTCGACATGACCTTGTACTTGCGAATCGCCAACGAGTTGTATTTGAAGCGATTAATTGTTGGAGGATTTGATGGAGTGTATGAGTTTTCTAAGGATTTCCGAAATGAAGGTATGGATCGTTTCCACAATCCCGAATTCACACAAGTAGAGCTTTATGTAGCCTACAAGGACTATGAATGGATGATGGATTTTACGGAAGAGATGCTCGAAAAAGTAGCAATAGATCTAAACGGCACGACCAAATTTCAGATGGGTGACAACACAATTGACTTCAAACGCCCTTGGAAACGCTATACCATGTTTGAAGCCATCGAGCATTTCACAGGCATTGACATCTCTGCAATGGATGAAGTAGAACTTCGTGAAACCGCCAAAAAATTAGAGATTCACATTGATGCGAAATTGGGTAAAGGTAAAATCATTGATGAAATTTTTGGAGAGAAATGTGAGCCGCATTTGATTCAACCTACTTTCATCACCAACTACCCTATAGAAATGTCGCCGCTTGCCAAAAAACACCGCAGCGAAGCAGGTTTGGTAGAACGTTTTGAAGGTATCTTCAATGGCAAGGAATTCTGCAATGCTTTCTCGGAATTGAACAATCCGATTGACCAAAGGGAGCGTTTTGAAGAACAATTGGAGTTGGGCAAACGAGGCGACGATGAAGCAATGGTTTTGGACGAAGATTTCTTGCGTGCTTTGGAATACGGAATGCCTCCGACAGCAGGAATTGGAATCGGTATTGACCGTTTGGCAATGGCGATGATGAACCAACATTCTATTCAAGATGTACTGTTTTTCCCGCAAATGAAAGCGGAGAAATAAGTTGATGGATTAGATTAGTGACTGGTGGATTGGTGGTAAATCTAATCAACTGGTCACTAATCTACTATTCACTGATTAACTCCCTCCCAACATATCCTTCATTGTAAACATCCCCTTTTTACCCACCAACCATTCTGCCGCCTGAATTGCCCCCAAAGCAAAACCTGCACGGGTATGAGCCGTATGTTTGATTTCAATGGTGTCAATATCAGAAGAATAGGCAATAATATGTGTGCCTTTTACATCCTCCTCTCGATGGGAAACAATGTCCACATTTGCTGCTTCTCCGCTCGATTGATTGACCCATTTTTGCTTTGAAGGATTCATTTCCATGATTCCTTCTGCAAGTGTAATGGCTGTTCCACTGGGAGCATCAAGTTTTTGGGTATGGTGAATTTCATCAATTTGCAGATGATAATCAGGATAATCCGACATCATTATTGCCAACTTTCGGTTCAATTCAAAAAAGAGGTTTACACCAATGCTGAAATTGGAGGCGTAAAACAATGTCTGGTTTTGGGCTTCACAAAGTTGGGTAATTTCCTCCAATCTGTTCAACCATGCGGTTGTGCCTACAACAATCGGTACATTGGCTTCAAAACATTTCAAAATATTGTGGTAAGCAGCATCGGGTGTGCTAAACTCTATGGCCACATCTGCCTTTTGCAGGTTTTCGATGGTCATTTCTGAAGCATTTTGACTGTTGATTCTCAGCACTATTTCGTGCTTTGTTTCAATCAACGCTTCAATGGTTTTACCCATTTTACCATATCCTATGAGTGCGATTTTCATGGGTTTATATTTTTTTGTTTGGTCTCTCATTATCAAATCTTTGCGAAAAAAAAACTTATTTAAGTCGCTAATATATTCAATTTTCTTCAACAAATTAGAATGGGCATCGTTGAAAAAGAAACTATTGAATATCATTTAGACTTTGGACGAGGGAGCAGAGATGCGAGAAGTGAGATATTAATCAGTTGATAATAAATGATTTACGATTAAACGACAAAAACAAGTAAATCATTGATTACCAAATCTTGACATCTTGCTTCCTACTTCTCACTTCTTTCGCCCAAAGTCCAAAATATCATCTTTACCTTATTATTCAAAAAAATATGAGTACAACACAAAAACCCTTTTTCCTTTTTTGTATGCTATTGCTAATCTGTAATTTTGCACCAGCACAACCCACCCTAAAACTACAAACTACCACCCTAACCCTCCGAACCATTGCCCAAGATCTGGTCGTTCCGTGGGAAATACTTTGGGGACCAGACAATTGGGTCTGGATGACCGAAAGAAGAGGCAATGTCAAAAGAGTGAATCCTGAAACAGGAGAAGTGAAGCAGTTGCTGAACATTGAAGACTGCTACGAACAGAGTGAATCTGGTCTATTGGGTATGGTTTTACACCCAAATTTTGAAACTACTCCACATGTTTTTTTGGTTTACACTTATTTAGACAATGGCATCAAAGAACGCTGTGTGAGATATACGTATAACGAATCAACACAAAAACTAAATGACCCTTTTGTGTTAATTGAAGGTATCAAAGGTAATACCACACACGATGGTTCTCGCCTGCTCATTCTTCCCGATTTAACTTTATTGATGACCACTGGTGATGCCCAAGATCAGCCTTCTGCTCAAAATAAAGATGCCCTTACAGGGAAATTTTTGCGAATGAATTTAGATGGCAGCATCCCCAGCGATAACCCCTTCAATAATTTGACCTACTCTTTCGGACACCGCAATGCACAAGGTATGGTATTGGCAAGCAATGGAAAATTGTATAGTTCAGAACATGGACCTAACAATGATGATGAATTGAATATCATTGAAATGGGTAAAAATTATGGATGGCCTGATGTGCATGGTTTCTGCAATGGTGTGATAGAAGAGGCTTTTTGTGAGGCCAACGATGTAGCCGAACCCATTAAGGCATGGACTCCGACTTTGGCAGTAGCAGGAATTGACTACTATGACCATCCGGCAATACCCGAATGGCAAAACAGTATTTTGCTGACTACATTGAAGGAGAGTGACTTTCGTGTATTGCATTTGAATGAAGCAGGTGATTCCGTTGTGCAAGAGGAAATATATTTAAACCAAGATTTGGGGCGATTGAGAGATGTATGTGTAGCACCTGATGGGCGCATCTTCTTGGCAGTCACCAATCGAGACGGTCGAGGTTCTCCAAAGGCAGGTGATGATAGAATTGTAGAATTGAAAAACGATGAAGAAACCAACATTGAGGAAATATCTGCCTTCAATTTCACATTGTTTCCCAATCCCAACAATGGAATATTTACCTTTTCTTGGGAATCCTCCTCTTCGATGACCAATTACCAGTTACACATTGTGGATATATACGGTAAAGAAATTTACAAATATGAAGGAAAAGACAGCAACCTTCCCATAAATTTAACTACCTTTCCCTCAGGAATGTTTTTTTTGCAAGTTCAACAGAACCAAAAGGTTTGGACTTCAAAAGTAGTTATTCATTGAGAATTGGCACTACTCTTTTCTAGTCAAAAATCTATTTCACCTCCAAAATCTATTCGTTTATGCAACAACACAACGAACGAAACCGAAACGCTGCCTTGCTTTTTATCCGTTTATTATTAGGCATCATTTTTCTGATGCAGGGCTATGGAAAAGTCTTTTCCATTGGAGTAACAGAACTGTACGATTCTTTTTTCACCGAATACGAAACCACGTTCCTACCTATTTGGATACTCAAACTTACCGCCTACTACACATCTTATGTTGAATTAATCGCTGGCGGCTTGCTAATTCTTGGTTTATTTCGCAATTTTGCCTTATACCTTTTAGCAACTGTATTGCTGGTCGTATCTTTTGGACACGGTGTCATGATGCCAATATGGGATTTGCAGCACGTACTTTTTAGAGCTGTATTATTAGTTCCATTATTGCTACTCCCTGAAGAATGGGACAATTGGCAACTTGAAAATTGGATACGCAAAAAAAATAATTAAAATACTTTTTCGATATGAAAACAAAGGTTTTAAGCTTTTGTGTAATCTTGTTGTGTTTCCTTTCAGCCTGTTCTGGCTCACAGCCTAGCGAAGTGAATATCAAGGAAATAAAAATGAAGTCAAATGAAGCAGGTAAAAGTCTTGCTTATCGAGATGGAAAAGTTTTTACGGGTACAGTCGTTTCTTATCACTCCAACGGCAACAAGTTTACTGAAAAACGATACGTAGATGGCATAGAAGCAGGCGAATGGACTACCTATTATGCGGATGGTAAAAAAATGAATGCTGGCAATATTGTCAATGGATTAAATCACGGCGTTTTTCATGATTGGTATCCGAACGGTCAAGTAAAATACGAACAACCTTATACCAACGGCAAAAAACATGGCAAATGGCTTTCGTGGTACGAAGATGGTCAAAAATGGACAGAGCGAGATTTTGAAAATGACCAACTCAACGGCAAAGTTTTGGTTTGGACAGAAGACGGCCGTTTGGGAAAAGAATATACTTACCGCCAAGGCCAATTGATTGACAAAAAACTGCATTTTGAAGAATGGGAAGATGAAACCGAAAATAAAAATTGAAATCTGCGCCAACTCTCTGCAATCTGCCATTCACGCACAAAAAGCAGATGCTGACAGAGTGGAATTGTGTGGTAATCTTTTTGAAGGAGGCACTACGCCAAGTGCTGCAACGATTCAACTGGCAAGAAAACATCTGACAATTGACCTATTTGTATTGATTCGCCCAAGAGGAGGTGATTTTTGTTACAGCGATTTGGAAATAGAACTAATGCTGGCAGATATTGATTTTGCTAAAAAAGCAGGGGCAAATGGTGTTGTTTTGGGGGTACTGCAATCGGATGGCAAAATAGATGCCGCACGCAATCAGCTACTTGTTGAAGCTGCAAAACCGATGCAAGTTACATTTCACCGAGCTTTTGATGTCTGTTCACAACCTTTTGAAGCATTGGAGCAAATTATTGACTTGGGTTTCGACCGAATATTGACTTCGGGACAACAACAGACGGCTATTGAAGGGGCAGATTTGATTCGTAAACTTGTTGAAATAGCGGGTGAAAGGATTCATATTTTGGTAGGTTCGGGAGTCAATTCCGAAAATATTGCAGCATTGAAGGAAAAAACAAACGCAAAGGAATTTCACTGTTCAGCAAAAGAATTGGTTTGCAGCAAAATGTCTTTTCAAAACGAAAAGGTGAATTTTGGAGGCAAAATAGAAATTCCTAACAATCATTATTTTGAAAGTAGCATAGAAAAAATTATAGCCTTCAAAAACCAACTTTAAAAATCCACCTACTTCCCCGCCCCTTCTCTCAAAGCTCTCAAAAACTCCGAAGCAAAGATAAAATCATTCACCGCCTCATTTTTGCTCTTCAAAACTTCCTTGTTGTTGCCCTCCCACTCCTTCAATCCGTGGTGCAAAAACACAATTTTTTCACCAATTCCCAAGACCGAATTCATATCGTGCGTATTCATGATAGTCGTCATTTTGTATTCTTGGGTGATGTCGTGTAGCAACTCGTCAATCACAATTGCAGTCTTAGGATCTAAACCTGAATTGGGTTCATCACAAAACAAATACTTGGGATTCAGGACAATGGCACGGGCAATACCCACACGCTTCATCATTCCTCCACTGATTTCACCAGGAAACTTGCCGTTTGCTCCATTGAGAGTTACTCTTTCCAGACAAAAATTCACTCGATCCAGTTTTTCTTTATGTGTCATATTGGTGAACATATCCAACGGAAATTTCACATTTTCCTGAACGGTCATCGAATCAAACAAGGCAGATCCTTGAAACAACATCCCAATTTTGGTACGTATTTCCTTCTTTTCCTTACGGTTCAGCTTGGTAAAATTAACACCATCGTATATCACATCCCCCGATGTTGGCTCCATCAATCCGATTAGGCATTTCATAAAAACCGTTTTGCCCGAACCACTCGAACCAATGACCAAGTTGATTTTACCTGTTTCGAATTTAGCGGTGATGCCCTTCAATACTTCTTTATCATCAAAAGATTTTCTAATATTTACTGCTTCTATCATGAATTGGGAAATTGATTTGGTGTTGAGACAAATATAGGAAAATCCAACAATTCGCCAATTGTTTTACCAACGAATCGGGATTTTTTGTGTCCGAACATCAATATGAACAAAGGAAGTTCTGCTCGAGTTCTGCTCATAAAAACCCATTCCACCAATAAAAGGTTTATACCAACTTTGTTTTTGAAAACTATCTATCAAATCATACAGTACTTTTGCATCTTCAGAACTCCGTTTTCCGTCCCTATTTAAATCATCCATCCAACCATCGTTATCATTGTCTATGTAAATATCTACAGCCCGTCCAAATTGATGCCGACTATAAGTTTCATTGTCTTTCAATTGGTTGTAATAAGGTGTGCGATAACCACTCAACACTGCAAATTTATCACACTTCAAACCAGCGTCATTGACAGCGGCCAACAATAATTCCAACTTTATCAGCAATTGTTCGTCCAGATAAACATAGTTAGGATATTTCCATTTCCCTTCTTGATTACTCAAAAATTCGGAAAGTTGAAAGTTGGGTGAAACATAAGCTTTCTCATTCGTTTTGTTTACTTCAATGAACCCTTTTGGAGCAGCGTGTTCTTCCTTTTGAGGCGAAGGGTAGTTGCCTATTTTGAAGTCTTTTATTACCAAATCTTCTTTGCCTAAAGGCATTGGGGTCATCACCCAGCAGTTGATTTTCATGGTTTGGCTTGACCCCACAGGAGTCAAAACGATGGTATATAATCCACTAGCTTTAGGAGCTGTCCACTTCCACGAATGATTGTCTTTTTTGGTTAAATTACCTTTCGTTGTCACCACTTTTATTTGGGAGGATTTCTCGCCTCCAACCACTTCAAAAACAAAAGCTTCTTCAGGAAGTAGATATACACCAAATACATTGAAGTAAGATACAATGCCATTGAAAATCAATCCAAAAGTCAGTACATCTTCTTTGGCATAGCTGGGTATATTTTTAAAAAGATTGTTTTTTTTGACTTTTACCTCAATGGTATTCACTCCATCTACATTGCGTTCGGAATCTTCATCATCTGTTATATTTTCTTCTGGAACATCTGCCACTTCTGCTGCGATATCATTCGGCATATTCTCATACATCCCATCACCTTTCTGCTCATTTTCCTCTTGAACATCTTTTACACTGATTTCGTCCAATTCGATACTTGGAATATCCTCAATAACTGTGATGTTATCTGATTCACCGTTGTATTCTTTTCCGATTTCTTGCTTTTCGGAAGATGGAAATTTGGGATGCAAATTTATTAACTGAAAGTACTCAGCAAGTACTGCCATTGCAATGATAAAAACGATGACATTTAATAAAAATCTAAGTATTCTCATTTTTCAACTATAGCTAATTGTTTTTCATCAAACTTATACACGTCTTCCTCAAAATGTATTATAGCATCTTGGTCTGCCCAGGTGGTGAAATACACCAAAAAAACAGGTACTGCTTCTACTAAATTTTCTACATCGGTTTCTGTCTTATTCATGTATTCCGCTACTTTTTCTTCTGTCCAATTACCTTCATTTTTAGCCAATAATTTCACAGTTAAAGCATTTGGATCTTCAACACGAACACATCCGTGACTAGCATCTCTTTGATTTTCACTGAATAAAGCTTTAGCAGGAGTATCATGTAAATAGATATCCATTTCGTTTGGAAACATAAATTTCACTCGCCCCAACGAGTTGTCCACACCAGGTTGTTGTACCAATTTGAAAGGAAAATTATCTGCACTGATTTTAGTCCACTTTATTTTTTTCGGGTCTAATTTTTTGGCATTTCTACTCCAATCTTCATAAATTACCATATTCTTCTCTTTGAAGTAATTAGGATTTTTCTTAATTTTAGGAAGAAGGTCATTTTTTGCAATTTCTGGAGTTGGAGTCCATGTAGGACTAAATACTATGTGGTCGATTTTGTCTTTGAAAGCAGGAGTTGGATTGTATGATTCTCCAACAACGACCTTCATGTCTAAGGTAACTTTCTCATTTTCTACAAAATACAACTGAAATGCAGGAATATTGACCCATACATATTTTTCACCCAAATTTTCTGGAAGCCATCTCATTCGCTCCATATTAAGTTTGATTTGAGTGATTCTCTTCTCTACAGGAACATTCATTATTTGCAGTGTATTAGGCCCAATAATGCCATCTGTGTTCAGTTTATTGCGTTTTTGAAAATTTTTCAGAGCATCAACCATTTCTTTTGTAAAAGTATGAGAATTTAGATTTTCTGAAAGACCTTTTTCTCTCACCGCTCTATTAGCAGTGTCTTTTGTAGCAACTGTTTTATTCACTTCAATGCTAGTATCTTTTTGAGAATTGAACTGTTTATTAGATGTTTCCTTCAACTGTTTTTTGGACATAGAAGAACGCCAATATTTAGTAGACAAATCGCCAGTTGCTGTCAAATACGTAGCTATTGTAGGCACAGCTTCATGTTTTTCTCCTTCTTTCAGCACCAAATCCATGGGTAATTCCAGCAAATTTGTATCGTTTTTTATCTTGTTGTAATAGAGTAAAGTTGTTTTGAGGTGTTTGTAATCGGGTATTTTAGGGGACAATTCGTTTACCGTAGAATTTATGTCACCGCTATTAATAGTTTGTTGAAGGTGTTTGAATACATCTATTTTGCGTTTTTCAAAAATAAATGCTGTATCTATCTCTGCAGGTTCAAATTGCCCTTTTGATAAATGTTCCATATAAGTAAGGTAAGCCTGTGAAAGTTGAATTTCAAATTTTGCAGCTTCTTCCTGTTCTATACCTATTCCAAAAATCTTTTCTTGTAAGTTTCTCATTGCAGGCACGCGATAGTTACTTACTAAGAGTCCTTCTTCATCGGCTTGTTCGAGTTTGTCCAATAGATTACAAGCAAGGTTGGTAAGTATTTCTCTTTCTTCATCCACCCATAAGGATTTATAGTTTCTCAAACGGTAAAAATCTTGAAGATTATCAGTCAATTCTTCCTGCCTTTTTTCAGATAAATATTCATCATATATCCAATTAGTAAGTGTATCACTAATTTGGTGTATATAAAAAGTAAGTTCTTTTTTGTCAAGTTTATTACCCTCTATATTGCTTGCATTGAGATTTAATTGAAGGAGAATGAATACAAATAACATATTAATTACTTTCTTAGTCTGTATAAACATTTTTCGATGGGTTATTAGGTTTATTGAGTAGAAAATTTTAACGCCCTTATCAAGATTATGTTTATTACCGTTGGAAAACCGAAATTCTGTCGATTTACTCTATCCATAAAAAATAATTTTATTCAATTTCTTTATTTAAATGGAACTTTTTGCACCCAAAGTGATATTAAAATAGTATCATTGTAATTCAAAAAACAAAATTTCAATCCTATGCAACAACAAGAAATTTCTCGTTCCGCTTTGTCGGGTTACATCATGATTTTGATAATCATGGGTTTAATTGCAACAGCTTTTTTCCTGTTTTTCTCTTTTCCGCCTCCTCAATTGCTGTTTGGGATGATTCCCATTATCATTGCCATTTTTTGCAGTATGGGCTTTTTCATTGTCGACCCCAATGAATCCCGTGTGTTGATACTTTTTGGAAACTATCAAGGCACGATTAAAGAAAACGGTTTTTACTGGGCGAATCCTTTTTTGGTCAAAAAGAAAATCTCTTTGAGAGCCAGGAACTTCAATAGTGAATTGATCAAAGTCAATGACAAATTGGGTAATCCGATTATGATTGGAGTCGTCTTGGTTTGGAGAGTGACCGATACTTTCAAAGCTGCTTTTGAAGTAGATTTTTATGAGAAGTTCGTTACCATACAAAGTGAAGCCGCTGTTCGAAATTTGGCAGGGCGTTATCCCTATGATTCTTTTGACGATGATGAAGCAGAAATATCGCTTCGCTCAGGTGGTGAAGCAGTACACCATGTTTTGGAAAGTGAATTGGTCGAGCGTTTGTCAATGGCAGGTATTCAGGTGATTGAAGCTCGGATTAGTCACTTGGCTTATTCTTCTGAAATTGCAAGTGCCATGCTTCAAAGACAACAAGCGACTGCAATTGTCGCTGCAAGATTGAAGATTGTGGAAGGTGCGGTAAGCATGGTTGAATTGGCTTTAGATGAATTGTCTAAGAAACAAATCGTGGAATTGGACGAAGAAAAAAAGGCTGCAATGGTCAGCAATTTGATGGTTGTGCTTTGTTCCGACAAGGCGGCAAGTCCGATTGTGAATGCAGGAACGCTTTATCCGTAGAGAAATTCAAATTCAAGGCTCAAATTCAAACTCAAACTCAAAAAAACAATGAAATGATTTGAGTAAATGGCAATTGGGGTAGTTTCTACTTCAATTGCCATATCTTAATTTCACTAGTCACCGATTACTAATTTTAACCAATCACCAAACAATCATGCCTAAGAAAAAACAATTTGTTTTGCGAATTTCTCCAGAAATGTACAAGGCACTCGAAAAGTGGGCTGCAGACGAGTTTCGGAGTACCAATGGACAATTGGAGTGGATGATTCATGAGGCATTGAAGAAGGCAGGGCGATTGCCGAAGAAAGGGGAATTGGAGGGAGAAGAAGGCATTAAAGATAAAGGTGGATAATATTTAGAAAAGCCTGTTTGAAACTTGCTTCAAGAATTTCGCTCAAGTTTGGAAACTTGATCGTGCGAGATTGTGTTCTTTCTTATATCTTTTGTCTTGTGTCTGTTATCTTTCGTCTAAATGCCTACTAATGAAACGACTCTTCGACCTATTTTTCTCCTTCGTGGCTTTGACCATTTTTTCCATTCCCATGTCCATCATTGCGGTATTGCTGACCTTCAAAGAAAAACATCCCATCTTTTTTACCCAAGACCGAATTGGCGAAAACAAGATTCCCTTCAAAATTTGGAAATTTCAGACTTTGGTGGGCGGCACACCGACTCCAACGGGTGCGGTGCTAAGAAAAACGGGATTGGATGAACTTCCGCAGTTTATAAATGTACTAAAGGGTGACATGAGCATCGTAGGGCCGAGGGCTTTGACTCAATTCGACATTGAGCGACTGAATTGGGACGATGATTTTCATGCAAAACGGTGGCACACCAAACCAGGCATTACGGGTTTCGCCCAACTCTATGGCGGACAACACCGCAAAACTTCTTGGTTTTGGGATGTCTATTACCTCAAACACTCCAACGTTTTTGTGGACTTCTGCATCGTTGCCCTTTCGTTTTTGATGAATATTTTTGGCAAACAGCGAGTCCGCAAAATCGTCTTTCAAAAAGGCACTCTAAAATAACATTCCCATGAAAGTCAAAATGATATTACCCGCATTGGCAGAAGCAGAAAGTCCATTTTGGCGACCCATCAAATACTCCTTGTTTCCGCCGCTTGGCTTGGCAACTTTGGCCGCCTACCTTTCACCAAACGATGAAATCGACCTGCAAGACCAACACGTTGAAACACTTAACTTAGAGGACTTCCCCGATTTAGTAGTTATCCAAGTATATATCACCAATGCCTACCGTGCTTATAAAATTGCAGACCACTATCGAAGTCGAGGGGCGTATGTGATTTTGGGCGGTTTGCATGTCACCTCTTTGCCTTTTGAAGCGGCAGAACACGCAGATTCGATTTTCATGGGCCCAGGGGAAGAAACTTTTCCTCAATTTTTGAAGGACTTCAAAAACAACACACCCAAAAAAGTTTACAATTCCTCTATACGAACCTTGGATAAAATCCCTCCAATCAGACGAGATTTAATCAAACGCAACCGCTATTTAGTGCCTAACTCAATTGTCGTGACAAGGGGCTGTCCACACCATTGCGACTTTTGCTACAAAGACGCTTTTTTTGAAGGAGGCAGAACTTTTTACACCCAACAAGTGGATGATGCTTTGGCCGAAATTGACCGATTGCCAGGCAAACACCTCTATTTTTTGGACGACCATCTGCTCGGAAATTCCAAATTTGCGACCGCCTTGTTTGATGGAATGAAGGGCATGAATCGGGTTTTTCAAGCGGCTGCAACTATAGATTCGGTACTGCGAGGAGATTTGATTGAGAAGGCGGCAGAAGCGGGATTGCGTAGTTTATTTGTAGGTTTTGAAACTTTTTCACCCGAAAACCTCAAACAAAGCAACAAGAAACAAAACCTCCACAAAGACTATATCAAAGCGGTCAATCGCCTTCATTCTTTGGGTATTATGATAAATGGTAGCTTCGTTTTTGGACTGGACGATGACGGCCCCGATGTCTTCCAAAGAACCGTTGATTGGGGTGTTGAAAATGCCTTGACCACTTCCACCTACCACGTTTTGACTCCTTATCCTGGCACTCGACTCTACAAAGATATGGAAGCGCAAGGTCGCATTTTAACCAAAAATTGGGATTTGTACGATACCCGAAATGTGGTCTATCAAACCATCAAATTGTCGGCGGAGGAACTCAAAAACGGCTACGATTGGGCATACAAGGAGTTTTACAGTTGGAAGAACATCTTCAAATCGAGTTTTCAACACGAATCGCACAAGCACAAATTGAAGCACTTCTTCTATACAGGCGGTTGGAAAAAATTTGAGCCTGTTTGGAATTTTCTGATTAAAACCAAGAGCCTCAACAATATGTTGCCGATTTTGGAGTCTATTTTGTCGAAGGTGAAGGTTGGTGAAGGGGCTGCAATGTTGGAGGATGATTTGGATATAAGTATTGGACTCAAGACATAAGAAACACATTACCCGATTAATTTTCAAAAGTCCAACTATGAATTTCACGTCTTACACCTATTTCACTCCACCCAACTCACAGTCCCATTTCTCGACTGCAAATAATCCCCCTGCGAATCATTCAAATATGAAAAGGATTTGCCATTACCTAAAAGGTTAGTATAAATTTATAACGATTAAGCCATAAAATGAGCACTTGTTAATGCTATAAAAATAAAAAAATAGATATTTGGTTTAGTATGTGTAAAACTCTTACAAATTAAATAACTCGCTACTCAAAAGAAAACAAAACATGGATAAATTATCACAACAATACAATAATTTAAAACAAGCGTATCGAAAGTATGAAAATTTATGCAACAAAGAGGAAATCGAAAGCGAGGAAGAATGGCAGGAGTTTTTCAATCTTAGTGAGGAATTTATTAATCAAATGTCTAAGACTTCCCTATTTGTTAATGAAGAAGCTGAATATAGTGTTGAAAACAATAACCAATTGATAGAAAGATTGCTAAAAAGCATTGATGAAAATAAATGGGAAGATGTATATTTGGCATCCAATTTAATTAATTATCAATTAATTGAAGAATACTCAATTAGCTTGATTTGTAAAGGGGTACATAAAATTCTTGCAAAAAATAATTTAATTGAAATTTCGGAAGGAGTTTCCATTGAGTGGGCTAAAGGAGTGCTATTGGAATACATTGTAAGATTGTTAGATGCTCATTTAAAACAGGAAATAGTAAAGCAAACCTTATTGAAGATTATTTCAACAGTAGATGCAGATGATAGTGACAACTACCATTTGATTCATGCCTCAAAATCAAGGGCGAACTAAATAGAAGGCAAAAAAAGGCGTTGAAGCTATTCATGCTCCAACGCCTAATGTATTCAAACCCAAAATTCATTATTTTTTGAAAAAACTCCCTTTTCCCACTTCCCACTTCCCACTTCCCACTTCCCACTTCCCACTTACTTTATGTTAAAATGCTTCAACTGATACGTAAAAGTCAAGAGAGCATATTGCTGCAAAGCATTCGTTTCACTGTCTTCAATATACGTACTTGTCACATTACGAGAAATGTTGTTGTTTTGCTTCAAGATGTCAAACACCGCCAATGAAATTTCTCCACGGTTGTCTTTGAAGAGTTTTTTGCCAATGCTGGCGTTCCACAATAGGAAGTTTTGATTGAAACCATCTGAAAGGCCTGTGTAAGATTGATGGTTCAAATCGGTTCTCAAGACCAAACCTTCAATTGGAGTCAAAGTCAATTTGAAGCTCGTGTTTTGATTGAAGTAGCTGGTGTTCAAGTCACTTCTCAAGCTGTTGTTGACATTGCTAAAATTAGAGCGAGAAGAAATCGTGAAATCTACTTTTTCGCTAATGTTGCTGCTCAACACTGCGCCCAAACCAAAAGTCGAGTTGTTCGCAAAGTTCAGTTCATCGTTTACCAAGCCAGGTTGTTTGGTATAATCTGCCGAAATATTGAAGTTCAAATTCGACTTGATGGGGCTAATCGGCAAACCGTAGGTAATAAAAGAACGGATTTTGCTGTATCCATTTAAGTTCACAGGTTGCGACAATTGTACGCCGTCTGCTAAGGTGAGGTTGTCAAAAATCGGATTATCAGTTTGGTCTAAATAGGTGCTTCTCCCGATGTAGTTATCACTGAAAGTCAAGTTCAAAGTCGCAAAAAACACAGTGGATTTATCGGTATTCGTTGCAGAATATCTGGAGAAAATATTGTGTTGATACGCCTGCGTCAAATCGGGATTTCCAAGCGACAATTGCAGCGGATTGGAGTTGTCGACCACATTTTGAAGCTGTTCCAAATTCGGCAAATCGGTGTTGCTGCGGTAGCCCAAACGGATGTTTTTTTGTTTGGAAAGATTGTATCGAAGCATTGCAAAAGGTACAACGGTGGTAAAATCTTGCTTCAAAAGTCGTTCATTAGGAAACAGTTGATCGCTCTCCAAAGTCGTTTTCTGCAAGTTGGCTCTTGCCATCACCATCAGGTCTTTGTTGGGACGATAGTTGTAGCCCAAACCGAGTTGTTGGATAAATGCGTGGCTCTCAAAAGTATTGGAAAGGTTTTCGTTGAATTGGTCGAATCCTTCTGAATTGGGGTCAAAATCATAGGTTTTTTTGTCCGATTTGTCTTGTTGCCAATCCGCACTGTAGTTCAACATCAGCATACTTTTTTCTCCAATAGGTTCTGTGTAGGAAATGTTTGCGCCTACTTTCCAACCATTAGCATCCAAAATAGATTGTTGGTACAAAGAGTCGTTGATGCTTTCGGTAAAATATTGATTGGCGGACTCCAAAGTGCTTTCACCTTGTTTTTCGGTATAACCTGTGTTCACATTCACCGAAAGTGTTCGGCGGTCTTTCTCAAATTTGTGGCGAAATAAAATACTATTGCTGAAATCCACTGCTGACAAATCGGATAGAAAATTGTTGCTCGTTTGGTTCAAAAGCGTATTGTCCAAAGCCGTTTGTCCGAAAGTCGCTGAGTAGCCATCGTTTTGCTGCAATGTCAGACGTGGACGCATGGTGATGGAGTTGTTGCTATCTATATTGTAGTCCAATTTGGCCGAGAATCGGTGGTTGATGTTGTTGCTTTCGCTGTTGTTATTTTCCGTGTAAATTTCGCTGGCATCGGTGACATCCAAAAATTCCCTTTGCAGGTTTTCGATGGATTCAGTGTTGCTTTTGTTGAAGAAATAACTTCCTGATACTTCCATTTTTTCGCCCCATTTGTCCGAAAAATTCAAGCCAAAAGCACTGGTTGTAGATATTCCACCACTCGGATTCACCAAAAAGTCGCTTACCGAGCTGCCTCCTCCAAAACCACCACCACCACGACTTCCACCGCTACCAGAACCACCTCTACTACCTCCACCACCACGTCCGCCTCTTCCTCCTCGGCTACCACTGCTTCCCACAACACCCAACAAATCTTCGGTGCTGAAATTTTGAACATTCACATTGTTGGACAAACCAATAATCGAAATGCGTTGGTCACCATTGAAGAGGTTGATATTGCCGCCCAAAGCATATTTGTTGTCCAAACCATACCCCAAATAGACCTTGCCAAACTGTCCGTTTTTGCTATTGCCTTTGGTGATGATGTTGATGGTTTTGCTGCTTTGTCCATCGTCGAAACCTGTGAATTTGGATTGGTCGCTTTGTTCGTCGTAAATCTGAATTTTGTCGATAATTTCGGCAGGTAAGTTTTTGAGTGCAGCATTGGGGTCTTCACCAAAAAATGGACGACCATCCACCAATACCCTTTTCACATCTTCCCCCTGCGCCTGTACTTTGCCATCTTGAATCACGACCGTAGGCATTTTTTCGATCAAATCCTCTGCATTTGCATCGGGATTGACCTTGAAAGCATTGGCATTGAACTGTGTAGTATCTCCTTTTTGTACTGCAATAGGCAGTTTTTCCTTTACTTCCACACCCTCCAACTCGGTTACTTCTTCGGCTAAAAAAAGTTTGCCGATATCATTGTTTTTCTTGGTGATTTCAAGGCTTTTTTGCAGTTCTTCAAAACCCAAAAAGGACACCTTCAATGTGTAAGCACCTCGCTCCAAACCTTCAAAACGAAATTCGCCATCAAGATTGGTGACAACAGTTTGCTCAAAAGTCACATCTGTTCCCGTCAAAGAAACGTGTGCGCTTGGCAGGGTAGTATTATCGGCTTGCGACTGAACGACTCCTGTTAGGCTTGCATTTTGAGCCATTGCAGAAAGGCTGGTAAATAAAATAGTTAGGGCTAAAATTAAGTTTTTCATGGTTTTATGCACGGTTAAATATGAATTTTGGACGAAAGAAGTGAGAAGCAGGAAGCAAGATGTCAAGATTTGGTAATCAATAATTTACTTGTTTTTGTCGTTTAATCGTAAATCATTTATTATCAAATGATTAATATCTCACTTCTCGCATCTCTGCTCCCTCGTCCAAAGTCTAAATGAATTGAAAGAAGGGAATTTATTCTAAAAAATATAAGAGCCATCCATTCATCTCATTGCTTCAACAAATGGATGTACTCTTATTGATAACCTAAATACTTTCTACTATGCTACTATTTCTGGCTTCCTCGTTTGCCGCCTTTATGCTCACCTCTTTGAGCTTTGTGTTCGGCTTTCAAGGCTTCCATTTTGGTGATTTGTGCAGGAGTCAAAACGGCTTCAATCGCTGCTTTTTGGCTTTTCATCAAATCCTTCATGCTCGCTTTGGTGGCTTCTTTGTCGGTAGAATTTTCCCAAAGGACTTTCTTTCTATTGCCATACTGCAACAAAATAGACTGAATTTGAGATGCTTGTGTCGTGGACAATCCCAACTCCTCGGTCATTTTTTGGGTGTGTTTCTGCGCTCTTTCTTCAGGGTTCATATTCGCATGACCTCCTTTTTTACCACCTTTGAAGCCACCTTTGTGTTCTCCTCTATTGGCTTTTCTTTCTGCTTCAAGGGTTTGTAATTTGGTCAATTGTGCGGGAGTCAAAACGGCTTCAATTGCAGCTTTTTGGCTGGTTCTCAACTCTTTCATCTTTTCTTTGGCAGCTTCTTTATCCGCAGTGCCATCAAAAAGAGATTTTGCTTTTTGGCTGTATTCCAAATTGATGGAATAGACTTTGTTGGCTTGTGCATCCGAAAGCCCCAATTGTTCGGTCATTCTTTCGGAGTGTTTTTTCGCCTTTTCTTCGGGGTTCATGTCACCGAATTTGTGGTTGGCTTTTTGAGCGTAAATAGAGCTTACGCCCAACAACAACATCAAACATGATAACATTAATTTGCTTGCTAATTTCATTTTTTGAGATTTTAAATAGAATGATAAAAAAATAATGATTGTCACAGGTTTCGATTTCGATGCGGTTATGGTTGACAGCTTCAAAAGCGAAATGTAAAGTGACGTTGAAAAATCGGTTATTGATTATCAACACTGCAAAAATGCCGCAATTTGTAGCCTGTGCCAAAATTATTCAATGAACGAGGTGATTTCCTCTATGAAACTTGTTCTTTTTTTTGAAAAGGGTAAAGATTTTGAAAATTTACTTCTTAAAAAATTGATTCTTAGCAAAATAAATTAGAGATTTTTCAAAAGAGGAAACTTCCCAAGTTTCATTTCACCGATTTGGGCTTAGAATCTTTTTTCATTGACAAAAACAGCCTGTTCATTGATTAAACTTTGTGCTTCTGTTTATTTACTTCAATTTTACGAAAACAAACAAAACCCATCGTCATGAACTACATTGGAGCAAAACGCACTTGGTTACAAATCCTGTTTTGGGGAGGATTGTGGTTACTGATACCGCTTATTCTCTCCTCCGATAATTTTTTTAGCAAGACATTTTACCGCAGCTTGATAACATTTGCGGGCATAGCCATCCTTATATACATCAACCTTGAAGTGTTGCTACCTCAACTTTATTTCCAAAAAAGACAAACTGCCTATATTTTTGCTGCAATTCTATTGATTGCCCTACTTGTCTTTTTGTTTGACTGGGATTTAGCACCATGGGCAGAATACATTAGCAGAAAACCCAACAAGCCATTTGCTGATTCAGATAAGGCGCAGTCATTCTTCAATATGTGTTTGATAAGTTATTCTATGCCTTTTTTTACTTCATTGATTGGCAGTACTTTATTTGAAGTTGCCCGCTACGCATCAAACAAAGAGAAAGAAAGTGTCCAACTTCAAAAGGAGAAATTGGAGGCGGAAATGAATTTTTTGAAATCTCAAATCAATCCGCATTTTCTCTTCAATGCGCTGAACAATATCTATACGCTGACGGTCATCAAGTCCGACCTTGCGCCTGATAATTTGCTCAAACTTTCGGATATGCTTCGGTACATGCTTTATGAATGTAAGGCAGACAAAGTGCCGCTTCACAAAGAAATTACCTACATCGAAAACTTTATTGACCTCTACAAATTGAAGGATAGCAGTGGACTGAATATTGAAGTGGAGATTGACAAACACCGCCCAGATTTGATGATTGCGCCTTTGTTGTTTGTTCCTTTTATCGAAAATGCCTTTAAACACAGCAAAATTGAAGATACAAATAAGGGGTGGATTCGCATCGGATTGAAGGTTTTGGAGCAGAAAATTGTGTTTGAAGTCACCAACAGTATTCCTTCTCATGCGTTTACCAAAGACAAAACGGGGGGCATTGGGCTGCAAAATGTGAAACGTCAATTGGAGTTGATGTATCCTCAAAAACATGATTTGCAGATTGAAGAAGATGGGAAAAGGTTTCGGGTATTACTGGAGATGGAGGTTTGAGGACAGTGGGCGATTGACGGCAGATGCTTTTTTATTGCCTGTTCAAGACTCTTGGCTTGAACAAAATTCTTGTGAGAAGTGTCCACACTCCTACCTCTATACAATCGCAAGTTTGGAAAATTGCTGCAAGGATTTCGTTCAAGTGAGGACACTTGAACGGGCGAGAATTTCAATCATTTAAAACTAAAAATAACCAAATGATCACAACTATAAAATGCTTAGTAGTAGATGACGAAGAGCTTGCGAGGATATTACTCGAAACATTCATTAGACGTTTGCCGCAATTGGAGCTAGTTGGAAAATGCAAAAATGCCATTGAAGCAATTGAAGTGTTGCAAAAACAAACAGTGGATTTGCTTTTTTTGGACATTCAAATGCCCGAATTGACGGGAATCGAACTTTTGAAGACTTTGCAGCAAAAACCGCTGGTGATTTTTACGACTGCTTATTCCGATTATGCACTAGAAGGCTATGCTTTGGATGTGACAGATTATTTATTGAAACCCTTTAGTTTTCAACGCTTTGTGCAGGCGGTCAATAAAGCTAATGAAATGCTGCAATTGAAGGCAACTGCTCAAAATGTGGCTGCAAATACCAAATATCCTTCTACCAATTTAATTCCTTCAAATACAGAGGAAACGGGTGATACTTCAAAGGAAAAGGATTACATTTTGGTCAAATCCGAACATCGGGTGCATCGCCTCAAATTTGACGATATTCACTACATCCAAAGTATGCGGGAATATGTATCTTTTTATACCAATCGAGTAGGTAGCCCGTAAGCGGTTTGCCTACGGGAGTACCTCTCACACCACCGAGCGTACGGGTCTCGTACTCGGCGGTTTCCTACCCATCTCCGATGATGCTCTTTTCACCATCACCAGCTATTTTGTACTTTAACATAGGGCTACTATCTGTCTATGCTTTTACAGCAATGGGTGACAACATAGCTCCCTATCCAATTTCCAAAAGGGTAAGATTCAGTCCTTCGCCATGAGCAATCAATGCTCGGCTACTATGACCTCTGCTGACTTCTGCAATTGCCACCTTGCTTGTTACCAAGCGGTGTTTGCTCTTCGGCTGATGCGTTGCCTCCGTCTTTACAATTACAGACCTCCCTCGGTAAGGTAAATATCCTTCGGTCAATCCCTGCTGAATCTACTGTATAAGTACAGCATCAAATAATTGATGTTTAGGGCGTTAGTATGCGTGGCTACCTTACCCGACCTATACAGCCTCATATCCAGTTTCTGTTCGTCAGTACCGACCTTTGCAGTCCTGCTTACTTCCAGTGCTTGGGTCGCCCCAAACCACCTTGCAGCTTGCTAACAGTTCGAGTCGTCACACCCGCCTGTAAGAGACTTTCACTCTCTGGACATTTTGCTTTCTCTTCACAAAATCAAACGATTCTTTAGGCAATAAGCTAAATCTTCGTTATATTTACCATTCAAGGCGCACCACAAGGTCAGATTTTGTCGCTTTATTCTTTGAAACAGTTGGAGAAAGACTTACCTACTGACCGTTTTATGCGGATTCACAAATCCTATATCGTGGCGATTGACCAAATCAAAACATTGGAGGGCAATATGTTGGATATTGGCAAAAAGGAGTCTTTACCGATTGGAGCGAGTTATCGGGAGGAGGTTTTGGGGAGGATTTTTTGAAGTGATAAACAGCAAAATATGTATTTGCTGTTTTTAGCAAAAATATAGATATTTGTTTTGTGATGAGTCTTGTAAATCAAGAACTTCACCTATAATATGTTCCATCAACCACAAACTTTTATCTATGAAAAAGTCATTACTGACCCTCCTGTTTTTTTCTCTATGTGCCATCACCGCAAGTGTTTATGTAATGAAAATCAAACAATTATCAATTTCAGAAGCAAAAGAATCAAATCTTCTACGAGCCTCTATCCAGAATTTTGAAGAAAAAACCCATTCGTTTATCGGTGCTTACGAGTATATCAGGCAAATGAAAGCGAACTTGAAAACAGGGCATATTGAGGCGGCAGATTTGGTGAAGGCGCAACAAGCAGCCGATAAACTCGCCAAAAATCGAACAAAAAAAGCAGATCAAATTCATTGGAAATTTTTGGGGCCTACTAGTGTAGGTGGTCGCACCCGTGCAATTTTGGTGGACAAAGACAATTCGCAGCGAATGATTATTGGAGGTGTATCAGGCGGTATTTTCACCTCCAATGATGGCGGGCTGAATTGGACAGATCACCCCCAAAATACCGAATTTCTTTCCTTGTCGATTTCGGCTATTGCACAAGCTCCAAATGGCGATATTTATGTCGGAACGGGTGAAAATTTTGATGGGCGGTCGTATGGTGAAGGGAAATTGGGAAATTCTGTTTTGCCGGGAACGGGTGTGTATAAATCAACAGACAGAGGCAATAGTTTTCAGCTATTAGCATCCACTATTCCGAATCTTAACAATGGAAGCAGCAATATTTATAACCGTGATTGGGCTGCCATTCAAGATATTGAAGTACATCCTAACAATTCCAACTGGGTGTATGTGGCAACGAGTAGAAGCTTGCAAATCAGTCAAGATGGCGGTGAAACTTGGTCGAAAGCCAATGGAATTCCTACAACATCTGTAGCGTATGACATTGCAGTAGCAGAAGACGGAACAGCCCATGCAGTTGTAGGTTCAAGGTATTATCAAGCGATAGACGGCCTAAATTTTACTGGTGAATTTACGGGTACGAGTCTGGGGCAGTTTGAAATTTCATCGGGTAATAAGGTGTTGGCTATGTCACCTTCTGACAATGATTATTTATACATTGTCACCGTCAAAAGCAATGGCTGTTTGCGGAAAGTATGGCAATCCAAAGATGGCGGTGAAATTTGGATCATTATTGGTGAGGGCGACAATACCTTTTTCAATCCTATGAGGAATGGAAATAGTTGTCAGGGTTGGTATGACTTGTGTGTAACGGTTGATCCTGCCAATAAAGAACGTATCTTTTTGGGTGGGGTAACATTGTGGTCTTGGTCGCCAGAAGATAGCTGGAATCAGTTGGACGGCGGTGCATCACCTTACGATGTGCATCCCGACAAACACACACTTGTATTTGACCCCAACAATTCCAACACTTTATACATTGGTTCGGACGGTGGCATCACCCGTAGTTTGAATGCCCAAAATTTGTACCCTACTTTTGAAGCTATCAACCAAAACTACTTTGCCACCCAATTCTATGGCATTGCAGCCAACATTGAAGGGAATGTAATTGGTGGAACTCAAGATAACGGAACCGTGTTTGTTGCACCTGATGGCAGTTCTATTTATGACGGAGGTCAGCCTTATATCACAGGTGGTGATGGTGGATTTTGTGATATTTCTAAGCTCAAGCCTTTGGCGACATTTGTATCTTCAGTAAATGGTGGAATCAAACGCTCGGGTAGTGCAAAACCTCCTTTTAGCTCATTTTTTGATTACAATGCAGACTGTGCACCTACTAATCCTGAAGGTAGTTGCAACCCAGATGGACACTTAGACGGCAACCCCTTGTATATCACTCCGTTTATATTGTGGGAAGATGTGTTTGCCAATGCAATTGATCCCAGTGTACAAAAAACCAAATTCATCACTGGAGCTTGTGACGGTCGGGTGTGGATGACCGAAGGAGCATTGGATTTTACGGCTATTCCTAGTTGGAAGCAGATTGGTAAATTTGTGGCAAGTCGCTGTATCAGTGCTTTGACGGTTTCCTATGATGGAACTACTGTTTATGCAGGTACAGCGGATGGCCGAATGATGTGTATCTCCAATTTGGATAGTGACAATCCTTCAACTAAGGAATTTCTCATAGAGGGGGCAATAGGTCAGTACATTAGCAGCATTGACGTTGACTACAATAATGGACATATTGTGGTGGGTTTGGGCAATTATGGTCGAGACCAAAACATCGTGAAATCCTTCAATGCCAATTCCGTCATCCCCACTTTTTCGTCTATTCAGCACAACCTTCCTTTGATGCCCGTTTATACGGTAGCACAGAATAAATTTAATGTTAGTCCGCTCGTTGTAGGAACAGAATTGGGGATTTGGATGTATGATGAAAATACCCAAACATGGACGGAGGAAAACGGCTCAATGGGAAGAGTACCTGTGCATAGCCTTCGTTTTCAGCAAGTAAAAGCGGCACATTGTGGCGTTTTGTATGCAGGTACGCACGGGCGAGGTATTTACCGCAGCACCGATTTTCTTTTGCCAGATTGTGAAGATATTTTTCCCGGTGATACGGTAGGAATTGAACATTTGAACCAAATTTCACAACTTCAATTGTATCCCAATCCTATGTCTAAAAAAAGCACTTTGGAAGTTACTTTGATTGAAGCAGCTGATTTACAACTTCAAATTTTTGACCTGCAAGGGCGAATAGTTCGACAGCAATATTTGGGTGAATTGGCGGCTCACAACCACAAAATTGACATTCAAAGAGGTGATTTGGTAGCTGGTGAATATGTAGTAGTGCTTCAATCGAAGAATGGGCGAGCGAGCAAAAAAATGCTTGTAAAAGACTTTTAGCAACACTCAAAAACCATTACATATCTACAATCATGGTGTAAGGCTTGATATGTACTGTAAAAACAGTGCCTTTACCCAATTCACTTTGCACTTCAATTTTTCCACCATTTTTTTTGATGGTATTGTTCAAGATACTTAGACCAATACCTGCCCCCTCACGGGTTGTAGCAATTCTTTGAAAAGGTTGAAATAATAGATGTCCGTATCGTTCGAGGTCAATGCCAATACCATTGTCTGCCACACTAAACACAACATAACCATCTTGTTCCTTCACTTTCACAGAAATTTCGAGAGGTCTATTGTCGTCTCTATATTTGATGGCATTGTCCAACACATTGTACACCATACTTACAAGGTAGGGTTTGACATAGTAAAAGTTAGGGCTATCATTGAAGTCGGTTTGTATAGTAGATTCTAATTGTGAAAGCTGGTCAGTAAGTTGAGTTTTTACCTCATAGAAAATATCTTTAATATTAATATTCAGAATAGCGTGTGAACCATTTTTTTGAAAATCAAGAAATTGCATCAAACCATTGAGAACCGATTCAAGTTTTTGACTCGCCATTCCTACCCTTTCGAGGAGTTTTTTTCTATCTGCTTCATCCTTTGCTTTACTCAAAGATTCTACATAGGATTTCATTCGCAAAATTGGCGCACGCAAATCGTGTATAGCTCCATTTACAAAATCATCTAAAAAAGAATTCAATTCTTCTAAATATTCATTTGCATCCTCTAAATCAGCTGTTCGTTCTTCTACTTTTTGCTCCAATTCTTCATTGAGCCTTTTGATTTCCCTTTTTCTAGCCTTAATATCTGACAAATCTCGGGTTGTAATTGCTACTTCTTCTACATTTCCATCTCTAAAAATGGGGCTAACCTTTGCTTCAATAAAGACTACTTCACCGTGTGGAAGTATGAAATCCAAATTATAAAACACATTTTCGCCCGTTTCAAAAACCTTGTCAATTGCATATTTGATGATGTCTTTATTTTCAGGAGTAACCCGATCATAAACTATAGTACCAATCACCTCATCTCTATGATAACCTGTAAAAGTGAAATTCAAATCTAAGAAAGTTCCCTCTCTATCATAAATGGATAGGTTGTCAATTGCATTTTCAAAAACGGCCTTATAACGTGATGAGGTTGCTAAATTTTTAGCAGCCATTGATTTTACCTCATTGATGTTCGTAAAGGTGATAACGACACCGTTGATCATGTTTTCAGAGGTTCGGTAAGGCAATATCCTCATTAAGAAGAAATTGTCATGTATATCTATCACTTCTTTTTCAATCGTATTGAGATTGAGCAATACTTTTTTGGCTAAACCTGCCAAATCCACATTTTTTAGAGTATGAGAAAAAGTAGTTATAGAACGACCGATATCGCTATCTACTAAGTCCAATTGTTCGCTTATTGCAGAAGTAAATTTTCGGATTCTTAGGTAATTGTCCAAGAAAATCGTCGCTATTTCAGTACTTTTCAAAAGGTTTGCAATGTCATTGTTTATCGTTGTATATTCTTCAATTTTAGATTGCAACTCCGTATTTACCGTATAAAGCTCTTCATTGACCGATTGCAATTCCTCATTTGTACTTTGAAGTTCTTCGTTGGTAGCCAACAACTCTTCATTAGAAGCTTGTAACTCTACATTTATTGATTCAAGCTCTTCAATCAGCGACTTTTTTTGTTCTTTTACTTCTTTGAGTTCCAGTTCCAAAGTACGTACACGTTCCTCTTTCAACAATCCTGCATCAACTTCCAAAACATTTTCAGAGCTTAAAGCGGTAGTACTTCCTTTGATAAAAATTTCGACCAATACAACTTTATTGTCCACTTCTGGAATGTGCACCCAAGAGAAATTAATATCCAAATTAAACAACTCTTCATATTTGTTGAAGGGAACATCTTTATATGAAATCGTCTGTCTGGTTTCCAATGCACGACGCACTCCATTTCTAAACAACAAACTCTCTTGTGATTCTAGTAGATTTTCAATGTTCATCCGCACGAGTGCCTGTGGAAAGTGAAACAACTGCCCTACATTACCATTGATAAACAATACATCGAGTTCCTTACTGAGAAACAAACAAATAGGGGAATGTCTTCTGACCAATGCACTTGTGAAAAATGTTTCTTGTCGCTTGTAATTTAAATAGTTATCTTCTGAATTGGATGAACTCTCCGAAGGCTTTAAAGTTGATTTCCTAGATGTTTTTGAAGCAAAATTTTTTGTAACCCAAGCAGGAGCTTTTTTACTATAAGTATTAACCACATCATATACATTTTCATAAATATTCCATTTTTGGTCAATTGAATGAAAGAATTGCTTCAAATTTCCAATTGATTCGCTAGGCCCTAAGAATAGATATCCTCCTTGATTGAGTGAATAATGATAATTTTCCAACAATCTTTTTTGAACATCGGTATTTAAATAAATCAAAAAATTACGGCAACAAATCAAATCTGCATTGATAAAAGGAGGATCTTGTAATACATCATGGTTCACAAAAATAATGCGTTCTCTAAGCTTCTTTTTAATATGAAATTTGTCCATTTTCAAATCAAAAAATTGCTCCAAACGTTTACTGCTAACATCTGCAACAATGTTGTCGTGATAAACTCCCTCGCTCGCAAAATTGATTGCTAAATCATCCACATCCGTTGCAAATATTTTGAAATTGGGAGGAAGGTCGTTCTCCACCATATACTCCATCATCAGCATGGCTATGCTATATGCTTCCTCGCCAGTAGAACACGCTGCAATCCATATCCTAATCGTTTCATAAGAATTTTTATTTTTTACAATTTCGGGAATTATCCTTTCTTGTAATATTTCAAAAGCTTCTGGGTTTCTGAAAAAACGGGTTACTCCGATTAAAAATTCCTTTCCTAGTAATTTTGCTTCTGATGGATTGACCTCCATATATTCATCATAATCTTCTATTTTGTAGATATGATTCAACTGCATCCGCTTCTCAGAGCGTCTCAAAAGCGTTTGTTTTCGATAAGCTTCAAAATCAATCCCCGTAGCGTTGTATACCTTCAACAAAATCCTTTTAAATATGCCTTGCAAACTAATGTCGTTTTCTTCATCGAGCAGTTTGTGGGGAAAAGTATTCGCTAATTTGGTGACAGTTTCAGCCAACAATGAGGGCGTTAACACATTATCTGCCAACCCAATAGAAATGGTCGCCAAAGGCATTCCATTAAATTTTGCAGAGTTTGGATCTTGAACAAGGACAATTCCACCAGCTTCTTTGATTGTTCGAGTTCCCCTAGATCCGTCCGTTCCTGTACCTGACAAAATCACTCCAATAGCATTACTGCCCTGATCGTGGCCCAATGAGTGAAGGAAGATATCAATGGGTAAGTTTAACTTACCACTCCGATTGACCACCAGAAGAACTCCATTTTTTATAACAATGTTTTTATCACGAGGAATCAAATAAATATGATTAGGATATACGGGCATGTCATGATTCACCGTCAGTATTGGTATCTTTGTATATCGTGCCAATATTTCATCCATTAAGCTTTTGAAATCAGGCGATAAATGTTGAATAATCACAAAACTGGCATCTATATTATCAGGTATATGACTAAAAAATTGCCTCATTGCTTCCAACCCACCAGCCGATGCCCCTATTCCTACCACTCTCAGTTTTTTACCATGCCTAACCTCTCCAACAATATTCTGAATCAGCTCCATCTATATGATTTTTTTATAACAAAAAATAAAATTGTTATTATCCTAACCTACATTCACGAGTTGCCAGTATTGAATTTTCTAATTAATTGAATTTGTTTTAAAAATAAAATATACGTAAATTTTATTTTGTTTTTTAAAATTCTTAATGAATTAATTATCAAAATCTATTTTTGAATGTAGAATCCTAAGTAAATAGTTTATTATAAATACTGGCATTGTTCATTGGGTTAGTAAGCAGACAATTCTATAAAAGAAAATTTATAGTTTGAAAAGGGAAGCACTAAAATAAGGGATTATCTTTAAATAGCAAATATTATTCTGCAATAATTTAATAATACCCCAATAATTAATTTTTATCTTCGACTATGAAAAAAATTACCTGCACTTTCTCGCTTATGTTTTTTAGCATACAACTTTTTGCCCAAATAGCTATTGTTCGTGGTAAAGTAGTCAAACAATCTACCAACGAACCTATACCTTATGTCAATATTACTGCAGCTAAAAATGGCATTCAATCAGATTTTAATGGTGAATACCAATTAAATTTAACTGAAGGCAAACATACGCTAAAATTTAGTTTTATTGGATTTGAAACACAACAAATTGAAGTAACATTAGTCGAAAATCAAATCCAAGAATTAAATATTTCTTTGGTCGAACAAGAGGAATTACTACAAACAGTGGTTGTAAGTGGGAGTAAATATGAAAGACGTTTGAGCGAAGAAACCGTTTCTATTGAAGTGATTCGTCCTTCTATCATCGAAAACAGCAATTCTGCACAAATGGATGAAGCATTGGAGAAAGTGCCAGGAGTGAGTGTAGTAGATGATCAAGCCAACATCAGAGGAGGTAGCGGGTACTCTTATGGAGCAGGTAGCCGTGTGTTATTACTCGTGGATGACATGCCGATTTTGACCAGTGATAGTGGTTCTCCCGCTTGGGATTTCATTCCACTGGAAAATGTACAACAGGTTGAAGTGGTGAAAGGAGCTTCTTCTGCACTCTACGGCTCATCGGCACTCAATGGCATCATCAATATCCGCACTGCTTACCCAACTGCAAAACCTTACACCAAAATCAGTATTTTCAATACACTCTACCAAAAACCTGCTGACAATAAAATCATTGCAGCCAATGGTGAAGTCACCGAAAAAGCATGGTGGGGAAACAAAGCACCTTACGAATTGGGTGCAACTTTCACACACCGCCGAAAAATTGGACAATTTGACTTAGTTGGAGGTGCTTATCTATACAAGCAAAAAAGCTGGCGCAAAGAAGAATTTATCGAAAGATACCGCATCAACCTCAATACTCGCTACCGCTTCAAAAACACTCCAAACCTATCTATTGGATTGAATTTCAATGCTCAAAAAACAGAAAGTGCTACCTTCTTTTTGTGGAATGGCAGCGGTGCAGAAGCTTACCTACCGTGGAATACGCTCGAAACGCCCTTGAATGACCGCAAAAATTTCAGTATGGATCCTTATGCCGAATACTTCAATCCCAAAAAAAATATCCGCACTAAACTACAAGGACGTTACTACTACGTGGACAACCAAAACCAAACTGACCAAAGCAAGACAGTCCACAACTATTACGGTGAATGGCAGTTTCAAAAAAAATATCCAACTGCAGATTTTTCCTATACTTTGGGCTTAGTAGGCTCGGCGGTCAATACAACAGCCGAACTCTATGATGGCTTTTTCCAATCCTCTAATCTATCCGCTTACGTTCAGTTAGACAAAAAACTATTTGACCGACTCAACATTGCTTTGGGAGGACGCTATGAGCGCAACAAGCTGCAAGGCAAAAAAGAAGCAAAACCTGTTGGTCGTTTGGGTTTAAACTACCAGTTGGCAGAAGGTACATTTTTGCGGGCTTCCTATGGCGAAGGCTACCGCTTTCCTACCATTGCAGAAAAATTTGTATCTACGAGTCTCGATGACAGAGGTTTAATTACGGTTAGCCCCAATTTGGAATTGGAGTCGGAAACGGGATGGAGTGCAGAACTGGGTATCAAACAAGGTTTTAAATTGGGTGATTGGCAGGGGTACGCAGATCTTGCAGGTTTCATCAATGAATATCAAAACATGATGGAATTTACCTTCAATTATTGGGAAGATCTTCAAGCATTGGCATTCCGATCCGTCAATATTGGCGACACGCAAATAACGGGGATTGATGCGAGCATTGCAGGAAAAGGCAAGATGGGAAAAGCGGAGGTAAATGTTTTGGCGGGTTATACCTACATCAATCCTCGCCTCGAAACACCTTTGGACTCTATTCCAGCAGGTTCTTGGCCCGCTGGCCCAAATATCGAATATGGTGATGGAACAAATGCATTGCTCAAATACCGATTTCGCCACTCTTTCAAAACAGATATTCAAACGGATTACAACAAAATTTCGGCAGGAATCTCGCTTCGTCACAACAGTTCCATTGAAGGGATTGACAGCATTTTTCACTTCATCATTCCCGACCTTCAAAAATATAGAACCGAACACGACAAAGGTGTTTGGCTAATGGATACTCGTATTGGCTATGAAATCATCAAAGGAGGTACGCTTTCTTTTATTTGCCGAAATTTGTTCAACAAGGAATACGCTATTCGACCTGCCTTGATTGAAGCTCCAAGAAGTTTTACCTTCCGATTTTCACAGGAACTTTGAAGAAAATTCATACATTTTACCCACTACCGCTCAAAGAATAACTTCCCGATTGTATTTTTCAGATAGTTTGAGTTTGTAGGTTCATTTATTGCTAAGTTGTCCATTCGCCATGTGCTATGCCAACCAACCACCATTTACCATGATGTGCTTCAAAAAATAAGCGCAACATCCCCCAATCCATACCTCCAAAATCGGGATTTGTGCCATCCATGTAGTACTCAACCATGATGGCATTGGGGTAAACTTTTCGCCAATTGTCAATCATATTTCCTGTTCCTTCAGTAGCGTTGTATTTGACCTTTCTACTTGTTTTATAGTCTTTGTTGTAGATATATCGTTCATAATATTCCGAAAAAGGCAAGCCAATTGCTCCTCCTTCTCCATCACTCATACCCCAATTAATGGTCGTTGTGTCTCCCCATGCATACATTACTTGACTTGCAGCATATACCTGGTCTTTTTTTATATCAATATAGGAATAAGGTGAAAAACGAATACCATGAATAGGATGAGCATATTGTTTACCGATACTCGCAAATGCTTTTTGGCTGATAAGTTGAATGATTTCTGTTGATTTAGCCTCAATAATTGCTTTCGTTGCGTTGGGAGGTAATTTAGAAGATAGCATGGTAAGTGTATCAATACTCTTTGCTTCTGCTTCTTCTAATTTGGCTTTACTCATTTCTTCTCCTACTTTTGGAAGATGCTTTTGAGAGATTTTTTTTGGTTTATTGGGTTGATTGCAGGCTGTCAAAAAGAACAGCGCAAGCAATATTATACTGAGAATGTTTTTGTGCATACTTATGATGGTTTTAGGGATTGTGTTCATTACAATTTTTAAGGTAAATCCTATAAAACAGTTATATGGGTATTTGATTTTCAATCTTTTGAGTTCAACTAAAAAATGATTAGATTTGTAGAGATTAGGTGAATACTGTTTTAAAGGTATTCGTTTTCAAACCCTTCTAACTACAAACCATCTAAGAAATAAAGCATTACATTGGTATTGTACCCTAAAAAATCAATCAACATGAAAAAATTACTCCTTTACTCTTGGATATTTTGTTTATTAGCGGTCAATTTACAGCTATTAGCGCAAACAAACAATAACTCACTTAAAAATCGCCGCCCTCCAAGTCGCACAGAGATTGACGGCACAAGTCGAAATAATCAACCTGAGAAAAGAGCTTGTTTGGAACAATCTGCTTCAGAAAGTTTACGCTTTCAAAATCTAACTTATACCATCACTTACTTAAAGCATATTTCAGCACGTATCGAACAGAATGGTCATTACTATTCGGATGTAGTCATTGAAATAGAAAGAATCAGTCCAACGATAGACTATAAAGGATTTGATCTCACTGATTTATTCAAAGGAAACATTGAAGTAACAGTCCGTTTGCAAAGGCTAAATGGGCAAGGTCAAGTAGTAGATACCAAGACATTCAAAGAATCCCTTTCAGCAAATGAAGTAGTTTGGCGATACAATTTCCCAGACTTTGATAGTTCGAAAGACTGCCCATTGAATCTGCAAAGTGTCACTTTTACCTTAAAAAGTAGCAGCACATTGCAACAACGAACTCAACTCATTGATGAATATGTACAGCAATTGTCAAAATTGGAGGCTTATGCTAAGGAGTTGAACAGATTAGAAGAACCTAATTTGTCTAATTTGAGTAGTCAAGTAGATGAACTCAACAATTTGTCTTACAAAATCAAAGCATTGGAACGTTATAATTTTAGCGCATTGAATCTGACACCAAATAGCAGTGAAGATTTTGCCTATCAGTTGAGCATTTTACAAACACAATACAATGATTTGCAAGCGACCTTGCCAAATATTTACTATGATGCAGGCATTCAGAAACTGCGCTATCCTGCCGAAGCCAAAAAATATTTTGAAGCAACGCTGCGATTGTATCCACAACACATTGGTGCAAGAAACGAAATAGCGAACTTTCATTTTGCAGAAAACAACATTTCAGCGTATTTACAAGACATTGAAGAACTGGAAAAACTCCGCTATGATGGCACAGAACGTTTGGTCAACAAAGCCTTCAATTGGTATTTAGATGCAGCAAGTATGCAGGCAAATCACCCAACAGAATATGAAGCGGCAATGCTGATTTATGAAGATGCCAAACATCTCTGCAAATATGGCTATGTGAGGGATTGCTACGAACAATTAGAAAGCCGCAAAAGGCGTACAATTGAAGTCATAGGTGCCCAAAAAACACAATTGTATGAAACGATGCTCTACGATGCCATGCAAGCAGCCAATTACAATCGTTTTGGAGACGCACAAAATTTATTGAGACAAGCTGCTCTTTATCAGCAAAATAACCACAACTGGATTCCGCTTACCATCAGCACTCATCAGACGCTGTCTCACGTCTATTGCACAATGATCAATGATGCAAACCAACAAATTCAACGGGGTTCACTCATTGAGGCCCGTCAAGCATTGGATCAAGTGAACGTTTTAGAAAATGATTGGAAGTATTGGAGTTGGACCCGAAATGATGCTACATGTGGTGGGCAGTTGGAGCAGGCATACGTCAGATTGTACCAATCTTACCTAAACAACTCAAATCAATTGACCAATCAAAACAACTTCAAAGCTGCCCGTCAATCTTTGACATCGGCGCAGGATTTGTGTCGTCAGCAACAATTCAACTGCGGCAATGAACTGGAGCAGGCTTACTTCAAAATTCAAGAGGCAGAATATAAACAGACCATTGAGAAAGGTCAGCAACAACTTCGAAGTCGCAGATATTTAGATGCAGTTACCTATTTTGAAACAGCGGAAAATATTTGCAGTCAAGACGATAGAATCACTTGTGCCAATTCTTTAGCTGGAGGTTTGTACGATTCTTATATGGCATTGGCACAGCAAAAAGCGGCAGCCAAGGAATACGAAAAAGCAACCGACTATTTTAGAAAAGCACAACAAAATATTGACCGTTATCAACCAGTCAACTATGCCAACTTACAGCGTCAATTGATGGAAGCGATGCAAGGCGTTGGGGAAAATTACGTTGCAGATAAAATGGTGGAGGCAGAACAAGCAATTCGCAAGAATGAACTTTGGGAAGCCAACAATATTCGTGGGGAAATCGACGATTTGATTGCCACTTATCAACTGCAATCTGACCGAAACATTGGCGATAAAATGGAGGAAATAAATGGCCGTATTCAATCGCAGCAGTGCATCAATACTGCAAAAGATATTTCTGACCGCTATTTAGAAGCCAAACGATTAACAGACAATCAGCAATTTGTGATTGCAAATGCCACAATTGGCACAGCCCTTCAATTGAGCTACGAAAATGCAGACTGTCAAATCGCTACGCAAAAATTGGTGACGCTACAAAACCAAATTTTGCCTGCTGTGGAATATCAACAAATGATGGATGTAGTGAACAACTTGGTAAAAAATCGAAGTTATACTGCTGCAATTGATGCTTATTTGAAGGCAGGTGAACACGCTGAAAAGTACCAACTGTCAACATCTTTAAAGCTCAATCATGCAAGTTTGTATGAGTTTTTGCAGCAATCAGACATCGGCTGGCTTCAAGTAGCTGGTGTTCAATATTTTCATCAACAAAAAGACTGGAACCAAGTTCGTTCGCTCATGCGTATTTTGGCAACTGCTTATTCTTCAAAGGCTGCTAAGGATTTCTTCTCCTCTTTAGGTACGGACTTGGCTCGTGCGGACAAACAAAACACCAATTTTGATGTGGCAGATTTGGGGATAGAACAGTACCAACTCAATTCCTTCAAAATATATAAGAAGTTCAAAAAGGCTTATGCGAAACAATGGAAAAACTGATGTTTTGGAGTTTTGGGGTGTTAAAGTGTTGATTTCAAAATATTAACACCTCAACACCTCAAAGCAGCCTTCAAACCTACACCAAGCTATAGCGTTTCGGAGAAATAATATTGTTTGGATCCAACACCTGTTTAAGTTCTTTGGTAATACGCCAAAACTCATCTTTTTCAGATACAACCTGTTCCATCTGATTGATAGCCATACGGTATAAAATAAACCCTTCGTTCATAAATGCGCTATTGAGCTCTTCAATACAGGTATTTGCTTTGGCTAATTTTGCAGCATCTCTTTTGTCAAAAGCGAGATTGATTACCCCCTCCAAAGATTTGGTATTAATCATATTGAGGGTAATGTAAGCATCAAAACCCCATTTACGAAAAATAGACGTGGTCAAAGCATTCATTTTCAACACGGACAAACCGTCCATCGGCACAATCGGCAAACTGAACAACAATCCTGCATTGCTGTGGTCTGGATCAGATTCATTTTCGGGTGTACCTTGAATGGGGTAATACACGCTTTTGAGTGCCATATCGGAAGGAATACCCAAACTCAAACCAAATGCTTTCTCTAAGGCATTTATGACTAAGCCTTTTTGTTTGAAAAATGGAATGAATTGCAGTGAATGAAAGATTTTTTTGAGTTTTTGCAGTTTTGGAGTCGTCACCAAAGTCACTTTGCCGTAAGGTGACAAGTGTTTTTTGAGTTGAGCAAAACACTCTTCTACATGTGCTTTTGTTCCCATTACCCCTCCAATAGCACTCCAAGAATTTTTCATTTCTGCTTCAAAAAGTTGCTGGGCAAGCGGGCGAGCCTCTGCTTCTGACAACCCTTCTTCAGTCATCAAGGTGTCCATGACATGAGGAATCAAAGCAATTCTTCCACGTTCTCGATTAGCAACATGAATGGCAGTTTGCAGAATACCCAAACGTCTCAGCCTCGCCAATACCTCAATAAATTGCGGCAAAAGGTGTTCTTGTTCCAGACCACAAAGTATTGCTCCATGTACTGCCCGTTTTGGAATCAATTCAAAACCCGCTTTGACCACAATACCATAGTTAGACTGAAAAAACAACCCATCAATCGAAGGACCAACGCCATGAGGATACAAGTGTGTTGTTTGTGCTTGTTCGTAATGGCCAAAACCTGTACTGATTATTTTGCCATTTCCCAGTACAACTTCCATACCTGTAAGGTTTTCAACCCTTGAAGAGAAATAACCCACTCCCCTATCCAATGAGTTGCCTATCAAACTTGTACCTAAGCCCGAACCTGTGACATTGAAGATAAAAGGTAGATTGCGTTCTTGTAGGTATGCATACAACTGACCTTGTGTGACTCCTGGTTCAATGACTGCATAACCATGCTGTTCATTCACTTCAATGATTTTGTTCATCTTGGCAAGCGACACAACCAATGCGCCATCTTTGACAGGTAATTTAGAACCTAAGCCCCAATTTTTGCCAGTACTAATTGGGTAAAGTGGAATCTTGTATTGATTGGCCAGTTCAACAATTTGTTGTACTTGCTGTGTATTCGTTGGAAATACTATACCCCTGATTTTTTTCGTAATAGCAGCCGCATTTTCGGAGTCATAACTGATGTCTGTTTCAGAAAAGCGACAATTCTCTGCACCAAGAATTTGGCTAATTCTATGTGTAAATCGATTTTTTTTTATCAACACATTGTCGGGTAAGTCATTGCCATATCCATTGGTGTTTACCAGCAAAGCGTTGTCGGAGTGTTTTGAAAAATTTAATTTGCTCCCTTCTAAAAAACTAAGTTTAAAGGATGTTTTGGCTATTGCCTTCTGATTTTCTTTGATATAGAAACTACAAATTCCCTTAGTTACAAATAAAGTGCGGTAGGTATCTACTACGTCAAACATTTGCTGTTTTGTACAAACAGTCAGTTTTGGTAAATCCAATGGGTCAAAATAAACAGGTGATATTTGCTTCAATGACTCTACATTGTGCGGTATTACATCATAAGTTTCAAACTTATATCCTACATCATAAAGAGAAGACAGCAAATGAGGTTTGATGATAGCAATCCACCCTTCTTTTTCATACAGTTCCATGTATTCTTGTATTGCAATCTGCAACCCCATAAAGATGATGCTTTCTTCTTTTTTGTTAAAAAGGGATTCTTCTTTCGCAAAACGACCTATTTCTATGGTATTTGAACGGTTCATACCATTGTGTAAATAAGTTTCCGTTTCTTGTTGGTACAAATCCTCAAAATTAAACTGCTGATAAGAAGGTACAATACAAGCGGTGCCTACTAACTTCTGGTCTGGCTCTTGACAACAAAGAATGTAAATTGCATCCAATTTATGGAGTTGGTCTTTGATGTAACCTGCTGTTTTGTATGTAGCTTTGACAAGTTCGTGAGCTTTATTGGCTTCATGTGGTGTCTGCGCCAATCTAAATGAATACTTCATAAGGTCAAGTAATTTTAGGGTACAATTAAATAGAGCGGTTTCGCTCCGACAATTGGTTAAAACTATCGGTTAGGCTTATCCACATAATTTTGCTACTTTGTTCCGTATTATCGGACTATTAGTAAGTCAGTCAACAAAAATTATTGCAGATTCCTCTGTGATTTGGGGTGGGTTATAAAGTTATTTTGGATTTGGGGGGATACACTACAAAACATAGGTCAATAAAATGTATTATTGACAAGATGTCTTTTCTTAAATTTAATGAAATAGAAGCTAAAAACGAAAAATTCGATAACGGTGTGTGTTCCAAAATTAACAAAAAAAATTTGTTCTACCTAAAAAAAGAAATAAATTAGTAGAGATTTTTCAGAGAAAACAAACATAGTATCATTTTTTTCAAATTGATTATTATATAAATATGCCTAACAGCCTATATATTGCAGCAACCAATCAAAGTATTGGAAAAACTACAACTACTTTGGGTTTACTCACAACACTTAGAAAGAGAGGAATTGATGTCGGCTATTGTAAACCAATGGGGCAGATATTTGTTAATCACAATGGATGCAAAGTAGATAAAGATGCTGCCTTATTTGCAGATATTCTAGGTTTTGAATTGGATCCGAGCTTGCATAGTCCGTTCATTATGGAGAAAGGTGATAGTTCAAGTTACATACAATCTCCTTTTTATGAAATCATTGCTCAAAAAATTGATTATGCATCAAGTAAACTCGAAGCCCAACATCAATGTGTAGTTTATGAAGGTACAGGACACCCTGGAGTTGGGAGCGTATTTGATTTTTCCAATGCAGATGTTGCCCAAAGATTAGGAACATCTGTCATATTGATTGTAGAAGGTGGAATTGGCTATACCATTGATTATATTACACTCTGCAAAAATTTATTTGAATCTAAAGGTGTACCAATTGCAGGAGTAATCGTGAACAAAGTTTTTCCCGAAAAAATGGAAAAGGTTCAGGAGAGTCTTCAATGTTATCTCGAAAAACAAAAAATTGAATTATTGGGCCTTGTTCCTTTTGCAAAAGATTTGGCATATCCCATGCTTTCTACTATTGCCACCGAAATTCAAGGTAAAGTTTTGTGTGCTGAAGATTACATGCACGAGTTGGTGCAAGACATTATTGCAGGTTCTTTAATTGATTTAGATGATTTGAATACGGATCACAACTATTTATTGGTGGTGAGTACACAACGATTAACGGCTGCATTGACAAAGCTGCAAGACATTTGGAGTTACAAGAATATACCCCCCGATTTGACAGGAGTAGTAGTGACAGGATCTACACTTGTATCGGCGGACAACCTTTATTTCTTGAATCGCCACAACATTCCTGTAATTCAAACACATTTTGATACCTATGAATCGGTTATAAAAATCAATAAGTTGGATGTTAAATTGAACACCAAATCTCCTCAAAAAATCAAACATGCCATCGAATTGTACGAACAGCATGTAAATATTGACAGGATTTGTACTTTTTTAGGTGTGTAACACTCCTTTTTAGGTTCATCGAAGACTATATTGATAAAAAACTTTTGAAGTTTATTATCAAAGGTATAAGGTTTTTAAAACCAGTGCTTTCTTAAAAAAACTTCAAAATTTTTAGAAATGCCACTAAAAACCTATGCGAGTCTTTCTTTAATTAGCAGTGTTTTCAATTATTACCTCGGCAGTGAGCCTACCCGAAAGCATTGCAGCATTGATAGACCCATTGAACGTATAATCACCGCATACATATACATTGTCTTCAACAGGGTGAATGTCTTTTTTATCAAAAGGTGCAATCGTTGTTTTTGTAGGCAAAGCGTTTGGAATGTGATACGTTTTTAGGTGTCGAAGAATGACCACTTCTCCAAACCATTCCCTTATTTCGTTTTGCACCGCCAACCTCAGTTCATTCAAGGTCAATTCAGTAGGCTTTACCACCGTCACCGACAAAAGCGATTGTCCTTCGGGTGCATAACTTGGCTGCACCAAATTAGGCACACAAATATTGTTAATCAAGCCATTTCGATTGCCATTGAGCATCAAAATTGGCTCTTTCACCAGATTCCACGGAGTTGAAAAATACAAACAATACGTGCCGTTTGTTTGAGAAGGAACATCATCTAATGGTATCAATTTTTTGGCTGCATGAACATCTGTCGCAACAATAATACATTCGGCATCAATTGTTTGCCCATCCTCAATCACCACTTTCCCCTCTTTGATTTCCACTACCTTGCTATTGAGTTCAATCACTCCATCCTCCAGCTGATTCGCCAGTTGTTCGGGAATCGCTTGCATACCACTTGCAGGTAAAGCCGCATACCCCTCGCCGAACATTTTGAAGACAAATTCAAACATTCTACTCGACGTTTGCAGCTGTTCTTCCAAAAAAATGCCTCCCAAAAAGGGTCGAAAAAAATGCTGGATAATTTCGTTAGAAAAATTCCATTCTTGCAGAAACTCAAGTGTAGTTTGTTCTTTTTGGTGAAAGATTTGCGAAACCTTCAATCGTTTTTGACGGTTCCGCAAAGCCAACATTTTCATTTTATCTGCAAAATTGACAAAGGGAGCTTTGAAGGTCGCAAATATTTTTTGGGGTTCTCTGAAAGGGTCTGCAATGCGGTAGTTTTCATACCCATATCGCACCAATGATCCAGCCGAAAAATTTCCTAAATGAAGTGTGTTGTAGTTCAACAATCGCTGTGCTTCGGGATAAGCCGTTAACAATACTTGAAACCCCCTATCCAACAAAAAACCTTCGACTTTATCGGTTCTTACCCTACCTCCAACAGCATCAGAGGCTTCCAATACTTTTACACTCAAACCCTCATTTTGCAGGTGAATGGCTGCGGATAAACCTGCCAATCCTGCTCCTATGATTGCGACATCGTATTTCGACATAACTATTTGAAAAGCTTATAAATATCAATTCCAAAGGCAAAGACCATCAATGCCATAATCAGCACAAAACCAAATATCTGTGCTTTTTCTAAAAAATTATCACTCAAGGCTCTACCTGTCACCATTTCAAATAACAGGAAAAGCATGTGACCTCCATCTAAGGCAGGAATCGGCAAAATGTTCATAAATGCCAAAACAAAAGACAACAAGCCTGTGAGAAACCAAAAACGATCCCAATCCCAAACAGGGCCGTAAATCTTCGCTATACCAATAGGACTCGTCAAGGATTCTGTCACCTTCAATTTGCCAGAAAACAACATCCCAAAGCTAACTACTTGAGCTGCAATCAAATCATAGCCTTCTCGATAGCTGTAATGGAAGGATTTGCCCCAATCATAAGGTGCAAAATCGTATTTTTCTTTAGATGTTTCAATATCTGGCTGAAAGCCCAATCGCCCTGCTGTATCTACTTTTGCTTGCAATACAACTGACTGACCATCCCGTTTCACTTTCAATGTAACGGTATTATCTTTGTATTCCTTCAAAGCTTCTTGTAGAATCGGAAAATTTTTAACTTCCGTATCCCCAACTTGTTCTATCACATCACCCACTTTCATTCCCCCACGTTCTGCCCCAGAATCTGGTGCAATCGCAACTACCGAAATATCTTCATACATCGGTGAAATAAAAGGTTGTCGGATATTTTTATGAAAATCTTTGGGCAAAGCAATCTCTTCTATCTGACCATCTGCATGTTGAACTGTAATCGAATTTCCCAAATATAAATTAGTCGAGACACACTCACGGAATCTTTCGGGTGTATTTCCATTCACAGCAATGATTTTATCACCTGTTTTCACACCAATCTCTTGAGCCGTCTCGTAGGCATACACACCGTGTTTATTCAGTTCACTGACAGGCAAATATTCAGTTTTGAAAACGTGAAGGTACATCGCAAAAATCAAAATTCCTGTAATCACATTCATCACAATACCGCCAATCATCACAATAAAACGCTGCCATGCTGGTTTGGCTCTAAATTCCCACTCTTCGGGTTCTGGCGACAAATCTTTGGCATCTTGTGTTTCGTCAATCATCCCTGCAATCTGCACATATCCCCCCAAAGGCAACCAACCGATACCATATTCTGTATCTCCAATTTGTTTGGACCATATCTTCTTGTCCCAAGCATCGAAGAAAATATAGAACTTATTGACTCTCATCCCAAAAGCTTTTGCAGCCATAAAATGCCCTAATTCATGCACAAATACCAGAAGTGATAATCCTGCAATTAGCTGCGTAGCCATGACAATTGTACCCATACTATTTATTGATTCGTTTTTAAATTTTTATCTTACTAAAATGCAAAGTTAGTGTTTTTAACAGGGAACAGGAAGCGAATGTTTCCAAACCGTTGTAAATCCCTAAACATTAAACTTTTTTAATGCTTCTACCAATTTTCGATCATTCGATAAATGTGGCAGTTTGTTTTGTCCACCCAACTTGCCAATAGATTTTTGATAGGCCTTGAAAACGCCCTTTTGGACTGCAATAATCTTCAAAGGTTGCAAAATCCGCCCTCGAATCAAATCCGCATAGTAGCTGTTTTGCCGCACCAAAGAGGCATCTATCTTTGCAGCAAAAACAGACAAATCATTCGGTAACTGCTCAAACTCAATATACCACTCGTGAAAAGGCGTTTCTTCAACGGTGTTTATTTTGGGCGCAACAGTAAAATCGTTCACCAAAGCATCTGATTCTTCAACCGCTTCCTTCAATGCTGTCTCAATTTCCTTCCCAATCACATGCTCTCCAAAAGCCGAAATAAAATGTTTGACACGACCCGTCACCACCAACTTTGGTGGCTGCACAGAAATAAAGCGCACTGTATCGCCCAAAATATACCCCCACAGTCCAGCATTGTTGTTGACGATAATAGCATAATTCACACCTACTTTCACTTCTTTGATACTCAATCTTGTAGGATTTTCTGCAAAAATTTCGTTGGTAGGAACAAACTCATAAAAAATGCCCGAGTTAACAGTCAATAAAAGTCCTTCTTCTCGGTAATCGTTTTGGTAAGCTATCAAACCCTCCGAAGCTGCATACAATTCAAGTGTATCAATTTTCCCTCCAATCGTTGCCTCCATTTTAGCTTGGTAAGGTGCATAATTTACACCACCATGCACCATCAGCCGAAAATCGGGAAACAATTCTTTTGCCTTTTTGCCACTCTTTTGCTGCAATCGCTCAAAAAACATCAACATCCACGGCGGAATCCCGCTGACCATAGACATATTCTGTTGCAGCACTTCTTCAATAATCGCCTCCAATTTTTCTTCCCAATCTTCAATACAATTCATCTCGTAATCAGGAATCTTGTTTTTCTGCAAATAATTGGGAATGTGATGGTTTACGATACCTGACAAACGCCCGATTTTGATGCCATTTTTGTCGGTCAGTGCTGGACTACCCGATAAAAACACCATTTTGCGGCTGGTGAAGGTTTCCGAAATTTGGGTATGGTGTATATAATGTAGCAGCATCGTTCGAGTCGATACAATATGATTCGGTATAGATGATTGGGTGACAGGAATATATTTTGTGCCAGAAGTTGTCCCCGAAGTTTTGGCGAAATAAAGTGGTTTTCCTTTCCACAATACATCTTTCTCTCCTTCAATAACCCGTTGAATATAAGGATTCAAGGCTTCATAATCCCGTAAAGGAACGGCTTGTTTGAATTCGGAATAGGTATGTATGTCATTGAAGTGATGGTCTTTGGCAAAGACGGTTTTATTCGCAGTCGTTTTGACCAAGTTGGTCAATACTTGCTGCTGACAGACAATCGCTTGTCGACTTTCTTTCTCGGTTTTTTGTACCGTATAAGCTGCCCATTTTTTGGCTATTGAAGATTTTAGGCTCATGATATTTTAACGTTTAAAGGTTCAAAATTATCAGCGTTATCTGTGTTATCCTCTTAATCTGTTATTTTTTTTCACAATTTTTTCCAAACCGAAAAACCTATGCGTCTAAAATGGGCGAAACAACGACAGTAACACTTCAACAAATAAAAAGAAAGCATTACTAAGTTGGCACAAACAAGAAAAAATAATTTTTTAAAAAACTTAAATACCTCTTATCATGACAAATTCAAAAAGTATTTTCAACCAATTATTCGCATTAATTGCTCTTTTCGTTTTGACCACATTATCTATCAGCAATGTATCGGCTCACACTTCAAATACAGATGTTGATTTCACTTACAATCAAACAGACGTACAATTTGCAGTAGAAAACGATTTCACTGAAACTGCAAGCCCTTTTGCTCCTTTGAATCCCAACATTTACAGTGCTGCCTCAATGGGTATCAAGATAAAAATCAAAATTATCATCATTGTCAAGAAAAAGAAAAAAGGCGTAGTTGAAGCAGTTGGAATAAGAGTACCACAAGAAAGCAAAACCACAGAATTAGCCTCCAATGAAATTCTATTGGAAGTATCGAGAGAAGGGAACAGCTTTTTGATGCGACCACTCAAAGGAGAACTTGCCAATAGTATTTTAATGGTTCCACAAGGCTTCAAAGTAAGCAAAGAAGTTTCCTTGAAGTTGGGTAGCAAAGAGCCATTCGGATTAAAGGCAACTATGAAAGATATCAGAGTGAATAGTTTGGGCAACTTTGAGATTCAAGATTAATAATTTTTATTTTTTCTCACTCTTTTTTCCAAAGTCAGAATTCCATGCGTCTAAAATGGACGAAACAACGAACGTAGTACTTCAATAAATAAAAAGAAAGCATTACCAAGTTGGCACAGAAAAGAAAACATTTTTTTTTAAAACTTTAAATACCTTATATCATGACAAATTTAAGAAGCATTTTCAATCAAGTATTCGCTTTTATTGCAGTTTTAGTTCTTACTACTTTATCTATAAGCAATGTATCGGCTCATACAACAGATGCCGTATTCACTCAAAACCTTACAGACATTCAATCTGCAATGGACAGTGATTTTGCAGATGCAGCCAGTCCTTTTGCTCCTCTTTCACCCAATTTTTATAGCCCCGAAGCAATGGGTATCAAAATTAAAATCATCATTATCATCATTATCAAGAAAAAGAAAAAAGGAGTAGTTGAAGTAGTCGGAACAAGGATTGCGGAGCAGGGTTTGAAAACACAATTAAAGGAAAATGAAGTATTGGCAGAAGCAACAAGAGATGGTAAAGAATTCTTCATCATGCCTTTGAAGGGTGTTCATGCAAACAGCGAGTACGGATTTCCACCAAGTTTCAAATTATCTAAGGATGTATCTTTGAAATTGGGAAGTGAACGACCTTTGGGATTGAAAGCTATAAGAGTAGAAATGAATGTAAACAAAATGGGAAATTTTGAAATCCAAGATTAACATTGAAGCACTCTCAAATATGTAAGAAATAAGATTGAAGCAAAATAAAACCCATCTTAACATCAAGTTAGGATGGGTTTCTTTTTATTGAGAAAACTTGTATTTATCTAAACTCCAACACCTCATCTTCAAAACTGCTGTATTTGAAATTGAAGATGTCCAAAACATAATTTTGGTGTACCCTCCACGGAGTTTTTGAGCCTTGTTTGGGGAGTTGGTCTCTTGCACGAAGAACATAGCCCGAATTGAAGTCCAAAAAAGGCACTTCAATGATATCACTGCCTTTCAGACGGGGAGTACATTGTTGGACATTCTTTTTTTTCATGTAGTTGAGGAGGCGACAAACATATTCACTGGTCAAATCCGATTTCAAGGTCCAAGAGGCATTGGTGTAACCAAAAAACATTACAAAATTTGGTAAGTCACTAAACATCATCCCCCTATAACAAAAAAGATTAGATGATTGAATGGATTTGCCATCTACAGTAAGTTGGATATTGCTGAGTACTTTCATTTGAAGTCCCGTTGCAGTGACGATTAAATCTGCTTCAATTGTTTCGCCCGATTTCAGTTGTATGCCATTTTCGGTAAAAGTTTCAATTTGATCCGTCACAATTTGTGCTTTTCCCGATTTGAAGGACTCAAAAATGTCACTATCAGGAGCCAAACACACCCTTTGGTCCCAGGGATTATAGCTGGGTTTGAAGTGCTTTTCTACTTCAAAATCCTCTCCAAGTTCTTTTTTGGCATTTTTCACAAATAGATTTCTCACAAAATTGGGCTTGCTACGGGCCAATTTGAAGAAAAGCATCCCCAAAAGAATATTTTTCCATCGGGTGATAGCATAGGCAATTTTTGAAGGAAGCACACGGCGCAAACCATTGGCGATAAAATCTTTAGAGGGGGCAGATGTGATATAGGTAGGCGATCGCTGCAACATGGTGACTTTTGCGGCTTTTTTGGCAAGTTCAGGAACCAAGGTGACAGCCGTTGCGCCACTTCCAATGACCACCACTTTTTTGTGGGTGTAGTCAATATCGGAGGTCCATTTTTGAGGATGTACAATGCGCCCTTTGAAGCGGTCTCGACCTTTAAATTCAGGTGTGAAACCTGCTTCGTAGTCATAATAACCACTGCACATAAACAAAAAATTGCAGCTAAATTCCACTTTTTCATGGGTATCTGTTCTTTCAACAGATACTGTCCATCGAGCTGTTTCAGAAGACCATGCAGCAAAGGTGACTTTGTGTTTGTAGCGGATTTTTTGGTCAATACCTCCATCCTTTGCGGTATCTTGAATATACTGCAATATGGAAGGCCCATCTGCAATTGCTTTTGCTTCTTCCCACGGACGAAAAGAATAACCTAATGTAAACATATCAGAATCAGAGCGAATGCCTGGGTAGCGAAACAAATCCCATGTTCCGCCCATTACATCTCGTGCCTCCAAAATGGCGTAAGTTCGCTCGGGACAATGTTCCTGTAGGTGGTGCGCTGCTCCAATGCCCGAAAGTCCAGCTCCTACTATTAGTACATCTACATGCTGTAGTGTCATATGTATTTTTGTTTGTAGTTGATTAGTGAATTCCGCTAATATTCAAGACAAGGTTTGGGTTTAAAGAATCAGTTTAGATTTTAACAGGAGGTCTTCAACTCTTCTATTTGTTGAGTATGGCGTTTGCAATGCCCTGCTACAAATGCTATCCAGTTTTTTACATTCAACATGCCTAATGTCATGTGGTTGAAAGCGATTTTTTCTAAAGGCAACTCGGTTGTAGTTACAAAATCGTCTATTTTTGAGCGGATAGTGCGATAGGCTGCAATGGCTTCTGCTTTGGTGGTGAACCTTCCTTGTGGCACAAAAAAATCGGGTGCGTTTACTTTTCGTCCTCTTGTGGTAACGATTTTCACAAGGTGTTCATTCTCCCAATTTTCAAGCGCAGCATCCTGTACTTTTGAAGCATGTTTTTGAATGCTGCTAAGTACCCCTGTATCTATCATGACAAGATGTTCTACAATTTCCGACATAGACCATTGTTCATCAGAAGGTTTTGAATGAAATGATTCTTCACTTACATCCTGCAATGTAGTAATTAACTCTCCTTCGCTTTCTTTCAAAAGACCAAGTAGGTAAGTTCTCTCAGCATTGTTCATGTTCTTTCAGCTATTTTGGGATGAAACTAAATTTTACCTATCCCAAAAGTAAAAACTTTCAGCAGGAATTGTTTAATATCTTTAGCCTTTAATCAGTTGCATGAAGTTAATTTTTCTTTTCTGCTAAACATCTTTTTATTTGCAAAGCAGCAATTAAATCGTTAAATTGCATTAATTATGTTTTTGCAACCCTCCTTTTAGTGAAGCTTCAAGTTTGAAGTACATGCTCAAAACTTTGTGTGCACTGCAATCAAGTTTCAACAATAAATAACAGGTAAATAATTGAAGTTGAAGTACATTTAACTTTATCTGTTTTCACTCAATATCCAATAACTCACACATATTTATCTCAAACTAAATTTGAAAAACAAAAAGCTTGAGACGAAATCTTTCATAACAACAATATTAAATAATCTATTTTTTAAAATAACGATTTCATTCCCTGTCACTGTTTACACCATTATAATTTGCTTAATATGAAATCACTACCTTATACTTAAAAAATACTGCATTTTTTACAGCAAAAAACTGTGGTAAAGAATGAAGCAATATTAAAATCATCTTTCTAATAACACACTTTATCAAAATCATTTAAACATTACCAAATGAAAAATCTTCACAACAAAAATGCCGCATTTTTGACACTTCAAAGAATGCAAAAAACATCTCATTTAACTATTCTTTTTTCCTTATTCCTGTTTTGTCTGGTAATCTCATCAGATATGTTTGCTCAGAGAGGCAGGGGACGAGATGTCCAACCAAGCAAGCCTACCACACCTACTGAGGTTGGTGAAAACCAACAAGATGTAGAAGAATACAAACCCGATGTCACACAGCGCAATGTACGCACTGTTGAAGGAACTTTACCACTCCATGATGAGGTAATTGAATTTGACATTGAAGTATTAGACGGACTGGCTATTTTTGAAGGGGATATGGTTCTTGGCGATGCTGCCCAATATGACCCCAATATTGAACATGCGGTGGCTATTTCTGGTGCAAATTACCGTTGGCCTAATGGCATCATTCCGTATGTGATTCAAAGCGGACATCCTAAAAAAACACAGATTGAACAGGCAGTTAAGCACATCAATGACCGAACCAAACTGTGCATCAAACCTCGTTCGGGTGAATCAGATTATGTAGAATTTATCAATGGCTCAGGTTGTTGGTCGTATGTAGGTCGTCAAGGCGGTAAACAACAAATCAGCATTGGAGCTTGCAGTTTTGGCAGCACCGTTCACGAGATATGTCATGCAGCAGGCTTGTACCACGAACAATCCGCTCCCAATCGAGATACCTACATTACCGTAAATTTCAACAACATAGTTGACAGCAAAAAACACAACTTCGACAAAAAAGGATTTAGCGTCACTGCCTACGATAAGGGTTCGATTATGCACTATCCTCCTTATGCTTTTTCCAAAAACGGTCAAAAAACGATTACCTGCAAAAGCAATCCTTGCAACATCGGACAACGCACTGCAATGAGTGCCAATGACATTGCAGGAATCAATACTTTGTATGCCAGTGCATCGGGCTGTGGAGGTTCTGCTCCAATTTGGGAAAGTTTGGGTGGAACAATTACCAGCAATCCTACAATTGTCTCGTGGGGATCAAACCGTTTAGATGTTTTTGCCAGAGGCACAGATGGTGCAGTTTGGCACAGATGGTGGGATGGTAGCCGTTGGGGTGGATGGGAAAGCCTCGGTGGAAAAATCCCTGCAGGAACGAATATTAGTGCTGTTTCTTGGGGCGCAAACCGCCTTGATTTGTTTGTGCAAGGTATGGATGGTGCTTTGTGGCACAAATGGTGGGATGGTCGAAAATGGGGAGGTTGGGAAAGCTTAGGTGGAAAAATAACCAGCGATCCAAGTGCTGTTTGTTGGGGATCTAACCGCATTGACGTGTTTGCAAGAGGAACAGACGGTGCAGTTTGGCACAAATGGTGGGATGGTAGCCGTTGGGGTGGATGGGAAAGCCTCGGTGGAAAAATCCCGGCAGGAACAAATGTAAGTGCCGTTTCTTGGGGTGCAAATCGCCTTGATTTGTTTGTGCAAGGCATGGATGGTGCTTTGTGGCACAAATGGTGGGACAGTCGCAAATGGGGAGGTTGGGAAAGCCTCGGTGGAAAAATTACGAGCAATCCTGATGCCGTTTGTTGGGGTTCTAATCGCATAGATGTATTTGCAAGAGGTACTAACGGTGCCGTTTACCACAAATGGTGGGATGGGAGCAGATGGGGTGGTTTTGAAAGTCTTGGAGGAGTTATTCCTGCTGGAACAAATAGCAACACTGTGGCGTGGAGTGGCAACCGTTTGGATTCTTTTGTACAAGGCATGGACGGTGCACTTTACCACAAATGGTGGAACGGCAGCAAGTGGGGCGGATGGGAAAGCCTCGGTGGAAAAATAACCAGCGATCCTCTAAGTGTAGCATGGGGACCGAATCGCTTAGATGTGTTTGTGAAAGGAACAGACAATGCGCTCTGGCATATGTGGTGGAATGGTAGCAAGTGGGGGAAATAAAAATGACCTAACCTTAATTTTTCGCCTAAAGCCTTCCTTATCTTTTTTCATAAAGCAGGTTATTACAATCAATAACCTGCTTTTTATCAAACATCAAGGAGAAATTTACAAGAATGTATGCCTGCAATTTTTAGATTGTTCTCTTCTATTTGGAGAGTAGGGTTAATAAAAATTACTTCAAATCTTTTTTAAAAATGTCGGAACGTCTATCTGAAATTCGTCTAATGGAGCATCTTTCTTTACAAACCTTTTTCCTTAACATTAAATAGTTTTTTAGATGAAACACTTATATTTTTTCAAAAAATCTACATGGTTAGTAGCTATAATTTGTTTTTTGACATTCAGCAGTTTTGTAGGACACCCTACCGCTACACCCGACAATTCAGATATTAGCTTAACCTCTCGCATAGAGGATGCTTTGATAAGTGCCAAAAACTACCTACAAAGTTTTTTTGGTGAAACAGTTTCGGCTGCAGTTGAAGAAGCAGAAATAGAACTATTTGTCAATAGTTTGGAGTGCAACTTAGAACCTTCTTGGGAAGCACACCCCGCTGAAGGCAAAAAACTACTGATTTTGGGTCGTCCTGGACCGCTTGCAAGGGCTTTGGGCGAAGGCAATCAAGTCAAAGTACGAGAGGAGGAAGCTCCTCAAAGTGATTCTGGTGTGGGCAGAACAAATTCAAATACAGGAAATTCACGAGCTAGAGGCAGAGGAGTTGCGCCATCTACCAATACTGCTCCTCCTACTGGTGAAGATGGGCCTACTCAGCCCAACAAACAAGAGATTATTCAATTGGTGCAAGGAGCAGATGCTTTATTGATAGAGGCGAGTTCATTGCAGGCTAAAAACTTGAAGGAAAACGATTATGTGCAGGCTGCTTTAGACGGAGGAGTTCCTATTGTAATGGAAAACCTTGATGGTCAAACTTTATCAAGCCTTACAGGAGTCGGGTTTGATGTGAAAGCAGGTATTATCAAGTTGCGTAGAAATGGCAGCATTGAAATGGATGTTTTGGGTACGGAAAGCGATCTACAATCGGTTGCCAATCAAGTAGAACCCAATCCGTTGGAAGGAAAAAAGAGTGAAAAAGTAAAAAACAGCAGAGAGTATCAAGAGGCTGTAAGGCGCAGAGCAAGAGGCGTTCAAGAGGACGAAGAACCTGATGTTGTCAAAAATGAACCACAATTTGATGACTCTCCAAAACTTACCTTGGAGGATGTAAAAAACGAGGCTATAGAAATACTAAGTAGCCATCAAAAAATGCCTATACAAAAACCGCAAGCGGATTTTGCAGGAGGTATTAAAGACTACTCTAAAGGAGATCCATTTTACATCAGTTTGACAGGTTACAAACAAACGACAACTAGCCAAAAGAGTTATTACAAAGTCGAATTGAAGGTTCAGTTGTTTGCCGCTAGTACTCAGAAATATGTAAAAGTAACAACTACGGGCGGGTCTAAGTTTATTGCAGCCGCTAGTGGTACAAGCTTAACTTGGAATACCCGCTTAGATAAGGGTTATTACACCGATCAAGTGAGAGTAGAATATGGACCTATTACATCAGGACATGGTTTGGTAATCGAAGATGAAAATCCAAAAAGTCAAAACAATACTGGTCAATACATTGTATCAAAAGGATTTACAGTGGGAGCAAGTGCAGATTTTGCCAAAGACCCAAGTATGGGAGTGAATGCTTCTTACTCTCAAACAGAAACATCGGTTCAAAATTTTACAGATTTTACCTGCTTCAATGCAGTAGAAAACAACTACGCCAAATTCAGATGGGAAATGACCCAAACAGGGAATTCAACACCCTACAACAACTATTGGGATTTGAGAGATTATGGCTGTTGTGACTGGGATCCAGGACTTTACTCTCTTCCTACAATGGCAACAGGCAGTTTGAATCCTCAATCGGAAGTAGTATGGCGAGCTCCAAAAAACGAAAACAGGAAGATTACCTTCAAATTATACATTTACCACTATTTAGTAGATTTCTATAGAACTCGTTGGAAATGGTACGATTTTGATTTTGGACATTGGAATGCCCTCACTGGTCCTACTTATGCTTACCAAAAAACTTTCACTGTAGATTTTAGTTCTGTGTGGGTACCGAGCCTTTCGGCAGGAAGACCAACAAATATGTCCAGTATCAACAGCAGTTATCGTTGGGAATCTGGTAGAGCAGTAGATGGCAAAAATGCCAATGACCGTTGGGGTTCTTCAACAGCGACTAAATACGAATTGAATCCTTGGTGGGAAGTAGATTTGGAAAGCACAAGAACGATTCAAAACATTGAAGTATATGATGCCAATTGGACTTGTTGCAGTAGCTGGCGTTTGAAAGACTACTACATCATGTTGGCAAATAGAGAAGATGATTTTTACAAAGCAGGGCGGGTATCCAAAACATTGGATGAAGCCTTGGCTACTCCAAGTATCAAAGCAGAGTTTTTTCCTGGTATTCAAAATGGTTACAAAAAATACAACCTAACAGGTAGTTACAACAATTACCGCTATGTTCGGATTTGGATGAAAGGAAATGGTATTATCCCTCTTTGCGAAGTAGTAGTCAATCGACCATAAAGCCATAACATTGAAGGAGAATCTAAATATTTGAGAATGAGCTATTCCTTTATTTTGAAAATGAAGGAATAGCTTTTTTGAGTACAAAAAACTATACTTATATTTTCGTTACCTTTATTTTCAAAAAAATGTCGGATTCTAAGATTCAAATTCGTCTAATAGTCCATAAAACCTCATTTTTTATTGTAAACATATTATCATGAAATACACAAAATTATTATTTCCCTTATTCGTTTTACTATTGTTCTTCAATGATTCAACTCTACATGCTCAATCAAGGGGTAGTTCTCGCATCCCTCAAGATGCCGAAACCTATAAACCCGACAACGACAATAGGAAGATAAAAGAATTGGATGTTACACTACCGATGCGTTTCAATCGCCAAAGGTTGAAGCTGGAAATAGTGGACAATATGGCGATTTATGAAGGTGATATTGTGTTGGGACATGAAGCTGAATTCAATGGAGAAGTATCATTTGCAGTCGCTATAGCAAACAATACATATAGATGGGAAGACGGAATTATGCCTTATGTTCTTTCACCCAGCCATCCCAGAAAAACAGAGATTTTACAAGCCATTGACCATATCAATAAAAAAACTAAAATATGTATGGTTGAGCGCACCAATGAACGAGATTATGTGAACTTTTTGTCAGGAAGCGGTTGCTGGTCCTATGTAGGCCGCCAAACCTTTGAACAAGCCATCAATATTGGCAATTGCAGCCTTGGTAGCATTATTCACGAGATTTGCCATGCAGCAGGATTGTACCACGAACAATCGAGAAGTGATCGTGATCAATTTATTGAAATAAAATGGGACAATATCAGCGAGGACAAAAAGCAAAACTTTGATAGAAAAGATGCAACAGGTATGGATATTGGTGTGTATGATTTTGGCTCTGTGATGCACTACCCTGCAACGGCTTTTAGCAAAAATGGGCAGCCCACTATTGTGAGTAAAGTCGGCGCAAAGGCTTTTGGTCAACGAGATGGCTTGAGTCCTATGGATATCAGCGCATTGAATAACTTGTATAGTGAAGCTCCTGGTTGTGGAAATGAAGAAGTGGTGGTTGCCCCTCCTACAACAGGTACTGGAGGTGGAACAACTACAACAACACTAGTGCCTACTGGTGGTGGAGAAACAAAAACGCCTAATCCTACAACTGGTACTGGTGGTGGAGAAACAAAAACACCTAATCCTACAACTGGTACTGGTGGTGGAGAAACAAAAACACCTAATCCTACAACTGGTACTGGTGGTGGAGAAACAAAAACGCCTAATCCTACAACTGGCATAGGCGGTGGAGAAACAAAAACGCCTAATCCTACAACTGGTACTGGTGGTGGAGAAACAAAAACGCCTAATCCTACAACTGGCACAAATCTCGGAACAAAGATAAGAGGTGGGAATTTGGGTAATACAGGAAAACCCATCGTCACAACACCCGAACCCAATACAAAAGAACCAAAACCTATCCAAGGAAAAGTAAGCTTTTTCTCTGAGGTCAACTACGAGGGAAAATCTATACAATTGACCACAGGCCGTTATAGTGTTGAACAATTACTCAAACAGTTGGGTACAGAAAACATTCGCTCAGTATTGTTCGGCAAAGAACTGGTGATTGAATTTTATCTAAAAGACCGCAATCGAAAAGTATTGTCGGAAAGTATCCCTAACCTGACCGACTTCAAAGAAAGATACGAAATGCTGATCATTAAGGGGAATAGGAGGTAATTAATTGCCCTCCGTTTAGGATAAATAACAGCATTTTTTTCATCAACATTTTTTTACAAAATTTTCTAAACATATGAATTTATTACCAATAGTTTTTGTTTTTTTAATAGCATGTAGTAGTGCCAATGTATCAGATACTTCTTCAAGTCAAGAACCTGCAAAAGAGAACACTACTGCAATGCCCGAAAGTGATGTTCCCTCTACTAAAGCAAATACAACGACCTTGTGGATATCACATTATCAAGTGCCTTGTGTAGGCGAAGGCGATGTTTCTTTATGTTACTTGGCCCAAGAAGGCCCATCTATTGTAGAAGATAATTGGGAGTATTTTTACGATGTTATCCAAGGTTTCGACGACTATGAATTGGGCAATGTGTACCAATTGAAGGTCAACAAAACCGAACGAAAATCACCCATTCCCGAAGATGCAGGCGGTTTTGAGTATTCACTGGTAGAAATAACAGCCAAAGAAAAGGCTGATGCAAATACTACTTTCACCTTACCTCTTAGAATGGAACCTTCCGCCTTGCCTTTTATTATGAAAAAACCAGAGGGTGACGATTACTACCTACTTGATTACACCAAAGTAAACTTAGCAGACAAGACACTGAAAACGGATTTGGAAAAAGCCATCAAAGGAAATAGCACCTTTGCAGGAATTTTTGAGCATACGAGTGACCCTAACACCATTTTGTTGAAGAGTTTGGAAGTGGACTAACCAGATAAATGAATAATTGGAAAAGGGCGGCAACTTTGGTTGCCGCCCTTTTTTTATGCTTTGCATATTCATCAAACAAGGATTTAGCTTTCTTCTTATGGTCTTTAAAAGGTAAATCCCATATCCAAACTAATCAACCATGCCTTCAATCCGTCACTTCTGTCATACAAAGTACCTCGTAGGTCAATGCTTTTGAACAACAAGATATTGGCAGGTTTTTTACCCAATTTGAGCATTTTCATACGTCCAATACCGTTGAGAGGTGAATAGTGAACGCCTACACCATATTGCTGACTGCTGAACGCCGAAAGATCGTAATCCGAAGTATAGAAAGTATCGGATAGACTGTGTTCTTTGTAAGGTTTGAAGTAATCCGCAGCCGTCTGTGTATAGTAACGATAGTGGGGGTAAATGGAGAAAAAGCGATTGATTTTGAAGGGAATTTCAAGGCTAGCTGTATGTCCTGTGATACCCCAATCATCGGAATAATAACGGTAGTAACTTCTCAACAAAATTTTGTCAGATAAGTAGTAGTTGATTCGCAATCCCAACGGAATTTTGAGACGGGTATCGGGCAATTGTTCGATTTTGGCTTGTTGCTGTTCTAAAAAATACACACGGTGAAAAGGTGTGGACAACAAACCTGTTTGATAGGTAACTTCTGGATTGAAAGCGATTTGCATTCGCTTATTAATTACTTGCGAGTACGTTGCCGATAGGTTGTAGGACTGTCGGATATTGGTGTTGAGCAAAGCACCTTGATTCCGCAATTCGATGGGATAAATCAAGTCCCAAGTATCAAAAAATGCTTGTGCTGCAAGGCTTATTTCTCGGTTGTTGTCCTTAGACGCTTTGCTGAAATTCAATCCACCTTGAAGCGAAGTAACGTCATATTCTCTGGATCCACCAATCATTACTCCGAAACTCTTGTTTTTGTCTGGCACAAGGCGTGAATATCCCACATTGAAGTAAATCCGCGAATCACTGCTTGAAGCAGAAGAAATACGGGTGTCAATGTTGTCCGTTGAAGCAGAGGAATAAAAATCAAAACCTGCGGTAATGTCCATTTTGCTTTTTTCATTTAGAGGCAAATTGACAATGATGGTCGAAGTATAATCCTGCAACGATTCTGTTCCTATTCCACCTGTCACGGGTGAATGATTGCCATCTTGACTGTAATAGCTAAACAAAATATTCATCTCCGCTTCTTCCAATTGTTTGGTTGGAGCATCTATTTGCGTTGAAGAATTATCAATTGTGGGGTCAGGAGTGCTTTGACCCATTGAGGTTTGGGATGCCAATAATACGACAACAATAAGAGTATAAAAGCTTTTGAGAGTACGTGCTTTATCACACAGAATGGTTGCTAAATTCATATTGAAGTGATCTATTAAATGAAATGTTTTTTTCGTAGATGGGTAAAATAGCCTTCTGAAATTTTTGTAGTACTATTTGTAAGCTAATTGCAGCCACAACCGCCTCCTACTTTCCCTCCATTCGCGCCAGAAGCTCCTTCTCGGTAGGTCTGAAAATTGGTTTCATACATTTCTACTTTGCGTTTACTCAGCTTCATGTCTTCATCGTTGAGGTACATTTTTTGGTATTCTTTGACGGATACACAGGAACTTGTGAATTGAATCGCAAAGCAACAGAAAATAAATATTTTGAGTAGTTTCATTTTTTGTGTTTTTGTGTGTTGGAGTATTGATGTGTTTGTGATACTCGAATAAAAAAAAAATCATAGTTCCAACATTGTTAAACAACGTCACTCATAATAATTAAGAGCCAAATGTTCAGAGGTTTTGATTTCATTTTCATCTGTCACCAACAAACACTCAATGCCCTTCAATTGATTCACCAAATTGATGCCCGCACCTTCACCCAATACAAAAATGGAAGTCGCCAGAGCATCCGCCAATTCTGCATCGGGGCAAATAACGGTTACGCTTTTTAAGCCCGTAACAGGCATACCTGTACGAGGGTCAATGATATGAGCATAGCGAGTTCCGTCAATCATCGCAAATTTTTCGTAGTTTCCCGAAGTCACTACGCTTTGATTGACAATACTCAGCCACGAAAAAATTTTGTCCTTTTCTTGTGGATCTGCAATTCCGATTTTCCAAACCGTTCCATCTTCTTGTTCTCCCCAACCAATCAAATCGCCTCCCGCATTAACCAATCCATTTTCAATACCCATTTCTTGCATGATTTTCTTCGCCCGATTAGCGGCATATCCTTTACCGATTGCACCAAAACCAATCCTCATGCCTTCTTCCTTCAAGAAAACCGTTTGTGTTTCATCATCCAAAATAATGTTGTGGTAATTGATTTTAGCTACGGATGCTGCAATTGCTTCTTTACTTGGCAGTTCGGTCATCGAACCATCAAACTTCCATACCTTCTCCAAGGATGCAAAACTGATGTCAAAAGCTCCATCCGTCAGTTTAGAAACCCTCAATGCTCTGTGAATCAAATCATAAAGTTCTTTGTCGACCTTCACAGGCTCAATGCCTGCTTTGCGGTTGATTTCACTGGTTTCGGAATCTTCTTTCCATGAAGAAATAAGGTTTTCGATGCGGGTGATTTCTGCAATACCTGCATTGATAGCATCCCATGCCAACTGCTCATCTTCCTGAATAGCAGACACTTCAAAACGAGATCCCATCAACTTCAATACCTTGGTGTGGGTTTTGTTGGTCTCCTTTTCGGAGTTCATGCCTTCGGAGTTCATGCCCATTTTGGAGAAACTAGAAAAGTAGGCTATGTAATCCTTTATTTCAAAGTCTTTTTTGTAGCCCATTCCTCCCAGTTTTTTGCCAGTGTGGTCGAGGAGAATCATTGAAGGAAAAACACCATTTGGATTGTACGTTTCGGCCAATTTGTCATTGTGTGCCGTTTGTTCATCACTCAATCGGTTCTTTTTTTGAGCTGGAAAATCGGCTTCGACCAATATTAGATTTTGAGAAGCATATTCTTCAAACTCGGAGGAGGTCAATACTTCTTGCTTCAATTTCATACAGGGTTTGCACCAATCTGAGCCTGAAAAAACTACTAAAATGGGGTTCTGCGTTTTTTCGGCTTCTTGTTTTGCGACTTCAATATCGGTGTACCATTGGATTCCTTCTGCAAATGTTGCATGAGCATAGAAGCTGGTCAGCATTAACAAAAACAAAAATTTTATTGCAAATAATTTCATAAATTAAAAAAAATTTGTGTAAGCAATACATACAATTGCAGCCTAGCATTTGTTTAGTATTCTTGCTGTAAATGTATATCTTAATATCGTAAAAAGAGAGTATCTTATTGCAGTAGGCAATAAAGGCAGCTATGTTGACAGGTTTTTCAATCCTTAGTTTAAGGAACTGATTTTCAAATATTAATTTTTGGAATACAAATAATAATAAAGTATTGAAGGTGTAAGATTAGTGCAGTTTTTGTAAATGAAATGGCGTAAATTAGGAATTGAGGTGATTGTAGTCCTTGAGAATTGTTTCCAAGAAAATACGAGCAGGTAAACTGCTTTCTATATCCAATAGTTTTTTCAATTTAGCGACCAGAGCTAATATAACTTGGTTATTGCTAGTCTGTTTGGCATCGTTCATGATTTCTTTGATAAGCGACACATCCTTATCGGTTAGGTTTTGTACTTGTTTGAAGGTCACTTGATAGTTTTCATCGGTAAATTCAAATAGTGTATCGGATAGCTTTTTACGAGATTTGAGACTAACGACTGCCGTACCTGCTGCCATGTCCCCCAATCTTTGACCTTTGCCATTCATTACGATGGTCAATACTGCCAAACCTCCAAAGGTCATAAACACGTCAATCAAACGAAACAACCAGCGAATAAAATAACTACCAAACGATACGGGTAGTCCATTGATATTGATTACTTTGATGTTCATTTGTCGTTTACCAATACTCTGCCCATTCATAAACAACTCACAAAGAAGATGATACAACCAAACTGGAAAGATAAATATCAAAATAATGGCCCATTGGGGTAATGCGCTTGAAATAATGTCTATGAAATAGAGCATACCCAATAAATACATTCCTAAGATGAGGTAATCAATCAAACCTGCAATAAAACGGTCTCCTAGTCCTGCGGCTTCGTATTCTATCGCCACATTTTGTGTTGTATCAATACTAATTCTTTCCATAAATCAAGTCGGTGATATTGTTTTTTCTTTAAGTTCTTCTAATGAATTGCGAAAGTTATCAAAACTTTCGTAATCTTGGCATATATTTGATTTTGAACTTGTATATTAAATTCTTAACAAGCCCCCAAATTACTTATAAAATGCGAGAACCTGCTTTTATCAAAAAAAATAAAGATAAATGGCAACGTTTTGAAGCCTTATTAGATAAGAAAGAACGTACTGTAACTCCCGATGAGCAAGCTACGCTTTTTATCCAAATTACCGATGACCTTTCTTATGCCAAAACTTTTTACCCAAAAAGTTCGATCACACAGTATTTGAATACTTTGGCAGCAAAAGTACACCAGTCTATCTACCGAAACAAAAAAGAGGAAAGCAGTCGAATTGTTCAATTTTGGAAATACGAATTGCCGATGGTCATGTACGAAGTACGCCACAAACTGCTGTATGCTGTATTGATTTTTGGCATTGCCGTTGCGATTGGAGTGATTTCGAGTGCCAACGATGCCACATTTGTGCGATTGATTTTGGGAGATGGTTATGTCAATATGACTCTTGACAACATAGAAAAAGGCGACCCAATGGGTGTTTACAAACACATGGAGCAAATGGAAATGTGGGTATATATTGCATGGAACAATGTGAGAGTTTCGTTCATGGCATTTATTTTTGGTGTATTTCTGTCATTTGGAACAGGTCTTGTGCTACTCCAAAATGGGATTATGCTTGGGGCATTTCAGTATTTTTTCTACCAAAAAGGACTATTTCTCACCTCTTTTCTCACAATCTGGATACATGGCACACTCGAAATATCAGCGATAGTCATTGCAGGTTGTGCAGGTTTTGTGATGGGCAACAGCATTTTATTTCCCAAAACTTATTCGAGGCGACAGTCTTTCTTGATAGGTGCTAAAAAAGGCTTGAAAATAATTGTAGGTTTGATTCCCATATTTATCTTAGCAGCCTTTTTTGAAGGATTTGTTACAAGATTGACCGAAATGCCTGATTTGTTAAAGCTAACGATTATCTTGATTTCTTTGGCTTTTGTGATTTGGTATTTTGTGGTTTATCCGAAGCATTTGATGACTTTAGGTGAGAGAGCAGAGGAATTAGAAACGAGAGTTTAAAAATTGAAAATGATACTTATTGATGAAACACTTATTTGATATATTTATAAAATCCTTAGAAGAACACAGTGCTGCTAAACCTCCCTTCAATCTGTATGAGCCTGTCGACTATCTGCTGCAATTGGGCGGAAAAAGAGTGCGTCCTGTGTTGTGTCTGATGGCTTGTGAACTGTTTGACACAGATGTTAAAAAAGCTCTCGCACCTGCAATAGGCATTGAGTACTTTCACAATTTCACGCTTGCACATGATGATATTATGGATGCTGCTCCCCTACGACGTGGCAAGGAAACGATGCACACGAAATACAACTTAAATACTGCAATTTTGTCGGGTGATGTGATGTTTGCCAAAGCCTATAGCTATATCTGTCAAGTAGATTCTTCTATTCTTGGACTTGTACTTCAAACATTTAACCAAACGGCCATTGAAGTATGTGAGGGGCAACAATACGATATGGATTTTGAAACCTTGCCTGTAACGGAAGTAAGTGTGGAAGATTACCTCAAAATGATAGAATTGAAAACAGCCGTATTAATTGCTGCAAGCCTGAAAATTGGAGCCTTAGTGGGCGGTGCTTCAATTGAGGAAGCTCAAAATTTGTACGAATTTGGGCGATTGGCAGGCATTGCATTTCAGCTACAAGACGACATTTTGGATACCTATAGCACGGATGAAAATTTTGGAAAGCAAGTTGGCGGTGATATCATTCAAAATAAAAAAACCTTTCTCCTTTTGGAAGCGGTAAATCTGGCTGACGAGAAAAATAGGAATAATATATTGCACTGTATTTCTCTTCAAAATTTCGACAAAGAAGAAAAAATAAATACAATAAAAAACATATTCAACTTATTGAAAATAAAAGAAAAAGCAGAGAAATTAATGGAATCTTACTACCAAAAAGCTTGCGAACATTTGGATGCAACTAAGCTAAGTATGAAAAAAAAACAATCTCTTCTCACATTTATTGACTATTTAATGAAGAGAAAACAATAATTTTGCTTAAATTGTGATATGAACCCCAAAATCATTAATCCCTAATGTAAACCTATTCAGATATGAAACAATTACTCCTACTTTCTTTCTGTTTATTGTTCAGTATATGCAATTATGCTGGAGTTGGTGTCGGAAGTACTCATGTAAATGAAAGCGAAATAGTTGCAGATATCAATATCGTAGAAACTGCTGCAACAGCTTTTTTGGATCGTGCGCCAATTTACGACAAAGATGTTTGCAAATTAGATATGTTGTTTGACCTCACGATTGAAGGCTTAACTGTAACATTCAAAAACAAAGCCGTAGGCGAATATTCTAATGTAGAATGGACATTTGGTGATGGAGCAATCTCAGAAACCAAAGATATTCAACATACCTACAAAAAATCAGGAATTTATTATTTCACAGTGATGATTCACAATACATCAACAGGTTGTATCGATTTTATTGGCGGAAATTACTATTTACAAGCGACCAATCAATTGCACAATCCACAAAAAATCACACAAGAGGAAGTCAATCAATCCAAGATTTTAAACCTTGAATAAGATTGAAGTAAATTTGTTATTTATCAAACAATAAAATTGATTTAAAAAAGATATATTCCCGAATTTAATTCAATAGCCTACTGACTTTTTTGTTGGTAGGCTTTTTTATTTCTACTTTATTTATTTTTTGATTCCCAATCTTTTATCATTACTTCTCTAAGGGGAACTTCTTCTATTTTGCTGTTCAACCAATGTATCAGATTGAGGTAGGCACTTGCAGATTCTTCAAATTTTTGGAGCATGAGATGTTGAAGGGCATCCTTAAATTTTTGGTACAATTCTTTTGTCAAATCAAGATCACTAGTGCTTACCAACCTATGTAAATATTTTAAGATTGTATCTTCTACTTTATACAGTCTTTCTTTTTTCTGCAAAAATCGGCGTGTCGACTTGATTTCATATTGCAGTAAATCAAAGTAAGAGTCTCCCATATCATAGTAAATCAGCAACTTCAAAATTTTTGCATAACAGACTGTTCCATCCGCTCCATTTTGCTTTTCGTGAACATCAATTTTGGATTGCCATTCTAAAGCATTGTTCAACTGACCTGTATAAAACAACAACTTACTAACTTCAAAATAGAGATATATTTTCGTCTCATCATCCAAAACCGTTTTATATTTTTTTAGGCCTTTTACTATCCCGGGAATTAGTGCCAATGCTTTGTCAAATTGTCGTGTATTGAAGTAGTAATTGGCTAATAAGCTATGTGTTGTGTCAAATAACTGTGAATAATAATGAACGCTAAGTTTTTCAGTGTATTCCTTTTTTTCAGAAATAACTTGTACTTTTTTCATAATATCATTAAACTCACCATAGCGTTTAAGTTCTATACAGTTGTATAGTAGATTATGACAAATTTCTATATAGTCAAATATCTTATCCTCTTTGATTTTCTTATTTTCTTCAAGTAGTTCTAACTGCATTTTGTCATAAAAAAAAGCTATTGAATATTCTTGTTTGATGGTATGGTACAAAGCCCAAATATTATAAAACATTTTTTTGGAATCATAAACCAATGCTTTGTCTATATTTTGCAGTAATGGATGCCTCATCACTTCCTCGTACTTTTTCAATTCTTCTTCCGTTCTCACTACCATATCTTCTCTATAAAGGTCATACACTTTATCAGAAAGCATGTGGTATTGATGCGTATTTTCGATAACCTCAAATAAATACGCTCGCTCTGTCAAGTATTTCTTTTTGTATTCCTTTAGCTTTTCATTGGAATAACACATGGCCACACAAGAATATTCCAATTCCAATACATTGATCAAATTATTGATTTTTTCATATTCCCAAGCTATTTGTTTTGTTTTTCTAATAATTTTTAATGCTCGTTTGTAAAAACCTCGGTGATGCAACAATTTGACGGACTCCAAATCTTCATTGATTTTTGAGTCAATATCTTTACCAGAATAATAAGATCGTAAACTTTTGAGGATGAAATTATAAAGGTAATTTTTGGTGACTGAAAACTGCTTGATGAATTTTTCATTTTTGAACTTCTTCAAAATAGCCGTTTCGTCATATTCTTCTTGTTTATCAACTACTTCAAATAGTTTCACATAGTTCTTTTGTTCTCCTTTCACATGAGTTGAAGAAAAAACCTTGAAATAGCGTTTTTCGGATTGTTTGAGAGATTTAATCAATCTAAATAAATCATCAGAAGTAGCCATATATCATCTGCAAATTAGTATCCTTAAATAACAATTAAGCATCATCAATTTACCAAAAATACTTAACTTGCCACATAAATCTATTAATTAATGACCAACTTCTTTCAACGAACTTTTATCATAGCATTGCTTTCAGGTGTTGCTCAATTATTTATGCCTTTTTGGATAGTAGTAATAATTGCAGCAGTAGTGAGCTTGTTCACAGCAGACTCCGCAGCAAGCGGCTTTGCAAGCGGTTCAGCTGCAATTGGGACTTTATGGCTTTTCACTATCATGTATTTAGATATATCCACTTTGTCAGTTCTGACCAATAGGATGGTAGAACTTTTCACCCTTCCTTCAAAAACTCACCTCATTACGATTACCGTTTTCATTGGCTCGCTTCTTGGCGGGATGGGTGCAATGACAGGTGCTTTATTGCGGCAGTTGTTTCTGAGAAGCAAGGCCTGATTGACCTAAGAGTTACATTTACCTCATTTCCTATCAGTTTGCCAATCGATTGTAAACATCAATTAGCACTTTATACAGTGGTGGGCGGGCTGTAGTGGCGGCTCTCTGTTTTTGAGAGGAAGCAAACAGCAATTTTGCCTCTTCTCCACATACTTGAAATTTTTCTTGCAGCAATTCCCATAAATCTGTATGACCTTTGTCATAACCCAAAGCCCACATACCTACTCCTCCAATATCTTCGGTAATCGCCAAATCATATTTTCTTCCAATACTTTGTTTGCTGTCAAACCAACACTGCTTGAAATCTCCAGCTTTGCCTCTTACAAAATAAGGTGTTGCACTTTCGATATGCCATTTTTCGGTGTATTGTCCCTCGTATTTCGATTTGATTTCTGCAAAAGTACGGGAACTCACATAAGCCATACTATTGGAAGGAACTCCATAACTTTTTGTCTGCCATTCTCTACCGTAATAAGGAACTGCTAATATCAGCTTAGCCCTATCTACTCCTGTACAGATATAGTTTCTCAAAGTAGTTTCTAAAGATAAATATCCCTTCAATGGTGCAACTGGGCCAGCATGTTTGCTATTGGAATAATGGTAGTCGTAGCCCATGATGATAAACGCATCTACTACATCTTGCAAAGTTGCTACATCGTAAATCTGATAGTTGTTGAGTCCAGGAACAGCCATCGTCACAGAAGATCCAGGACGTTCTGTTTTCAAGCGTTTGGAGAGATATTGTACAAATTCGGTTAGCGAAGCTTTTTGTTCTCGCCGTACTCCTTCAAAGTCAATATTTACCCCATCGGCATTTCTATCATCCAATAATTTCATCAATGTATCGGTCAATCGAGTCCAAGCTTTTTTGTTGGTTAAAAAGCGAAAATTGTTCGTTCCTCCAAAATTGGTGACAGCCAACTCCACTCGATTACCCGCAGCTTTCGCCAAATCAATCGACTGTGTGGTTTGCCAATGGTGAATATCTCGATAACCGCCCGTATAGGCATTAAGGTCGTAGCCAAAATAGCAAAAGGTAGTAAGTAACGAAAAATCATAGCGTTGATATGCATCAGCCCCCATCCAATGTGGATGATAACCATACACCTGCTTTTTCATTCCACAGCCAGAATTTTCACTACAACTAGGTGCAATAGAAGTTTTGAGTTGTTCAAACGTGTTAAAAGGCATCACATCAGAAGATTCTGCTTCATTTTCTTCATAGAACGTAGCTTGCTCGTGTCTAATAGAGATATGTTCTTCTGGTTCAAAATCTTGGGCTTCGGTATTGGTAAAAATCAGTAGGAAAAGTAGTGGTGCTAAACAGTAATAGTTGTAAGTTCTCATTGTAGAAAGTTTTTATGCAAGATTAACAAGCATAAAATATGCCATAGACTTTCAAAATATGTCAGAAACTTGGTGGACATTAAGCGAGTTAACAGACTATTTTTAAACTAAAAGTCATTCTTGATTAATGACTTAGCCTCAACTTTAATTTTCATTTTTTACTTTCGTTTGAGATGACAGCAAAATAGACCTCCTCTCTTATATTTCTCCCCCAGTTTATAGCCCAACAATACACCTAAGATTCTATTTTTTATTGCTGTGCCATCTTCTGTATAATTAGATATATTTTCCAAACCTAATTGGTAAAAGATGTTCACTATGAATGAATTTAATTCAACCTCTGCTCCCGCCATCAATCCAAAATCCAAAGGTTGAATATATCGTCCTCAACAACATTTACGATTCAAAATTTCAATCTTTTCTCCATTTCATAACTCTTTCCATAAGTCTCCTAACCCTTTCCTTCTCTAATTCATTCGCCCAATGTCCATATTTTTTGAAGTAAGAACCCACAATCAAGGCATCGGCCACCTGTAAGTATTCCTCTACATTCTGCAAATTGACCCCTGATCCTACCAAAACAGGAATTTCTGTTTTAGCCTTCACTTCTTTTATTTCCTCTAAATCAGCAGTTTGACCTGTTGAAGCTCCAGTAACAATCACTCCGTCACTGCGAAAAAAAGCAGCAGCTTTGGCAGTTTCTGCAATGTCGACATCAGCAGTCAAAGCATGTGCGCTGTGTTTCTTTTTAATATCGGTCAAAACCAAAATATCTTCACCTTCAATGTGTCGCCGATAGCGCATCAACTCACCCGCACAGCCATCTATCCATCCTTCATCTGCTACATGTCCAAATACGAATCCTTCCACTCGTACAAAATCCAATCCTCCTGCTTTCGCTATCGCCAATGCCGATTTGTTGGCACCAGCCAATACTTGCACACCACAGGGGATTTGGGTTTCCTGCTTGATTTTGTAAGCAATGATGCTCATCATTGCTACGATTTCTGGATTGGCTTCTCCTTTTAGGTAAGGCGTATCGTGCATATTTTCAATCATAAGGGCATCTATCCCTGAATGCTGCAAAAGAATAGCTTCTTGTGTTGCCTTTTCGATGATTGAAGTTGTTGAGCCATCATAATTTGGGGTATTGGGAAGAGCTTGTAGGTGTATCATGCCAATGATGGGTTTGGCAATTTGAAAACATTGATGGAAGCGGTTGATCGTAGTCATTGAAGCTTTCTTTTTTGCAGTATTAAGATCAAACCGTTCCCAAATGCAATATCCTACCTCCTGTTTGATTTACAGGACTCACGCTTTTGCCAATCACAATCCCATCATTAGGAGCATAGTATTTTTGCATTACATCGCCAAAAATATTTCGTATAGTAGCAATCAATTCACCTTGTTTCACGAAATCTGTCACCTCGGGCATTACAGTTAATACACCACCTGTATCTGTATAAATCCATTTTGAGTCTTTGCAGTAAACAGTTGGTTTTTCTGGAATTTCAATTTCATCATCTGTCATCTTCAAGTATGCCAACACATTGTGAATTCCAATCAATCCAGAGCGAATCATGCGTTTTTGAAAACGGTTCGGATTGCCAACTTCAAGGGTAACAGCACATATTCCCATTTCATCAGCTGCCCCACGAAGCGTACCGTCAGAAGGGGGATCGTTGACTACAATTTGTGCATTTTGCAATTCGGCTAATTTTGCAGTCATGGTCTTACTCAAATCTGCTCGAACATAATGCGAATTGATACGCCCAAGACTTGCTGTATGCAAGTCCAATAAATATTCAAACTCATGAATCACTCGATGAATAATTCGATAAGCATATACCTGACTTACATTGCCGTCTATTTTCCCCGGCATAATATGGTTAAGGTCAGTTCCGTCATTGAAACGTCGTTTGCGGCGAATAAAACTTGGCACATTTACAATTGGTACACCCACAACTGTTCCACGTAGTTCTTTGGCATCCAATTCTCCAAACAACCGCTGAATGGCTGGAATCCCATTTAGCTCATTCCCATGCACTGCCGCCGTTAAACCCAAAACAGGGCCATCTTTCAAACCCCTTGCAACCATTACGGGGACATTGATAGGGTTTCCCAATCCGTCCGAAATCAATTTTACCCAAAATCGGGTAATTTCACCTTTTGGAGCACTTTCAATCTCTAACTTATTTACATTTCTAATGTCCATCTATATTCTCCTTCGTTTGGTTTCTAAATAATCAAAAATTAAATCTACTGCTTGTTCCACTACAGGTTGCCCCGATTGCTCGGCAGCTTGTGGGAGTCCGCCAACGCTTAAAGTATTGATTTCGGATAATACCCTTTTTCCATCGTCATCCACAAGCGTATCAAATCCACATACCACAATTCCTTGTTCCAATAAGCTCGGGCTTATTGTTGCGGCAATCAAGTGTTCCTGTTCGTCTGCTTCCGACAAAATGGAACTTCCGCCTTGCGCCACATTACACATCCAAGAGCCTTTAGGTGGCAACCTCAATGAAGCTCCCAAAATCTGCCCATTCACTAAAATAACTCGTTTATCTCCTTGATGCACATTTTTCAAATATTTCATTCCCAAATACGCACCATCTGTTGTGAGATTTTCTTTAAGAGTCGGTAAAAACTCATTGAAGTCCATCATACTATTACCATAATACACCTGCTCTCCTTCAATTTTTACGATACCCTTGCCACCATAATTTCGCAAAGGCTTCAATACTATCGAAAACTCCTTTTTGAATTGCAGAATATCTTCGATTGTATGACATAGTTTTATTGGAGGACAAACATAAGGAAAATTTAGCAGATATTCTTTGGAACTAGTCATTACTATACCACTTGGACGGTTGACAATGTATTTTTCAGGAAAATTATTCTTCAAAAAATCAAAAAATCCTGCCCCAATAGGTCGAGGTAATCGCATCATAATCAAATCATAATCCTTCAAATTACACACTACCGTATTCTTCAAAAACTGCCTTCCATCTTTCTGAAATTCAAAATTTTCGTCAATCCTCGTGACCTCTAAACTTGTACTGGTAAAATGGTGAAAAAAGGAATCATTGGCAGGATTTCCTCGACTGGCAACATCAATACTACTGCAATTTGGATGTTGTAACATAGTTCGCATGAGAGCATAAATAGAGTTTTCTGAACTATGCCCACTGTGGTCCGTTAATGTTAAAACTTTGTATTTCATTTATTTACAACATAATTTCGTTAACCAAGGTTTGGTCATCATTTAGCGGTTTAAACAAACGCATACTGAACCTTCCTTTGGCATTAATGAGTGTGTGCGACATTTTATCAATCGCAATGGTAGACAAGACGGTTTGAATATATGCTTCAATCAAATCATCTAAACCGATACCTAATTTATTAAAGTCCCTACGGTCAGTGAGTATCAACCGATTCGTATCGCTATCCCAACTCCCATCCTCGTTTTTGATTGAAAGGTTTGTACCCAATATATCCCACGAATCACCGCTTTCCGATATTTTATCAACCAACGGTTTGGCTGCTCTTCGGGAATAAACACCCAATGGACGTATCCCTTCCTTCGTACTGCTTACCATCATCCTTAGGTCAAAAACATAAGTATTTCCCTTTGCATTGGGCATCGTTCCTACGTGGTAAAACTTCCCATCTGAACTTATAGAACTCCAATGATAGTTACCAATCAAACTTTGAACAATAAAACGCTCATATTCAAATTCTTTTAACATAAAATCATCGAGTTCTTTTTGATTGACAATCGTAAAAACCCCCTGCCCAGCATTGCTGTAAGGAATTTTTATCACCGCTTGTCCTCCCATTTTTTTGACCCATAGCGGAATTTCGGCTTTGCTTACATCCCAAATTGTTTCGGGAATAATGATTTTCAAACCAGCAGACCGAATGTCGGCATTGAAAAAATCGTATGCTTTTGCAGCTACCATCTTATTCCGACCACCTGTTAGACAAGCAATAATAGGATTTAAGATGCGTGTTTTGGTATGTAAAGGAATACGGTTCCAAGGACGCTGTGTCACATACCGAAAAGCTGCTCGGATTTGATGCCATTCTCCATCTTCGGTTCGTATAAACATTACCCCATCTTCAAATTTCACAGGTGGATCTTTGTCGAACTGTTCAAAATAAGCGTAATAAACTGGTTCTTCAAATACATCTGCAATCACTTTAGCATACCCTAAGGTTTCCATCGGATTTTTGTCGTGTATAACCGCCAATGCACCTTTGATTCGGGGTGCGCCACTCTTCGACTTCAAATAAGGTTTGAAAGTACGCTCTATCAATAGACGATAACTACCTTCTTCTTGGTGATCATCACGCAATGGCATAGATTTTTGGCCAGACGGACAGGAATTGTTTTCAATAACTACCATCTGACGCTTGCCTTTTGCAGAGGTAACATTGATTAGATCCGCTCCTGCCCACATAAAATACTTGCATTGATAATCCAACAATTCGCTCAGTTTTTCTCGATCTACCATCGGATGTAAATGACAGTATCGATTCACAATCCTGTCTTTATCTAAATTCAAGAAAAAGTTGACCATTGGGTGAATGGTTGAATTGAATGCTTTGGCGTACCAGTGGTCTTCTGCTTCAAATGTTCCTGGTTGGATTATTTGAGCATTGTGTATTTGACTGTTTGTTTCGCTTGACATAGTTTTTGTATTTTAGAAGCTACCTTTTTTTTGAAGCCGCAATAATAGACTTTAAATGTCTATTTTGTCACACTTTAATTTAAAAACTTTTGCTTAATATTTCTCTATTTTTCTCTACTAATTTTGGAACTTATATCTGTTTATAAGAGTTAAATTAACAACTAAATAACGCAATGATTCACATATAAAAAGAAGAAAATGAACAACACAGACATCATTGAAATTCCTCTCAGCAAAGTAAAATTGAGCTTACTTTTGCTGAGTTCTATACTATTTGTCGTTTTGAGTTATTGGTTACTTCTACGGTATATCAATTCCCATGATTCATTTTTTGAAGGTGATTCATGGTTCATTTGCATTGTATCGGTATTGGGATTTTTGATGGGTTTGGGTGGAATGTACTTTTTCACCAAAAAATTATTTGATAAAAAACCTGGACTGGTGATTGACGAATTGGGAATTATCGACAATTCAGGTGGTTTGTCCATTGGTAGAATTTATTGGACAGATATTATTGATATTTATGAATATACAGTTCAGGTAGGTATAGCATCCAAACAAAGATTCGTGGCTATAACCCTTCAAAATCCCAAAGATTACATCGCTCGCCAAGCCAACCCATTGAAGAAAAAAATAATGCAATCAAATGAAAAATACATGGGAACACCTGTCAGTATTTCTGCAAATGGACTGAAAATTTCCTTTGATGAGTTATTGATTTTGATTGAAGAGAAAATGCAAAATTTTAAACAATCGTAGAAAAAATCAATATTCTTCAAAGAGTAGACTTCAAAAGTCTCCACCTCGAATGTGGTATTTATTTTGTTGCCAGTATTTAGTATTTCAATACCTTCCTTGTTTCGCCTCCAAATTTCACAATATACAAGCCCGATTCTGCTGATTCTCCCCAATTGAAGCCAATAAGTTCATGCTGCAAAAACCTCCGTTGCAAAACCATTCTTCCCATGCTATCAAAAATTTGCAGCAAAATAGGATTGGTAGTAGCAGGGACATTTTCAAATTGAAAAATTGTTTGATTTTCAAAAGGATTGGGTATAATTTGCAGGTTGAACCGATTGTTTGAAATGGGCTCTTCAATGTCAGTTGGATTTGCATCCATGATTCTAAAAACGTCTATTGCAGCTTCTACCACCAAATCCGCTGAAGATCCTTTTGCAGTGATAATCAACTGCATATTTTGTGTTGCAGGCAAATACTCCAACACATTAAAGGATTGCTGATGCCAAACATTCTGGGTTTCATAATCGGTATAAATTGTTTGTAAATCAACAGTATCTATACCGTTTTTCAGTTCAAATTTTACAAAATCCGCTTCATTATCTGATACATCACTGCTGCAAAACCATTGGTAAAAAGAAAGAATGGGCAGATTGAAATCGGTGAGATCAAAAATCGGTGAAAACAAAGTCGTTGTGCCACCATCGAGGTCATTGTCCTCCAATTCGCCTCCGCTACTGCCAGTCACAAAACAGAAATTGCTAAAATCATCCTGCACATCTTTGTCGGGATTGCACGCACTTCCATCCTCCAAAAAAGTTCCTTTAGGCACATCCCTCTTCCAAACGCCTGTCATATCTCCCGCAACGCTGACCGACCAACCGAAATTAAGCCAAAAATCATCTTCGTATTCCCGTTGAAGTTCCAAACGCAAATGTGTGTTCGATTCATTCACCACTATATCTTTAATCCATGTTACCAAGCCCCATTTGTATGCCAAAATCAAGTATTTGTCAGCGTAAAAAGAACTTATAGAAATATTCCCCGATTCGTTACTCAATTGTGCGTAGTTAATTGCAGGTATTTTTGCTTCAAACTGTACTCCTTCAATCGGTTTGCCTGTTGCTTTATCGACTATTTCTACTGTCAATTCAAAACTTGTACGGGCTTGAAGTTCTACATTCAAGAGCATTATTTTTGCCGTTTCTAAATTTACATTTTCGATTGTCAATGGCTCATAACCATACTTGTAGAATGAAAAAGTATATGTTCCAGCTTGTGCTACTCCTGTTTTGAAGTGTCCTCCAAAATCACTTATTTCCATACCTTCTTTTCCTTCAATCTTTATCTCTACTCCTTCAACAACTTCACCTGTTTCCTTATTGGTAACATTGCCTTCCACATAAGCGGCTCTTTGGTAAGTAGGGCGCAAAACAAACAAACCTTGCTCACGGTCAGTCGCCAAAATATTACCCGATGGTAGAAAAGGATAAGCCCCCCAACATCCCAATGCTCCCATACCACTGTGCAGCGAAGTATCGAAATATTCGGTTTCGACCAAAGCATCAGGTTCGTGCGCATCTACAATGATTACGCCATCATTATAATAAGAAATCACCAGAAAATCATTGAATACATGCACATTGTGAGGCATCACATTTTCGCCGGGTGAAGATTGGTATCTATCCAACTCTCGGATGTCACTCAAATCAGAAATATCATAAGAAGCTATGTAGGCATCGTTTTTTTCATCGGTTGTAAATACGACCTGCCCATTATCCGAAAACCAAGCATTGTGTGTAAAATCATTTGGCGTTGAATGAGTTGCCAAAACCACTGGATTCATCGGATCACTTACATCTGCAATCATCAACTGTCCTACATATACTTCTGAACTCAATAAAATACCGTTCCTTACATACGCATCGTGTGAATATTGGTGGGTAAAGTCATACAAAAAAGTGGGCGCAAGAGGATTGGGCTTCAAATCCAATATTTTGACTCCTCTTTGTGCCGTCGGAATAGTTTTTTTGAAATTATTGTAGCCCGACAAATACGCCAAGCCACGCTCATCAATATAAATATTGTGAGCAGTATTGAGGCTGCTATCTTCAATGTAAACCGAGGTATCTATAGACATAGGTAAATTTTGAAGATCAATGATTTGCATTCCTCCTTTTGTTTCATTCACAACGTAGAGATAGTGTTCATAGGTCTTTAAATCACGCCAGATACTACTTTCACCTTCAATGAAAAACAACTCTTGTGGCTCAACAGGGTTTGTGACATTGACAATCGAAACTCCCGTCTTCACTCCCACCAAGGCATACTCATTGCCTGATTCATCTACATATCCCCAAACATCATTTAACCCATCTGGATAAAAAAGATTAGACAAGGAGTCCATTTGAATTTGAGCAAAAACTGGGAGAAATAAGGTGCCAACAATAAAGCATACACAAGCAAATTGCAGCAAGGATAAAATGTATTTTTTCATCAAAAAAAGATTGAGTTTTTTGTAAAAAATCAAGCAGCAAAAGTACAATTTCTGTGAACTTTGAGCTGTCAGCATAGTTGCTTATAGTTGTTTTGGTTTAACTTTATATGCTAATTATATCAATTGTTTGTTTGAAAGCGTTATTTTAATCGTTCAATGACACACTAAATGGGATCTTCAAAAAATCCGTATATTTCGACTTTTATTGAAAAGAAAGAATTAGAGGTATGGCAAAAAGTAAGAAAAAATACTACGTAGTTTGGGAAGGCAATGAAACAGGCATTTTCGACAATTGGGCAGATTGTCAAGCCCAAATAAAAGGTTTTGCTGGAGCGAGGTACAAATCCTTCCAAAGCAAAGAGTTGGCGGAAGAAGCCTATTATGGAAATAGCAGCGATTACATCGGTAAAAATGTAAAAAACGATACTTCTTTGACAGAAGAACAGTTGCGCTTAATCGGGAAACCCATATTGGAAAGCCTTGCAGTAGATGCAGCTTGCAGTGGAAATCCAGGGGTTTTGGAATACCAAGGCGTTGATACCAAATCGGGGATTCGTTTTTTTCACCAAGGGCCTTTCCCTCAAGGAACAGTCAACTTGGGTGAATTTTTGGCTTTAGTACATGGTTTGGCATATTTGAAGCAGAAAGGCAGTAATATTCCTATTTATTCAGATTCGAGAACTGCAATGGCTTGGGTTCGCAACAAACAGGTAAAGACTACTTTGCAGCGAAACAATACCAACCGCCATTTATTTGAACTGATAGATAGGGGTTTAGCATGGCTAAAAAACAACACCTACTCCAATAAAATATTGAAGTGGGAGACAGCAGCATGGGGCGAAATTCCAGCAGATTTTGGTAGAAAATAAGTAGTGAATGAAAATTAAAATGAAAAAAATCTTTGATAAGCAGGCTATTATAAAAAATTAGTTGTTAAGTTAAATTTGACTAACTACTTAAGTAATATTTTATTGACAATTCTAAGTAAAAGTCTAAACATCAACACAATTACATGAACCTATACGACAAAACCCTTCAATGGAAAATAGCTTTGATAGCAGCAGCACTCATCATCGTTGCCATCAGTTTATATTACAGCCAATCACTCGCCAATCAGTTGGCAAATGAAGAGCGTAAAAAGATAGAATTATACGGCAAGGCGGTAAATGAAATCAAAAATATTTTTTCATTTATGAACCAAAAGGAACAGTTAGACCCTTTGGCACAGAAGGTATTGGAAGAATATGAATCCAATATTCTTGCTTTTTTGCAGGAAATCACCACTTCGAATACGACCATTCCTGTCATCCAAACCAATGGCAAGGACCAAATTACAGGCACTCGAAATCTCGACCCCAATGACAATGAACGAACCTTTGATTTGAAAAATTTGGAAGATGCTGCCATTGTGATGGACGAATTGGAGGCTATGAAAAACAGTTTTCCTCCCATCGAAATTTCGGCTCGCTTCAACGAAAGAGATGATGAAGGAAACGAAACAGGTAAAATATTGGAGCGAAAAAGTTTTATTTACTACAATGAATCAAGTATCCTGCAACAATTGCGAACCTATCCCCTCTTTCAGTTATTCATCATTTCTATTTTTCTACTGATTGCGTATGTGGCTTTTGATGCTGCAAGACGAGCCGAACAAAACAAGGTGTGGTTGGGTATGGCGAAAGAAACAGCGCATCAATTGGGTACACCTTTATTTTCGATGGTAGGCTGGGTCGAAATGCTCAAAATTTCGGAAGACCCCAGCGGGGAGGCACAAATGGTAGGTGAAGAATTGGAGAAGGATGTGGGACGCTTACAACTCATTGCAGACCGTTTTTCAAAGATTGGCGCACAACCCAAACTATCTCCTACCAACATTGTAGAATCTGTCAAAGAAACGACTACTTATATGCGCCGCAGAGCGTCCAAACAAGTCGTGGTGAGTTTTGAATCCGCACAACCTGAAATTCGTGCCAATGTAAACAATGTTTTGTTTGATTGGGTCATCGAAAACCTTATTCGCAATGGACTGGATTCGATGGGCCCAGAAGGGAAATTGGATGTCAAAATGTGGGAAGAGGCAGGCAAGGTAATCATTGAAGTAACGGATTCGGGTAAAGGGATTCCAAAATCCAAATTCAAAACAGTTTTTAAACCAGGTTACAGCACCAAAAAACGGGGCTGGGGTCTTGGTCTATCACTCTCCAAACGCATCGTGGAGATGTATCATAAAGGGAAAATTTTTGTTGCTCAGTCGGTTTTGGATCAAGGAACGACTTTCAGAGTGGTTGTGCCTGTTTTGGAGGATTAGTGGCTGATTACTTCAGCCTCCTCACCTTCAAATTCCTATACCACACCTTATCTCCGTGGTCTTGCAGCGCAAGATGGCCTTTTTTTGACATGCCAAAAGCGGGCATATCTTTGAATTTGCTATTGGCAATCAGTTCGTTCCATTCTGGGGTAAACATTTCCACCTCCACCAATTTTCGACCATTTAGCCAATGCTCAACCTTGCCATGGTTTGATACAATTCGAGCCTGATTCCAGTTACCAGCAGGTTTCACTGTTTCGTATTGGCAAGCAATCAAATCGTACAAATCACCCGCTCGGTGTTTGGGATATTTGGCATCGGGATGGCACACATTGTCCAATACTTGCATCTCAGGTCCTGTTCGCCAAACAGCGTCGTATTCACTGGATTCCAAGACATTGTAGAAAATACCACTATTCCCACAAGCCTGAATTTTCCAGTCCACGCTTAGCTCAAAATTCTCGTATTCATCATCCGAAACAATGTCACCGCCCTCGCCATTTGAAGTATCCAACATCAAAGCATTGTCTTCAATTCTCCAACCTTTCCCAACAGTTTCTTTGCCGTAATTATGCCACCCTTCTATGCTTTTACCGTCAAAAAGTAAGCTCCAACCATCGGCTTTCTCTACTTCACTAAGGGTATTCATTGCAGTAGAAGGCTTTGAAGTTTTGCTCTCAAAGCCTTTGTCATTTTCGGGAATCGCATTGAGGGTGTACCATGCCTCCGAAGACCACAATTCATGCCCTTTTTCACTGATAAATGGGTTCGCAATCCGCAAATACACAACGTGTTCAGCTTTTATGTTTTTCAATTCAAGGAACACTTTCTTTCGGTCTTCCGAAACCTGCACTGATTGAATCGGCAAGGTTTCTTCATCAAGTTTAGGACCACCATAATCCTCCGTAGGTTTGTACCACCATTGTTTGGCTTGGTAATCACTTGTATTCCAGCCATCTCCATTTCTGAGAGGTTCGGTAAATTCAATTTCAAAACCATTCGATTTGACACGCACCGCCAACATTTCAAACGTTCGGTCTTCTTTGTAGGCCATTCGCTGCAAACCATACCACAATCCGCCTGTATGCTGCCAATTACCCGATGAACCAATCCCGCCCATATACAATGCACCGTCAGGTCCCCACACGATTCGATTGATTCCCGCTTCCAAACCTTGCGTAAACCGAAAAACAACACCTTGGTAGTTGCCGTTTACTTTTTCGACAAATACCCGCTTCAATCCGCCATGTGTCACTTCCCCATGAATCATCTGTCCTTTGTACAATCCATCATTGAAGTAAGTGGGTTGACTCGGAGAATTACCGATTTCGTTTTGCGGAAGCCAAACCACAGGCAGTGTTGCTTCAATGCCTTCTGTCCCTGCAAAATCAACTGAACGTGAGCCATACCAAGCATTTTCTTTGACGTGCAGGATTTTGCAGGAAGGCAGCCAATCGCCTTGATTGTCTGCCACAAATATTTCGCCATCCACACCGATTCCGATACCATTTGGAGTTCTCAAACCGTGAGCGATAAATTCTACTTTGCCTGTCTCCTTAGAGATTTTCACCACTTTTCCACGGTCGGGAATTTGTGGATTGGTACTTGCACCTCCTGATTGAATGGCGGTTGCCAAAGTCGCATAGAAATAGCCATCTTTGTATTCCAAACCAAAGGCAAACTCATGAAAATTAGCGGAAGTGCGCCAATCTTGCGAAACGGCTCGGTATTCGTCAATGATGTCGTCGCCATTCGTGTCCACCAATTTGGTCACTTCTTGTTTTTGCAGCACATAAATTTCGTTGTCCACCACCTTCAATCCCAAAGGTTCTGCCAAACCTGATGCAATGCGTTTGGTGGTGATTTTTTCGGGATTTCCGGATGCCACATTGTCCAAAATATAAACTGAACCTGTTGGATCCCAAGTACTAATAACCAAGCGACCATCTGCTAAAAAGTCCATTCCACCGACTTTTGGAGTAAAATCGTTGGGGCGTGCTTGGGTGACTTCATAGTTGGGATGCACAGACTGCAAGGGGAAACCATCGCCAGGAATTTCGGGTGCATTGATAAACGAAGGGGCGGGATATTGAAGGTTGGGAGCTTGTTGGGTTTTGTGGTGAAGCAGGGCTGCAATGGGTACTTTATCAAACTTTTCTGCTTTGCTGCTTTTCCACTCAAAGGTCAAACCTTGTCCACCCAAACCTTGAAAAAACAGAACTTTGAGGGCATGTTTGCCTTTGCCGAGTGCCATTTTTCCTTCAATGGCTTCCATCCCATGAAACCCATCGTTGTCAACAACTATTTGTTGGTTGATAAACAGTTGAGAACCATCGTCACTCGTCAATTTGAAGGTGTAAACATCCGATTCTGATACTTCCAAATAACCATCGTAGCGAATGACATAGTTGGATTCTATCGAAACAAAATCGGTACTTTTGACCACTACATCCGAAACCACAGTTTGGAAATAGGGCTTGGCTTCAAAATCAAAATCCGTAAAAGTCGGTATCGGTTTGTCTTTCCAAAAAGTCATCAATACGCCTGATAATAAATCTCCATCCGCTATTTCTGTGCCTTTTTGGTGAGCAGTGTTTTCAGTGTCTGTTGCGGTAATTTTCTGCTCTTTTGCTTCAGTATCAGCATCCAAACCCATGATATAACCTACCATTTCTTCAATGTCCTTGTCGGCTACTTCGGGATGGGGGGTCATGGGCGTTTCGCCCCAAACACCTGCGCCTCCATTTTTGATTTTTTGGACCAAATAGTCTTTACTATTTGGATTGTTGGGATATTTTTGAGCCACTTCAATATAGGCAGGCCCAACGGTTTTCTTCAGTCGGTTGTGGCATGTTTTGCAGTCGTTTTGGGCAATCAACTTTGCTCCTTTGGGAAGGTCTTCCTCCTCTTCAATTTTGTTTTCATTCAGTATAAAAGGTGTGCCTAAAAATTTGACAGTCAAATGTGTACTCTCATTGGACTTGAGTATCAATTTGGCATCTACATCAATTCCTTCTACTGCGCTGTTTAGCTTTCTAGGACTGTTTTGGATGATTTCCAACTGACCATCCGTTTCGATATCTTCTATTTTTGAGATGGAACTAACGTTGACCAACATAGCTAGTTCAAAACCTTTGGGTACATTTTCTGTGGTGAAAATGCGTTCCAAACCTTGCTGATGTGTGCCGCTGTTGAAGTGTTCGACTTGTTCGGTCACATTGATGTTTTCACCTGTTGGGGTAGTCAGTTCATACATCAATTGCACATATCCGTTCTCAAAACGATGTCCTTTGTATTTGGCAGTCAGCAAAGTAGCATCGTGGTCTTCTACCAATAACCACGGGTTTGCGTATTTATTAACCATCCAAGCATCACCATAACTGACAGGCTGGGGGCCGTGCATGGTGTTGTAAACAGCTCCCTGAAAGACTACTCCTCCACTCCATGCCTTATATAGAGAGGCTTTGTCGGTGCGGTAAGCGACCCACATTTTGTCGTCCAAAGCGAGGGTAATCATTCGGGCTTGTGTGTCCAATACCGAGCGAAACACCCACGGGCTATTTGGACGTTCTTTTTGTGTCTCTTGGTTATTTGTAGTATTATCCTCACATCCAACGAGAAACATTAACAAAACTGTACTAAAAAAAAGATAGAGTAGGGTTGATTTCATAGTGTTCTTTTGTCTGTCTTCGTAATTGAAGGCATGAAAATAACAAAATTAATGGCAGTGTTGAAAGATGCAGAGAATGAAGATAAATATTTTTTGAAGACAACATTTCAAATCAATTGTTATTAAAATTCTCCTATTTGAGAATACAAGAATTTGACAATGGGAATGTCTGCTGGTGCAAAATCATAGTTTTGCATTTCCTGCAATGTCACCCATTCTATTGCAGCATGGTCATGGAGCTGGAATTCACCAGAAAGGTAGAAGGTTTTGTAGGCCAATAAGCGGATGTGAATATGTGGGTATTGGTAGTCAGTCTGATATAAAAAATAGCCAATGCGGGTTTCGATACCCAATTCTTCCTGCAGTTCTCTTTGAAGGCAGATTTCAGGACTTTCTCCTACTTCAATTTTACCGCCTGGAAATTCCCATTTTCCTGCTAACCTATCCCCTACTTTTCGCTGGGCAATCAAGATTTTGCCGTCTTTTTCGAGAATTGCAGCAGTGACTTGAATGACATTGAAGTCGGTATTTTTTTCGTTTTGAAGTCTTATTTCTTTACCCATACCAAACCTTCTTGGGTAGGAGTATTTGAAGTAACGGATTCCATTTCAAGTTCTTTTCCATTGGTGGTTTGCTCATACGTTTCATCATAATCCGTCCGCAAAGTTCCTATCATTCTATCCCAAAAAAGGAAATACAAGCCGTAATTGCCGTGAAATTTTTTGTGGTGTAGGTTGTGTGCTACTGATGTATTGACCCATTTGCCGAGCCAGTGTTTGTGGAAATTTTTCGGATATAGTTCAAAGCCCAAATGCCCATAGACATTGTACATGATTTGGAACAAGAAAAACAATCCAATTGCAGATTTGTGAACAGGCAAAGTGAAGGCTATCAAGGGTAATATAGCCACTTCTACTACTGCTTCCAGTGGGTGAAAGGCGTAGGCTGTCCACGGTGAAGGATTGGTGGATTTATGGTGGACAAGATGAACGTGTCGGTACAAAAATGGATGGTGCATGGCCCGATGTGCCCAATAGAACCAGGTGTCGTGCAGAAAAAACATCCATACCCAAGTGAAAGCATAATACGCCATTCCGTATTCACCTATCTCGCTGTAAGTATTGGAGTATGCGCCAAAGGTTACAAAAGTTAAGAAGCCAATGGTGGCAAAAATGGTGACAGTGAGGAGTGAAAAAAGTATATCTCTGCCATAATCGGTCAGTTTGGGCATCTTCTTTTGGACTTTCCGAAACCACATTTGGCGTTTGAAAATCACATAGAATAGTGTAAATGCGATGGTCGCAAAAAAGAAATAGCGAGATACAATTTTTGTCACATCTTTCAGCCAAAACTCAAAAAAGGAATGTTCCATTGGGATTGTTACTTTGTTCTCTAAAATTAATGCAATTCATTCTCTTTACACAGAAAAGGGTGATTTGTTCGTTGAATTTCGGATAATTTTTACCATTGCCTATATTTCACCCATCCAATCATCTGGAATTTCCTTGATGATTTCTTTCAGACGATGTCCCCAAATTTCGCCAATATCGCCTGTATCTTCCTCATAGTATCGTTTTTCTATGATTACTTTGGAATCTCTTCTGAGGATGACTACATCTATTGGATAACCTACATCGTTGGCACTCACACGGGTAGAGTCAAAAGATAGAAACCCTGTCTTCAAGGCATAACGAATTGAAGATTCGTAGGTAAGTGCGCGATTAAAGATGGGCTTACCATATCCAGAGTTTCCGATGATTGTAAAAGGAGAAGCTTCACCAATTTCTATCCAATTTCCTTCGGGGTAGAGCAAATACAGTTTGTGTTCTTTGTCGTTTTCCAATTGACCGCCAACGATGGTAAAAAGATTGAAAATCAAACCCGACTCTGCCAAGGCTGCCTTATCTTCCTTGGCTACCCGCCTCAATTGTTCCCCAAAAGCATTGACAGCTTTGTACATTTTGTCAAAGTTCAACTCATTTTGTTCGAGCAACTCTTCAAAATAAGTAACCGCCTTATCCCGTATGGATCTCAATCCTGAAGTCATCAAAAAGATGCTGTTTTTGCCATCCGAATGAAGCGATATTTTTTTTGCAGTAGTTGTTTCATTTCCAGAAGTGATCCGGGTATCAGCAATGGCGACAAGCCCTTCTCTTACTTTTATTCCTACACAATAAGTCATAAATACAATTACATCTATTTTAATAAGTGGGCTTTTTGATAGCTCCAAAAATGGGGTTTAGTAAGCCTCAAATATAGCTTATTCAAAGTATTCTTTTTCGATTAACTCGTGAAGTTGGTAAATTTTGTTCAATGAACTTGTCAAAAATTCTTGTAGATTACCTTCAATTTCTTCATATTCCAAATACTTAAAACTATTTGCCAATTTACCAGCCTGAAAAGCCAACTGAGAGTTTGGACTTGCTGCAAAAGTAAGACAAGAGAGCATTTCGTTCACTTTTGATAAAGAAAACGCTATGGAACAAGGAAGTGTTGGATGGCTTAGTAAAAATTCTAATACCTCTTTTTGATTGATTACACTTCGGTAAACCCTCCTATACATATCAAAGCTTTCCAAAATTTTTAAAGTTGTAGTCCATTGATAGACAGCAAGAGGATCTTCTTGTTTATTGTTAGTAAGTGAATGAATGTCAATAATTTTATTCAACAATACACGGATAATCTGTGCAGACCTTTCCACATGAAAACCAAGCTTCAAAAATGCCCATATATCATCGTTTAGGAGGGTACTATTGGCATAGGATCGAATAATCGAGCAATGCTTCCTAGCATTTACAGTAAAATCATACAATCCTCTTGTTTTATAAAAATCAACAGAATAGGTTTTGACAAAATGATAGTATTGGTTGATTGCCTCCCAAAGACCTGTGGAAAGAAGATAACGGACACTTCTTGCATTCTCTCTGGCGTTTTGCACATTGGAAAAGATGGAATTGGAATTAGTAGGATTAAAAGTCACTTCAATCAAAATATCTTGTTCCTTGAAGCTAGTGGACAGGGATTGTTGCTGGCCATTTTGTTGCTGCTCTTGGGTTATAGATTTAACGCCCGCCATTTGTAAAATAGAAGTTAGAATGACTTCTTTTTGTAGGGTCATAGGAGCATCTAACGTAGAAAAATACTGCACATTCAAATAACGTGCAAGGTGTTCTGAGCGTTCAATGTATCGTCCTGTCCAATAAAGCGAATTGGCAACTCTGGCTAACATAGGTTATATTTAAGTATGGTACTAAAAAAAATGACAGATGAATAAATTATTTACTTGTGAATTTTACTCTGCTTGCAACCTAAGCATCTATTACCCAAGTATCTTTTGAGCCTCCTCCCTGAGAAGAATTCACAATCAAACTACCTTCTTTCAGTGCTACTCTGCTCAGACCTCCTCCCAAGGTAAATTGGTAATCTTTTCCCAATAATGTGTATGTACGCAAGTCTATGTGTCTGGGTTGAAATCCTTTGTCCTCGTCGATATAAGTGCTGTGAACGGAAAGACTCATTTTAGGTTGGGCGATAAAATTTCTAGGATCGGCTTTTATTTTGGCTATTATTACTTCCAGTTCTGCATCAGATTTGGTATCACAAATTTCTACACCATATCCACCAGACATATCTACTGGCTTGATAACCATTTTTTTGATATTGCTCAGCACATGATCTAAATCCTTCTTCCTTTCACACAAGAATGTCGGAACATTCTTGATAATAGGATCTTCATCGAGATAATACTTTATCATATCTGGCACATAAGAACAAACTGCTTTATCGTCTGCTATTCCCGTACCTGGAGCATTGACAATCGTGACATTGTTCTTTTTGTAGGCAGACATTAACCCTTTGACTCCCAATAAAGAATCAGGTCGAAAAACATCAGGGTCTAAAAATGCATCATCAATCCGACGGTAAATCACGTCTACTTTCACCCGTCCTTTGATGGTTTTCATATATACAAAATTGTTTTCTACAAAAAGGTCTCTACCTTCAACAAGCTCTATTCCAGTAGTTTGCGCCAAAAAAGAATGTTCATAATAAGCTGAATTGTACAAGCCCGGTGTAAGCAATACACAAGTAGGTGCCCACGCATTACTAGGAGCGACTGACTCCAATACTTTGCACAATTCAAAAGGATATTCATTGACAGCTTTCACTTTGAAGTTGTGAAAAACATCCATCAATGTTCTCCTCAAGGCTTTCCGATTCGATAGAACATAACTCACACCCGAAGGGCTCCGTAGATTATCCTCCAATACATAAAAATTGCCATCTACATTTTTGATTAAATCTGTACCACATATATGCGTATAAATCCCTCCTTTTGGAGAAATCTCTTCCATCAATTTACAGTAATGAGACGACGATAAAATGAGCTTTTCTGGAACAACCTTATCTTTTAAAATTTGCTTTTTGTTGTAAATATCTTTGACAAAAAGATTGAGGGCCATATTTCGCTGCTTCAAACCAACTTCTAAATACTCCCATTCTTTAGCACTTATGATACGGGGAAATAAATCGAACGGAAAAATTTTTTCGGTTCCTCCATTTTCTTCTGAATAAACGGCATAAGTAATTCCTTGATTCAAAAAAGACAACCTAGCATACTCGTTGAGTTTTCTAAAATCTGAAATTGACATAGACTCGAAAAGGCGGTGAACATCCTTGTAAGATTCATTCACCTTATCGCTTCTTTCCCAAACCTCATCTTTCAAATCAGGTGAAAATTTGTAATTGGAAAATGGAGAAGTATGACTCATTTTATTTGCCTTTAGTGGAATTTAAAACTACGGAAATATTATTGAAATAATAATATTGCTACTACAAAGATTGCTTTTTTTTTAAAAAAAAAGAGATTTGGTTCTATTTTTATTACTTTTGAAGGATTATTTTTAAAGAATTTTAAAGATAATACACTGTTTAATAAAATCAAAAATTGGCATTTATGGCTATTCATGTAGCAATACAACATTTCACCCAATACCTTTACAATAAGCCGATTCATGTTTCTCCGCAGGTTATTAGGTTGAGGCCTGCACCACATTCTCGAACCCCTATTTTGGGTTATTCTTTGAATATCACTCCCAAAGAACATTTCATCAATTGGCAACAAGACCCGTTTGGCAACTACTTAGCTAGGGTGGTATTTCCTGACAAAATTCACTCGTTAAGCATTGAAGTGGAGGTCATTGCAGATATGATCAGCATCAATCCTTTTGATTTCTTTCTGGAAGAGTATGCTCAGCATTTTCCATTTAAGTATGATCAACAATTGCTCAAAGAACTCACTCCTTATCTGGAAATCAAAGAAAGTGGGTCTCTTTTAATCCAGTGGGTTGAAAAAATGAAACTGCAAAAACAAACCGAGGAAACAACCAACGACTTTTTGGTACGACTCAACCAACAACTTTGTAAAGATATTAATTATACCATACGATTAGAAACAGGTATTCAAGATTGCGAAACTACCTTGAGCAAAGCTTTGGGTTCTTGTCGTGATTCAGCTTGGCTATTGACACAAATTTTTCGACATTTTGGCTTGGCAGCACGTTTTGTTTCTGGCTATTTGGTGCAATTGAAAGCCGATGAAAAACCATTGGAGGGGCCATCGGGAACAGAGGTGGACTTCAATGATTTGCACGCATGGACAGAAGTTTATTTGCCCGGCGCAGGTTGGGTAGGATTGGATGCTACTTCTGGTTTGTTGGCGGGTGAAGGCCATATTCCTTTGGCTGCAACACCAGACCCAGGAAGCGCAGCTCCAATTAGTGGCTTTACAGAACCGTGTGAGGTAACATTCAAATACAAAAATGAAGTATCCAGAATTTATGAATCGGCAAGGGTCACCAAACCATATTCTGATGATCAATGGCAGGCAGTTTTGGCACTAGGAGAGACGGTAGAAGAAACATTGCAGCGAGGAGATGTACGCCTAACTATGGGCGGTGAACCTACTTTTGTGGGTACAGAAGATAGAGATTCACCCGAATGGAACGATGATGCTGATGGAGAAAATAAACGCAAACAGGCTTTGCAGCTCGCTCAAAAATTGAAAAACCACTTTGCTGCAAATGGATTCATCCATTTTGGACAGGGCAAATGGTATCCCGGTGAGCCTTTACCCCGATGGCAATATGCGATTTTTTGGCGAAAAGATGGTAAAGCACTTTGGATAGACGAATCTTTGGCTGCCGACCCCACAAAAGACTATGGGATGACTGAAAAACACTCTGAAACGTTTATCAAAACCCTTAGCACACAATTGGGCATCAATGAAAAAAATTGCCTGCCTTGCTATGAAGATATTTATTACTTCCTTTGGGAAAAAAACAATCTGCCCGTCCAAGTAAATCCCGAAGATATTGACAAAGAAGATAGTCTGTCAAGGCAAAAACTTTTGGAGGTTCTACAAAGAGGGCTCGACAAAGCCGTAGGATATGTATTACCTATTGCCCATGATTATGTGGATGGTGGTTGGAAATCTTGTTTATGGCAATTTAATAGAAATGAGCTTTTCTTGATTCCTGGCAATTCTTCAATGGGCCTTCGTTTGCCTTTGAACCGCTTGCCCAAATTACTACCTGAACAGGAGGAAGCTCCTTATGAAGTGAGTCCTTTGGACGAACTACCCCCCTTACCTGATCACAAAGATTTATCTACTAGTACAATTGACAAGGGCATTGTTCCTCTTAGAACCGCTTTGTGTGTTGAGCCACGAGAGGGCAAATTGTATGTCTTTATGCCTCCTTTACAGTCGCTCGAAAGTTATGTGGAACTCTGTTACCACATCGAACAAACGGCAACTATTTTGTCCCTCCCTGTGATTATTGAAGGCTATCATCCGCCTACAGATTACAGACTGGAAAAATTGGTCGTTACGCCTGACCCGGGAGTGATTGAAGTAAATGTTCAACCTGCAAAATCTTGGCAAGAAATTGTCCACAATTATGAGCATTTATTTGAGTTGGCGAAGGAATGTAAATTGACCTCTGAGAAATTTATGCTCGATGGCAAACATACAGGTACTGGCGGTGGAAACCACATCACTCTCGGTGGAACGACTCCAAAAGACAGTCCTTTGCTGCGAAAACCATCATTGCTGCGGAGTTTTGTGAATTTTTGGCAAAACCATCCGGGCTTGTCCTACTTGTTTTCTTCTGCCTTTGTAGGGCCAACGAGTCAAGCACCACGAGTTGATGAAGGCCGCAAGGAAATCTTGTACGAATTGGAAATCGCTTTCGACCAAATTGATAAGTACGAAGATCCTCCTGCATGGATTGTCGACAGGGTATTCCGCAATCTGCTGATTGACCTTACGGGAAATACACACCGAGCAGAATTTTGTATTGACAAACTCTACAGTCCTGATTCACAATCTGGTAGATTAGGGATATTGGAAATGAGGGGTTTTGATATGCCTCCTCACAAGCAAATGTGCTTGGTGCAATTGCTGCTTATTCGGACACTTACAGCGTGTTTTTGGAAAAATCCTTACAAACAAAAGCTGGTGCGTTGGGGAACAGAACTACACGATAAATTTTTGATTCACCACTATGTGAGAGAAGATTTAATGGATGTGGTTGAATACCTTCAATCCAATGGTTTTGATTTTAAGATGGAATGGTTAGAGTCGTTTTTTGAATTTCGATTTCCTATTTTAGGCACTTTAACCGTCAAAGACATGACCCTGACCTTGCGGACGGGCATAGAACCGTGGAATGTTTTGGGAGAAGAAATGTCAAGTAGTGGCACTGCTCGTTATGTGGATTCATCTGTTGAGCGAGTCGAAGTATTGGTAGAAGGCTTCAATGCAGATCGGTACAAAGTACTCTGCAACCGCCATGCCGTTCCAATGATTGCGACTCCTACCAAGGGAAAATATGTGGCTGGTATTCGCTACAAAGCATGGAACCCTCCTTCGGCATTGCATCCTACTGTTGGAGTGGATGTGCCATTGGTATTTGACATTTACGATACTTGGAACAAACGCTCTATTGGGGGTTGCACCTATCATGTTGCCCACCCTGGAGGACGAAGTTACGATACATTCCCTGTCAACAGCTATGAGGCAGAAGGTAGACGCATCTCCCGCTTTTGGGATTACAACCACAGTATTACGGATATTGTATCACAAGAAAAGAAACAAGATGGACCATATCGCTATACGACCATAACTGAACAACCTGCCGAAAACATTGAAGTGAATGAAGTACCGCCTAATTTGGATTATCCGCATACGTTTGACTTGAGGAGGGTTTGAGTCACTAATTTCACATAGAAAAAGGGCAATAAAACGGTATCGTTTTATTGCCCTTTTTTATCTGCAGACTGCAAAAGTTTTAAGAACTTTTGTAGTCTTTTAGTACTGTTGTTATCTAACAATCAATTTTTGAACTGACAAGTCGCCACCTGCAAAATTGACATGAAGCGTGTAAAGTCCTTCTGGTAAGTCGTTGGTATTGACTTGAACTTGATTGAAGGTACTGTTCAAGACTTTGGTCACTACTTGCTGACCTGTCACATTGAACAATTGTACACTTTCGATAGCTCGTGGAGCAGTCACCAATACAAAGTCCGATGAAGGATTAGGATATACCCGAATCGGCACTTGATTGATGGAAGTCGCTGCCAAAGATTCTGGATGACACTCACATTCATGGTCTCCTAAGAAACTAAAGGTATTTTTGCGGTAAGACCACCAGCCTTCACCAGTAAAGGTTCCACCCAAAACAAAACCTACCTCATTCAAATCTTTGCGGCCACTCATGTTGTCGGTCGTGCGAATGATGGTTTGGTCTAAGGTTAGGCAATAACCATCTCCATCAATCCAACATTCTTCGACATTGCCAAATGCAGTTAGGTTAGAAGGATTCTCACCAATCACACCTACCACATCCACTAAATTGCTGTAAGCTAAAAGATCTATCTCTGTTCCTTTAACCAATGCCATTGCATCATTGCCATTGAAGCTCATGGTTCTATTGGTATCGTAATCGGGGTTCAAAAACACATTTGCTTTGCCTGACAAATCAAATTTTTCGTAATAGTTTCTTTGTTCGTAATCAAACGTTGCAGTATAACCAAACTCATCGGAATCTTCATACACTACGTCCAAAATCACGTTGCCATTTGAATCCAATTCAGGCTCACCCGTTACAATATTGAATACGGTATCCACATTCAAATAACCATTCCAAACAGGTTTGTCGAAAGCAGAAAAAACAGTATTGGGTGTTACAATCGTTCTATCCAATACGATTACATAACTTTCATCAGGCTGCAACATATAGGCTGGTAGTTGGGTAATTGACTTTGGATTGGTTGTTCCGGGCGCATCTGTTGCACCATTTCGGAAACGAGCTATGGAGTAACCTGACAAGTTGATGGCTTGCTGTGTAGGATTGTAAATCTCTAAGGCTTTGTTATTACCATATCCTTCAACGTATTCTGAGATGAATAAGTCGCTACAAGGTTGGGCCATGAGATTGGGACTACTAAGTTCTAATATAGCCACCAATGCAATTAATAGTATTAATTTTTTCATTTTTAACTAAGGTTTTGTTTTTAATATTTGAAGGCATAAAAAGGAGGCTGTAACAAAAACAGCCTCCTCTATTAGCTATTTATTAACAACGAATTTCTCCGCTTGATTATTGACACTCAAGATATACATACCGTTTGGCAAATCCTGTAAGTCAATTGACAATTTTTCGTTTTGTGCATTTTTGATGCTATTAGCATACACCACTTGACCTGCCATATTCTGGATACGAATAATCGCATCTGTTGGTTGATCAGCCGAAAACTGAAGCGTTACTTCGCCTTTTGCAGGATTTGGATACAATAAAGTAGTCCATTTCACTGCCATTACATCATCAATGCCTACCATCAAAGTTCCACCCAGTTCTTGGAAACGTTGAGAAAATTCTTGGTAATGTAAATTCGCAATCGTTGCGTCATGTACCACTACTACATTTTCATCGTTGCGGAAACGAGCAGAGTTAGACCAGTTGAAAGAACCTGTCCACACCAAAGCATCTGATTCTGGATGTCCTTGATCCACAATTAATGTTTTGTGGTGAAAGATGTAAGATAAATTATCTTGAAGAATTTGATCATTGCCCAATCCGTCAAACAAAATACCATACGGATAGTTAGAACCTTCTCCAAAAGGATTGAAGTCATCGTCAAAAATACCTGCCACATAAGTACCTTCGTTGTGTTCATCCAAAATAGCATAGGCTACATTGTTGAGTGTAAAAGACAGAATTTCAAAGTACAATTCGTAGTCTGCACTTCTAACCGTTTCGATCAGCTTATCTTGTGGATCTTCACTTGGCGTGAAAAACAATTCTACACGTTTTCCTCCAATCAAAAATTCATTGGGTGTATTGTGGCGTTTTTTGTCACCAAATTTACCCGACAGCATTTCTTCAAATTCAATCTTATAAGCTCTAGCCAAACTTTGATCTTGGAAAATAATCACATTATTTGGATCCACATTCAACTGATCATCAGATAAATTCGTTCCTCCTGTCCAAAGTAATGGTTCATTAGGATCTGGCGAATCTGCATCAATGATGATAAATTTGTTGTGCTGAATTCCTCCAATCTCACCAGCAGCGGGAGCAGGTCGTCTGATTTTTTGCCCCGGGAATAAATTATATGCTCCTGGACTTGCATCAGCATCTGTTACCAAACGTACAACAACACCTCGATTGTGTGCTGCAATGATTGCATCTAAAATGCCATTGGAAGTATCCATGGTATAGCTCGTTACATCAACTGTATATTTGGCATTGTTGATGTAGTAAATCAAAGTATCTGCTATTCCAAAAGGCAAAAACAAGGCATCTCTACCTGTTGATACCGAAGTATCTACTTTGCGGTTGAAAAATGCTTCAATATGTCCCGTTGAAAGTGAAACAGTTGCAAAAGCCTGAACAGAAGAGGTCGACACATCACCCGTTTCGCCAACACTTGTTGCCTGCACATAATAAATCTGACCAGCTTCCAAACCTTCCAAAGTTGCCGTGTGATTGGTCACAAAGTTTCCATCATTTACGATTTCACCCAACTCTAAAGCCTCTGTCAAACCATAGCTAATGGAGGTTGTACCATTATTCAAGGTTTCAAAGTTAACTTCAAAAGAAGTCGTTGTCATATTGTTTTGAGTCAACTGAGAAGCAAAAACAGGTGGATTGCCCAAATATTCAAAGTCTTGAAGGCTTCTTGGCAATAATTGATAGGTGTCTTGAAACTGTCCCAATATGCCAGTGATATTGATAACTCCTTGTGGAATAGGCGTTCCAGCAATATCTGTTCCTGCATTGATACGCACTTCATACAAACCTAAGCCGCTGACTAATTGATAATTGCTGCTTCCTGCTGCAAAATTTCCTGTACTAAAAAATTTCACATTGTCGAAACGAATCAATTGTCCTTCGTAGTCCTCTTTGTAGCCTTGTGCAGGTAATAAACCAGTCACTGGTTCGGGCAGCATATTGCCTGAGCTGATTACTTCCACCGAAAAATCTCCGCCGTCTGTAATCTCCAACAAATTGTTGAATTCCGATAATTGACCTTTCACCTTGATAATATCGCCAAGTATTACATTGTCCAATACACCGCCAGTTGCAAAAACTGCAATACCCGCTGTTTCGTCTTGAAAATAGCGAATCGCTCCAAATTCTGCTCCATTCGTCACCGTACCTTGAACCGTAACTGTTGCACCTGCCAACTGTGTGCGGGCTTCTGCAATCGTTATCACTCCTCCGCCTGTATTGCCGCCAATGCCCAAATCGGCTCGGCTTCTTGGCAACAATTGATAGGTTTCTTGAAACAATCCCATGATACCCACTGCTGCAATTGCATCTTCTGGAATAGCTGCGCCTTTGATATCAGTACGTCCATCCACACGCAAAGCATAGGTATCCATCGTTCCACCAATGGTCACATCATAGTTCGTACTATTTGAAGGAAAAACGCCCGCTTCTGGAAATTTCACCCCTTCAAAACGAACCAATTGTGATTCGTACTGTATAGAGTAACCTTCACTTGCAGTTAGTGTTTTGGGTTCAGGCAAATCATTGCCGCTACTCAAAATTTCAAATGCAAAACCATCTCCACTGATTTGAAGCAAATTGTTGAAGACCGACAAAGGGCCTGTTATTCTAACTTTATCACCAGACATAGCTACTGCTGCAAAGTCGGTATTGAAGGTCGCAATTCCAGCCGTTGCATCTTGCATATAGCGAGTACCGCCAAATTCTGCGCCCGATGTAATAATTCCTTCAACCGTTACCACTGAACCCAATTCCATCGCTCTCGCTTCTGCAATTGTGATCGCACCGCCAGTATTTTCTTCACCCAAATCTGCCAAACTGCGAGGCAATAATTGGTAGGTATCTTGAAACTGTGACATAATGCCCACTGCTGCAATTGGTTCTTCTGGAATCGGAGTGCCGCCAATGTCTGTGCGACCGTCCACACGCAAAGCATAAGTGTCCATGCTTCCGCCAATCGTGACATCATAGTTGGTGCTGTTGTCTGCAAAAACACCTGTTTCAGGAAAAGTCACCGCTTCAAAACGAACCAACTGACCTTCGTAAGCTTCTGAAAAACCATCGTTTGCAGCCAAAGTTTTGGGTTCGGGTAAATCGTTGCCACTGCTCAAAATTTCAAAAGTGACATCACTACCAATTTGCAGCAAATTGTTAAATTCGGTCAATCCCCCAGTGATTTCCACTTCATCTCCAAGGCTTACGGCTGCTGCCAAGTCATTGCTGAATACCGCCAAGCCTGCTGTTGCATCTTGAATATAGCGCACACCACCAAATTCACTTCCAGAAGTGATGATACCTTTTACCGTCACAACAGTTTCAACTGCTTTGGTACGGGCTTCTGCAATCGTGATCAAATCGTTTCCGCCTGTCATGCCTCCCAAATCTGCCAAACTACGAGGCAAGAATTGGTAGAGGTCTTGAAACTGCGACATAATGCCCACTACTGCAATCGGTTCTTCTGGAATCGAAGTACCGCCAATATCTGTGCGACCGTCCACACGCAAAGCATAAGTGTCCATGCTTCCGCCAATCGTGACATCATAGTTGGTGCTGTTGTCTGCAAAAACACCTGTTTCAGGAAAAGTCACTGCTTCAAAACGCACCAACTGACCTTCGTAAGCTTCTGAAAAACCATCATTTGCAGCTAGAGTTTTTGGAGTTGGCAAGGCATTGCCGCTACTCAAAATTTCAAAGGTTACACCACTGCCAATTTGCAGTAAATTATTGAATTCTGTCAATCCACCAGTGATTTCTACTTCATCACCAAGGCTTACGGCTGCTGCCAAAGCATTGTTGAACACTGCGATACCTGCTGTTGCATCTTGAATATAGCGCACACCACCAAATTCACTTCCAGAAGTGATGATACCTTTCACAGTTACAATCGTTTCTGTGGCTTTGGTGCGGGCTTCTGCAATGGTAATTAAATCACTCATAACAGGTGCTAAACCCAAGTCGTCTAAACTTCGAGGAAGCAATTGGTAAGTGTCTTGAAATTGAGCCATAATACCAACTGCTGCAATAGCTTCCGTTGGAATCTCTGCACCTCCAATGTCTGTGCGACCGTCCACACGCAAAGCATAAGTGTCCATGCTTCCGCCAATTGTGACAGCGTAATTCGTACTGCCTGCAGGAAAGGTACCCGCTTCGGGGAAAAGTACCCCTTCAAAGCGAACCAACTGACCTTCATAGGCTTCTGAATAGCCTTCGCTTGCAGTCAAAGTTTTGGCTTCGGGAAGATCATTACCAGAACTGACAATTTCGTAGGTAAAACCATCACCGCTGATTTGCAGCAAATTGTTGAATTCAGAAAGTGGTCCTGTAATGACTACTTCATCACCTGATTTGGCTGCTGCTGCAAATTCCGTGTTGAAGGTTGCAATCCCTGCTGTTGCATCTTGCACATAACGAGTGCCGCCAAACTGTCCATCAGTGGTAACAATTCCTTTAACTGTTACTACTGATTCTAAGGCTTTTGCACGAGCATCGGCAATGCTTATTTCTTGCGCCTTGAGCGATGTAAAAGTTAAAAATAGGGTTAAGTAGAATAAAAATCGTTTCATTGTGCTGATTTATAATGAAAAAAATTAAATTATTTATTACTATATTTTGACAAATATTATTCGTCAATAATTATTCACATTAACAGTTGTCTTCTGCTGAAACACTATATCGTTTCCAAGTGCTGTCTGTGCATGTGCAACTATGTTGTAGTCCCGTGTCAATCCTGTATTTGGCGGTATATTCATACGAAACATACCTGCGCCCTTTTCGTTTTTGATTTCCACCAATTTCTTGTTCAAGTATTTGCCATCCGTCAAGTCGCCATGGTACCATTTCACTTTGGTATAACCTTTTGGCAATCGCAATTCCAAGATATATTCCCCTTTTTTCTTCAATTGATTGTCAGCTTTGATGTCTATTTTTACCTTTTCATGTTCCACTATCAGTTCTCCTTTCTTGTTGTATTCTTTTGTTCCCACTCCCAATGTATCGTTGTGGTAGGGAATTTCTGCCATCACTTGTCCATTGCGGTAAAGGCGTTTTCTGAATCCTTCTTTTTTACTTTGTTCAAAATTGGTCACTTGATACAATAACCTATCTTTATCTTGGTAAAACCATTTCGCTTCCCCCTGTTTTTCACCTTCCACATAATCTATTTCCGCACTCACATTACCATTTTTGTAGTAAGTTGTCGCCAATCCATGTCGCTTACCTTCTTTGTAGTTAATTTCGGTTCGGGTTCCATCGTCATCCGTTTTTTTTATCAGGCCATTTTTTAAATCAGAAGAAGACCCACCAGATTCACAGGCTGTCAACAAAAAGAGGCTAACCAAAAGAAATTTGAATATTTTTTGTGTCACACGTTTTTACTTTAAGGTTTCATACTAAATAATAGTGCGAAATTACTATTATTCGGTAAAATTAGAGGAATTGAAGGATTAAAACATTGTTATTAATTGTCGAAGAGGTTGCTAAAATCAGTACAAAATTACTTGGCATTACTGCTATAAGAACGAATAAAAATTAAAATGAGAATAAAAATTAAAAAATAACTTCAATATCATTTTTTTACGAAAGGAATTTTGTGAACTTATTTTTTGAAGTGTTCCATATTTAATAAGTATCCGTATTTTGTGCGTTTATTTAACTTACACTCAACAAAATCATACGCTGCAATAAACATGACAATTCTCCAATCCATAGAATTTTTCACCGCCATTAACTTAGCTATTACAGGTTTATCCCACTTTTTGCAGCCCAAAATATGGGTGGACTTTTTTGTGTTCTTACACTCCAAAGCCAATGTCGGCAACATTGTCAACGCACTAATTTCGGTGGGGATGGGTTCTTTTATATTGTCGTTTCACCTTGTTTGGGACTTTCCAAGAATCTTAGTGACAATGTATGGTTTCTTACTGGTCTTGAAAGGTTTCTTATTCCTTTTGATTCCTTCAATGGGCATCAAAAGCATTGGTAGTGTTACCATAAAAGGAGCTGAAAAATTTAGGATTGTCGGTTTGGTGATGTTTTTATTGGCCATCGGGATTGTATATGGATTGGTGGTAGAAGGGGCTTTCTGAAAATTATAGATATATGGAGTCTCTGTATATTAACGAAATCTTCCTAATGGATTGGAGTGTTGAAAAATACAAACACAGATAAATATCATTGCAGTTCAATCCCATCCTCTTGGGTTTTGAAATCTCAAACAATCAACAGCCGATTGATTGTTTGATTGGCAGTTGGAGGAAAGGTAATGGTGGTAAAGGAAAATGAAAATTAGAATGAAAATGAAAAAATTAGACATTTCATACCTTATCTTTGCAGCGAACATAGAATTGAACATCATTTATTACTAATTTTATCATTGAGGACTGTGGCAAGAATAATGGCAATTGACTATGGTATGAAGCGGACAGGCATTGCAGTGACAGATCCTATGCAGATTATTGCAACGGGCTTGACGGCAGTAGATACTAAAACCATTTTCGATTTTTTGAAGGAATATCTCAAAAATGAGGATGTAGAACAGTTCGTGGTAGGCTATCCGATTCACTTAGATGGTGATGAATCGCAGATGTCTTTGGCGGTGGATAAATTTATTGAAGACCTGCAAAAAAATCATCCGACAATTCCTGTGGATAGAGAGGATGAGCGTTTTACTTCCAAAATGGCAGCGCAGGCACTTGTGCAAAGTGGTGTAAGGAAAAAGAAACGCCAAGATAAAAAATTGCTAGACGAGGTAAGTGCGGTATTGATTTTGCAGGGATATATGGGGCATCGTTGAGGTGTTGATATCAACTATTTCTGCCTTTTCGAAGCCTCTACGTCACAGAATTTTTCAATTAATTATTTTATAATTATTATAATTTTATTTTATTCATGATACTTCCAATTATTGCCTATGGTAATCCCGTTTTACGACAAGTTGCTGATGATATTCCTGAGGATTATCCTAAACTGAAAGAATTAGTAGCCGATATGTATGAAACCATGTACAATGCCAAGGGAGTTGGTTTGGCTGGGCCACAAGTAGGTTTATCTTTGCGGATATTTGTAGCAGATACCATCCAAATTTTGAAGGAGACACCAGAGGACAATGATTTTGCAGGGGAAGAAGGCATCAAAAAGGCTTTTATCAATGCAGAAATAATTGAAGAAAGCGGTGAGGAATGGGCTTACGATGAAGGCTGTTTGAGTATTCCGAATATCAATGAGAGTGTGACAAGAGAGGAACAGGTTCGGATTCAATATTACGATGAAGATTTTAATTTTTACGATGAGGTTTATACGGGCTTCACTGCTCGTGTGATTCAACATGAATACGATCATATTGAAGGCATACTTTTTACTGACCATATTTCTCCTTTGAAACAGCGTATGATGAAACGCAGATTGGAAAAAATTTCTAAAGGGGAGGTTGATGTGAATTATCGAATGAAGTTTAATGTGGTGAAAGGTAAGAAACGGAAGTAGCTAAGTAGTAAATCAAGACAATTAAAATGAAAAAACACACTGATAAACAGTTGTTTGAGAAATTTGAATTGTTGAGATAAATATGGTTGAATACTTACTTAGTCTGCTGCTAAGTGATGCCAACTAAATCACCAAATTAACTTCCTGGCATCCCATAAGTAGCCGCTAATCCTCCTCGTGCTGTTTCCTTGTATTTAGAAGACAGGTCATTGCCCGTTTGACGCATCGCCTCCACTACCTGATCGAATGAAATAAGTGGTTTTGTTGTTCTATTGGAAGCCAACAGATAGGCATTGTAGGCTTTGATAGTTCCATTGGCATTTCGTTCGATGCAAGGAACTTGTACGAGTCCTTTGATGGGATCACAAGTCATTCCGAGGTGATGTTCCATGGCGATTTCGGCGGCCGAACTGATTTGGTGAATGTCTCCTCCATATACAAAACTAAACAAAGCCGCAGCCATTGCCGCAGCCGAACCAACCTCCGCTTGACACCCCAATTCTGCCCCTGAAATAGAGGCATTTTCTTTGACAATGTACCCAATCATTCCTGCTACCAGCAGACCTTTTTGCAGCAATTCATAGGGCATTTTGCAGTCATTGCGTAAATATTCCAAACAAGCAGGAATAATGCCTGCTGCCCCATTTGTAGGAGCAGTCACAACCATTTGCCCATCTGCATTTTCTTCAGAAGTTGCTAAAGCATATGCATTTAAACGAGCAAAAAAAGCATCTCCATAGCGTTGTTGGCTTTCCATTTTCAAGGCATTTTCGTACATAATTTTGGCTCGACGATGTACGTTTAAGCCACCCGGCAAAACACCTTCTTTCGCCAAGCCTCCTATCACGCTTCGGTGCATCACTTCAATGATTTCTTGGATGCCCTTCAATATACTTTCTTGATTGCGTTCACTAATTGCCATTTCGTTTTGCAGCAGAAACTCATCAATAGGCAAACCCGATTTTTCCAAAACAGTCATCAATTCTGCAAAATTGGAGTACGGAAATTTAGGTTGTAAACGGTCGGCTGCTTTTATGCTTGCCCCTTCTTTTTGGATGAAGCCCCCTCCTATCGAAAAATAGGTTTCTTCAAAGACGGATTGAAAATCTTTGAGTAAAACAAATTTCAAGGTATTGGGATGCCAATATTTACTAGGGGTATAATCGAAAAAAATATCGCTTTCTTCAAAAGGTATTGTCCAGTTTTTGAAACGAATAAAGTATTGTTTTTTAGGTTCTTCAAAATAATTGTTCAGTTGCTCAATATCCACCATGCGGGGTTCTTGCCCCAATAAACCTGCAAAAATCGCTCGGTGCGTACCATGACCGTGACCTGTTGCAGCCAATGCACCATACAATTCCACTCTTATTCTAAGCTTATTGGTGTCTTCTGTCGATACTTGCTGCAATGTTTTCCAAACATTCCGACGAAAACGGTTGGCAGCTCGCATGGGGCCAACCGTGTGTGAACTTGAAGGACCTGGACCTATTTTGAATAGTTCAAAAAAAGAAGTGGTAATCATGAACACAGATTTATTTTGGGGTTAGATTGATTAATCGAAAAGATTCTTTTATTTACAACAACAACTGGTTAGATGCAAAAAATGAATATCCACAAAGTACCATTTTGAATTTGTAATGAAGCCCTATAAGTTAAAACTTAACGGTAAAATGATATATGCTTAAAGGTTGGCGATTAGTTGGGCATCTCTTTGTTTCCTAAGTTTCTCCAAACCGCTTTTGAGGTGCTGTTCGACTTTTCGCATAGGTTGAAGTCCGTCTTTGTCATTGCTAAAGATTTCTTCTAATAAATAATCTAATTGACTTTCACCATATTGGTCAATCCAATTGTTTACATCATTGATTCTTATAGGATTTAATTCGGGAAGTAAACGACAACATTGAGGAGATTTTGCAGCGATTTCGGCCAGCAATTCTCTTATTTTTCCTTTTTTAAATCCTTTACTAAATAACTGTTTGAAGAAACCTCCGCTGATTAAGGGGTATTTTACATTAATAAAAATAATGACTTGGGGGAGACTAAAGTCATATTGTATATTCCAAAACGAATTGATGTACCAATCCAGTAACTTGGTGGTTTGTGCATCCCAATCTGTTCCGTCAATGCTGTGTTCCAATACAATTACACCTTTTCGGCTTTGGTATTGTTGAACAATTTCTATTGCTTTTACTTGTAGGCTATTGTTGGTTTTGAAGGTATTAGAGAGTTGGCGTTTGAGCGTATTTTGCATATCCAACAACTGCCCAAATATGGGCCATACTTCTTTGATTTGTGGTCGAAAAATCTGTTCTTCTTTAGTAATTGGAATAGCCTTAAATAGCTCAATTTCTGCAATGCGTGAAATAAGGCTGCTGTGACTTTCGTCCGCCTCACCATATACGAGGTAAATATTGGGTTGTTTGGGGAGTAGTTCTACACGATTGATAATACAATTGCAAAAACTTTCAACTTGGGGAGAACGGTTACACAATAAGTGTTTGTAGCGTCCTAAACCAGAGGTTTGGGTATCTGCTTCTTTTTGATACAAACCCCATGCAAAATTGTCTAAAGAGATTTGCTTTTTACTGTAAACCCGGCGACTAATTTTGACTTCATTAATTGATACTTCTTTGCCTTTGAGGTCAAATTCAGCTTTGGCATCTTTAAAAGCAACTTCTATGTTGTTACCACCTATCAGACTTTGGTAGAAAGCTACTGCAAAATCTGTAGCCAGTTGATCCTCAATGCTTCTATCTGTTGCAATAACTTTTGTAATACCTGCATTTAATAGACCTTCAACCTGTCCTTTGGTAGAACATCCGTTTAGAAAAACCAATTGCAGATTCTCTTGTAATGCAAGGTAATCTGCTAAAGCTTTTGCATCTGTTGACTGCTGTAAACCTTCAAAAGTTTCGAGCATGATTTCGCCACTACCTGCATGACCACCATAGTGAAACGCAACAATACGACCACGATTAGCAGGTCGTCTGAATGCTTTTACAATCTTGTCAATTGTAGCACTGTAGATTATACTTATCTCATAAGCAGCATTGACGGTGTCTTCACATACTTCTTTTATTCCATCTAATTCTTTTACCAAAAAATGGAGGTGTTCACCATTGAAGTAATCATTGGCGAAAGCTAACAATATGATTGGCTTTTGCGGCATAATGCAGGAAAGTAACTTTTTTTTTACTAATTTTAACGTAAATATACACCACAAGGTTATGGAGTCGTATATTTTCGTGCAAATACCTTAATAGAAACTTCCCTCTCATTGTAGATAGAGAGCTATAATGAAGAGGGAAGCACATATTGCTAAAAACCATTTTAAAAACTATATAGCTATTGGAGTAGGCTATAAAGTGTTACTGTTTTTTACTAATAATCTTTAATTAGCCAAAGTTGAAGACTATAAGTTTATAACTAATTTTCTTCAATGGCAAAAAACATATTTCAATATTCGTATTCATCTAAATCCCATCCAGTTATGATTATTTCTGGAGTTCCTCCTTTAATAGTGGATAGTTGATGGTTGCTAATAATGTTTTCATCAAATTGGTTAGACAAATTTGATTTTTCGATGTTTGTTGAAGTAAATTTTGAAAATAGCATAATGTTAAATTTTAAAATATTCGGGAGTTGTTTTCTAAATACAAATGCAATATGGGGATAAATGGCATCGTGAGAAAGGATAAAAACTTGTCTATTTATAGACAGTCTCAACAAAAAAATCAATTGTCCTTTTTTGTAAAAAAATATTAATCAACAGATTACAAATTAAATGTTCTATGGAAAGCTTGATACAGATAGTGGATAAATTGAAGCAGCCAGAACTTAGAATGTTGAGGGGTTTTTACAAAATAAAGCAAAACAAAGAGCCTAGTAAGAAGCTTGAGCTATTAAATTTGATAACTAGAGATAAAGTAAAAACTGATTCAGAGGCTATGGAAAGATTGTATGGGGGATCCAATTCTGTTTCTGGTTTTTCACATTTAAAAGAACGACTGAAAACGGACTTGCTTAATACAATCCTCTTTTTACACCCAGAAAAGATTTATTCAACGCTTTTTATAAAAAACAAACTTGAATGTAGGAAACTAATTATTCAGGCCGAGTTGTTATTAAACAGAAGTGACATAAAAATTTCTAATGATATTTTATTAAAAGCACTTGCTATTGCTGAAAAATTTGAATTCCCAGACCTTGAAATTCAAATAAGAGATACATTGCGAGCTAAAAAGGGGTTCGAATTCAAATTTGAAGATTTCCATGAACACAATAAACGGATTGAAACTTGTATAAAACTTCAATCTGCAATATTGAAATCCAAAGAATACTACTATTATATTCAGTATTTGAACAGTACAAATACTCCGAATCATTTAGAATACGAAAATTTTGTTTTAAATGCTCTAACTGAAATCAAACAGTTTATTGAAGATACAAAATCAGTTCAAATTAAATATTGGTACTATTTAGTAGCTGTTCCTTTTTATATTAGCACAAAGAAAGACCATGAGCAGGGAATCAAGCTACAACTTGAATTTATCAAACTTATTGAAAAAGAAGTTTCGATTCGTTCTAAATCGGCCATAGGAGGTACCAATATGCAGCTTGCTCACATATATTTAGTGACTAATGATTACACTAAGGCTCTCAAACCTGCTTTGAAAGCAGTTGAAAACTTCCGAAAAGACTCATTCAATTATTTGAGAGCCTTGGAATTTCTATTTTGGACTTATTTTCGGACAGGAGATTTGGTAGCGGCAGAAAGTACAATTGAAAATGCACTGAATCACAAATACATCAACCGTTCACCACATTTTAGTGCTAAGTGGAAATACCTAAAGGCTAACTTGATGTTTTTGAAAGGAGATTTAGAGGCTGCTCATGATTATTTATTGCAGTCAGACGAATTGACCAAAGATAAAGGAGGTTGGTATATCGGCTTCAAACTATTACTTATATACATTACTTTTGAACAGGAGAATTATTATTGGTTGGAATCTCAACTCGAAAATTTCAGAAAATTGATTGCCAGAAACAAACAGGCAAACCTAAAACGAGCAAAAGTAATTCATAAAGTTGCCCACACGCTGTTACAAAATCATGGTGATTTCCAAAGAGCTCAGGAGCTTAGTCAAAGAGAGTTGAGTTTATTAAGTAATGCCGAAAAGGATATGGAATGGGATCCGACGGGTTATGAGGTAGTACGGTTTGATGATTGGTTCAACAAAAAAAAGCTAAATATTACATCAAAATAAGTTTCTCAACTTTTTCGTCATATTGCTCACCTAGTTTTTCCTGAATATTTTGCAAATGTTCTTGAATAGACTCTTGCATTTGCTTTCTCACAAAATCTAAATAGGCCTCTGTTTCTTCCTTGCTAAGTTCTACTTCATTAATATCCGATTTATTTTCCTTTGATAATCTTATTGTATTATCGGATTCCTCCACCGAATTTGAAGCTTTCTCCTCAACAGTGTTCGGAAATGTTCTAGGAGCAGATGTATTGTTTGGTGCTTGACCAAAATACAAGCAAATAATAGTTGAGATAAGAGCAAAAAGGCTGATTTTCATCTTACAGGTATTTTATAGAGCTAATTCAAAAAAAATACAGAAAATGGAGCAGCGAGTACAACATTGCAAGCGAAACCCGCTGCCCTTATCTTCACTCAATGAATTTATCATTAAGAAAGAGTATTCTGTAAGGTACTATGCGTTGCATAGTAGCTATTATAACCTCTTAATACAAACAAGAACAAAATAGTTCCCTAACGCACATTTTTTTTTGAAAAAAGAAGTCAATTTACCTGTAAGTCGCTTTGTATAAACCAATAGTTACACCTTCAAGCTATTTTTTTTTCCTCCAATGAATTCAACTGCTTTCTTGGAATGATGCGTGGAACTTCAACAGTAAAAATACTACCGTTTGGCACATTGTCTTCAATCCTTATTGTACCTTCATGAAAATCAACTAATTGCTTGACTATAAACAAACCCAAACCAGTGCCTTTTGCTTTACGGGTATCTTCATTGCCAACTCTATAAAACTTGGTGAAAATCTTTTCTTTTTCAGCTTCTTCAATCCCAATTCCCTCATCTTTCACAATCAATTTGCACGTATTTTTATCTGCAATCAACTCAACATATATTGTAGAATTTAGTGGTGAATACTTAATAGCATTTTCCACTAAGTTGATAATGATTGAGGTAAGTGCACCAGAATCACCTTCCACAAAAATCCCCGGCTCAATAGCAATATTAAAAGCACGTTGCCGTCCAAATTTGTCTTGGATATTGCGTGCGCTTTCCTCCACTATTTTAGACAAGCTTACATCAAATCTAGTAAAAATAATAGACTGGTTTTCAATCTTGGCAGCCATCAAAATATTGTCCACCAATGATTTGAGTCGTTCCGTATCTTTTAATGAATTTTGAAGCAATCGACGTTGTTGATCGAAGTCCAATTTGCGAGTATAAAGCGTTTCGAGCGAAAGTTTGATACCTGCAATGGGAGACTTCAACTCATGCGTAATGGACAACAAAAAATTTCGCTGCTGACGGTGAAGATCCAATTCCTTTTTAATTCCAGCATGAATCTTGTAAGCTCCCCAAATCAAAATCAAAATAAAAAGCAAGCCTACGCCTAAGACAATCAGATTACTATTTTCTCTCTCTGCCAATGCCATATTGTAGCCCGTTGAGCCCAACACATCTTCCGCCTTCAAATTGTTTTCTTCAAAAGTTTTTTCCAAAATGCCAATAGAATTTTGGAAATGTTTGTTACTCGCACTTATATTGTAGTAAATCCACCATCCAAAACCCAAAACTGCATATAGACTGATGGCATAGAAGCTGAACATTGGGCGAGAGGCAAAATCAGATATTTGATTAATTTTTTCTTTAAGCTTAGCCATAGCAATTATTGGTATATTTCTAAATTTGACATTTCCATTACGAAAGTAATCAAACGTCGCTGAAAATCAAAAGCAAATCAAAAAATATTATCCAATGCCTGACACATAATCACAGCAGCTCGCTCCAAATCTTCTGTAGAATGAGCTGAGGATACAAAACCTACCTCATATCCCGAAGGTCCTATATACACACCATTCTCCAACAAATATTGATGCAATTCTTTGAAATAGTTCATTTTACCCGCTTCAATTTGATCTGACCGCTGCACCTTATCCGCATCCGTAAAAGCAATCCAGAAAATGGAACCAATAGAAAACAAATGAAAAGGATAGCCTTTCTCTTTTGCATATCCATTGATAGTATCCACAAATATTTTGGTTTTCTCCTCCAATCCTTCATAGAAATTTTCGGCAAGACATTCTTGTAGTTGCGCTGCACCAGCCGCCATTGCCACGGGATTTGCAGACAAAGTACCTGCTTGATAAACAGGACCATCTGGTGCCACAAAACCCATTATCTCCTTACTCGCCCCATACGCACCAACAGGCATTCCACCTCCTATTATTTTGCCATAGGTAATAATATCAGGTGCAATATTATAATAACCTGCTGCTCCTTCAAACCCCACTCTAAAACCCGAAATCACCTCGTCAAAAATAAGCATTGATTGGTATTCAGTACATTTTGCTCGCAGTAATTCTAAAAATGATTTGTCTTGAAGCAAAAGTCCATTGTTGGCAGGAATCGGCTCCACTATCACCGCCGCAATATCATCTTTATAATCTTCAAATGCTTGACTCAACGCATCTGCATCGTTCAATGGTATCACAATCGTTTCACGAGCAAAAGATTCGGGAACACCTGCTGAAGAAGAAACTCCAAAAGTCACCAATCCTGATCCAGCTTTGACCAACAAATGATCAACATGACCATGATAACACCCTTCAAACTTAATCACCTTATTCTTGCCCGTTGCCCCTCTCGCCAATCGAATGGCAGACATCACTGCTTCTGTCCCTGAACTGACAAATCGTATTTTTTCGATAAAACGATTGTTGGCCAAAATCAATTTTGCCAACTTGTTTCCATACGCTGTTGGTGTACCAAATGAAGTACCTTTCTCCACTGCTTCAATGATGGCAGTTTTCACTTTTGGGTGGTTATGCCCTAAAATCAAAGGTCCCCAAGAACAGCAAAAATCAATATAAGTATGATTGTCTTCATCTGTCATTCGACATCCATCTCCTTTTTTTATAAATAGTGGTGTTCCATTAACAGATTTGAAGGCTCGAACAGGAGAATTGACTCCTCCTGGAAAATACCCGAGTGCTTCTTGATACAACTTTTTAGATTTTATATTATTGTGCATAATAACAAAAAATATGTTTTAGAATTTGAAGATGCAAAAATACTACTTTATTAGGCGAATAGCATTCCACGATTTGCTTTTTTAAAAAAATACAAAAAAATAAGTTCATTATTAGCCACTATATCAAAAAACAACTTATATTAGCAGCTTAATAAAAAAAGAAATTTACATCCTCTCCTATGAAAACAGGTTATACATATTTTTTGTGTTGCTGTTGTTGTTTAATCTGCTATTAAACGGAGAGGATATATCATTGTATGGGATATACCCCAAAAAGCCTTTCCACAAAAAAAATGGAAAGGCTTTTTTTATGCTTCTATACAACCATTCAACCTTTTTATTGTTGATAATTAAATATAAGTAATTCCATCTTCAGGATGGTAAAACAGAATTAAACATGATTTTTTCCTTCACACTTATCGCTAATTATTGCTGCTGCTGTTGTTGCATGAATCGCTACTTTGGTGAAAGGGGAAAAATATGTGAATAATACGCAAATAATCCATCTAAAAAAATAGAGCCTTTTCGCTAAAGTAGTAGTGAAAAGGCTTTTTTTTATGCCAAAAAATTAAAAAATGACTGCAATACAAATATCATCCAATTCTGGATTAATCAAGAGAATCAATGAGATAGAACATCTTATCGGCAATACGCCATTGTTGGAGATTCGCAATGCCTATCGAAAACGAGGTGTTAGAATCTTTGCCAAACTAGAATGGCAGCAACTCGGTAACAGTGTGAAAGCTCGCCCTGCCTTCAATATTTTCAAACAAGCTATTTTGAACGGCAAAATCAAAGCAGGTATGCACCTTTTGGATGCTACTAGCGGAAATACAGGCATTGCCTATGCTTCAATTGGGGCCGCACTTGGCGTAAATGTCACACTTTGTCTTCCCGAAAATGCTTCACAAGAGCGCAAATTGATTCTCAAATCATTGGGAACGAACATCACCTATACTTCTCGCTTTGAAGCAACTGATGGTTCGCAAGTGAAAGCACTTGAAATGAAGGACGCACTTCCAGAACAATATTATTATGCCGACCAATATGCAAACGACAACAATTGGAAAGCACATTACTACACAACTGCCGAAGAAATCTATCAACAAACCAATGGAACAGTCACACATTTTGTGGCAGGTTTGGGAACTACGGGTACATTTGTAGGCACAAGTCGAAAATTGCAGTTGTTGAACCCCAATATTCAGACGGTTTCATTGCAGCCTGAGTTGGCACTACACGGAATGGAAGGCTGGAAACATTTGGAAACAGCGAAAGTTCCTAAAATTTATGATAGTAGCATTGCCAATCAAAATTTGACAGTCGACACTATGGAGTCTTACGAATGGATCAAACGGTTTGCCCGAAAAGAAGGGATTTTATTGAGTCCCTCTGCTGCTGCAAATTTAGCGGGCGCAGTGAAAGTGGCCGAACAGATTGAAGAAGGAGTAATTGTCACCGTTTTTCCTGATAATGCAGATAAATATGGTGAAGTATTGAAACACATTTTTGGATAAAATAAAATATAAAATTCACAATGTCTAACCAACTATTAAACATTACAGAAGAAGCCTCCGAGGTTATGATTGCAGATGCGCTCAATGCTTTTCCCAATGAGTGCTGCGGTTTTTTCTATGGAAGTGAGAATGAAAATGAACGCATCATCACTATTGCCAAGCCTGTAGTGAACAGCAAAGAAGGTGACCAAAGAAGGCGTTTTGAAATATCCCCTTTTGATTATATGAAAGCCGAGCAATTTGCACTTCAAAATGGCTTGTTGCTTCTGGGTGTTTACCACTCTCATCCCAATCATCCTTCTGTTGCTTCAATACATGACTTAGCGAAAGCAATGCCTTACTTTTCGTATGTTATTATTTCGGTAATGAAGGGAAAGTTAAATACGGTTCAGTCTTGGAGGTTGAAGGAAGATGTACGGGAATTTGAGGAGGAAAAGGTCAATATATATAAAATACAAGGAGCGAGGAGTATAGAATCAGGAATTGTTCCTCAAATTGCTTCCGTTTCGGAAACAAAATATTAATACATTAATCAAACAAACATAAACACATAAAAAAATGGCTAAAATAATTATTCCAACACCGTTGAGAAAATTCACAAACGGTCAATCTACTTTTGAATCTGATGGTACAACTGTTCAAGCAGTTGTAGATAGTTTGGTAATAAAAAACGCTACTCTTGGTCAGCAAATCCTTGATGGAACAGGTAATATTCGCTCTTTCATTCGGGTTTATGTTGGTGATGAAGACATCAACGAGTTAGAAGGGGCTGATACAGTGGTAGATGACAACTCAGTTATTAGCATTGTTCCCGCCATTGCAGGGGGAATAAGTTGATAAAACTCAAGTTTAAGGTACAATCTAAGATTAAAAAAACAACAATAAATATGTCATTATTAAACGGCAGAGCAAAAAATATTCAATTCTCAAAAGAGGAATTAGAGCGGTATAGCCGACACATTATCATCCCAGAATTCAACATTGAAGGACAGCGAAAACTAAAGGCTGCAAAGGTGTTGGTGATTGGTTCGGGAGGATTGGGCAGTCCGTTGTTGCTGTATCTAACGGCTGCAGGTGTGGGTACGATTGGTATTGTGGACTTTGATGTAGTGGATGACAGCAATCTTCAACGTCAGGTCTTGTTTTCGGTGGACAATGTGGGACAGCCCAAGGTTGAAGCAGCAAAAAAACGATTGGAAACACTTAATCCACACATAAATTTTATTCTTCACAATCAGCGTTTGACTTCCGACAATGCCCTCGAAATCTTCAAAGATTACGATTTGGTGGCGGATGGCACAGACAATTTTCCAACACGCTATTTGGTGAATGATGCGTGCGTATTGTTGGGTAAACCCAATGTGTATGCATCTATTTTTCGCTTTGAAGGACAGGTTTCGGTCTTCAATTATACAGATGAAAATGGGGAAGCGGGCCCTAACTACCGTGATTTGTTTCCCGAACCGCCTCCTGCCGAATTGGTTCCCAACTGTTCGGAGGGTGGTGTGATTGGCGTATTGCCTGGTATTATTGGCAGTATGCAAGCATTGGAGGTGATTAAGGTGATTACTGGAGTGGGTAAAACCCTTTCAGGACGGCTATTTTTGTACGATGCGGCTACGTTTGAAACTCGCACATTGAAGGTGAGAAGGAGTAAAAATAATCCTTTGACGGGTGAAAATCCTACTCAAACAAGTTTGATTGATTATGTGGAGTTTTGTGATGTCAAACTTCCTGGGGCAAATTTGGAGGAAAAACCTGTGAAAGAAGTTACCGTCAAAAATCTTCAAAGCCTTATCAAAAAAGGCATTGATTTTCAGCTCATTGATGTTCGTGAACCTTATGAATACGAGATTGTGAACATTGAAGGAGAATTGATTCCACTGGGTCAAATTGCAGAGAATGTACACCGAATCGCAAGGGATAAACAGGTCATTATTCATTGTAGAAGTGGCAAACGCAGTGCTGATGCTATTCGTGAATTGGAGAAAATAACTGATTTTGACAACCTTTACAATTTGAAGGGCGGCGTATTGGCCTATGCAAAAGAGGTAGATACGAGTTTGGCGACTTATTAACTGAACTTGAAAGTATCTTTCTTTAAAAATCCTTATTTGTTGATAAGCAATAAATAAGGATTTTTTTATTTACTTCAGTGAAGACTCCTGACTGTGTGATTGATTTTGTGGAAGATTCTGTTGTCTTAGTTGAAGTTTCCCCATTTTCTTTTCAACAAATTATCCACTTCCCTTTCCCTTATTATGCACACTCACCATAGTCAATTAGACGTTCTTGTAAACACTCAATACACCAATCTTCCTATAAAAGCTTCTTTCATTTTTTTTATCCACATTACAGTCAAGTTACAGATTTTCAACTCTTTCGTTTTTAGCGTATCTTAGTGTTGAACGGAAAATTTTATTATTTACTGCTTAAATCTTGGAAGGATGAATCTTATAAAATTTGACAGAAAAAGACTGTATCAGGCGTTGGCCAAACAATATTTGAAGGTGATTGTGGTGTTTATTTTGCTCTCCAATTTTGCGACTTACACATTCAGCAATTGGACTATCCAAAAACACCGCAACAACGAACCACAACGATTGTATTTGCTCGAAACAGCCGAACCATTTGTGTATGATGTGGGCGATTTCGAACAAAAGGTAAGAAGTATATGCCACAAACTACGTGTTCCTCCTGAGTGGTTGATGGCTGTGATGCACTCCGAATCACGTTTTGATGCATCGGTTGCCAACTTCAAAGGGAGCGGCGCAACGGGTTTGATTCAATTTATGCCTACTACGGCCGAGGATTTTGACATTACGACTGCCAAACTCCGAAACCTGAACCACGTTCAGCAATTGGATTATGTGTATGCTTATTTTGATGCCAAACGAAAACAATACAAACAGTATGAAACGCTTACCGATTTGTATTTGGCTGTGCTGTACCCAAAAGCATTGGGAGAAGATTACTGCTACACGCTATATGCAGAGCCTTCTAAACCTTATGAAATGAACAAAGGACTGGATGTCAACAAGGACGGCAGGGTAACGGTACAGGATATTGACCTGTTTTTGAAGCAAAAATATACTACCGCTTATAGTATCAACAAGCCTTCGTTTTGGGGAAATTTAGTGACATCTGTGTGGTGATATTGATATTTTCTATTCAAGAATATTTCTACTACAACAAAAGGGCAGACTCCACTAAGAATCTGCCCTTTTACTTTAGAATTAACTAACTGATTATTTCATTCTTTGATTGAATTGTTTTTTGAGTTGTCTTCTTGCCAAGAAGATGCGGCTTTTGACTGTTCCCATTGGTAAATCAAGTGCCTCTGCAATCTCATCATATTTATAACCTCTAAACCGCATCACGAAAGGTACAGATAAGGTTTTGGGCAGTACATTTACCAATTGCACCAGTTCCTCATAAGAAACTTTCCATTCACCGTCATTAGAGACTGTTTTACCACTATTGATATAAAAATTATTATCAGAATGGTCTAAAACTATGTTGGCTCTTTTCTTACGACGATAACCATTGATAAATAGATTTCGCATAATCGTAGCGCACCAAGCTTTGAAGTTAGTACCTTGCTTGAAAAGATGACCTTTGGTTAATACTTTTAGTACTGTATCTTGGTATAAATCTTGGGCTTCGCTGCTACTCTTCGTCATATAGTAAGCGAAGTTTAACAAATATTTTTCTACTGAAGGAAGTTGTTGCTGAACATAAGATGTTGACATAAATAAGGTTGTTTTTAGGTAAAAAAAATGGTAATGCAAGAAGCCAATAATAGTAGTGTAGAAAAATTTAATTGGAATTGTTTTAGTGATAGAAGTATTTACGAGATTTTTGTGAGTTTGGATTATGAAGATTCAAAAAAATTAAAATAAACAAAAAAAAACATTGGAATCTTGCTAAAGAATAGGAAAGTAATATATCAACTCATATAGGTATTTTAGGTTATGGTAATAGGGTGTTTGCATTATTTTATGCAACAACTTGTATCAATAAAACAAGCTAAGATGAATTTTGTTTATAAAAACTTTTAAAAAAGTGAACTTTTTTGAAAATCCATCCTTCTTCATTTCAAATCAAAGCTATTGATTGTAGTGCATATTATTTTTGCTGCAATTAATGCCGATATTCAATGCTCACAATACTCAAATGTCAAGAATCATTGATGGCGTTGTAAAAAAAAATACATTGTTGCATGAAAACAATCATTATCATTTTAAGCTGGTTATCAGTACTCTTTACGCTTATTCCTTTCGTCAAACGTGATGCTTGGTGGATTAGAGTTTTTGATTACCCCAAGATTCAATTCACTGTTTTTTCTATCGTTTGTTTGTTTCTTTGCTTTCTATTTATAGGCTTCAATACGCCTCATGAATGGTTCTTATTGCTGAGCATGCTTACTTGTATTTTATATCATGGTTATATCATTGTTCCCTACACCTACTTTTTTCCTAAGCAGTCTTTGAATTGTGACTCGAGAGAAGAACACAATAGCATCAGTTTGCTCATTTTCAACGTTTATATGTACAACAAAAAATCTGATGAGTTTCTGCAATTGGTAAAAGAAAATCAACCTGATTTAATATTGCTAGTAGAAACAGATAATTGGTGGAAACAACAAGTTGAAGTATTAGACCAAAATTATCCGTTCAAAATGGAATATCCTGTAGATAATACCTATGGGATGCTACTTTTTTCAAAATATGTGCTTACCGATTCTCATATCAACTTTTTGGTAGAAGAGAATATTCCCTCCTTTCACACCAAAATTGAGTTGCCTTCTAAACAAATGGTTCAATTTTATGGATTGCATCCAAAACCTCCCGTTCCAGGAGAAAGTTTACAATCTACTGAAAGAGATGCCGAATTGTTGTTGATTGGCAAAAAAGTTCGACATCAGGAAATGCCAGTGATTGTTGCCGGCGATTTAAATGATGTTGCATGGTCTTACACTTCAAAATTGTTTTTGAGAATCAGTGAATTATTAGATCCGAGAATTGGTCGTGGTTTCTATAATTCATTTCATGCCCAGTATCCAATGTTTCGATGTCCTTTGGATCACGTTTTTCACTCAAATCATTTCAAATTATTGACATTAAAACGATTATATCGATGTGGTTCAGATCATTTTCCTATTTTTATTCAACTTTGCTATCAAAAGGAGGCTCCTGAGCAACAAGATACTCCCGCTGCCGACAAAGCAGATATTATTTTGGCAAAGCAAAAAATAAATGCTATTTGAACCAAATTCCTATTTTCTACTTTACAAACATTCCCAAAATATAGTTGAGAATGGCTAAAAGGATAGAAAAAACTATCGCTACTCCAAGTCCACTTACAGAAAATCCATCTATTAGGGAATCCGTAAATAAAACCATCGCGCCATTGATTACCAAAAGAAAAAGACCAAGCGTAAGAATTGTAATAGGGAGTGTGAACAATGTAATGATGGGTTTGATAAATGTATTGATTAATCCAAGTACAATCCCTACAATAATCGCTTCTCCATATCCCGCAACAGATACGCCGTCCATAAGTTTTGAAGCCAAAAAAACGGCTAATCCATTCAGTAAGATAGAAATGAGAAATCGCATAAGAATAATGTTTTTAGGTGTTAAAAAATTTGAATAAATTATTCTCAATATAATGTTCTTGGATGGATTTTCCAAATTTGTTAAAAAAAACGAAATGGGAGCAAGAACAATGTTCCTGCTACCCCATTTCTAAATTACACTACTAAATGGCATTGTGTTATTTCTCCAAAAAAGAACGGAGCATCCAGTGTTTTTTCTCCATTCCTTTAATAATATTATTGATAAGATCAATTGTTCCAACGTCACCAATTTCTGATGCCGCTTCGGTACTGGCAACTAGATATGTGAGCAAATTTTCGAAATCGTCCATCACTTCTTCAACCATTTTATCTCCACTCAAATCTGTACCAACTTCTTTTATGGTAGATTTTTCTAAATATTCTTTTAAGGTACTAATAGGTGTATGATTGAAAACTCGGATACGCTCCGCAATTTCATCTATATTCAGTTTTGCCATGTCATACAATAACTCAAAATTTTCGTGAAGATCGAAAAAATCTCCTCCTTTCACATTCCAATGAAAATTTCTAAGCTTTTGATAATGAACATGATAGTTACACAATAACTCATTCAAAGGATTTACTACTTTTGCAGTTTCCTCTTTAGTAAATCCAAGTCTTTTTGCGGTTGTCATACTTTTGTTCTTTGACATTTTTTGTTTTTTAGGTTAAAAAAGGGTTGTGTATATCACTATACCAACAAGTTATTCGTTGCTATGAATCATTTCTTCACTATTCAATTCCACTGCTTTTATAAACTCCACCAACTCCATATCTGCATACATGCCATAAGCGGTTACTATGATACCCTTATCACCGTTCTTGCATTCAACCGCATATACAATTGACATATCACTTGGATTTGATTCACCTTCAAAGCGATGAAATTCAACAATGTGAACATCTTTAGGATATACTGTTTTGTTAGAATCAATGCAAATCATCTCGTTGTTTACTACTTTAAAACTATTGCTAAACCCCCTATGTTGAAGCCCTTCAACAGCTTTAGATAATGTCGAATAAGATTGATTGGTAGCCATAAGTTGGAGAATTTTAAAAGTGATGATAAATGTTCTACTATGGGAGGCGGTCAATATACTGCCATCCATTAAAATTCAGTATATAAAACATGGTTTACTCCTATTGTTATGAGCATTAAATGCAATAAAAGATATATTTTATGTACTTACACTGCCTAAATGATAGTTTTCGGCATACAATCTTATAAAGATTATTGAAACAAGTGACCACTAAAATATACCTAATGGATTAGATTAGCTTGATTAAGAAAATTCAATGGATACTAAAAACTATAATTAATGAAGCAGTATAAAGGAATTACCATAGTAGGATTATTAATAGGTTATGATATTAAAACACATCAACTAATTTTTTGTTTACCTCGATATACAATTTAATAAAATAAAATTATATTAATGTAATAATGTCAAAGAACTAAAAAACGGCTTTTGTCAAATTAAAAAATTATTGACAAAAGCCTTGTAATAAGGTTTTTAGGAGGGTTTTATGAATTAATGAAAAAAATCGATAGGATTGCCAAAAAGTAAATCTCAATATTATTTTTCAACCTACTCCAATTGTTTTCTAATGAGAAAATATATCTTGATGTTACTCAAAAAATCCTTGCTACATTCCGTAATCTTTTCATAAACCAAAGATAAATACAAATGTAGAATAACTCACAACCCAATCCGAACACATTGTACCTCAAATAGAATTACTACTACTATGAATTATTATGTTGTAATCTCAGTCATCACTTTTTTAGCATATTCTTTGGGTTGAACGCCATATTTTTCCTTGAAGCATTTAGAAAAATGACTTGCATTGGAATAACCCACCTTTTCCGAAATTTCTCCAATATTAAAGCTTCCTTCTAATAACAGTATCTTGGCTTTGCTCATTCGATAGTTCCTTAGATAGCGATTGATTGTTGTACCAAATACCAACTTGAAGCCTTGCTTTAGCTTTTGTTGATTGATACCTGCCAAGCGTGCCAAATCTGTAATTTTGGGCGAATCCTGAATATCTTCGACCAAAATGTCTCTCGCTTTCACTATTTTATCTACATCATATTGCTTCAACAAAACACGCTTCCCTTCAAAATTCATATCATCATCATATTGATTTATTTGCATAGAAAGCACCTCCAATGTTTTGGATTCCAAAAAAATACGCCGCACCATTCCTGTATGTTCACACTGATTCATCGTATCTAAACTTTCAGATATGACATAACTGTAATTGCTTTGATGCAGAAAAGAAACCTCTCCATCAACATCCGACAGTAGTTTTGAAAACTGTTCAGGCAAATCAGGCAGATTGCACTCTATTTTATTAATGTATTTTGCTCTATCTATTTGAATAATCGTAATCAGTAAAGGAATATTTGAAGGAAATCTAAATCGCTCTACTTCATCACATTTAGCACAAGCAATCGATCCCATGTAGGTATTCAATTGGTATTGTCCATTTTCTCCCATTGAGTGTACAACTTCGCCCAATGAACAGTAAATGAGTCGAAGAGGCACACATTCTGAGTTTTCGTACTCAATACTCATCATTTCATACAAAGTACAATTGAAAGTCAATAACTTTACGCCATCATTGAAATGAACAGCTCTAATTTCTCCTTCTCCCATTTTTTCAGGTAGCTTCAATATAGCTTCATCACAATCTATATTGTAATCTACACTCGCTATACCCGCAATTTTTTGTACTACTTCTTGTGAGTGATATGAACTTAAGACAAATTCCATTGATTGAGTTGTTAATAGTAAAAAAAGTCGAAATATACTACTTTTTTTCTAACAACTCAACCTCCATCATTTTATCTTCTTTTACATAACCCACTTCTTGTTCATCAATGTACACAACCAATTTATTACCTCCTTTTCGTACAATTGAATTATTTTCAAAACTATCCAAACCACTACCGCCAGATAAAAATAAATTTATACCTTTAGATACCTCTCCCGATACTTCAAAACAATCATTACCACCCAGTCCATATAAATGAATCTCATCAGTTTCTACACTATAAAAAATCCTCTCATAAAGGATTCTTCCTTTCTTTCCATTTTCATCCACTGCATACATTTTCAAAGATGTCTGCTTATCATCCAAGCGTTCCACTTCAAACCATTCCTGCTCATTGCTGCCAACCAATACAGCTTTCTTTGCCAAAATTTGATAAAACTTCACCGCATAATCCACCAATCCATTCCTCCTACTCTTCAATTTTTCTATGATTTCTTTACCCGAAATATTAAAAATTTGTTCAGGCAATTGCCTAACAGCCAGTTCAATAATAGAATCTGTTAATTCTTGTTTGACTGAATCTGAAATAAGTTTCCAATCATCCATAGAAAATTCATTCAAAAATGATTGATCCAAATCTTTTGCCTGCATCGTCATTCCCTTCACATCGTTTACTTTCCCTCCAAAATGTTTCATTTTACGCATAGCCCATTTCCGAGTCGTCAGCCACGGTAGTAAACCTTCAAACTGAACAAAAGCTTGATCCCTATCTCTTGGCACAGGACGGTAAATAGCGTATGAGTCTTTTTCAAACTCTGCCCATCGCCATTGATCTTGATGCCGATCCCAATCTCCTATCAACATGTCCAACAACCTCGCTCTTGCATACATCCAAGCATCTACTTTATCTTCCTGATTTTCATGTAGTTTCTCAAAGAGTTTATCAGTGCTTACCACATTCTTAGAATAACCAAATCTTGAAAAAGCAGACAAATCATCATCCGGCCGAACCTCCAACATTCCCAACATATCCCCAAAAGATTCCCTGTATTCTCCCAAATAATCCGTTGCAGGCAAATAATAAATTGTTGGAGTAGTATGGAATATACCCACTGCCTCTGCTAAATAGGGAACGACCAAAAAACCATACGGATGCGCCGAAGAAATACCATCTTGTAGAAAATTCTCCACAAAAGTACCTTGAAATACAGGCTTCAACGCCCCACCAATATCTTTGTCAATAGACCGAAAAGTGTATTCTACACTATCCTTACTAATGAAACGAAGCGATTTGGTTTGCATTCCACCTCCTTTTTTGATAGGTGTCAAGCCACCTTTTGCAGTTGTAATATCCAAACAAGGCACTTTGATAGGAGTCGCCCATTCTTTTCGATAATGTTTACCAAAAAATAGACATCCAAATTTACTACGCTTGTATTTTGTACTGCCTACTACTATGGTGCTGTCACCCTCTGTTGCAGCCTTCAAGGAATCCGTGATAAGCGTTGCATTGTCTAAATCATGTTTATCTAATTCAATACTTCCTTGAACTGTTGCAGTTAATAAAAATAAGCTCCCCAATATGGCAATAAGGCACACAAAGCAGAAGCGTAAACGGGTAAAAAAGCGGAAAAATATAGTGGAGTTAAACATAAAAAAACATCAATGATTTAGTTGAAAATTTTAATATATTCACTTACGTAGTAGTATAAATAAAAATAACAATAAACGTAAGCACGCTGATTACCAAGCCTCCCATAAAGGTATTGTAAGAAATTCGCAGTAGTTTATACTTTCTTTCCAAAACCAAACCCAGATAATAAATATCAACACTCATGTTGTCATACAGTAGTTTCTGGTCCATCTTGAAGTTATTCAAAAACTCTACGAATTTCTCCAATGGTATCTGCGTGAAATTACCAAAAAACAAAACACTCGATTTTCGTTCCTTCAATTTCTTCTCTGTCATCGTCTTTTCCGTCACCTTTGGACGAGCTGAAAGTACTGCAAAAACTACCGAAATAAGTGAAGCCACCAAAAGAACCATGATTGGAACAATGAACCGATACCGTTCTATCATCATGCTACTCGAAATAGTGAATCCCGTTCCTGCAAAAGTAATGATAACCGACATGATGATTGTGTTGATACTAATCATCATATTAGCTTTTGCATCTGCAATCGAACTCAAGTTGATATGGTTTCGATATGTTGCTCTATACAACGTTTCAATGCCCCGACCAAAACTTTTTCCTGCTTTTTTCTTTTTGCGATTTTGTTTCGACTTCAGTAAATTACCATGTTGTTTCTTGATATTTTTCGCTCTTCTTGAGCTAAACTTTTCGACTGCATATTGAGTAAAAAACTCGTTGTCCAATAAAAAATCCAACTCAATCTGTTCCCATTCTGAAGCAGTGTGGCTTTCACCTAAATTCTGCTCCACTTCAATCCGAAGCAAAGTTCCTTTCCTAAAAAAATCTTTCTTACCAATGTGCATTAAATTCGCATCGTGTAGAATCTCCTGCAATAGATTACCAGGATGGTCTGTTAGTGAAGAATTGCGAATCAATACCAACACCCTATCCAATTTTTCTTTAGGATAGTCCAATTCCATTAAAAAATCTTCGGCAATAATTATACTTTCGTTATCATGGTCTCTATAATCCGCCATATAACCTGTATTTTGGAAGCACGCTGCCAGCATCAATATTTCTTTATCTCTTTGGGATAATTCGTAGTATTGTGCCATATCTTCACATACATCTAATATTTCCAGTGTATGGTTGTAAGTATGATAAACTAATTTCGTAGAAGATTGTTTCTTAAACAATTGGTTAATATGCTGTTTTGCTTTTGATAAAACATCTATTTTTTCAGTTTTTGCCATTATTGTATTATTTTCTTATACATGATTCGATACTTAAAAAACTTCTATTCTTTTGCCTTAGAAGTAATTGACGAGGCCATTAAAGATAACATTCTATCTTTAGGTGCATCCATTGCCTATTTTACTATGTTCTCATTTGGGCCCGTCATCGTTATCACCATTGCATTGGTTAGCATTTTTTTTGGTGAAGAAGCCATTCGTGGCAACATTTTTAATGAACTCAATTCCTTATTAGGAGCCAAAGCAGCCATCCAAGTACAAGCATTGGTTGAAAATGCCTACCGAAGTGGCTCATCTTACAGTGCCACCATTATCGGAATTGGTACTTTCTTCTTTGGAGCTACTGGCGTTTTCGTAGAACTAAAAGGCGCACTCAACATCATTTGGGGAGTGAAAGCAAGTCCTCGAAACGGTATTATTCAATTTGCCATTGACCGTTTTTTATCTTTTGCCATGGTTATTTCCATCGGATTCATACTACTTGTAGCACTCATTATCAATACCTTCATTGCAGCTTTTAGTGAAAAAATATTGACCATCATTCCCGAAATTTCGGAAATTTTATTAACTATTTCAAGCATTTTATCTTCCCTCATCATACCCAGTTTTCTTTTCGCCATCCTCTTCAAAGGTTTACCTGATGCCAACGTCAAATGGCGTGATGTCTGGATCGGTGCTTTGTTCACAGGCGTTCTGTTTACCATCGGCAAATCCCTTATTGGATTCTACATCGGCAACAGTGAGATTACCAATACTTTTGGCGCAGCAGGCTCTCTCGCCGCTTTGCTAATTTGGGCCTACTATGCCGCTCAAATCGTACTTCTGGGAGCAGAATTCACCTACGTCTATGCCAAACATTTTGAGACCAAAATTGAAGCATCGGAGTACGGAATACGGGTAAAGCGAATTGAAAAAGAAATCAGAACCAAATAACAGCCTAAAAGCAAAATTTAAAACCCAGAAGTCCTATAATGTTTAAAATTTCGCATAAAATTGTTGATTGAAGATTATTATTGCTTATTATTGCTATATGAATAAAAAATTTGCCAGAATACTACTCTACAAAGATGGAAAGATTCAACGCCGATTGGTTGTTCGCCAAAATCAATCTGCACCAATAACCATTGGCAAACAAGGATTTGGATCTATCATAGATATTGAGGAAAGATTTATTTCGAGAAATCATGCACGCATTGAAGTAAGAGAAACCTCTGAATTGTGGATTCAAGATTTGGACAGCACCAATGGCACTTTTGTCAATGGAGAACAAATTACTGCACAATTATTGAAGGATGGTGATGTCATTACCTTGGGATCGAAAAGCGTTTATAAAATTGCTATTGAAATGCTGAGTCCCAACGAAATGATAGAAGAACCAAGCTACACCGAACAAGTTGATAATGACCCCAAAAGCACTTCTTCCCATAAAAATAGAGAATACCTAGCCTCCGACATCATCAATGTACTCGACCCAAATAGCACAGGCGACTTAGCTTCCATGCTTCGATTCAAACCCGAGATAGTCATTGGCCGCTCCAAAGAATGTGACATTCAGTTGGATCAATTAACTGTTACTCGAAAACACGCTGTCATTCTCAAAAAATCTGAAGACTCCTACATTATCAAAGATTTGGGATCAAAAAATGGCACTTTTGTCAATGGCGCTCGTATCAAACCTCAAATTGAAATAAGTATTTCTAAAGCCGATGACATCAACATTGGAGCTTATAAATTTAGATTGGGCAAACCTGCCGAAGATATTCGTAAACATAAGGCCATCATTGTAGAAGGCGTTACGAAAACTGTCAATCGAGGTAAAATTACCATTTTGCGAGACATTAGTTTTCAAGTAGATGCACAAGATTTTGTGGCAGTCATGGGGCCTTCAGGTTGCGGCAAATCTACCCTGCTTAGGGCTTTGAATGGAGATTTTCCAGCTTCAGAAGGAAGAGTCTTTATTCACGATATGGAACTGTATGGAAACTACGATTACCTCAAGCGACTCATCGGATATGTGCCTCAAGATGACATTGTTCACAAAGAACTCTCTGTCGAAAATTCCTTGTACTATGCCGCAAAATTGCGCTTGTCTTCCGATGTGAGCAAGGAAGATATTTGGGAAAAAATCAATGATGTATTGACCAACCTCAACATCAATGACCCCGAAATCAGAAAGCGAAAAGTAGGTGACTTATCTGGTGGTCAGCGAAAAAGAGTGTCTATTGCAGTAGAATTGCTAACCGATCCGTCCATATTATTTTTAGACGAACCTACTTCTCCCCTTGACCCAGAAACCATTGAAGACTTTTTACTATGTGTCAAAGACCTCACCAAAAAAGGAACAACGGTGATGATGGTGACACACAAACCCAACGACTTGTACTATGTGGACAAAGTGATTTTCTTGTCAAAAGGTGGTTACATGACTTACTATGGCGGAAAAGAAAACTACCTCTCTTTCTTCAATGCCAAAAATGTGATTGAAGTCTATTCCAAAAATGGAACGGTCGAACAAGGGCATTTGTGGGCAGAAAAATGGAAACAAACCCATCAAGAAACGGATCTTGGACAAACAGCCAACCAAGAAATTGAAAGGAGGCAGGATGCTTCGATGCTTAGTCAATTTTTTTGGCTGACCGTCCGCTACTTCAATATCAAAACAAGTGATGCAGCCAATACACTGATTCTCTTAGCACAAGCTCCCATCATTGCAGGACTGATTGCCTTGATTTTTGAAGAAGTAGAACTGAGTGTACTTTTTCTGATGTCCGTTTCTGCAATATGGTTTGGAACGAACAACTCAGCCAAAGAAATCGTAGGTGAACTCCCGATTTATCGGCGTGAGCGAATGTTCAACCTCCGCACACTTCCTTACATTTTCTCCAAAATAGTCGTTTTGACTTTTTTCTCAGCGATTCAAGTCTTGATTTTCGTAGCCATTATTTATTACCTCGTTGGGACAGACGCATTGACGTTTACGGCTTATTGGGACAATGTATTTTTGATGCTCTACCTCTGTTTTTCAGCCACTTTGCTGGGTTTGTTGGTGTCTGCATTGGTCAACAATACCGAAAAAGTCATGACTATTATTCCGATTGTTTTGATTCCACAAATCATGCTGGGCGGTGTGATGGCAACGATTCCTTCAAAAAGTGCCGTAGAGTTTGCGAGTTATACCATGCTATCTCGTTGGGGGACAGAAAGTTTCGCCTACGTCCAAGACTCCATTCGCTCTTATATGGCATTGCCTACTCAGCCCGATTCATTGGTATATCGAACAGTTGATGCTGTTGAATTTCTAAATTTACCCAATACGCTTGAATTAGCTCCCGAATTGAGTTCCAATTTGTGGGCCATTACGGTATTAAATTTAGTGGTATTTTTGGGTATTGTGTGGGCATTGAGGAGGAAGGATAGTGTGTAAAAATCTATTGCACAAACTCCCATTGTGCATCCTCTTCCACATTCGTAATCGTAGTCGTTCGGCGAATACAAGTCCCAATCGTTGTATCAACCACAGGGTTGGATATTTGTCGAATCGTGTCTTGAATCAAAGATGCATATTCTATCACCAACTCCTGATGTGCCAATCTCAACAAATTGAAAGTGCGGTCATTGTAACTAATAGGTGCACTCGTTGAAGCAATGGCGGTCACATCAATCAATGGAAAATTGACAAATGTTACCGCCGATTTTTCTTGATTGTCATTTCGCCAATACCATGTATTGTCTTTCACACTGAATCCACCATCAATCTGTTGCTGCGAACCATTGTCGAAATAGCTATAAGTTCCATCACATTTATATGTTCCTTTTTTATCAATATCCAATGTATAATGAATGTCAATATCATACAAAAACGTTTCACCTACTCCTGCTGTTGTATTGCTAACAATGCTATTCAACTGCTGACCTTCAAACTCGTTGTTCACCGTTTGATTTTTCGTTTCTGTTCCTGCTATACCCAGCGAGTCACAGGCCGTATTGTTAAAGTTGATGCTCGTCTGAACCACATTTCGTTCGTCCAATGTAAATTTTTTTAATTTCCATTCTCCCGCCAAACGGTCGGTACGTGTTCGGAAACTCAAAAGAGGATCGTCACTCCCTTTTTTCAAACATGCTACCATCATTGGAGTCCACAACACAAATAGCAATAACTTTAGTAAATCCTGTTTATTCATTGATTTTAATTCGATTAGTATCATTTTTTTTGGAGCTACACCCCTTGCTGCAATATTTCACCTCCTCCCAATCTTTCGCCCATTTTTTGCGCCAACTGAAAGACCGTCCACAAACCACACATACTTTAGTCGGAAAATCTTGTTTTTTTCGTTGCTTCATTTTCCTATTATTTTACATTTTCTGACACCCGCCGTCTATCGCCCATCGTCTTCTGTTCGTATTTTTTCGTTAGCCATCAACTTACGAATCTCCTTCACAGGTGCGCTTCCAAAACTCAAAAACTGCTCATGAAATGCTTTTAAATTGAAGTCTGCTCCCAGTTCTTTTTTCTTTTCCTCTCGAAAATTGTAAATCTCGGTCAAACCTGCAAAATAGCTGCAAAGTTGCACTTGACTCAACTGCGCTCTTCTCCATTTTTCCTCAGCTTCCGTTTGTTCTTGAAATGCCTCGTGAATCAACAATTCCATTGCATCTTCCTGACTCATTTCCAACACATGCACCGAATAATCCAAAATCGTATTGCAGACTATCCGCAAATTCCATTTGTAGTACATCAACCACATTTCAGGTGCATTATCACCATAACCTTCTTCCAACATCATTCGCTCGGCATAACAAGCCCAACCTTCAATCATTGCCCCATTACCAAAAATACTTTTCACCAAACTAGGCGACTGATTCGCATAAACCAACTGTGCATAATGTCCTGGAATTGCTTCATGTATGTTCAAGATTTGCAGCATATAGTAGTTGTATTCCTTCAAATAACTTTCGGCTTGCTCATCGGTATAGTGGTCGAGAGGAGTTACATTGTAGTAAGTCGCCGCATCTTTATCAAAAGGTCCTGGGGCAGAAATCGAAGCTCCTGCTGTGCCTCGCATATATTCGGGTGTTGCTCTCACCTCCAATGGTTTTGAAGGGTCAAGGTAAAGCAAATCTTTTTTCTTTACAAAATCAACCAATTCAGGCAGTTGTTTTTCGATAGACGTTATAAATTCACCACGTTTGACGTGCTTTTGCGAAATTATATCAATCAACATTTCGACCTTCATCAATTTATCCTCTGGCGCATTTGTGGAAGGAAAATACTTTGACCACAACTTGTCTGCAATCCCAAACATTTTTTGGTGAATCGCCACTTTTTCTTTCACTGCAATATCGTACAACTCACTCGCAGAATAGCCCGATTGAATGTCGAATTTGAATTTTTCGTCATACAGTTCTTTCCCAATTCTGAAACTACGAACATCTGGAAAATTCTCTAAAGCAGGCAGTAGTTTTTTGTTCAAATATGAGTCAAACATCTCAATTGAAGTAATTGCTTCCTCCAGACGTTGGTAAAAGTTTTCCTTAGATATTTTCTCCCAATCTTCTGGTTTGGCTTCTTTCGCCAAGTTCTTAATTTTGGTATTGAAGACATCCAAAGTACCTCCTATTCGATAGACTGCCAATTGTGTGTGTTCTAAAGTAGGATCTTTGATATTTGTGATAGCAGCTTTGTAGTAGGCGGGTACATGCTGCATTTTTTCATAGAGTTTTGCGATTCTTTTCGATGCAGAGATTTCATCGTCACTAACCAAACGATCAAAGCTTCCTCCAATGTTGTAAACAGAAGGATTCCATTCAAAGCTGCGAAACGTTTGACTATACCACAAAGCGGACTCCAATTCATTCTTGATCAAAGCATAATCTGTTTTGTCCTCATTCGAAAATTGTCGAATTCCCTCCAATGCTTGTAGTTCTTTCAATAATTGCAGGTAGGTTTTTTCACTGCTTTCCCTCTCGCTTTGACCCAAAATAGTCATTTGTGTGTCATAATCAGACAATCCTAAATAGGCAGCGTATTCGGGATTGAGTGACCAATAAGTTTTGAAGAAATAATCTTTGTATTCTTCAAAAGAAGAAAACTTTTGACTCATTCCATCACTCTTTTTTATACCGCCCATCTGTCTCATGTTAATACCGTCACTGTTCGTTTTCATGCCTCCTTTTTTGCCAGGCCCAAACAATATGGTTTGGGCATCTGTCTTATTGATGCTCGTAAAAAGCAAGATAATTGCTAAAAAACACCCTATATGGAACTTATTCATTTGCAAAAGAATTTTTAAATAGAAATATTTGGCGAAATTCGTGTTATTTGCAGTAAAAACAAATTTTATGCTGACCCTTTTTATTATTGGCCTCACAGGTATTGTTTCTTTTCTTTGCTTCAATGACCCCGTATTGAAGCAAAAGTTGCTCTTGTACCCCTACGATATGGTGCGAAATAACAACTATTACCGCTTCATCAGTTCGGGTTTTGTTCATGCCGATTGGATGCACTTGCTCTTCAATATGTGGGCTTTGTATCTATTTGGAGGAATGGTTGAATCACGTTTTGGTGAATACTTCGGTGGAATGGGGATAACGCTGTATTTGCTGCTATATTTTGGCGGAATGGTAGCTGCGAGTTCGGTTTCTTTTATGAACCACCGAGAAAATCCTGCTTATCGGGCATTGGGTGCATCGGGTGCAGTATCAGCCGTCTTGTTTGTCGCCATAGTCTTTGACCCGTGGATGAGTCTTATTATTTTTCCCATTCCTATTCCTATGCCTGCCATTGTGTTGGGCATTGCATACTTGGCGTATTCTTATTGGGCTGCTAAACAAGGCAGGGACAATATTGGTCACGATGCCCACTTTTACGGTGCATTGTTTGGAGTCTTGTTTATCATTGCTTTTAGGTATGAAACTGCAATTGAGTTTTGGAATCAGTTGATGGGCAAGTTTTAAGTAAAAGACGGTGAAAAAAATACTTGTTATTGGGAGTGGCGGCTCGGGCAAATCTACCTTATCGCTTCAACTTCAAAAAATACTACAAATTCCTCTTATTCACTTGGATGAATACTATTGGTGTGCGAATTGGGTCGAATCTACTAAGTCTGAATGGGAACAAAAGGTCAGACAGTTGATGGAAGGTGAAACGTGGATCATGGATGGCAATTATTCCAGCACTTTGGAACTGAGATTGACCAAAGCTGATACGGTCATTTTTCTGGATTTTCCGAGAATAAAGTGCATCACAAAGGGTGGAATAGACAATTGTAAAAAATAAATATTTATTTTTTAGTTACAACATGAAGGACACGCTTCTTTCAATGATTTCATTAGTACAGATTGATTGTTAGGGTTTTCTTCAAATTTTTTCCATTCAGGCAAAATGTGTGTTTCTATCCATTTCCATCTTTCCTCAAAATTAGCAATATTGTCGCCTGGAAATTCTTGATTGTCACCTGGTACTGGTGATGTTAAAAGATTTCCTTTAAAAAATGTTATAAGATCAGAATCAAGTGTCCACCAAATACTCGAATAAGGACTATACATAATAGGTTGTAATATTTGACTTTGCTCATAAAAGAGCAAATCTTTATTTCCTTCCCAAACATCACCTTGTTCGATTTTAGCCCAACCATAATAAGCTTCCTTGCTAATTTGACCAGCACAATATAACTTTTCGATTTCAGCTATTCCGTTCTCTTGAAAAGCCAAATGTTGCCAGAATAAATCTTCATATACGCTTCTATTTCCTTTAAATACATCATCTTTCAAATCAGTTCCAAAATCAAAGTCGTCTTGACTCTCTCCTACTTTCCCCGAAACAATAGCTGCTAACCCTGCCCACTTAAATTTTTCAGGGTTTTGTAAATATATTTGAGCATAAGAGCAAGTAATGGATTGATTCTTTATAGTAGAATTGGGAAAAGATTGCAAATATCTTCTTGCCTTATCTTTCCAAGATATTGAGGAATCAATATTGGAATTACGAGCTAAATCACCACAAGGTTTTACAGGTACAGGAGAAATCCCTATCCTTTGTCCCGACCTATTGGCAGGAGTGGCGATTGTAGCACTTGGATTGAATACTACTTCTTTGATATTATCCGTATTGTCATTTATTGGTTTCACACTACCCTGAAGTGCGAGAATTTAAGCTTACACTCCCTTCAAAAGGAACATATACATCTATTCTGGCTTCTTTGTAGCCTCTTGGGAAATACCTTACAAAAAACCATTTGGATGATACGACCACCTACCTTTAGACACCTCTCTAATCATATCTTCTGCGGGAGCGACTCCTGCAAGGATAGCGATGGATTCTATTTCTTGATAGGTTTTATTTTGTGTAAGGGTCGTTCTTATTTTAGCATCTGCCTCAATTATTTTTTGGAGTTGGGGAGCTATTTTTCCCGTTAGTTGTTGCTTCAATTTATCCAGTTCTTTACCAAACATTCCATTCAACCAATCTTTCCCTTTGTACTTTAACAATTCTGAAGGAGTAAACAACTTACTCAATGTTTCCATATATTTAGCATCCATGGTATTCATATCTGCGCCTGCTACAATCGCCCACAATAACACTTGAATGTTTTGTTGTTTTATTTCGGGGTGTTTTGCATATCGTCCAAGTATTTCTTGCACAAAGTCAGCTTGTTTTCCTTTGAGTGGAGCATATAAATGACCATCTCCTCTACTTGTGCCTGCAGGCACCTGCACGCAAGCAAAAACTACGAGCAGTCATCGTATAAACTCCACTTGTCAGACGAAATCCTCCATCTTCAGTAGATGGTTGAATATCAAGAGGGCGGTATTCCGACTCCAAAGGCTCAAAATTGCTTAATAATTCAACTTCATAAATGGCATCATCAAAATTCGTAGAGATAGGTCTTTTTTGTCAAATTTTTGGAGTACTTCACTAAAGGATTTTTGAGCAGTCTTGATTTTAGGTAGTTTAATGCCATCACCTTTGTTAAAAATTTTTGGAAATTCTATTTGAGCAAACGTTAAAGACATTGGTAGCCAAAGAAGAAGTATAATAAATAGTTTTTTCATTTTCCAATATTTTATATTTTTTGCAATTCATTATCTATCTTCTATCTCTTTCATCTTCATCATTATCCTCATCATCTTTTGAAGATTTATAATCCTCTTTAGCATCTTTCAACATATCCTTAATCAAAGATTTATCTTTCAATATTTCATTAACATTATTCTTCAATTCTTCCTCTGTTTCCTCCGATTTATCAAAATCTTTTAACATAGCAAGTGCATTCATGTATATAATCCCAGAAACAACAGTCACTGAATATATTGTTGCTGCAACTACTGCGCCTCCGCCTACTGTACCTACAATAGGAACGAACTTGAAAAAAGTACCTAAAATTAAAGAGCTGCCACTGCTGCCCCTAAGTTTGTAGCAACAGCAGAACCTATACTTTTTATTATATTCTCCTTAAATGGAATGCCAACTTCATTGTTTATCCTAATATACATCGTCCAAATGTTAGTAGCAGCAGCAGCTATATCTGCCCCTGTAATTGGTATGAAGCCACTTGCTACTGCGAGTGCAGAATGTAACTTAACGATTCCTGCTAATTTCTCAGATAGTTGGTTATCTGCAAAGCCACTGACGGCATTTGAAAGCTTCATAGCAGAATTAATCAATTTCCAGTCTTCTTTTTTCATATCCATATATATTAATTATTTTATAATTACTAAATATTCAAATAATTATCACTAAATCAATTCCCATAAACCTCCTCCGCCAACAAAACATACTCCCCAAACTTATTCGTTCCAGTCACCCGAATCGTATAATTACCATCAGTTTGAGGTGTAAATAGCATTTCTTCGAATTGAGTAGAATCTCAATGAGTTCCGCCTCGTTGCAGTTGTTCGCCAGCAGCATCCAAAATTTGCAGTCTATAGCCCAAATTGTATTTTTCGCCTTTTCCCATTGTCTTAATCATCAAAGGAGTATTGGCAGTTCCCTCCAATTGATAATCATCATAGCTCCTTCGGCTAAAGTCTGCTCATAGCGTTTTCCCATTTCTATCACTTGAAGATCAGGCTTATCGAAGGTATAGTATTTGACTGCGTAACTACCCAAATTGCTTCTTCCTTCTATTCGCAAGGTGTAAGTTGCATCTTCCGTAGGCGTAAATGGATTTTCGTCAAATGTCTCAGCAGCCCAATTCACTCCACTTTTCCACAATACTTCTTCATCGCTGTTCAATATCAAAACAAGATAGCCCAACCTGTCTTCCGTTCTCGTTTGTAAAATCACAGGTGTATTCACATATCCTTCAAAGGTGTAATCGTCGTACGCTCCTTCTCCAATTCTATTGAAGTATTTCTCTGCATTGTCCTCCAATGCAATCACCTTGTTAGGTTCTTGTTCTTCATCATCAATATAGGAGATATGTAGTAGATAGTTCCCAACCTTGTTTGTACCCCAAACCCGAACCGTATAAGTAGCTGTTTTTAAAGGTGTAAAAGGAATTTGTTCAAATTGGTCAGATACCCATACACCTCCTTTTTTCTTCAAAATTTCTTCATCTGGATTGAGTATTTCTATCCGACAACCCAATTTTCCAAATACCTTCACTTCAATCAGAATCGGCACATTTTCAACTCCTTGAAATTGGGTGTCTTTGTAGGCATCCTTGGCGAGTTGCTCCGAAACAGGTGGTAACTTCGCCGTCTGAATCGGTGGTTTGCGTATAAGTTTTGCCCTCTACTTCAATCACAACCGTTACATTTTGCAATGTCTCTTGATTGATTTGGTTGTGAATTTGAATGGTGTAGGGAAAAGTGTTTTCTTTTTGAAGAATGAAAATAGCTATGGCAACGGAGGCAGTGATAAGGGCACCGATAATCGGTCCCCATCCTGGCCAAAGTTTTGATTTTGGTTTACACATGTTTGGTTTGTGTTTTTTAGGGTCAGATTAAGATTATGGATTGGATTGCAGAATTATGGATTACCTTAATTCAAGGTGTTTTATCATCGACATCTGCTCTGTAGAAATGATGAAATAACAATATATAGGGTAAACTTAAAATAGTCCTTAGAAAAATTCCTGAATCACTTCCAAGTATTCCTTCTGAAAAATAATTACAAAACAAAAAGGGTAATAAAAACATGCAGCTAACTGCAATGCGTTTTAAGGGAAAAGGATAGCGTCTATTAACCATCAATATTCTAAATCCAGCTATGAAATTAGCAACTGCTGCTACCATTACTAAAAACATAATGAATCCAATGTGACTAGCAAATTCATTTACACAGCCGATGGTAAATCCAAATAATAATAATATCAAATCAAATATAGAACAATCCATTAAGTCTCCCCAAGGCACAATAGAGATGTAGAAGTAAGCAAAGCCAAATAAAGCATGTGCTCCCATAATAACCATTATGAAATTACCTGTGATGGTGTCTTTTTGTGAATCAAAATACTGTTTAAAATACCACCAGGAAGCAATAGCAAGCCCTGTAACACCAAGCATTCCCACAGATGAAAGAGCAACATCCAATAAAATGATGTTTAATACTAATAATATTCCTGTTAGAATCATTGCAGTTTTGTAGTTTACACCTGCTTTATCCTCTACCTCACTATAATCGTATCTTGGTTTATTATTTTCTTCTTCTATTACCGATTCTTCAACAGGAACTGGCGGAGGAGAAGTCTTTATTATATCTATCAATTCGGGAAGGTCTCCTGCATTTATCCAATCAGCTAAACCTGCTCTCCATACTGGGGTATCTTTAAAAATGGGTTTATTGGATAATTCCTCAAATGATAAAGGTCCTACTTTAGAATTTCCGTCAAAAAAATAGTATTGTGTTATTTCTTGTAATTGGTTCATAGAATGAATAAATTAAAAATAAAAGATTAGTTAAGATTTTTGTAAATCATCGAATGAATGGTTAGTCCACCCGATGATTGAATTACTATGAGAAAAACTATTGCATTTTTTAGGTTAAAAACTTTAGTTCCGTTTAATGGCTTTAACAGACACGCTTATGGCATGGTTCCAAACTATTCTGCTCCATTTTTTGGCAAAATATCTGGGTTTATAGCTGCAATTCTTGACAATTTATTGAAATATCAATATATACATTTATTATTTTCAATTAAATATAAAATTTGACTTTTGGACAAAAAAAATGATTTATCATTTTCACCAAATGGCTGTATATTTATCCACAAAACCCCTTTATGCAAAACCAGCCCTTGATGTCTATTTTAGATTCTTTTGAAGAAAAAGAATGGAACAAATTTGAAGATTTCTTGCGTTCTCCATTTTTCGATGTCAAATCTCAAGCTCAAGTAATTGACATATATTTGGTTATAAAAAATCATTATGCAGAAAAAGAAAATACATTTCCAAATGACAACCAACTATGGAACGTATTGAAGCAAAAAGATACTTTGAACACTAATTACCTTACCAATTTGTTATACGAATTAAATACGCAAGCAAAACGCTTTTTGGCTTATTCCTACTATGAATCCACAAGCTCTTATTTGTTCAATAACTTGCGAATTCATTCTCAGCTTGCACTACCCAAAATATTCAAGCGTTTTCATGATAAATTGGTAAAACGAGCTTCTAAAAAAGCAGTAAAAAATGAGACTGAGTATTTTGAAAACTATCTTTGGAAGAAAGAAGTAGATATTTTTTATGGCAAAACCGACCGCAAGTTTGATAGGATCTCTCACCTTCAAGAGATGACAACTGACTTGGATTACAGCTATTTAATCGGAAAACTGAAGCAGTATTGTATTCTATTGAGCAAAGTAAAAGAAAAAAACGAGCTTCAGGGTTTTACCTTATTCAAAAAATACCTGGCTGATTATATGACACAATTTGAACTAAATGCAGCTTCAACTCCTCCCCTTTTGCAGGTTTATTTGCAGATGTTAAAAACGATAGAAGAAAAAACTTTTGCCAATATTGCAGAATTAAGAGAGTTGTTCTTTGCTTATGGAGATGCTATGGAAGAAAGGGACAAAAGCAATGTTCGGCAAACGATTATCAATCTTTATACCCAACAAATCAATAAAGGAATTTTTCTATATAGACAAGAATTGTTTGATTACTACAAAAAATTAGATAGCGAAAATTTATTGACCAACCGCAAAAATGAAATTCAATACCTCAACTATCAAAACGCTGTTTTGAATGCGTTTGAACTGTCGGCTGCAAATGAAGCTCAAAAAACAATTTACCTACAATGGGCAGATAAATTTATTCGTAAATGTAAAAAACGCATCTACCCACATCAATATGCCGAAAATGCCTATAATTTCGCAACAGGAAGTTTGCTTTTTCAACAAAAAAAGTGGGCAGAAGCCGAAGATATTGCGGATAAACTAACCAGCGACCCTAAGAATCCTTATTACTCTCTGAGAGGCTATGTTTTGTGCATTCGTTCTCTTTATGAACTAAAAAATAACTCTGAAAGATTAGAATTTAAAAGAAAATCGCTCTATAATTATGCTCGAAGAAAGTCTTTAAAGTCACATACCAAAGAACATTTTAAGGAATTTGCCATCATTATAAAACAATTCATTCAATTGAAAACCAAAAACTTAGAAGAACCCGTCTATAAAAAGTTGAAGAAAGAAATCGAAGAAAAGAAAAAACTCCTTCACCGAAATTGGTTGTTAGAAAAATTAGAAGAAGCAAGTAACAAATCTCAATAATATTTCATTGAAAAAGCCAACAGCCTTTACACATTATATTGCAATAGATTGTTGGCTATAGATTCATGTTTTACATCAATCTTATTAAATCAATTCTTCTACTTCAATGTCATTTTCACTTGGCCCCCCGACTCCTCCTGTACCGCCTTTGAGTTTCGACGATTGGTTTGTGCTAAGTACATTGTCAGCGAAAACAAAAAATGGAGAAATGGTATCAGGGTCTTTGAAGCGGACAGACGATTGGCTAACAGATGTTTTCATTCCGAAACATCTGGCAATTAAATTGCGTGCATTCATGTTTGTATGTATTTAAAAAATGAAAAATAACCCCGCCCCTATCCTTCCATTGAAGGGTGAGTAGGGCAAATACAAAAGCACGCTATTGCAGCATTATCCGCGGCTAAAAGACTGAATAGCAGTTTATTTTCTAATCATTAACTGCTGCAAATATATGGGGAAAAGTAGGAGGCTGGCGAACAATGAAGTACCGATGATTTCCAATAAAATGACTTTAATTTCAACTTTTTTTCAGAAGAAAAAGTAAATTTGGAAAAACGATTGTCTTCAATACCTTCAAAAAAATTATTTCAGAATGAGTTTTCGATTAAATACCATTGATTTATTGTTTGATAAGATGGCAGAAAAAGAAGATTTGCCATTGAATGCCAGCAGTTTTCATGTTTTTAGTGATAAAATAATGGACGCAGTTGGAGAACATTTGGGAATTACTATTAGTCAGAAATACTTAAACGAGAAGTATAAAATAATCGAAAAATCTAAAAAAATAAACAAAGGCTCTATTGTAGGCAGCAAAGCACATTTTGATGCCATTGCTAAATATTTAGGATATATTGATTTACATGATTTTGAAAAAAAAATGTTTCCCCCATCAAGCGAACTTTCGCCTATACTATGGGCTTGCAAAGGACTATGGTACAGCTACCTTCGCTGCAATTCGGGCAGAAATGATGTATTGATATCTCCCATCGAAATCTATGAAGCTGATGGCAAAATGTGGATGATTATGCGAGGGCCGTCCAATACCTACAAGGGTGAATTATTATTGAAGGGAAGTTGTTTGTTTTGTGCTTTGGATTCGGGTACAAACAAAATGTACTACGTCACCTACAAAATTGGTGAATGTTTGAATGCCAAGGCATTGATAGGCACTTTTTGTGGTATGACCACTGCGGGCGACCCAATTGCAGGGAGGGAAGTTTTGGAAAGGCGAACAGATTACAAAAAATTGGAGGAAATGCACAACAAAACGGTTTCATTGAAGGACACAGAAACCCTTGAACAATATGTGGATTGGCGCATTGCCAAATATTTTGAGAAATACGAAACCAATTACATCAAAATCACCAATGTTGGTACGTTCAGTTTGAATGATTTGGTGATGGAGTAAACCCAAAACAAGTTCAAATTGAAGGAGATTGGGAATACAATAATCGAAGCACTCCATAGAGATTTTGACTACCTCCAAACAAATTTCCTATGCCATGTGCAGAAGCTAAATAATCGCTTTTGTCTTGAAACCAAGCCGTTTGCCCTCGATTGTAGGTGACTTTTACCCAATTTTTAGCTACATCACCTGACATATTAGTGTGTTCAATTTCTTCAATCGTATCTGCCTGAATATATATATTTTGGGTCTTTTTTTGAAACCATTCTTTTTTATCTCCACCATAAGCAATACCTCTTTCGCTCAATCGCAATTCTCCAACAAAAGAATTTCGGTAAGCAAAAAATCCATATTCTTTTGGTGCATACCAAATTTTGTTGAAAAGATGTTTGGTTGCCTCGGTATTTGGGAGAAGGTTTTGCATATTCTGAACCATCTTTAAAACATGATTCGCAATTTGGGTCATATCCCTATTTTTTGACTCGATTGCAGCAAACTTATCGGCAAAAACGAGAGGGAAAATTTTCAATATTTCTTCATAAGTAATTTGATGCCAAATAGGTATAATTTTAGGCTTATCCAATTCTGCCAATGCAAAAAAAGCAGATGCTTCTGTTATTGTCCATTTTTTGGTCAAATAAGGTTCGCTTACCAATGCCACTGCAAACTGACTATTGACAACTCCTTTGTTGATTTCCCACATTAAAGAAGTCTGTCTATCTCGAAGTTGCTCAAAAGAACCCCAAACTTTCAACCCTGCCTGTTTCAAATGCTCATACAATTGCCGAGCAAAATCTCTGTCTTCATTTGCAAAAGAGAGAAAAACATCAAATGCATATGTTTTTTCGTTTTTTTTCATATTAAAAAATCAGAATCTCCAAAATTCAACAATTAAAACCCTTTAACATACTCAATTGGACTTTGGACGAAAGAAGTGAGAAGCGGGAAACAAGTTGTAAATGTTTGATAATCAATTATTTGCTTATTCTTACCATTTAATCGTAAATTATTCATTATCAATTGATTAATATCTCACTTCTCGCATCTCTGCTCCCTCGTCCAAAGTCTAATACTCAAACTCTCCCTTCAATCCCCCAACATTCACCTCAAACTCCCCTTCTTCCGTCACCCATTGATTATCAATCCCTACAAATGCTAAATTTGAAGCACGAATCGAAAATTCCACTGTTTTGCTTTCACCTGCCTTCAAGTCCACCTTTTCAAAACCCCGCAATCTTTTCACCGAAGGAGTAACTGTTGCCACTTTGTCGGTAATGTAGAGTTGCACTACCTCTTTACCATCCATTTTACCTGTGTTTTTCACTACTACTGAAACATTCAAATTTCCCTTTGCATCCAATTGCTTGCTACTCAAATTCAAATCACTGTATTCAAAAGTTGTGTAGCTCAATCCATGCCCAAATTCCCATTGTGGATTGAAGGCATTATAGCTGAAATCGGTTTTGATTTGGTCTGTACCTTTGTGGTCGTAGGTCAAAATAGAATGAGGAAACCTTGGATAAGTGTAAGGTAATTTACCATTGGGATTGTAGTCACCAAATAGCACTTCCGCAATCGCTCGCCCCCCTTCATTGCCAGGAAGATATGCCAACAACACTCCTGCTACTTTTTCTTCAAATTTGCTCACCAACCGTGGACGACCTTCCGCCAATACCAATACAATCGGAGTACCCGTTTCGACAATCGCTTCCACCAATGCCCGTTGTGCATCAGGTATGTACAAATCGTCCCTATCCCCAGGTTTTTCGGTATAAGGCATTTCTCCTAAACAAACAATCGCCACTTCAGCTTTTTTTGCAGCCTCTACCGCTTCCTGAATATTTACCGCCTCCAATTCGCTTGCACCTTCCACAAAGGTTACTTGTTCTTTGCCTAATTTGGCCTGTATTGCTTCCAATATAGTCTGTTTGCCTTTGGTGTTGTATTGCTCATTTCTTCCTTGCCAAGTACCTGTCCATCCGCCATTTAAGGCATTAATAGAATTGGCAGTAGGCCCTGTCACCAACACCTTTCCAGTTTTGGATAGAGGTAAAATATTGTCGTTGTTTTTCAGCAATGTCAAACATTCCAACGCTGTATTGAAGCTGGCAGTAGCATGTTTTTCGGATCCAAAATCGGGATATTTATCCGCATTGTAAAAAGGATTTTCAAACAAACCCAATTGAAATTTTAGCTTCAAAATGCGACTTACCGCCTCGTCAATGCGCTCCATCGGTACTTCTCCTTCTTCAACTAATTCCTTCAATAAAACAGGAAACTCTGTATTCATTGGCACCATGCTCATATCAATACCTGCATTAACCGCCATTTTTATGGCTTCTTTGTGGTCTTTGGCAACTCGATGACGACTGACCAACAACAAAATATCCTCCCAATCCGATACTGCCAATCCTTCAAAACCCATTTCATCTCGAAGTAAATCTTTCAGAATCTTAGGGTTGGCATGAACGGGAATACCATTCATTTCGCCAGAACTGATCATAATCGTTGCGGCACCTGCATCTATGGCAGCCTGAAAAGTAGGTACAAAATACTCCTTCAATTGGCGTTCGGGAATGTAGGCAGGCGTACGGTCTTTGCCTGTCCACGGTGTGCTGTATCCCAAAAAATGCTTCATACATGCAGCTACATGATAAGGATTGTTCAAGTCATCACCTTGATACCCTTTTACCATCGAAACGCCCATTTTTTTCACCAAAAATACATCCTCTCCAAAAGTTTCCCATAAACGAGACCAACGAACATCTCGTCCCAAATCAAATACAGGTGAAAATGTCCAAGGAATACATGAGGCCCTTGTTTCATAGGCAGTTATTGATCCTAATGAAAAAGCCAAACTTGGATTCCAACTTGCAGCTAAGGTAATTTGTTGGGGAAAAAGCGTGGCATCGACTGTATAATTCGTTCCATGAATCGCATCAATACCATACAGAACGGGAATACCTTTTTCTTTCATGGCTATCTCTTGAATGTTGGTCATGATATCACGCCAATGCTCCCTTGTATAAGCATGTCCTGACACATTCATAATAGAACCCACTCTCAAATCTCTAAACACTTTCTTCAATTTGGCTGGGTCTAACTGATGAGGTTCTTTTGTATTGTGAGGTTCTCCAACTGAAATCATATCAAGTGCCAATTGCGTCATTTCTCCTACTTTGTCTTTCAAAGACATTTTAGACAACAAGTCAGCAACTTTTTGGTCTATTTCGTCTGCTTTTTCTTTGGGAGTTTCTCCTATTGAAGTATAGGGCATAAAAGAGAGCATAAAAATCATTGAAGACAATAGCATTAAAAGGAATGTAATTTTTCGTTTCATTTTAACTAAAAACTTATATAGGTATCAATAAAAAAGCAGGAATCAATATTCCTGCTTTTTGGATTAGCATCAAAGTTAAAACTATAATGTCGCTTGACACACATTTGTGCTACCAAATTTTAGCGGCATCAGTCCATTCATTTTTACTATTTCACCACTTAAGATTTCCTTTTTTGTCCCACAATCCCCAATAAGCACCTACATCACCTTCAGCACCTACCTTCCAAGATTCATCAAATGAAGTAAAATAAAAAAGATCAATGTTTTCTTCTTTCGACCACTTTTGTGCGTTGATGAAATATTTCATGGTATTTTCATTGGAGGGATGAGCATCTTTTAAACTAGTACCATGACTTGGCCATCCTGTTTCAGTAATGATAACTTTCTTACCATTAGCAGCATGTAAGGCTTGATAGTACATTTGTTTCATGTGCAATAGAGAATAATCAAGGTGACAGCTTTCCCAAAAAGGATAACAGTTGGCCAAAATAACATCACAGGCTTCGGTTATTTGAGGGTGAACCGTAAATTCATAATAGGCATCTACATAACCTACTTGCGTATCAGGAAGTGCTTCTTTAACCTGGTGAATATAATTCAGTAATTCTTCATGTGTTAAATCATTGCGATAAAGCACTTCATTTCCTACCGCAGCAATGTCAACAAGACCATTTTTAGCCAATTCAATTAAGCCCTCTATTTCTTTTTCATTTAACTCTTTATCTTTACCTAACCAAGCACCCACTAGTGTTTTTAAACCATAATCGTGCGCCACTTTCGGAATCAATTCATTACCCTCGATACAAGAAAAAGTACGGACCCATTTTGTATAAGGAGCAATAATTTCCATTCGTCTCCTAATCTGTTCTTCACTTAAAATACTACCTGGCTCTTGCCCTTCTTCATAAGCACTATAACATAGTCCATGCATTCCATCTTGTAATACTTGGTGAAACAAGGCAGTTAATTCTTCATTGGTTACATCGCTATAATCAATTCCTCTTAGGGATAATTGTTTTTCTATTCTATAAGACATATTTTGATTTTATTTTAAGTGGTTTAATCTAAAATATTTTTACTGACAAAAAAAACATACGCTTACTTTCAGCACAATCAAACTGCAAACCAAACAATATAGACTCAATTAAAAATATTCTTATTTATAATTCTCCTCTACGTTCCACAAGTGCCGCTTGTATTTCTTCAGCCCTTTCTTCTGATAGTGTATAAGTCCACATTACCCAAATTGCCAACGCAGCTGTTGTTGCGGGAATAACAATATCCGCAATACGAAGATTGGTCATGGTTTCAGCTGTTTGAACAGCAGCATTTTGGTCAAATCCTACCAATTTCAAAACCAAACCTCCTAAAACAAGAGCCAATGCTTGCCCCAATTTCACCATCCACCAATAAATCGCTCCAAAAGTTCCTTCCTTACGAGGCATTCCATTTTCTAATTCATCCAAATCACATACATCAGCAGTCATACTCATCATTAAGGTAAATAATCCGCCGAGACCAAATGCCATGAATGGGATTGGCATAAAGATTAACCAAGGATTTCCTGGGCTAAAACCCCACCATTTGAGAATATAACCCACAATAGAAAGTGCCGTTGAAATTAGAAAAGCATTTCGTTTTCCCCATTTATTGGCCATCCAAGAAACAATTGGAATAACCAAAAATGCGGTTGCAAACGCAGTTACTGTAGAAAACCATGCAGGCCAGTGTCCAGTTGCGCCAAAGTCACCGTTAAACATATAATAAACGATGATGAAATAACTAAAAGAAGCCACCAACTGAAAGCCATTAAAAACCAAAAATGTAGCTCCACATAGTTTGACAAAAGGTTTGTTTTTGGAAACTTGAACTATGCTAGCAACAAGGTCTTTTACATTAGAAAACATGGTTTTAAATGTAATTTCTTTTCTATTTTCCATGTGAGAAGCATCAATACCTCGACAGAATATGGCTGGCAAGACTCCTAATACCATACAAATAACACCAACAATAACAGAAAGCTGTCTAACACCAATAGCTTGTGTTTCAAAAAGATTTGGATTGGCAATCAGTACCCAAAACCACGGCACAATCATCCAAGCAATCTGACCTACTATTTGCGAAGATGCCATTAAACGAGTACGCTCATTGTAGTCAGAGGTCATTTCGTAACCCAAACCGATTAATGGCGTAGCATACATGGTATTACCAATTAAAAAAATCATGGAAAAAATAAGGAAATACCAGAAGTTATACATCTGCGAATTTTCTGGATTGAGTTGCCATAACAGGGCAAATAGCAAACCACTCAAAATAGCTCCTATAAAAATGTAAGGTCTTCTCCTACCCCATTTTGATTTTGTGTTATCCGAAATAAAACCCATAATAGGATCCGTGATGGCATCAAATATTCTTGGCAAACCACCTAATAACCCTGCTAAAAAGGGATCCATACCAAAAGCGGTAAGCAAAAAGAACATAAAAATTCCTAATGCCCCTGGCAATAAGTTGAGTACTAGGTGACCTGCACCAAAGGCAGCTTTTTGCACAAAAGGGACTTTATGTCTTGCACTTGTAGTGTGTTGTGTCATTGTTATTTTTTTAGGCTGATGATAAGTTAAGTTGGAATTTTTTTGATTTATTTTGGAATTACGATAGTTTGAATAGCTTGTGCATCAATCGTTATGTTTGTAGTTTTGTCGTTCAATGCTATCGTAAAATTTTTCGTTTCTGTTCCTTGATTGAGTACCACAACTGCAATTGATCTATCGGGGTTTTCAGCAGCTGTTATCAGCAGCTTATCATCTGAATTCTCAAAACCTATCCTTTTTGCTCCCGGTCTGATGTATTTGCTGAAATGAGCCATCGTATAATATATTGGGGTAAAATAAACCTCATCTTTTTCGGGGTCGACAATCACAGGCGCAACACACCAGTTTTTAAACCAGTTAGGCCCCCCCTGTTTGTCCAATACCATGTTCCAATCCACCCAGCCATCTACCCAATTGTTGAGACAGCCAATGATGTCCCGAGCATAGCGGTAAACAGGTGCATATTTTGGGTGCATGTGTTTGTCTTGTTCTGGTGCCCAATCCCAACCCCAATCTGTGGCTTCTTTTGACCAATACCATTTGTCATCCTTCCACTTGGGAATTTCAGAATCTACACAGGCTTCGGTCTGAATAAGGTACTTAGAAGGAGCTTTTTTATGTGCGTATTGCAGTTCATCGGGAAACACTTCAAATGTACTCGCATACCAGTGAATGGCAGTACCATCATAATATTTTGAAGTTTCCTCATTCTTGTACATTTCATCTACCCAATGCTTCAAGTGTTCACGATTTTGGTCATAGCCTAAAATCTTCAAATCACCCTTTCCATCAGCTTCAAGCTTTGGTCCCAAATGATTTTGAACAAAATTCGTCATCTCCTCTGCTGTGAAGTGCATACTTTCCCAGTTTTTGTCATTTCCCAAAGGCTCATTTTCTACCGTAAAACCCCAAATATCGATTCCCTCCGCTTTATAAGCATCAATATACTTTGAGAAAAACAATGCCCAAGTATCATTGTATTCAGGCAAAAGCTTACCCCCTCTCCAATCCTTGTTGTCTTTCATCCACGGTGGAGCTGTCCAAGGTGAGGCAATGATGTTGAAACCATCTTTAGAAACAGCCATAGCATCTTTAATCATTGGAATGATGTCCTCACGGTCTTCGTCTATCGAAAAACTTTCCAGCTCTTTATCCCCCTCTACTGGTGCATAGGAGTAATTACTCAAAGAAAAATCGCAGGAGTTCATGTGTGTTCGGGTCAAGGAGTATTTCGCCCCACTTTCTCCAAAATAAGCCTCCAATATTTTATTACGATTTTCTTGGCTCAGTTTGTTGAGTAGAGAAGCCGATGCTTCTGTAAAAGAACCTCCAAATCCAGTGACGGTCTGGAATTTTTCATCAGGTAACAACTTTATGGTTTCGGTTTTTTCTGCTTTAGAAAATTCCGACAACTTCTTCAATTGATTGCCACTTGCAGAAGTCTCATAGACCTCGACCTTCAATGGCTCTACCTTTTCGTTGCAAGCACTGAACATCATAATCAATGATAATAGGATTGTAGATTTTTTTAACACATTCATCTCCTTTTGTATTTCTTTAATATTTCGAAAAGTCCGTTCGGACTTGAATATTTGTAGAAAAATTAAACCAGTGATTACAGAACTCCATAAGAGTTGGTGATTAATACATTTGAAAACATTCTATAAATATTGCACTCCTACGGAGTAAACGTTCGTCTGTATCGTCTAATTAATTCATTAGACGGCGAAACAATACGCACCATCGAATAAATTCGACGATACAAAAAACTATCACTTAGTGAACTTTTACTGCACCGTCACACCCACCTTAACAGGTGGATTCTTTACCTCTTTCATCAATGACTCCTTGTCTCCATTGTAGGTTTTGCCAATAGACTTCCCTCCTCTCGTTAATCCTTCAAACACTCCTTTATCCACCAAATCCCACAAAGCATATTTCGCTTGTCCGTCAATGGTAAACAACCCAAAGTGATTTTCTGAGCCACCAGAATTGTGTGCATCCTTCCAAATTTCATCAAAAGCCTCAAAATAGAAACAGGAAATCCCTACACTATCTGTCCACTCTCGCATGTATTGGTGATACAATGCTTCTTTATATTCATCCGTAGCCTGAGACCCTTTATTGCCATAATGCCCATTGGAGAAACTTGCCCAACCTGTTTCCCCAATATGAACAGGTTTTTCAATTCCTAAACTCTTCATGTAGTTTACCGTATTTTGGTACTGAGACATCGCATATTCTTTGGCACGCACCATCGCTTTTTCTATCTTTTCCTCATCCGATAGCGATACCTCACTCTCCAATGTACCCCAAAAATCGGGATTGTAATGCGTATCGTGCATCGGATACGTATGCAGCGATATGTAATCTACGGCTTTCATCAATGCCTCTAAATCAGGGACATGGTATTGGTCTTCTCCACCTCCCCAAGAAGCAAAATTATCAGAACTGGTAATCCAAAGGTCTTTTGACAATTTGTTCGTTTTCTTCAACTCTTGTAGGTGATTCACCCACTTCAAAATCACCCACGGCTGTACAAAATAACTTGCCGCCCACTTGACCATTGCCTCATTTCCAACGGCGATTACCTTTACAATGTCAGGGTACTTATTCGCCAAATCTACTGCTCTTTGAATCTCAGCAGCGTTGCCTTCAGCATCTTCCTCGTCGTGATTAGGAGCTTGATTCGTCCACGCATTGGCACAATCAATCCATGCCCCTAGCATAACATACATTTCAAAATCTGGATTTTCGCCCTTCAATTGATGAATGGCTTCCAATGCATTGGAGGCATGTTTCAATTTTGTATTGTAAGTCCTCAATACTCTAATACCCATTGCATGAAGGATTTTCATATCTTCCTTCAATTCTTCAACAGTAGGCTGTATATCACGACTTTTCTGACGATAGCCACCATACGAAATTGCTTGATAATTTGGATTTCCTAGTATATTTTTAGCTGTCACTTCTTTTTTGATTTGTGGTTGGGTATCTCCCCCTGCATCTTCGGATTGTCTTTGATTGCAGGAAAAACTAACTATTAAAAATATGGCTATCAATAAAACTATTGGTATTCTAATCATAGTCGTCACATTTATTTAGAAGGAAGTTAGGGCATAGCTGCGGTATTTGAGGACAATTATGTTTTAAAATGCGAAAGATGAAATCTGTTTAATTAGCAAAGTAAAATTCCACTTCCCGAATCTCCCCCTCTTTCATTTTAATTCCGATTTTTTTATTTGAACCCTAATTTGAATAACATCACCTGTTCTTTCAAAGACTTGTTTGCTCATCGCTACATCCAAACTTAATGATTCAAATTTATTAATAGTATTGTCTTTACGAATTATTTCCAATCCGTTTGACTCAGCCAATTGATATACAATAGGCACTTGACAGAATGTAAAACAGAGTGAATCTGATTTTACCTCCAATTGCTTGTGTTCAGAGTGAACATCCACATATTCAAACACTTTACTATTAGTAAGTAATTCGTCTTTTCGCAATAAGCTAGGATTGAAGCAGAGTTTACCTTCTTTGATAAAGACTCCCAACTCTCCAAATCGGCTCAAAATATCTTCTTTCACCTGTCCTGTCATTCCAGGCTGCTGTGCGCCCCTTCCCGCAGGCGTATGCGAATAAGGGTCGGTAGGAAATGCGCCGTAGAGTTTTGGAGATTTGTGAACGCCAATACCTTCGTTGATTTCATAGTAATGCTCCAACAATCTGCCAATGACCTCAGCCTCCTCTTTCTCCTCGATCGCCTTCAAACAACACTCTTGAACCGCCAATTGCAGTTTAGAAACCATGTGCCAATAAATAGAACCTAAACCTTCATAGCCAAAGAATGTACCTGACCTTCCTGTGAATGCTTTGTGATTGAACACTTCTTCAAAAATTTGAAGCACCAAATCTTTGTCTTTTTCGACCAACTGTGAATAGCTACTTTCGGCAAGCTGCTCCAATGTAAAGCTCAAATCATTGGCATTTTTGAAGCTGCCATTGAAGTGATACTCGCCATTGATGTCTTTCTCGACAACTTGAGCATTCCCTTCCGAAACTAAGTACTGCAATAGTTCGGATCGAAGAATTGCTTTTTCGGGAATGGTATTTTTTGCAATAAATCCAAGTAAATCCTTGTTGGGGTAGAGTATATAACTGTATTGGTCTTCCCTAAACAATGCGCTGTTTTTCAAGGCATCTAACACTTTCAAAGCTTCCTTTGAAGAAAGATAACCCGCACTCAATACGGCTACTTGTCCTTCCAGCATTTCACTCAAATGAGAAATAGAAACTGCTGTGTCACTTTCAATTGTCACCAAATTATAGGAGTGGTATAGATTGTCGCTTCTTCGATTTGCTTCAATTGAATGTTCTAAGTATTGAAGGGAAATTTCTACAAAGTGCTTCAAATCAGCCAAACTGACTGTTTTCTTTACACCTGAAAAAGCGTGTTCATAAATCTGCCACCTAAAATCACTCCCTGCTTCTCCCAATGCGTCTAAAACCTCTTTGCGTTGGATATCATTGATTGCCCCTGACAACAAATCTATATGGGTATTAAAGGCATCTACAGTTTGAGTAAAGAAATTTGCTAATTCTTCGGAAATTTCCACTTCCTCCAATTTTGATGCCGCAAATACTCCTTTGAAGAAGTGCAAAAATCGTCTCAAATAGTACAACGTGACCATTGATATACCATTACCAACCAGAGCATTATTAGCATCATTCCATTCTGGGCGTTGTGTATTCATCCAAATACCTCCTTCAGGAATGAAATTGGAGAGTTTCGCCAATACTGTTGCCAGTATTTTTTCTATAAAGTTAACATTGTAAATTGCTCCGCTTTCATCTTGAAGCAATGCGCCATCTGCACCTTGCACCTCTCTTCTTTCACGTATTTTAGTGTCTAGATGATGATCAAAATCAATGGTATCTTTTGAGTTTTTTAGAATGTCTTGGTAGCTCTTGATTTTGTAGGGAACATTGGCATAGACAAATAAATCTTGGTTAAAATAGCTTTCCAGCTTACTCGGCTTGTATTCTTCTACAAATTCCAAGAACTTCAACAAATAAATGATTTGATGGTCGCCCCAATAACCAATATAAGACCAAGGATCGTCAGGTTCAATGGCTTCCCAGTCAAATCCATCTTTGGTGACTCTATATGGATTGTAGCCATCGAAAGTAGTGGCGTTCAAAAATTTATGGATCATGCTTTCGATGAATTCAGGGTAAGAATGAGCAAGTGCCTCCCAATTCTGGAAGATATCTCTCCAGTTTCCTTGATAGTCCAAAATCTTTGAGCCATCGACTTCACTTTGCGTATTGATGGAAAACTTGTTCCAAGGTCTGCTCGGGTCTCCATGTCGTCGGCTGAACTTCAAAGGCATATACTCCAAACACAGGCGTTTGAAATGTGGGTCATTACTTTGGTCGACAATCTCTTTTAGCTTCGATAAAGTAAAAATACCGGTTAGTTCATCCAATGTTTTCTTGTGAGCAGCATAGGACTCCTTGTTCGCTTTTTGAAGATAGTTCGTAAAATCCCACTTTTCGATTTGATAGTTGTTGTCGAAAATACCTCCTCGCATGATGTTGAAGAGGGTATTGGAGAAATGCCGGGAATCCCTGCGTTCATCTGCGGTCAATTGCAATCCATCGGAAGCAGCAGTCAGTCTAATCAACTTTTCTGTTCCCATCTGTATGTCTTGCTCAACCAATTGAGATAGGTTTTTGTCTTCTGTTATCGATTTGATAATCTGCGCAACTCCTGCATGGTTCTGATTGATATTAGCAACAATGTTCCACGATTTTTCTGTATTGGAAGGAATGGATAACTCGGTGTGTAGAAAGTAAGCTCCTTTTTCTGCTTTGACATCTATTTCTTCGTGAATGGCTTTTCCTTTTCGGAAGTTCTTCAATTGTAGGGACGAGACAAGGTATTTTGGGTTTTCTAAACCCATTGACCATGCTATGTTTGCTTTGAGGGCTTCACTTGGTTCTGCTTTATCGACAATGATGGCACTTAGGGCATAGATTCCCAAACCAGATTCCTTGTCCAGTTCGCTTCTTTTATAGGCATCCACCAGATTACTGGTGCTATTTTGTAAACCACTGGGAACGCCAAAGGGCATGATGTTTTGGATTCCATCCAATACCGAAATTTTGACTTCACTATCAGCGTGATTGACAAGTGTTGTCTTCCTCACAAAGCCATAGATATTGCTGGAACTCCATTGATAGCGAAAGGTAAGTTGAAGATTGTGATTGGTTTCTTCAAAAATCACTTTGTTTCCATAAACACTTTTGTATAGATTTCTAGTGACTGCATACATTCCATCGAATCTATCCGAAATAGGTTCCCAAAGGTGTGACTTACCTCCTTTTTCAACCCAAAAAATACTTTTACTGCCTGTGATTTCGGCAGATTCGGTGATTTTATCATGGGTATAATAGGGGAATAAAGCATTTTCTGCATCCTTTCTACCTGCACTCAATCCTCCATTACTCGAAACAAACATCCAGTGATTGGAGTCACTCACTATGCTCATAAAAAATGGCTCCATCTCATCACTATTGGAGATTTTGTAGTAGTTTTCGCCCTCTATTTTGACTCGGCTCATAACTACTTGTGACTTATCGACTTTTTGATTAGATTCTAACACATTCATTATTTAATCTCTTCAGTTTTCAATTCAATGAATAAAACTCCAATATCTCGATTTTGTAAGTATTTTCATACTTTAGGTAGAATAGGATAGAAAAATAATTATTTAATTAACTTCTTTGTAAACCCGTACATAGTCGACCAACAAAGTTTGTGGAAATTTTGTATCACTATTTGGAGATCCTACATAATCGCCGCCTACTGCTACGTTTAGTATCATGAAGAAAGGATGATCGTACACCCATTCGCCTGGCACATCTTCGGGAGCAATTCGTTGATAGAGATTGTCATCTACATAAAAATCAATGAAATCTAATCCCCACTCTATGGCGAAAACATGGAAATCTACATCAAAACGACTATTTTCTAATACGAAACTTGACGTAATAGAGCCCCCCCCCGAATAGCCTGGTCCATGTACAGTCCCTTGAACTAAAGTTGGTTCCTGTCCTCGATTTTCCATAATGTCAATTTCGCCACATTGAGGCCATCCTACGGTTTCAATATCACTCCCCAACAGCCAAAATGCGGGCCAAAGACCAAATCCCCTAGGCAATTTCGCCCGAGCTTCAAAGCGACCATAAGCTTGATCGAAAATTTCTTGTGTTTTAATTCGAGCAGAAGTATAATTTTTGCCTCCAAAACTTTCACTTCTTGCAACGATAGCCAGCATACCTTCTCCATCTAAAGATACATTGGTAGGAGCATTTGTATAGTACTGTAATTCTCTGTTACCCCATCCGTTTTGACCTGTTCCAATATCAAAAGTCCACTTTGTGGCGTCTGGTAATTCACCAGAAGAGCCTTGAAAATTATCTTCCCAAACCAACTCATAGTTTCTATTTGTTGTGTCTGCATCTTTTGTACATCCAGAAATTGCAAAAAGAATAAAGGATATAAGTACGCCATATATTAAAATATAATTTATTTTAATCATGTTGAATATTTTAGGCATTAAATAAATACTTTACAAAAAGATTGGTTATAGACTTTTGAAGTTTATCATTTTGAATAACACTAAATTATAGTCTTTCAATTCAATAGCAATAAACTTCAAAAGTCCTCTGTTTTTCAATAACCATTATTCAAAGTCCCTTACTCTTTAATAAGTTTCATACTGAACACACCCTGTGGTGTTTTTACTTGAGCAAAGTACAATCCTGCATCTAAGTTAGATGCGTCAATTTTTGCGATATTACTGTTATCTGGAAGTATAGACAATACATTTTTTCCTGCCATATCAAACACTTGAATAGAGGACATTCCTACATTTTTGGTTTCTAATGTCCAGCTATTCTGTGTAGGATTAGGGTAAACAAGTGCCCCTACTGACTCCAATATAATATCATTGGTGCTTACATTGCCATTAGAAGTAAAATATACATTGTCAATAAATACCGTACCATTGCCATCAAATTTCCATTGGAAAATATCATTCAAATCATAGTCAAATCCAGTAGAAGGATAATCTATAAAATGCTGCAATGGGATAAAAACACTTTTCCACTCTCCCTGAACCAAAGTCTCATCTCCACCAGATGTTGAAATAGAATACCTTGGCTCTGCAATGTTTCCACCAGGAATACCTGCGGTTGCGTCAATCAAATAAAAATTGAATAGTGTTGAAGTAGTTGCCCAATAGTCTAAATGTACATAAAGATATGAACTCAAGTTTACAGCATCCCATTGAGCACCATAAAAAGACAGGTTTTCTATTTTAATTGTTTTGTTACCGTCGCCTGCAATCTCTGTTTCTGAAATAGTACCTCCTCCCTGAAAAGCATTCAAGTTGAAATTAGTAACCGTATTCTCAGCTGCATAAGACTCACTGTAAACAGAAAGTACCTCGCTTGCATCAATTGTTGGATTCGGAGCTGATACAGTAGGCTCGCCTGAAGGCGGAGGAGAGGCATTGAATGTAACATTGTCAAAATATACTACATGCCCAGTTGCTCTTGGACCATAACTTGGGAAAAAGATAAATTGGTCTGGGGTTTCAGGGGCTCCTATCCATCCAGACATATTAAATTCAATTAACACCCATGCATCTGCAACTGAATTAGGAATAACAACTTCAGGAAAAGCAAATCCAGTTGGTGACGCAAATTTGAGCGCAACAGGTGCAGCAAAGCCCTCTTGGTAAACCATCATCCTTACAATCTTGTTTTGCTCCGTAATAGTAAAGGTTCCTATATCAGAACCGTGCATGGACTCACATCCAGCACTACCCCAACCTGCATCAGTTGCATAACTTATATCCATTTTGGCAACATTGGCAGAACCATTTAGGGCATCAACTGAAGGATTGGCGACCACGCTAAAGGTAGGATTGCTTTCTCCCATTGGTGCTTCAAAAGTTGCCCATGTCCAAGATGCGCCAAAACCATCTGGCTCAAAGTCAATCGGTGCATTTTGTGAAAAAACGAATGTTACTTGTAGTAAAAGAATTAAAAGAGTAATTTTTTTCATTGTATTTGTTTTATAATAATTAAATATATTTATTAAAAATTAAAGTAACTTCACAATTCCTATTTCAGTAAAACACATCATGAAGTTACTCTTTTGTTAAAGTTAAATGATTTTTACTTATGAAAGCAGGTATTTTCTAAATAAATATTGCCATTTCCATCAAATTTGAATTGAATTATTTGTAGAAATACACATTGTCCAAGTTAATAGTTGGAATATCACCTGAAAGTACCAATTGAGCCAAGTTTTTTCTACTATTCAAACCTACGAAATTAGATAGTGGAATGTCTAAGCTAATCCATTGATTAGTAACTAAGGTTGGGCTGCTAAAAGGCAATTCGTGGCTAGAATCATCTCCTCCACCAAAACTTCCATCTGCTCCAAAATCTACCAATAAAATCTTGAATACTGCTGGCGGTGCGGTTGGGTCAGGTGTCCAAATATCCATATGGAAATGGGTCATATCGCTTGCATCTATCTGCTGAGAAACAAATTCGATTCCAACAAAATTGAGTAGTTTGTATTGCTTTATATCGTCTCCCTGTACTTGAATGTCAAAGTTGACTGCCGTTGAAAATTCCCAGAATGGATTCCACGTATCTACTGGCACATCGTTGTAAGCATTACTAAACAGAGAGATTACATTTGCAGCATTACGAGTAGGCGTTGGGGCGGGGGTAGTTGGAGCAGATAAATCTTCAACTTCTTCATCAGATTTGTAGAAATAAACGTTGTCAATAAAAACGTTGGGGAGGTCTCCAGATAAAACTAATTGCCCCAAATGTTTTCTGTTTAATAAGCCTATGAAATTCGCTAATGGAATATCCAAACTTACCCATTGATTGCTAACCAAGGTAGGACTTGTAAAAGCTAGCTCATGGGAAGTATTGTCATTGCCTTCTACAACTCCATCTGCTCCAAAATCGACTAATAAAACCTTGAATGCCGCAGGAAGATCAGTTGGATCAGGTGTCCATATATCAATATGAAAATGCGTCATATCAGTTGCATCGATGGTTTGAGTTTTAAACTCAATACCGACAAAATTGAGGAACTTATATTGCTTCACATCATCTCCATCTATTTGGAGGTCAGAGTTTGTCGCTGTTGAAAATTCCCAAAATGGATTCCAAGTATCAACTGGAACATCTACATAAGCGTTGCTAAACAAAGAAATTACGCTATCTGGGTTCTGTGTTGGAGTAGGAGCTGGAGTTGCAGGTCTTACAGCTTCTCCTGTAGATACAACTTTTAAAGAACCTACTGCATCAAGTCCTGCTAGTTTGGCACTGATCACTGCTTCCTCACCACCAACTACAGATACAATACCTGTAGGACTCACTGTTGCAGTACTGGTATTAGAGGAAGTGAAATCAAAATAGGAAGGAGCAGTTTCTACTCTTTGATTGGCACCTGTAGAGAGGTTGAATATGGTGAATGTTCCACCAATTGGTAAGTCATCACCTATCTCAGCAGGAATCTCTTGGTCTTGTCCCTCCAATATTCCAGTTTCGGCAAGTACTATATTGCCTAGTTTTTCAAACTGTACTTCATCAATCCAGAAAGTATAGCCTTTTCCATCTTCTGGTCCTTCAGAGTAGAAAAACATCCCTTTTTCTTGGATTAATTTGGAAGGATCGGGGATTGGGATGTAGTATTTCTTCCAGTTAGTATTAACGTTTAAACCAGATATAGTTGCCACATATTTGTTTTCATCCAAATCATTTCCAAAACCCACAACATCGATTGAGGCAGCTTTAGAGGCTCTTGCCCAAAAAGTAAGTGCATCATAACCAGAAAGATCTCGCCCTGAACCTAAATAAAAACTTCCTCCTGCATAAGCTCCTTCTGGATCTCCTACATCGGGAACAGCAAATCTCATAGACGCAGTTCCATCATATTTTATATCTGTATCTACATCAAAAGCGGTCACTTTTGACCCACCAAATGCAGCATATTCCATGCCTCCTGTAAAGGTATCCAAAAAGACATCCCCATTGGTCGGAAAGGAGGCTGGTTCTAATTCATCGATGTCTCTGGAACAGCTAAAATTTATTAGAAGAAAAGTTATCATTAGCGCAATCACGCTATTATTGCAATGTATGCTTTTCATTTTGTTTGTATTTTTTATTATTGATTGTGAGTATTGGGATAAAATAGATTCTTAGAGATTTTGAATGGTCAAATGATATTTTTGAAATATCAGGCTTTTGAAGTTTTTCATTAGGAAAGAAAGTTAATAAAATTTTACAACTTTTTTAACTGCAAACTTCAAAAACCCTTTATTTCACCAACCAAATAGCAATGGAGCTATCTTTTTTTACATGATATTGATGTGCAAATAGGTTCTGATTTCCCATTCGGAGCCATTTCCATATCCTAATGCATCTGGATTACATTCTAAATCACCTGTCACCCCTAAGCTTTCTGTTGGGCAGTAACGCGGAGAATACTTATCTAAAGAACGCCATGTGTAACGCAATCCCAATTGTGAATTTGGCAAGCCAAACCAAGATTGTTTTCCTACAGTTGTGGATAGATCTGCCGTAAGTTGTAGTGGGAAGGTCTGGTTAAAGTCACGGTGATAGTCAAAAGGTCCCCAATCATCTACTTTTACGATAGACATGAATTTTACTTTTTTGAAAATAACACGTAAATCACCTCCAAATCTTTCAATCAATCTATCATCGCTACCGTTGGCTTGTGCATTTCCTGCATAAAGGTTGGCAATCAATCCCAAGTCTGGATTTACCTTTGAAACAATTCGTGAATTTACTTCCCATAAATCTTCTGCTGGTGGAGCACCAGGGAAAGGAAATGTGGTACGTCCATCTGCAAAGATACCAATTGCAGCATCTTGAGTAGTAGGCAAATGACGATATACAAAGCCAAGATTTGCTGCAAATTTTGCATCTTCCGCCATATCGTTGTCCCACTCATACATCCAAGTACCTGGGGTAGGGTCATAAGTTAATAGTATTTCTCCTGCAACCGTTTCTCTGTTGCCTCTCACTACAAAAGGATCATCTACGATGTTTCGAGGTCTTCCTGGAGCAGCTACGCCAGTTGGAATAGGCCCAACAATTGGCTTTTGCCACAAGAAGTTGGGAGCAATTTGGAAATTACCTGTTGTATAAGTAAAACCAGTCAAAAAGTTGTATTGATTTCCACTACCACTGTCTTTTAACCTCCAACCTGTATAAGTTCTTGTATAATCTGCTCCGCCAAATGCGACCAATCCCATTGCAGCACCCTGTGCATACCAATTGATAGGACCTGAAGAGAACGTAATTTTGGCTTTTCCTCCCCAAGTATCTTCTGGTTGAATCTCATCTTGATATATTGGAGAATCTAATCCCATATCTTCGTCAACCACTTGGAACTTTCTTCCCACCAAAGGGTCGCCTCCCCAAATACCTCCAAGCTCGATTCCCAAAGCACCTATTTCTTTCTCCAAATGAAGTGTCGCTCTACGAGTTCTAGGCATAGGTATCGCAAATGAACTCACTGCAGCACCTGGCTCATCAATGTCTTCGTGAAAAACACCTGTCACATCAAAACCTGCAATATGACGACTGTATTTCACTAATACTGCGGGGTTTGCTCCCCACCAAAGTTCAGGGCCAAATGCTACTTTCAGTCCTTTTAACCCTTTTTTTCCATCAATCTCAAAACCGAAAGGAGCTTCACCATTGTAGATATCTATATTGGGACCGTAATTTGCCTCTGGATACAAGCCAAAAAAGTCTCCTTCATACCCCCAGTGATAATGACCTGTACGATAAAAACCTCTGAGGTCAAACTCTTTACCCTTCCATTCTACGTCTGCTTGATAGAGTTGAAGGCGATTGAGAGAAGGAATAGTCAAAGCTCCTTGATTGGTATTTACTTCACGTACACGCCCTCTATTTTCATAGAAAATTTCATTGATAGGATTTTCCGCTACGTTTCCAAGAATATTGAAGGTTACATTTGCTCGAACACTTGCGCTCGGATTTGCTTCAACACCTACATAGAAGGATTCCATATGGTCGAAACCCTGAAAACTTGGGTAGGTCAAATTTTGAGGATCTTTACTTTCGGGTGTTGAAATCAAATCCCCTCCCGTAGTGAAAGTTGTAAATTCAGCTCTCAAACCACTTAAACGAATTTTTTGAGATTTTTCACCTTCCAAAGCAGCATTATCTCCTCTTGCTTTGAGAACAGCATCCATGAGGTTAATATTTGAGAAATGATTAGTTACAGTCTCAAGAGTAACCCCATTCATATAAGGATTTAAGGAATGTGCTTCTTTAAGCGAATAATAGGCTGCACGAGGATAGAGTGTATAGAGTCCACGTTGATTGGTTTCTCCTTTGGCGCAAATACCAAACCACTCTTCGTTCATATTATTTTCTCCTTGTACAAAATCCCTTTGGTATCCACCATTAGACCAAGAAGCGTTATTATCATGAACATCTAAATTTATTGTTTGTCCAAATTTCCACCACCCATCACTGAACTGGAAAGTAAATCCACCGATAGAGTTTCCTGCTTTTCCCAAACCAGCTGCATTCTCATATATCTCTTTCCAGTTGCCTACCATATAGTAAGCTTGTGACTGCTGATCTTCTGCGTTTTCAATAGCATTGAAGGCATCTGCACCAAATTCAGTAAATAATATAGGTTTGTTAACTTTGTCTCTAACAGTTGTGAACGCATCCCCAAAAGATACTCCACGATACATATTTACACCATATATATCAACATCTTTACATTCTTCAGCAATGATGTCGATAAACAAAACATCACCATTACAGATTGCCACAGGATGGGATCCATCCATTGACTTCATTTTAACAGCTGCATCGTTCATGAGTTTGTACATGGGTCTTCCCCGTTTTTCCCCCACTTCTCTTTTTTTATCCTCTTCATCTGGAAAATCTTCTGTTTCTGCGCCTGCCCAAAAAAGACCATAGTTGTTTTCATTTCCTAAAAGATACAAGAGTAAACCTGGTGTATTCTTATACTCTTCGGTCATTTTGGTCACTTCTTCCATTAACAATTTTTGTGTTGCTGGATTTCTATAATCTGTCACAGCTACCCAAGAACCGTTTATGCTAAGACCATAGCGACCAAAAGAATGATTCAACATTGTATAAATACCATATTTTTCGTATATGTATGCAATCCACTTTGGTTGAATTCCAGTATATATTCGGATTGTATTGACTCCCATATTTTTTAAGAGAGACATTTCAGCATCTAATGCTGCTTTAATCACATCATCAGATTGATTCCACAAACTGTAGTTGAAGTTAGTACCAATCGGAAAATAATCCCAGTTCATACCATTAACCATAAAGTCATTCCCATTTACGACCAATCTCATTCCATCCTTATCCTTTGAGACGGAAACTTGGTTCGTTTGGGTAAATGCAGGACTTGCCAGCAATAAAAGAAGTAGTGTTAAGTAGAAGTTTTTCATTTTGTTTGTTGTTTGTTTGCAATCTGAATGAATGTTATTCACTATTTCACTTACAGGAAAATTGTGTCATATAACTTCATGGAATATTTCTTTTCACTCATGAATTTAATGTATTCTTTGCAAATATAAACCTACTTTTGTGATTAAGTTCACAAATTCCTTCTATATTAATGGAAGACGTAGTTCATCAATTATTTCATCAATTATTCCTGAAACTACTACAAAATGACATTTTTGAAAAAATAATCATTTATTATTCAAACATTTAAGTCATTAACAAACTTGCTCATGATTAATTTTGACTACATCACAAAATATTTTCCTTGCTTGATTCTTATCCTTTTTATAAGTCATCAAGCTTACTCTTTTTCTGGAAAGTATCCTATTCAAAATTTTACTCCTACAGAATATAAGGCGGGAATCCAAAATATAGATTTCGCTCAAAATCGAGATATGAACGTTTTTGTAGCAAATAATTTGGGAGTCCTTTCTTATAATGGAAATGATTGGAAAGTACACAATTTCAAAAATGACAAGAAAAAGAGATCTTTGGCATTTGATGAAAACAACAATCGCTTGTATGTGGGTTCTCAAGGAGAGTTTGGATTTTTTGAAGAAAATTGGAAGTATACCTCTATTGTAGATATTATCCCAAAAGATTCGAAAGATTTCGACGATGTTTGGGATATTTTCTTTTTAGACTCCAAAGTTTATTTTTGTACCTTCAAAGGAATTTATATATATGACAACGAGACGATTACAGTAATTCGAAATCAAGAAGGGTTGAATAGGTCATTTTACGTTGATAAAAAAATATTCACCCAAAATCAACAAGGAAGGCTTTTTGAAATTAAAGGTGATAAGCTGACTAATACTTATCCTCAAAAACAAACTGGCCAAATTATTTCAGGCATATTGGCAAAGGATGGAGGACATTTGTTGTTTTATAATTCGGGACAAATTGAGTTCAACGCTGCATTTAGTGCTACCGAATCCTACGAGGATTTAATTAAAACTTTACAAGGAAAATATGTCAATCATGTCCTTCAACTTTCAGATACTCGTATAGCTATTTCTACGCAGACTTCAGGCCTATTTTTGTATGACTTCCAAACAAAATCTATCGAAAATTTAACTACCCAAGATGGTTTACAGACCAATGCATGCTTACGTTCCTTTCAAGATTTTTCAGGAAATTTATGGATAGGAATGCAAAATGGAATTGCGCTCATAGATATAAATTCTCCCATACAATTCATTAATGGAAAAGCAAACGTACAAGGAAGTGGATACGAAACATTTGAAACAGATATAGGTACTTATTTTACAACCTCAAATGGAATCTATTTTTTGCCAAAAAATGCCAATCAAAGTGTATTTTTGAAGGGAACTGAGGGCCCTGCCTATGGTATGCAAAAGATTGCAGGAAAACTTTATGCTGGACACCACACCGGCTTATTTCTTTTAGAGAATGGTAATGCAAAACGTTTGGTCAATACTGAGGGTTTGTGGCAGGTAAAGCAATTGCGTTCTAATCCTGACTTTGTGATTGGAGGTGCTTATGACGGTCTATATCTTTTTAAGTTAAATGAAAATAAGGTGTTAGAAGGAGTTCAAAAAATCAATGGCTTCAATGAATCCAGTCGCTTTTTTGAAGAAGACAATCAAGGAAGGATATGGGTTGGACAGTTTTACAAAGGTTTGTATCAACTACAATTAACAGAAAATTTAACCGAAGTAAGTGTCAAGAAAATATCTGATGACTATGATTTGCCTATTGACGAACAGATCATCCTCAGTAGAATTGACAATGAGATTTATATAGCAACAAAAGCAGGACTGTACAAACTCGACCAAAAAACAGATAGAATCGTAGATGCAGATTTATTTTCGAAGTATATTGGAAAAAAAACGGTTTACCTAATTACACAAGACCTGCAAAAAAATATACATCTGTTTGCAGAAAACTTGGTGGGTTCTTTTAAACAAATTAGTTCCAATAACTATAGCTTTGTTCCTTCTTCCTTGTTTCAATTTCGCTATTCTTTCAACAATGACCTTCTCAATATATCGATAAATGTAAATAGTGGTATTTATTACAATGCAAATAAAGGCTTTATACATTATCAACCTGAATTGGAAAATTATCCAGCACTTAAGAAGCCCCTTGTGGTCGGTAGGGTTTTTAGTGTTGCGGAAGATAGCATTTTATTTGTCCGAAGACCATTTGAAGTAGAACCTGAAAATAAAGAGAAAATAATCAAAGTCAATTCTTACCAGGCAAAGGTCTTGCAGTTTTATATAGAATCATTTCAATTCAATGTAAATAGCCAACAGTTTCGATATTTTTTGGAGGGTTTCGATGAAAAGTATGGAGAATGGACTACGGTTACTACAAAAGAATACACCAACCTCAATGAAGGAGAATATACATTCATTGTACAAACTCGAAATTATTTTGGAGAAACAGTTAGTAGTCATCCTTTGGTATTGAAGGTTGCCCCGCCGATTTATAGGAGTTTGTTAGCAAAAATATTGTATGTAATTTTTGGTCTTTTGTCTTTGTTTATGGCTTTTAGATTTCAAAGGAATCGATATAGAAAAAAGGAAAAAAAGATTGTAGAAGTCAAAAAACAATTGCTTTTAGAGAAACAACAAAAACTAATCGAAATAGAACAACAGAAAGAGCAAGAACTTACCAAATTGAAGCAAGAAAAAATGTTTGACGAATTGAATCACGTAAAGAGTTTGTTGGCTGCTTCAACGATGAATTTGGTTGTGAAAAATGAATTCATTGAAGGAATTAAAGAAAATTTGAAGCAGGTCAAGCGCAAAGGAAAAAGCAATGAAACCAAACAAGCATTGGAACAAATAGTGAGAGAGATAGATACAACGCTAAGACTACAAGAAGATTGGAAACAGTTCAAACATCATTTTGACCAAGTACATAGTGACTTTTCTATTCGTTTGGCTAAGGAATTCCGTGACCTCACTCCCAATGACCAAAAACTCTGTGCTTTTTTGCGTCTGAATTTGAGTACAAAAGAAATTGCCAGTCTTATGGGAATATCTATAAGAGGGGTAGAAATTGCTCGTTATCGCTTACGTAAAAAAATAGGTCTCGAAAAGGGACAAAACTTGTCTAAGTTTATACTAGAGTATTAACCATAATATGATTTTCTGACAAAATCTGTGAAAATTGATTTCCCTGCTGCAATGATTTGACATTCTACATTTTGGGGTGTGTGGATTTTGGAGGGATTTTTATGTCCGATACTTCTCCCACATAAACAGGAACATGGGTAATTTCCTGTTTTGGAGGAATTGTAAGAATGGTGGACACGCTTGTTGCAGGAACTAAGCGTCAGCAAGCAGAAAGCTAAAAATAGCGTCAATTTTTGCATGATAATGGCTTACAAAAAAAAGTTTTTGCAAATATGCCCGAAGCGTTGTATTATTGCCCTTTCACTTCAAAAATTTCGCAAATCAATAATAATGGCAACTCCTACTAAAAAACAAAATATTGTTCTTAGCACAGCACTTTTATTATTGCTTTGGCTGCTACAGCACTTTGGAATTATTGATGTTTCAGAATATTTCCCTCAAGACAACAAAAATCCTTCTATTGAAGAACAAACCAACACAGAAAAGGAGAACAAAGAACCTTCATTGCCTTCCGCTCATTCCAAGACCACAGAAGAATTGGACAAAGCTCCTAAAGCATTGCCTAAAACAAAAACGCCACCTCCAAATACGGTCAATAGTGATCTGCTTTCTGAACGCCTGGTTTATACACGGCATGCACGTTGTAGAATGGACTGTCGGTATATTTCGGAAGCAGAAGTCGCTTATATTCTGAGGAATGGAAAAATCAACCCTCAAAAAAGCAAACCGCACGATGCCCCCTGCCCTACTTATGCATTGGAGGGAATAACACCAGACGACCGACAAGAAGTTAGAATAGTTTTTGCGGCCTGTGATGATGCAACTAAGGTAATTACTACCATTGATTTGGGAAAGGAATACCAATGTCATTGCGAATAAATAAAGAAAACTGATTACCTAATTTTTTTTTTGCGTCTAAAGAATAATTTTGACACTCTCCAAAAAAAATACTTTTAATAACATGATTCCTCTTTGGCAACCTTCCGAACAATTCCAACAAAACTCTAACCTCAAATCTTATATTGATTGGTTGATCATCAACAAAGGGTTAGAATTTGGAGAAGATTACCACCAACTTTGGCAATGGTCTATTGACCAACTTGCAGTATTTTGGGAAACGATTTGGGAGTACTACGAAATCAAAAGTTATTCTCCTTATCATCAAGTATTGTCTATTCCTGAAACGGATACAATGATAGGCACGAAATGGTTTGAAGGAGCAACACTTAATTATGCTGAACATGTTTTTCGAAATCAAACTGATGCGTATCCTGCCATTGTTTTTCAGTCCGAAACTCAAGTTCTGACCCATATTACATGGCAAGATTTAGAGCATCAAGTAGCGACTATGGCCACTTATCTAAGAAGCATTGGGGTGGAAAAAGGAGATAGAGTTGTCAATTTTATGCCCAACATCCCTCAAACAGTCATTGCATTCTTAGCCGCCAACAGTATCGGAGCTATTTGGTCGAGCTGTTCGCCAGATTTTGGCACCAAAAGTGTAGTTGATCGATTTCAACAAATTGAACCCAAAGTGCTTTTTACAGCCGATGCATACAGTTATAATGGCAAGATTTATGACAAAACAGAGGCTATTCAATCTCTTATTGCAGATTTGCCTACTTTAGAACAAGTCGTTTATTTACCCTACATACATTCTGACCGCAAAGGTGATAACATTCCCAAAAGTGTTCTTTGGCAAGAAGCTATGAACACCCCAACTCAACATTTAGTCTTTGAATCTGTGCCCTTTGAACATCCTATTTGGATTGTCTATTCTTCAGGTACTACGGGCAAACCCAAAGCCATCACACATAGTGTAGGAGGTTCATTGGTAGAACATTACAAAGCTTTGGGTCTTCATCAAAATTGTCAAATAGGGGATCGTTTCTTTTGGTATTCTACTACGGGTTGGATGATGTGGAACTATGCCCTGGCCTCTTTATTGTTGGATGCTACGTTGGTAATTTATGATGGGTCAGCAGGTTATCCGAATATAGAGCAATTGTGGAATTTTGCAGAACAAGCACACATCACCCATTTTGGTGGCGGGGCAAGTTATTATATAGCCTGTATGAAAGATGGCTTAAATTTTGTGAACTCCAATAAATTAGCTAAACTACAATCCATTGGCTCGACTGGCTCACCACTTCCTCCCGAAGCTTTTGAGTGGATTTATAATTTTGTGAAAAAAGATGTATGGCTCATTTCATTGAGTGGTGGAACCGATATTTGTAGTGGTTTTGTAGGAGGCAGCCCTTTTTTACCTGTTTACAAAGGAGAGATTCAGTGTAGAATGTTGGGAGTGGATTTGCAAGCATACAATGAGGAAGGAATTTCGGTCATTGAAGAATTGGGCGAAATGATTATTGCTCAACCCATGCCTTCTATGCCTATTTATTTTTGGAATGATGCTGGAAATCAACGTTATCACTCCAGTTATTTTGAGACATATCCCAATGTATGGCGACATGGTGATTGGATAAAAATAACCGATAGAGACACTTCTATAATCTATGGGCGTTCCGATGCAACGCTCAACCGTGGAGGAGTCCGTATTGGCACAAGTGAGGTATATAGTGGGGTGGAACAATTAGAGGCGGTGAAAGACAGTATCGTAATATGTTTGGACAAAGAAGGAGGTCAACATTACATGCCTCTCTTTGTTGTATTACAAGATGGCTTAAAATTGACTCCGGATTTGAAACAAAAAATCAAGAACAATCTTCGTTCACTATTTAGTCCGAGACATGTACCTGACGCTATTTTTCAGATTGAAGAAGTACCTTATACTATTAGTGGCAAAAAAATGGAAACACCTATCAAAAAAATATTGATGGGAGTACCTCTTGAAAAAGCTATCAGCAAGGGTGCTATGAAAAATACACATTCACTTCACTATTTTATTAATTTTGCAAACGAGAATAAAATTTAATTTTTATATGCATTTAAATAAATAATTAACAATTATAATGGTATTAGATGTATAATATTTTTTTTCTTAAAAATACGGTATGGTTCATTAGCTACCTAACATTTTAGACCCTTTTTAGGGGACAAAAAATAAAATCTAATTTTTATAATTTAAAATTTTTACTTAAATAAACAATAATAAGTTAAAAATAATTATTAAGTTTTTTTACCTATTTGAACTGTTAAGTAAAAACAAGCGGCTTATGAACCATACCAAAAATACATTTAAATTCACAACTATTTTGCACATAATATGAAAACAATAAATTCAGTTTTATTAATTGAAGATAATGAAATAACAAATTTCTACAACAAACATTTGTTTATTAAAAATGGATTTGTAGAAGATGTTAAAATTGCTACGAATGGGAAAAAAGCACTGGAATATCTCTATAGTGCTGAGAATAAACCAGACCTGATATTACTTGACCTCAATATGCCTGTCATGAATGGTTTTGAGTTTTTGGACGAATATGAAAAAATGGATTCTGAGGTGCGAGAGGGAATTGTTATCTGTGTGTTAACCACCTCATTACATGAAGAAGACTTGGAAAAAGCAAAGAAGTATGAGGTCATAAGTCAATACTGCAAAAAACCTCTTTCTGCTGATCAAATTCAAAAAATTATTACTCAGTTTTTCTAATCTCCCCATCGTATTTTTTTTCAATTAGATTTCATCCAGTATACCTTTTTTTATAAGAGTTTAGTTATATTACCACTTCAAATCAACTATCTACTTGTTCATGCCATTAATCAAATAGCTAATATAACAGCATTCTTAGCCATTTTTCAAAAAATATTATGAATATTTTACTACTAGAACCTTACTTTACTGGCTCACACGCTAGTTGGGCAGATGGATATGTGAAACACAGTGGGCATCAAGTAGAAATTTTTAAGCTCCAAGGTTATTATTGGAAATGGAGAATGCATGGAGGAGCAGTAACCTTGGCCAAAAAGTTAATGAAAAGCGATTTTCAGCCCGATTTGATTTTGGCTACCGACATGCTCGACCTAACTACCTTCCTTTCGCTTACCAGAAAAAAAACAAAGAACGTTCCTACAATTGTTTATTTCCATGAAAATCAATTGACTTACCCTTGGTCGCCCGTAGATGTAGATGTAGCATTGAAGCGTGATAACCATTACAGTTTTATCAATTACACTTCTGCCTTAGCTGCCGATGCTGTTTTCTTCAATTCAGCTTACCACCATCAATCCTTTCTTACTGCCCTCCCTCGGTTTTTGCAGCAATTTCCCGACCACAACGAACTACAAACAGTCATGGAAATTGAAGAAAAAAGCTATGTGTTGCCATTAGGTATAGACTTGCAGATGTTTGATAGATATAAGCCTTACTGGCTTCCTGTCAATGAAGTCCCTTTATTGCTTTGGAATCACCGCTGGGAATACGACAAAAATCCACAAGAATTTTTTGAAGCCCTTTATTTGTTAGCCGCAAAGGGAGTTGACTTTGAATTGGCAATTTTAGGCGAACAATTCAGCCAGCAACCTAAAATATTTCATCAAGCTCAAAAACGACTAAAGGATAAAATCTTGCATTATGGTTTTGTAGAAAACTTTGCAACCTATGCAAAATGGGTATGGAGAGCTGATATTTTGCCAGTATCTTCCAAACAAGATTTTTTTGGAGGAAGTGTCGTACATGGTATTTACTGCAATTGTTTTCCGATTATTCCCAATCGATTGGCTTACCCAGAACATATTCCCGAAGAATACAAAAACCAACACTTGTACGATAGTTTTGAAGATTTTGTGATTCGATTAGAAGATGCCATCATCAATATTGATCAAACAAGAAACCGAGAGGTTCAAGATTATGTGTCAAGATATGATTGGCGAACAGTAGCACCTCTTTATGACGAAACCTTTGAACGTGTGCTCAAACAATACCACTCAATCTACTAAAATAGAAGAAGATACATACTTTACAAATTTAATTTCAATAAATAACAAACGATAAAGTCATTTTTTCTATTCATTGACTCCCTTCACCATACTGTACACTACCAAATCCACAAAATGGTCATATAGCCATTCTGCATCCTTCAATGTACCCTCCTCTCGAAAACCCAATCTTTCAGGTATTGCACGGCTTTTGGCATTTTCTACCGCACACCTTATTTCGATTCGATGTAGATTCAGTGCATCAAAACCGTAGTCAACCAATGCTTTACAAGCATGAGTCATGATTCCTTTTCCTTGATAAGCATCCGCCAACCAATAACCAATACTTGCTTGTCGGTGCATTTGGCTAATCGTATTGAAACTAATTACGCCAGCCAGTTTTTCTCCAAGCCAAATTCCCAATACCAAGTTTCGGCCTACTTTGTAATCTCGAATTCCTGCTTCAATATTGGCCAAAGAATCCCCAACTGTTTGATTGAAATCAAGCCACGGCAACCATTTTCGGAGATATGCACGATTGATTTCGATGAGTGCGAATTGCTCCTCAGCATGTTTGGGTTCACGAATAGCTAAATAAACATGCTCGTTTACTGGAATCTTTAACATTGGAATTAGTTCTCCCTCCTCTTTTTTTATTGAAGAAAACACCTTCCGTTTTGTGTATAAGTCATTATTTTTGAAGGGAATGATTGCTAAAATTATTGCTTGTTCGTAGAGAATTACCCGATTCATTACATTCTGAGTTAGCAATCCTGTTGCCCCATTTTTCTGTTTAGAGTTGTTGTCTCCAAAAACCAAATCATTGGCGTGTCCCAATTCATAACCTTGGTGTATCAAATCTGCAATAGAAGGAGCAATCTCAAAAGAAGCCGTCCTTGCCTTTCCAATAATTGTTGGATTATCTTTAGAAAGCACTATTATCCATGCAAAAGCTTCCATCTTCCCTGCAATATTATAAGTTAATCCACCTTCAATTCCTACCCAAAAATTGGCATCCTGTGACTCTAATCGTGCATTTTTTGCCCTATTCATTGCTCCTTCAAATGTCTCTACATCACTCATAGGTTGGTCACTGACACCAGAACCTACACTAATTCCCTTTACTTCAAAGTCATGGTTGGAGAACATTCTCTTAAAACCCAATAAAGTAGCTTTGATCTTTGTAGGGTTGGCTGATGCCACAATGATATTATTATTTTTTAGAATAGTCAAACTGAAAGTTTTTAAGGATAGAAAATGTATTAGTTATGGAAGTCAAAGGTAAAAAATTCTTAAAATCTAAAACTCGAAATAGGCTTATAGATAGTTAATTACCATTATTTTTTATCTATTCTATTCATGTTTACCAAAGTGGACTAATATTTGCTGTAAAAAAATACCCACCTAAGAACAACTAAAACCACTTAACCATGAAATTTACGATACTCAGCTTCTGGCTGTGGTTATCAATGGATAGCCTATTGTTACCATTTAAGCTATCCGCCCAAACCGTAAGTCCCTGTCCACAAGATTATAATAGACTTATACAGCTTGCTCAAAAAGAAGGTGAAAGGGAAAAGTATGCCGCTGCAATAAGTTTACTAAATGATGCTGAGACATGTGATCCTTCAAAAGAGAACGAAGTCGACACCAAACTAGTACAACTGGCTAGCAAATGGGAAAACACACAAAGGAGGGCAATTAATATGGCTACAAACGCCATAAATGCACTGAATAAGGAAAAAGAAAAAATAATCCAACAAAAAGAAGCCGCTGAACGAAGTTCTTTTGAGGCAAGAAAACGAGAATTGGAAGCCTTAGAGCGCATTGAAGCAGAAAAAAAACAACGAATAGCTGCCATCTACCAAAAAAATAAGGCAGATAGTTTGAGTAGTTTTGCCTTGCAGCAACAAATGAATATTGAAAAACGCTATTTGAATACGCAAGCAGACTTACTACTTGAACAAGGAGATTTGGTAAAAGCATTTAGAATTTCGGAATATGCCCGCAAAAACGACTCTCTCATCAAAAATAATTTCCTCCTCAATAAAATTTATTACCATCAACCTTTTCAAATTGACAGTCAAAAATTTGCAGCCCCATTTTATGGTATTGTAAACAATTTTGATGAGTCTATAAGGGATATCCAATTCTCACCTGACAATACGCAGTTACTCCTTACTTTTGAGAAACAATCTAACCTTTTGATATTAGAAGAACCTGGTCATGAACAAATTTTCGTAAAAGGACATTCAGCACCTATTGTTGCTGCCCAATACTCTCCTGATGGAGAATATATTTTTACGGCTTCAATGGATAGCACCATAAAAATTTGGAATCGAGATGCTTTGTTTTTAAGCAATTTCAAAGGATTATCAGGAAATCTTCGTGATCTCCAAATTTCAGAAAACGGTCGTTATGTATTGACAGGTGCTTATGGAGAAGCCAAAATATGGGATGATGACGGCAATCTCTTGCTTGTGCTACCTGTACCAAATCAACAAATTACAAAAGTAAGTTGGAGTCGCAACCAAAAATATATCCTACTGCACTATGGCAATACTATTGAAGTATTGCAGCGAAAAGGGAATAATCTCAAGTATAAATCCATATTTTCCAAAACTTTTTCCACCAACTTTCATTCACTTCAATTTTCGAAAGATGACCAGTATATTTTAGCGGCGGCTGATGATGGCACTTCAAGAATTTGGCAAATTAACGGGAGGGAATTGAAGGAAAAGATGGTATTGAAGGAACATCAATCGGCAGTTAATACAGCTTATTTTTCTAGTAATTATAAATTCATTATTACCGCATCTGATGACTTTTCTACCAAGATATGGAAGTGGGATGAGGTAAAAGGTGTGGCAACAGAGATTGAAGGTTTGCTGTTGAAAGAGCAAAATTCGGCTATTCGAAGCGCACGATTTTCGGCAAACGAAAAGCAAATAATGACAGTTTCGGCAGAAGGAAGCCTTAAATTTTGGAATTGGAAGGCAAAACCCATTCCCTTTTTTGAAGGAACTTTCCATTGTCCTGCGATTTCTCCTGCTGATTACTTGTTTGCTGACATTGCAAAAGACCAAATTGAAGTACGGAATTTTAATAATGAAACCCAGTCTATATGGACACATCAACAAACGGGAATACTTCATTTAGATTTCTCTGAGGATGGCAAATATTTGTTGAGTACAGGGACAGACAGCACTTTGAAGGTTTGGGATTGGAAGGAGCAAGTATTAATGGATAGTCTGAAAATTAACAGTTCACAATTATTTGCAGAATTTTCACCAACAAATAGTCAATTGATTGCAATTGGTTCGTCAGATGGTTGTGTTCGCTTCTATGATTGGGAAAAGAAAAAATTGGTTAAGGAATTGAAAGCACATCAAGCTCCCATTAATTCTATTCATTTTTCTAACGATGGTCAATTCTTGGCCTCTGCTGCTGATGATAAAATGGCAACTATTTGGAATACTCAAACTGCTGAAAAGGTGATGATGCTGCAAGGGCATACAAGCCCCGTGATTCATGCACGCTTTTCGCCTAATGGCAATTATTTGGTAACGGCTTCAAATGATAAAGCAGGAAAAATTTGGCAAACAAATGGTAATCAGGTGATTCGACTGGATTACAAAGGGCATACATTAGGACTTTCAGATGCATGTTTTTTGGGTAACAATGACCAAATATTGACAACCTCTATGGATGGTTTGGCTAAAATTTGGGATAAATCGGGGAAATTGTTGCAGGACATTACAAAACACCATTCAATAATTGCAGCAATGCCCAGTTATGACCTTCAATACCTACTTATTTTTACCTCCCAAGGTGTATTTATTGAGTATGTAGATAGCGAAAAATTAATCGAAAAAGTGAATCAGTTGGGTGTTCCAGAATTGACAGAGGCAGACAAAGAATGGTTTGATTTGAAGTGAGCTCTATTTACCTTCTACAATCGTTAGTTCATCGAACTCTACTGTCTGTTTATCTTCTACAAATACACCTACATAATTCCAATTCAATCCTTTAGCGCCCTCATAAGCGAGTGTGCCATTGATGTAATATTGGACCATATCCCCCCGTACTTTCACTATCCAAACATCCTGCATCCCGTCTTCATTGTCAAAACCTGCGGTGATTGGAAAAGGGCGTGGTAGATATTCTCCATTTGTTTTGATATTGACGCTAACGTATCCAGATTTGGTAATACAATAGCGGACAAAATTATTTTCATCAGTACAAAAAAACAAGCCATACTCTGAATCTTCGCTACCTTTTTTGTGGTCTGCAATTAGTTCCACATCGTAGTCAGTCGGAATACTGTCAGGTAAGGAAACTGTTGCCCAAGTAAAAAAATTATCTTCTCCATATTCAAATATGAATTTACCTCCATACACAAGGCGAGTAGAAGTTTCGGTGATTTTAGCTGTCCAATTATTGATATTGCTGTCAAAGGTTTCTCGAAACAAGATTTTATTAGCAGGTTTTTTAAGGAGTTGGCTACTGTCAACCATGGCATTGCCTATGATTCCACCTGTTCGCAAGGAATCAACTTGATTGGATAATTTTGATATTTGTGAGTTGAGTCCAAAAAATGTCAATGCACAGCCAACAATAGCACCAATCAGTAATATGAAAAAAGGATGTCTATTAAGACGCATATAAGGAACGATTTTAAGGGTTAGACTATTTAGTAACGAATAAGAATTAAAATGAAAAAACCACGAAATCAGATTGTTGGAAATTTCAAATGCACAACTTATTTTTTGACCGTTACTTAATTAAATTTAAAGGTAAATATTCTAAGGGAAAAACCCAGTTATTTTTGCTGCGTTTTTATGCAAGGTTTTTATGAATCGAAAAATAAAACGTTGTTCCTTTGTTTCCGTTCGAATCTACCCAAATTCGTCCTCCGTGTTCTTCTACAATTTTTTTGCAGATGGCCAGGCCGATCCCCGTTCCTTCAAATTCGCTACGAGAATGTAGACGGCGAAATAATAAAAATATTTTCTCATGAAATTCTGGTTGAATACCAATTCCATTGTCTTGAACTGCAAATAGCCAATGCCCCCCTTGGTCTGTGCAGCTAATTTTCACAACAGGAGTAATCCCTTCTGCCTGAAATTTGATTGCGTTTGTGATAAGGTTTTGAAGTAATTGACGAAATTTAGTAGCGTCTGCATTAATGGCAGTCGGTAAATTTTCTACTTGAATGCTTGCATTTTTTTCTTGGATTTTTGCTCTGAGGTCAAATTGGATAGTTTCTAATAAACAGTTAATGTTCAATATATCAAAATTCACACTTTGCGAGTTAACCCTCGAATAGGTAAGCAAATCTTCTATTAATTTTTGCATGTTGATTGTTGCCTTCTTCAACATCAGTAAATACTGTTTTTCATCCTCATCAAATTTTTCACTCGCCGACAATTCCAATAGATCTACCAAACCTTGTATAGAACAGATAGGCTCTTTGAGATCGTGCGAAGCGATATATGCAAAATTTTCGAGTTGCATATTAGACTCGATATATTTTTTCAATTCTGCATTTTTGAGATTTAATTGTTCTACATTGTTTTCAATGATTAACTGCTGTTTTTTCCGCTTGCTAATATCTTCGACCATCCCAATAGCATTAACAATGTGCCTTTGCTTATCTCTAATAACAGCAACAGATAAATTACTCCAAACAATTTCTCCAGTCTTTTTGATAAATCGTTTTTCTATCACAAAATTATCGCTTTCATCCTCAACCAAATCCTTAGCTGCAATTCGTTCTCTCTCTCTATCTTTTTCAAAAGAAATATCCGCCGCAGATAAACCAATCAATTCTTTTTCTTCATATCCCAACCAATCACATAAAGTAGGATTTGCTTGAGTGATGATTCCTATTCCATCGGATATTGCAATTCCCACAGGATTGTACTCATATAGATTCCGAAACGAAACCTCGCTTTCTCTGGTTGCACGCAGCAATTCCTCATAAATCAATACCAAACCAAGCATTTTGTAAATCAAGATGATGAAGAACGCAGAAATGGAAACGTTTTTGATAAAACTCATTGATTTTGAGTCCAATTCCAACCTACCGTAGAAAAACTCAAAATCCAACAAATACAAGATACCAAAGATTCCCATGTAGCTACCGAATACAGCAAAAGATTGGTAAGGTCGCCCCAAATAATAAATAAAGCCAGACATTCCAATCGCTATCAACAATAAATGAAGATAAGATTCTTCACCCAACCAAAATGCTAAAAACAAAATAACTATTAAAAAATAACTAAGCATCAAAACATTAGATACAGAATGCAAATAAAACCGATTCAATGCAAATACTATCCATGAAACAAAAATTGTCCCAATTAAAAGAGCCACCAACAATGGATGAAGATATACTCTGTCTATATAATAAGCTAACAAAACAAAAATTGGAATAAGTGTACTCATCAAAGCATCAACATTAAGCATACGTACTTTGAGAGCAATTTCTTTGTTGTCCTCTTTTTTGATGCCAAAATTTAGAAGATAATCAAAAAGCCATTTTATATTCATGCGATAGGTGTTAACTATAAACTTATTTTTAGTTGTTCATTGATAAATCTACAAAACAGACATCAAACATTTTTCTCTAAAACAGAAGATAAAGCTTCTAAAATTATGCCACTCTACTTTGGTCTTGGTAAAAATCCATATCAACACATAAAACTACCAACTTCCATGAACTTTATCTTGCTCTACAACATTGTAGCTTTGTAAATTCTATGATTTGACAAACAACCCATGAAATACAAATACATACTCCAAATATTACTCTTTTTAGTTTTCTCCTTCAATGCCTTACACGCCCAATCCCAATACACCCTAAGTGGCTACATTAAGGACTTCAAAACAGGAGAAACACTCATTGGCGCAAACGTCTATAACAGCGACAACAAAGTACAAGGTACATCCGCCAATCTATATGGTTTTTATTCGCTCACTCTACCCGAAGGTAAATACAAAATAGAAGCTTCATTTTTAGGGTATAGCACCCAACAAATTGACATCGAACTGAATAAAAATATTTCTTTCAACTTCAAAATGGTGCAGGATGGAATATTATTGGAAGACATCATTGAAGTAACTGCCAAACGCAAAGATGAAAATGTCCAAAGTACGGACATGGGGCGTGTAGATTTGTCTATCGAAAGCATCAAATCTTTACCTGCGCTTTTGGGTGAAGTAGATGTATTGAGAGCGATTCAACTCTTGCCAGGAGTGATGTCGTCTGGCGAAATCAATTCAGGGCTATATGTGCGAGGTGGAGGACCTGACCAAAACTTGATATTGTTGGACGAAGCCGTAGTTTACAACACAGGCCATTTGTTCGGCTTCTTTTCGGTCTTCAATCCAGATGCCATCAAAAATACAACCTTGCACAAAGGCAGTATGCCCGCCGAATTTGGAGGACGGTTGTCCTCGGTTTTAGAAATAGCAATGAAAGAAGGCAATAACCAAGAATGGGAAGCCGCAGGCGGCATTGGTTTGATTTCCTCCCGTTTGACCCTACAAGGACCTTTGGTGAAAGACAAAAGTTCCATCCTCATTTCGGGGCGACGAACGTATGCCGATGTATTGGCGCAGCCGTTTTTGAAAGGAACCAACTTTGAAGGGAATGGCTACTTTTTTTACGACCTCAACACCAAAATCAATTACCAGTTTTCGGACAAAGATAGGATTTATGCCAGTGGTTATTTTGGGCGAGATGTCTTAAACTACCGCTCAACGGATGGTTTTGTGTTAGACATGCCGTGGGGAAATGCAACGGCAACAATGCGCTGGAATCACCTGTTTAACAACAAGTTGTTTTTGAATATCTCTGCCATCTACAACTCTTACAACTTTGAAGTAAAGACCGACTTCAATGACTTCAGTTCTTCCCTCTATTCGGGTGTAAACGATTGGAACTTCAAGCTCGATTTTGACTATTTTCCCAATCCCCAACACACCATCAAATATGGCGCAAATTACACCTACCATACGTTCACTCCCTATACCATTGACGCACAAGTAGGTGAGACCAACATTGACACCGACACACTGACCCAACAATACGCCCATGAAGCTGCGATTTATGTACAGGATGAATTTAGTATTGGAAAAAGACTGAAAGCAAATGTGGGAATTCGGGCTTCGGCTTTTCGGCAAGTAGGCCCTTACCAAAACATCGTGCAAACAGGTATTTCGGACATTGATAGAGATACGATTCAGTATGCCAAAGGAGAACCTATTGAGACTTATTTTGGCATTGCTCCCAGGTTGAGTTTGCGCTATACGATTGATGAACAAACTTCATTGAAGGCAAGTTATGTATTTAGCAATCAATACATTCACCTCGTCTCCAATGCTACTTCAACTTTACCAACCGACCTTTGGGTACCGAGTACCGCAAAGGTTAAACCACAACGAGGAGAACAATACTCATTGGGAATTTTCCGCAATTTTGCAGAGGATAAATATGAAGCCTCAATTGAAGGCTACTACCGAAACATGGACAACCAAATCGAATTTTCCGAAACCTATGTTCCAGAATTGAACACCAATATTGAAGACCAATTTGTATTTGGTGCAGGACGTTCGTATGGTTTGGAGTTGTTTTTGAAAAAGCGGAAAGGTCGCTTCAATGGATGGATAGGTTATACGCTTTCACGCACTACTAGGAAATTTCCAGACATCAACGGCGGCAAGAGTTTTCCTGCAAGGTATGACCGCACACATGACCTTTCGTTAGTGGGTTCTTACAAGTTGAGCGATAGGTGGCAGCTTTCGGGAACGTTTGTGTATGGCACAGGACAGGCTTTGACAATTCCGAATAGTTTTTATGTGATTGAAGGTTGGGTCTATTCGGCTTTCGATAGTCCACGAAATTCTTACCGCTTGAAACCCTATCACCGTTTCGACATTGCGGCTACTCGTGACCTCCGCAGCCCCGAAAAGAAGCAAAAAAACCCTAACTTTGAATCGGAATTAGTCGTAGCGATTTACAATGTTTACAGCCGCCAAAATCCGTTTTTCGTGTATGCAGTTCCAGAAATCAACGATGAAACAGGTGGTACCGGCATTACGAATGGCTCAGTGGATATCAAATTAAAGCAGGTGTCTATTTTTCCGATTATTCCGTCAGTGACATGGAATTTTAAATTTTGATTTATGTTTGAATTCAATAAAGTAAGTATTTCCAAGCTATTTGAAGAAGAACTCTATAGTTTAAAAACGGAGGAACCTTCAAGTGATGTCTCAAATGCAGACAAGAAAATAGCCCTTGTAGCGAATTATGCAAAAGATGAATTTCCCAAGATAGAATGGGATTTGTTGGAGAAAATATTGAAGGCTGCAAAGGTCGATATGGAGCAAGTTGCCATTTTTCATGCTCAGACCGAGTCTTTTTCCTTCAAATCTATACTTGAACAAACACAATCCAATAGACTGATTGTGTTTGGATTGAAGCCTTCTTCTTTGGGATTAAACATTCGATTGGGCTTGTATCAGTTGCTCACCTTTAGAGGCTGTCAAATTTTGTTGGCGGATGATCTTACGACTATCTCAAAGGATGTACAACGAAAAACATATCTTTGGAGAAATTTGCAAAAAATGTTTGAACTATGAAATTAATTTTTGCTACGAACAACCCAAATAAAGTTTCGGAGGTAAAAAAGGTGGTTGGCGATAAATTTGAAGTAGTAAGCCTCAAAGAGTTTGGTTTTACGGACGATATTCCCGAACCTCACGACACTTTGGAGGAAAATGCCTACGAAAAATCGAGTGTGATTCACCAAAAATTTGGGGTCAATTGTTTTTCGGAAGACACTGGCTTAGAAGTCTTTGCATTGAATGGCGAGCCAGGAGTAAAATCAGCACGATATGCAGGCGAATTATGCAAAGCAAGCGACAATATAAGCTTATTGTTGTCAAAATTAAAGGGCATCGAAAACCGGCAAGCACAGTTCCGAACAGTTGTTTCATTGATACTCGAAGGGCAGGAATATCAATTTGAAGGTATCGTAAAAGGTAGCATAATTGATTCACTTAGAGGCGACAAAGGTTTTGGTTATGACCCTGTTTTTGTGCCAGAAGGATACAGCCAAACCTTTGCAGAAATGGATGCAGACGAAAAAAATAAGATCAGCCATCGAGCAAAAGCTATTGAAAAATTAGTTGTTTTTCTAAAAAATTACTAATTTGGAGGGTAAAACAAGGGGACATACAACGTTTTCATCTAATTTTCGCTCTATAAAATCGTATGATGTTTAAAAACGACATCCCAGATAAAAAACTTATTCAAGGCTGTATTGCTCGCAAACGAAAATTTCAGGAGTTGCTTTATGCAAAGTTTTCTCCCAAAATGTTTTCCATTTGCTTGCGATATGCCAGTGATTATCACAGTGCAGAAGACATTCTACAAGAGGGCTTTGTGAAAATTTTCAAAAATGTTCACAAGTTTAGATTTGAAGGCTCATTTGAAGGATGGATTCGGCGTATCTTTGTGAACACGGCCATTGAACATTTTCGTAAATCGGTTCCTATGTATCCCATCATGGATGTCAACAATTCGCACTTTGATGTGATTGATGATCACACGATAGAAAACCTTGCTGCAAAGGATTTGATGAAAATGGTACAAAGTTTGTCACCTGGTTATCGAACGGTCTTCAACTTGTATGTCATTGAAGGGTACTCACACAAAGAAATTGCTGATATGCTTGAAATTAGTGAGGGTACTTCAAAATCACAATTAGCTAGAGCTAGATACATTTTACAGAAAAAAGTACACGAATTATACAACAGCAACACTGTTAAAGAAGCTTATGTCTAAATATCACATAGACGATATTTTCCGAGAAAACCTAAAGGACTTCGAAGTATTTCCTTCTTCAAGTATTTGGGAAAACATGGATTTGCCATTACCCATCCCCTTCTATCGGAAGCCTGCATTTATTACTTCTACAGTGATTGGTGTTCTAGTGTTAATTGGTTCTTTATTATACATTTCAACAAAGAGTACTTCTACTTCAAACAATAACATTTCAAATATTGCTATAAACACACAAGAAGTCGTAGACCGCAATAATACACCTTATGCTATAGTGATTCCTTTTTCTCCTGATTATAACATATCATCAAGAATAAATTCAAATCCTTCTAATGATAATAAAGTTAATGTTGATCAACATATTGCACACACACACGCAAGCAGTTTCACTACGAGTAGTACATCTAGTGCAAATGATTTGGAAGTAAAATCAAGTATTGCACACACACATTTGTTCCATTTTGATGATGGCAACTCTTCTCCTTACTTTTCAATTTCTCGTTGGGAGTCCATGCCCGTTAATACACCTTTTTATTCGAACTTCAATACAATTGGAGTTAACACAAAAAGTATTTCAGACGCTACACACTATTTTGGACTTTACAATTTGTCATCATCACCCTTGACTGCTACTAATTCATTAGACCAAAAAATTTCTTCATCAGAGGGTACATTGAGGGATTTAGTTACTGACTTAGAGGCTATTCAAAGTATGCCTATTGCACTGTTGGATGAGCCAGATATTGACATCAATGCTAACGATAAAGAGTTGTTTGTAGGCACAGAACGAGATGCAATTATGTCTCGTTACCGTCAACATCTTGATTTAACAAAAGGTTTTCATATTGGTGGGTTCACCTCTGCTCACAATAACTGGATTCTGAACCCAGCTTTGAAAGAAACTGTTACACAAAACAGCAACTTAATACATCAATTGGATTTTGGTTACTCCTATGGAGTTGCGATGGGATACGAGTTTAGCAACAAATGGGGCCTTCAATTGGAATGGATAGTCAATTCTGAGCAAGGACAAAAGTTCTCCAAAGAAGCCGTATATCGCACTTCTTCAAGAAATTCCAACACGGACATCAATCTCACCTACACTTATTTTCCTGTCCTCTTGAAGTACCGCAACCAGCGAATGTTCTCTTTAACCAAACAGCCATTGGTTATCAACTACATTACAGGTATTCAATACGGTATGTTGAAGTCTGCTGAAATCAACATCAACAATCCTGTTGTTCAAGAAGACTTGTTGCAGTTGAGTAGTTGGGGTTTTGTATTGGGTTTAGACTATGACTTTTATCTCAATAAAAATTACTTCCTCACCTTTGGCGCACGAACGAGCTTAAGCACAAGTTCAGATTCCAAATACAAGCCTGTTTTTCCGACAGCCAATACCTCCAATAGTTTGTTGATAGGATTAAGAGCAAGTTTCAATTATCAATTTGATTAATCAATGCAATGCTGCTCGAATTTCTAAACCATTGATTACCTGCGCTTCCTTCTCTACAAACTCCTCTAAACGTTTGTAAACAACATCTTTGTCATAATAATTCAAGGCCATTTTCACAAAAATATGTCCATGCTTTGCTTCCGAAGCCCACAATATTTTGTAAAAGCGGTGCATTTCAGGGTCATCTTGTGCATCCGAAACCATTTTGAAACGTTCTGCACCACGAGTTTCCACTACTGAGGCCAATAACAATCTATCCATCAATCGGTCATCTTTTCCATGTCTGCAAAACTTCACCAATTCCTGCACATACGAATCACCTTTGATTTGATGGGCTAATTGTATGCCTCGCTTCTCCATCAATTCATATACCTGTTGAAAATGCTCCAATTCTTCCACCGCTGTCGCTATAAGTTCAGGAATAATCTCCACTCGGTCTGGATATTTTGCTACAAAACTCATGGCCATTGAAGATGCTTTGCGCTCACAATCGGCATGATCTTGCAAAAAACTACTAAAGTCATTCATCACTGCTTCAATCCATTCTGGTTTACTTTGACAAGCTAAATCAAGATTTAATTTCATAGTTTCAGTATATTTTCTATTCAATTTGCCTAAAAATACGACATTTGCTTTAGTAATTAATGACTTGCAATTGCTTTTTCAAAAATTTAAACCACAATCTATCTTATGGAAATTGAACACAACCCCCCTCTCAATAACTTAGGAATAGTTGTGGTGATTCCTTGTTACAATGAGAATCAGTTGATTCGCAGCCTTCAATCCTTGTCTAACTGCAATGCTCCAAAATGTACTGTTGAAGTCATTGTAATCATCAATGGTTCAATGAACTCTCCTCTTGAGATTCAACTCCAAAATTTGCGAACTTATGAGGATGCTCAAAAATGGGCAAATCATCAAAGTCATTCATGGCTGCAATTTTTAATTCGACATTACCCACAATTATCTCCTAAACATGCAGGCGTTGGTTTGGCACGCAAAATCGGTATGGATGAAGCTGCACAACGTCTTGAAAGTGTAAGTAATCCCAAAGGCATCATTGCTTGTTTCGATGGAGATAGTCAATGTAATAAAAATTATTTTGAAGCATTGGAGACTCATTTCCTGCAATATCCCAAAACACAGGCTTGTAGCATCCATTTTGAACATCCGATTGCTGGAACTGAATTTTCTGAGGAGGTTTATCAAGCTATTGTCCAATATGAATTACACCTAAGGTACTACATTGAAGCCCAAAAATGGGCGGGGTTTCCGTATGCTTACCAAACTATTGGATCGAGTATGGCTGTGCGTTCAAATGCTTATCGACAACAAGGCGGGATGAATCGCCGAAAAGCTGGGGAAGATTTTTACTTTCTTCACAAATTCACTCCATTGGGTCATTTTTCGGAATTGAATACAACTTGTGTCATTCCCTCGCCTCGTATTTCTGATCGTGTGCCTTTCGGAACAGGCAAGGCTATTGCAGACATATTACAACAATCCAACTCCTCTCCTATTTACCAAACCTATCATTTTCAATCTTTTGTAGATTTAAAATTCTTTTTCCTTCAATTAACAAAATACTATGAAGTCGACTCATCTCAATTTTCGAGCCTCATGAAAGAATTACCAAAGTCAATATTTAACTTTGCATTACAAATTAATTTCAACAAAAAACTTAATGAAATTCGCAACAATACCAGCAACTACTGTACCTTTCACACACGTTTTTTCAAATGGTTCAATGCTTTTATGGTTATGAAATATGTCCATTTTGCGAGGGATTATTATCATCCAAACATTGCCGTTGAAGTGGCTGCAAAGCATTTATTGAAAGAACTAATTACTTGCATTGAAGTAAAAGATAGTAAAGATATGTTGTTGGCTTTCAGAGAAATTGCACTAAGAAAATGAGGTTTAAGTTTTAACCATTTTGGGTTTTCTACTCCAAAGATTCCAAAAAGAAGCGGCCAAACCCAACACAAACAATCCAAAGCCCAATAAGTATTTGGAGGTCAAAATATCAAACCACTGTTCTGCAATCTGCCAACTATTGGCTGTAAAAAATCCACCTGTTCGGGTATTGTGTCCTTCATACAACAATCCTTGGATAAACTGCAATTCGAGCAATGAATTGGGAGAAGAAACTACGAATGCAAGTCCAAAAACCATCAAAGAAATCGTGCTATAATAAAAGCCGAATTGAAATTTATTTTGCTTTGAATTAGAAAGTTTACGCCAATTCAAATAATATAAAATTACAAACAATAAGGTTATCAAGAATAATCCTATTCTAACAAGCTCAATGGTATCTCCAATCCAATCACTTTCTATATGACCGTCTGTACTGAAAAGAAATGTTACCACCGATTGCTGCAATAAGATACCTGAAAATAAAAAAGTTACAATAAAAAAACCGAGCATCTGGCTTACCCTTTTTTCGATTTTTGGCGGCTCCTCCAAGCTTTCTGCACGGTACAATTGAAGTCCAAAAACAAAAGCAATCAAAGGCAGCAGCAAAATACCCGCATATTTTGCCGAAAAAGCCAAGCCTGCCATACCACTTGCCCATAGCAAATACTTGGTATTGAATTCCTCTGCCAACATACATGTGAAATACAGACTCGCCAAAATGAAAAACAACTGTAAAGTATCGGGATGAGCAATTGTACTGTATTCTAAGAGGGTAAGTGGAATAAACATCATCAAACAAGCACTCAACCAAGCTGTCCATCTTCCAAAAAATCGCCTTGCTATCATAAAAGTCAAACCCACGCTTCCTAAACCAAATATCCAGCTTATAACTCTCAATGCCAACAAAATATGCACATCGGTAATAATGAAAAATTGCTGCAAAAATAATAACGGTATCAACACCAAATTGAAGAAAAAATGACCGTAACTTACAAAATGTATCCGCAAGGTCTGCGCCTCCAATCCTCCACGAATAACTTGCACATACCGCCCTTCGTCAGGATAAAATACCGAAGCCATTTGCACATTGTCGCAAGCAGTGAACAACATGGGCAGCAAATAAGCCACAAAATAGCCTATCAACAACACTGTAAACAACATTGCTTCCACATCCCAATTGTAATTGTTTTGTAACTTCACCATCTTTTTAAGAAAAATTCAGAATAGAAACCAAAATGAAAACCATTGATGGGCATAAATAAGGTCTCAACAAATATAGGAACAATTGTGGGTTTTGCATTGTGCATTGTATTGTTAAGCGGCTATGCTTTGGCGAGTCATTATTTTGAAATGGGCTATACCAACATCATAGACACGATGCAATATGACCGACACCAACGCTTATTGGCGGGAGAATCTCCTTTCTTCAATCCGTGGCAATACCGTGTTCTTGCTCCTTATGCCATTGAAGTCTTGGCACAAATAGGCTTGACTTTGGGCTTGTCGACTGCCAAGACTTATTTTGCAGTTTTCATGGGTTTTCGCTTTTTAGAACACCTTGTCATCTTTGGTTTGGCTTACCTTTTTTATCGAAAATTTACTGCAAATTCTTACCTCATTCTGTTTGCCTTCATTCCACTATCATATGCCATGTCTCGTGCCGTTTTTGATAGTGATTTGAGTTTCAGCACCTATTTGGATGTTATTTTCTTTTTGTTGGCTGCAGTTTGTTTGTGGTATGAGCGTCCTTTGTGGTGGTTTGTTCCACTGTGTATTTTGGCTGCTTTCAATAGAGAAACGGCTGTATTGATTCCGATTTTTCTGATGGTTGATTCGGTAAACTGGAATGGACTACAAAGTAGGGTTCACTCTTTGCCTCAATTGAAGGTAGGCGCACTTTGTTTAGTATTATTTGTAGCCATTATTGTGAGTTTACGGATGCATTATGGTTATCCCCAACGTGTTGCACCAGATATTTCTTATATTTTGTGGCTCAACTGCTATTTGGGTCACACGCATTTTTGGACTTTCGGTATGTTCAATATCTTGCCTTTATTGACTTTTATGGTTTTCAGGTATTTACCTACTCGATTGAAGCTATTGTTTTGGGTAATTGTCCCGATTTGGTTTGTCATTCATTACAGCATGACGGCTTGTCATGAAAGTCGCCTGTTCTTAGTGCCTACGGTTTTGGTGTTTATGCCTGCTGCTTTGGTTTTGATAGATAAAAATCAAGAATAAAAGATGAAAAATAAAATATAATCAACTGAAAGTCAATATTCTTTTAGCTAAAACTACTCCTTCACCAAAACGGCTTTCTTCAAAATATAATTACAGTGATCTACATCTGTTCCGTTCAACTCGAAAGTACCTTCAAAAGTACGAAAAGCATCCAGTTCGTATGCTTTTGAAGGATTAGCCTTTAATTGCAATTCCAAAATAGATTCTGGCCCTGCTTTTCCACAAAAAAAGCAAGCACTAAAGGGATTAGCTGATAAGACATAGTAATGGGTTTCTACATCTACGGGAATAATGAATCCTTTGATAGACACCTTTTTACCATCCAATGATTTTACGATTTGACCAAATGTAGGATATAAATACAAGGCACTGTCTTGGGCTGCAATTTTTTCTTCAAACTTAATGTCTGTGAGTGTCAACCAATTGATTTCATAAATACCTCGCTCATTGGGTTCATAATCTGATATACTTTGTGGGGGAGTCAGCATTTTATTGTCTGCAATGCTGTAACTATTCACGGCTACGGTATCATTTGCTGCAATCGTATCCATTAAAGAATCATTTGTCTGGATATTTGCAACTACTTCAATGCTATCTGTTTTTGAATCATTGCCATCGTTGGAGTTTGTTGAATCATTGTTACAAGCAACAAAATAAATGACAAAACATAAAATAAGGCAAAAAACAAGTCTATTATTCATGGTGCAAATAGTATTCTGATAGTACAGTAAAAATTCTGATAAATAATGTTTTGTAAAACCAATAACCAGTCACTAATAGACTAATTACTGTAATAGGTTGTTTGAAGAGCGAATTTATATAAAAATAACTATACTAAGTAGTCAGCCATATTTATCTTAACAATTAATATTCCTCAAACAACTGTTTTGGACTTTGGACGAAAGAAGTAAGAAGCAGGAAGTAAGATGTAAAGATTTGGTAATCAAAGATTTGCCTGCTTTTGTCGTTTAATCGTAAATTATTCATTATCAATTGATTAATGTCTAACTTCTCGCATCTCTGCTCCCTCGTCCAAAGTCTAAAACTATTTATCAGTGTGTTTTTTCATTTTCATTTTATTTTGCCAACATTCCTTTCACCTCCTCCAATATCAACTCTACCCACAGTCGATACATTTCGCCAGAAGGATGTAATCCATCCTTTGCAGTCAATGCAGGATTGTCTTTTGCTTGTCGAGAAATAGGTGTAATATCAAAGTACTGAATACTGTATTTATCGGTGATTTGCTTGTTAATAACATTGAAAGCGTCAATTTCTGATCCGATTGCAGCTGCATTTGCAGCTCCAAATGGTGTAGCACCATAGTCGGGAATCGAAACCACGAAGACCCTTTTTTTGTTGTCTTTTGCCAATTTCACCGCAGTTATCAGCAGTTCTTCAAACTCTACTTTATATTGTTCAATACTTTTCCCTTGATACTGATTATTCACGCCAATCAGCAGCGAAACAAGATCAAAATTATTTTCCAATTCAGCTTCATCAATCGCATCTTTTAAATTAGCAGTAGTCCAACCTGTCTTCGCAATCAACTGAGGATCTGCTACTTCAATACCTACCAACTGTAAGTTCTTCGCCAATTGTATGGGCCAACGTTCAGCCTCTTCAACAGATTGACCAATCGTATAAGAGTCCCCCAAAGCAAGATAAAGTATTTCGGAAGTTTCTGAAATAGGTGGATTTGGTGTCATGTTTGTAGGGTTTTCTTTTTTGCAGCCAACCTGTAAAAATATCACAGTTGCCAATAAGATAAAAAGGTTTATTTGCCGCATAAATTATTTCTTTTTGTATATTGATTCGTAGTTTAATAATTTAAAGCCTAAAGACTGTGTAATGTTTATAAATTCAAAAACCATGAAAAAAATAAATTTTGCCACCCCTATTCTTTTCTCTTTTTGGCTTACACTCTTCAGCTGCTCTTCAATGCCTAAGGAGCGTCCATCAGATTTTTCTATCAGACTGAGCGATCACGGAGGAATGATGCCAACGGGATATAGTATTGAACTTTCCAGCGATAGTTCTAATATCGACTACCATGTGTTTAATGCACACAACAAAGTTTATTTTCAACTCACGGACAAAGAATTAGACAGCATCTATCAACTATGCGTAAAACAAAAATTTAACAGCATCAAGGAGAAAAAAGAGATGGTCTATGATAGAGGCGGTACAAGTATCAACATTCGAGCAAACGGAAAACAAGTTCAGAAAAGTGATGCAGGTACGAGTTTTATTCGTAAAAAATATATTAAAAGATTTGAAAAAATTGATGCAATGGTTCGTAAAATAGCCAAAGATAAAACCGAACCTCTCAAGCAAAACATTGAAGTACACATTGAAGATAGTTTACTCTCTCCCAATACCTTTATTCACTTCAAAGTCAATAGTGGCGGATTTACAAGTTATCATTTTGATTCTGAAAAAGACGGTGAACAAAACAGCATTGAAGTGCCTTTTTATATCGGTCCCAACCATGTATCGGTTGATTGGGTAGAAGGTCGTGAAAAAAAGCATCACCGACAGAATATTGCAGCCAACAAATTTGTTATCAATATTGCAGATAGCACAAAACAACTGTATTTGCTCAAAGATGGTGATAACATTGCCTTAGAAACAGAGAAAAATATTGAGGAAAATGAATAATTTTTCCCTTCAAAATGCGCTATTGAATAATAGTCTGAACCCTAAATAGAAAACATGAAAAACCCTATCAAAAAGATATTTTTTTACCTGATAATCATTGCATTTTTCTCTCCAACAACTTTGCACACTTGCAGTGATTATCCGATGGCAGAAGATTATCGTTACAGCTTATTTAGCCCCAATACTGCAGGCTTGCAGCAGTACCGTCCTTTTTATTTTACCACTATTTTTCTGAATGAAGGCGTGCCAGAACTTATCAAAATGGGAATAGACACAAATTTGCAGGAGTGGGCAAATTACCTCGAAAACGAAGTAGAAATTGAAGAAATACGCAAGTTTCTGTACAGATATCAATTTAAGCAAAGTGATGTGGAATATGTAAATATGGATGCGCTAAAAAACAAAAACATCTATAAATATCAATTGGTTAAACATTTGGTAGAAAAACAAGATAAGGCTACACTTGATTACATACTCTATGCCAAAGAGGTAGAAAAGGCTTTGGAAATCGGTGGCGCATGGACAGATGATAAATTGGCCAAACCTGCACTTCAAAAACTCATTGACCTCGCCAAAAACGTCTATCCACAAGCAAATCCTAAACTGCAATTGCGATATGGCTACCAAATGGTGGTTTTAGCTCGCTATCTCGAAGATTATCCTCAAGCAGTCAAACTATATGACCAATATATCAAACCACTTCAAAGTGAAAGCATTGTGAAATATTGGGCAATGATGCATAGGGCAACAGCTCTATTCCATACGGGTCAAGAAGCGGCAGCAGATTACAATTTTGCAATATCCTTCAAAAATGCTCCCAACAAACGACACCGTGCCTATCAAGGCTTTGAAGGAAATAACATCGAAGCAAGTTTGAAATTCGCTAAAAATGACCAAGAAAAAGCGGCACTTTGGCTGATGAAAGGCATTAGAAGCCCAGGCAAAGCATTGGAGAGCATCAACAATGTATATGCGCTTGCTACTGATATGCCCGAATTGGAATTGTTGATTACCCGAGAAATCAACAAATTAGAAGACTGGCTACTTACGCCTGCTTACACAGGTTTTGAGTCAGCAAGTATTTTTATCAACTACGAAGAAATTGACGACCAAAACAAAGAAAACGACCGAAAATATTTGGACAGAATATTGAACTTCGTCGAAAAAGGAATTCAAAGCAATAAGGTCCATAACCTTGCATTTTGGAATTTATCAGCTGCTTATCTTTCATTTATGAACGACAACTACCTGCAAGCCAACACCTATTTGCAGCAAGCCGAAACTGCAAAAGGAACAAATGAAGAAATTCAAAATCAAATCCACCTCACCCGAATTATGGCATTTACCAACGATTATGGCGGTATTTCGCAAGAGGCAGAAAGTCAGCTTTTTGAATCGCTGCAATGGCTTCAAAAAAACTATCCACCTGATAAACAAAAAGAAAGTGAATATGGATACCCAAGTCCTACTACTTATGAAAAAGTGATGTTTGCTTTGGCTGCTCGCTACGAAAAAAACAAAGAAGTATCAAAAGCAGCTATGTTTATATCTCAAGTAAACAATTTATTACGTGCACCTACAAAAGAATTTATCAACTCCAATTATAGCGATTACTTTTTCTACCTCAATGAGTTTGCAGATACCAAAGATTTGGAAAACCTATTGGAGCTGGCAGTCAAAAAAGATAAAACACCTTATGAGCAGTTCTTAACCCAAAAAGTAGTTGAAGACCAAAATAGAATATTGGATTTACTGGGAACCATGTATCTGCGACAAGATAAAATGGAAGAATCATTGGCAGTTTTCAATCAAATCCCAAAAGACTATTGGAAAAGCGATGCCTTTGATTATGAAACCTATTTGGATGCCAATCCTTTTTATGCCAATTTTTACAGCGGACATACCGCAACGATTGGTGATACAATACGATACACCAAACTCGAATTTGTCAAAGAAATGTTGAATTTGAAAACCATTGCAGCAGAAGGAGGACTCGATGAAGCATCCTGCAATTTCTTGATAGCCAATGGATATTACAACATGACTTTCTACGGCAATTCGTGGATGATGGTGCGTTATTGGGCAACAAGTGCATGGGAGTACAGCTTGAGTACCTCAAACAAACAATATGATGATATTGCCAATTTTTATGGTTGCACACAAGCCAAAAACTACTATGTGAAAGCAGCAGAAATAGCAAGTTCTTGTAGTTTTGCAGCCTTGTGTTATAGAATGGCTGGAAAATGTGATTACCGACAGGAATTGTTTGAAAAAACACTTGCTGCCGATAATCCTTGGGACAGGGAAGAACCACAGTTTAAGGACAATCATTACTACAATCTTCTACGCAGCAATTTTGCAGCGTATTACGATAAATTGATTGACGACTGTACTTCAATTTCCGATTTTATTGCTTGGGGAGATTAAACAAGTACCGTTTTTGTATGCCATTTTAGGTTGGTAACTGACTGATATTGGTGATTATCCATCAAGAAATCACCAATTTGCCCTAAAGTTTTCACCTCCAAAAAGACCAACAACGGCTGTTCTACTTCTCTAAAATGTACCAAAGCATTCTTGATTTTTTCATCCCATACGGAATGATATTTTTCAAAATCTGTTGGACTATATAGACCCCTACATCCTGGACGAGCACACTCCAAGGGCATTTCGGTTTCTACATTGAGTGGGCCATATTCACAGGTGATTTCCTCCCCCTCTTCAATGTCTCGAATCACAAGGTCAAAGCCATAACCCGTACACAAAGTATTGCTATCACAGCAGTGATTGGTGTATTTCGCAAAATCCCAACTCACTACTCGAGTCCCTTCAGCGTTGATATAAGCATATTTTTGGGCATATTGTTTAATGCTTGCATCATACTGCTCATACACAACTTCTGGTATTTCTATTTCTAAAGCATCATGTGCCTGAATCACCGTACCTTTGGGAATAAATGCCTTCGCAAACACACCATACCCTACCACATCATTAATATACCGCAAACTTGTTTGAGGATGTATCATTTAGATAATTATTTGTTTAAATTAAAGTAAAACACGATATGCAATCTTCAACGATTTTCCTTTTGAAACTCGAAAAAGATAATGATAATAGACTTCAAAACATGTTTTGGTCACATATTTTAAACCTCAAAATAATACTCTACAAACTTCATTTAAATTCGACTTCCCAAAAGTCTTCTCCAAAAAACCCCAATTCTCCAAATCAGCCATTCCCATCATACAACCTCCACCGCCTGCCCCACACAATTTCAAAACATATTTCCCTGATTCTAAACCATTTTCCCAAAAACTACGAAAATGATTTGGAATCATTCGCTGGAAATATTTCCATTGCAGAACAGAAAGTTGATGGATAGAATCTTTCAATATTTTTCCATTTCCTTCCAAAAAAGCCTCGATACATACATCATTCACGGGCTTCAATTGTTCTCTACAAAAAAAATCAAAATCGGGAGTTTCTAATCGGTTTAGAAAATATTGCACCAAAGGCTCCGTTTCCCTCGACAATTGGGTATCTATCAAAAACAAAATCATTTCACCTTCTTGCTTCATATCCACTTCAATGGTACGAACTTCATTTTTCGTTTTCAAAACCGCTTGATTCAAATAACACACCAAAGGGTCAAATCCCGAACTTTGCCCATGAAAATGAGACTCCAATACGGCGAACTGTTGCTGCAAAGCACGAAGTGAATTTATCTTCAATTCTTCCGCCGAATCATTGCCATACTTGCTCACTACCCCCGCTACAACCGCCCCCGAACTCCCCAAACCATACCCTTTTGGGATATTAGAATCAAAAAACAGCCCTTGTTGCAAATCTCCAACGAAGCGATCTAAATCAATAATCAATGATAATTTTTGATAACGTATCATTTCTTCAATTGCGACTACAAATT